>JAGXGK010000042.1 GCA_024636785.1 Gammaproteobacteria bacterium
CCTGCCCCGGAAAACCACCGGGGCGAGCCTCATCTTCCAACTTTGCCTACGCGTCGGCCTGACTCGCAATCCCGCTCGCAGACCTCAATTCGCCTTCCCTGGCGAATTGCCGCTACCAAAGCTGGAAGCTGAGGCAGGTTGTAAGAGGGGTAACAAGTCGAAAGCAGACCTAAAGCCAAAACTAAAGCCACAAATATGTTAGGAACTGATTTGAATAGCTGGTTTGTGGCTGGCCCGCAGGGCGATTTACATGGATGTAATTCGTAAAAAGAATAAACGCTTGCATTAGCTATGGTTATAAAGCCAAAATGCCTGCACATTTTAAACAGCACAAGGTATTGAGGAGAGTGCGGCGTTGGATATATCTAAAAAGTCTCTGATTGAACGAAATCAATCGAGTCTGTTCTCACAAAATCTTGGTAATTTGAGTCTTTCACTGTTTTGTGAGGGGTGACGATTTTATGCAAAAGAAGGACTAAACTACCCATATATTGTAGTTAGTGTTCACAAAAAATTGAATAAGTAAATGGCAACAGTATACGCAAACATTAATCCAGGCATACTCAATTGGGCAAGAGAGCGATCCCAGTTGAGCCTGTCTATGCTAGCCGACAAACTCAATATCACGGAAGATAAATTAGAAGCGTGGGAGAGCGGTGACAAGCCTCCTACTTTCAAGCAAGCACAGAATTTTGCTTCTAAAACGCATATTCCTTTCGGATACCTATACTTACAAACACCACCAGATGAAGAACTACCACTTCCAGATCTAAGAACTGTTGGGGGTGAACAGCCTCAGCGTCCGAGCGCTGAATTAATAGATATAGTCCAGATTATTCTACAGAGGCAGCAATGGTATCTTGAGTATTTACATGACCAGGAGCTTGATGAATCTCCTCACATAAAACGCTTTAATACGCGGACGCCCGTAGCCACTGTTGTTAATGATATGCGACAAACATTAGGTGTTGCGGCTCATCCTGAAAGAGGTTCCTGGGAAGAGTATTTCAGATTACTTATACATAAAATTGAAGATGCTGGAATTCTGGTCATGAGACAAGCTGACATGGGGCATTTTACTCGCCCACTGTCTGTTGCTGAGTTTAGAGGCTTCGCCATATACGACCCAATCGCGCCTGTAATATTTATCAACCAGGCAGATGCACCCAGTGCTCGTTTATTTACTCTTATACATGAGCTCGCTCATATATGGATAGGGCAAAGTGGCATCTCTGATGCAAAGCCTACAACTCAGCGACAGGAAGAAATCCTATGTAACGCGATTGCCGCTGAGTTTTTGGTGCCTGAAAATGAATTCGAACAGCACTGGCGAGAACTAGAAGACTGGCGTAGAAATGCCGCTGTATTGGAAGCGCACTTTCACGTTAGTAAATGGGTTATTGCTAGAAGGGCGCAATCTCTCGGAAAAATTACGATACAGCAGTATCAACAATATGTAGATGACTTGCGAGAGCAATACAGGCGACGTGAAAAAAACTCTGGCGGTCCAACTTATTACACAACAAAAAAAGGCCACCTCAGCGAAAGGTTCTCCAGGGCACTTGTCAGTGAAACATTGAGCGGACGAGTGTTACTCAGAGAAGCGGGACAACTGCTTGGCATGAAGCCACATAACATAACCAAATATGCCAGGGAGTTAGGAATTTAATGTACCTGCTAGATGCCAACACTTACATAGAAGCAAAAAATCGTTACTACCAAATGAGTTTCTGCCCCGCCTATTGGGACTGGCTTGACCAACAATACCAATCAGGCAGTCTGGCGAGCGTTAGCAGTGTTTATGATGAACTTGCAAACAAAGGAGATGAGCTGTCGGCTTGGGTGCAGCCTCGCAAAGATCAGTTTCATCCGATATCATCTGATGATATACAAATAAAAATGGCTGAAGTAGCACAATATGTCGCCGACCTTCCAAATAAAAGCCCAGGCAATATCGCTCAATTTCTAAGTAAAGCCGATCCATGGTTAATTGCTAAGGCAACATTAACAGGCGAAACCATTGTTACTCATGAAGTTCCTGTTGATGCCAAAAGTAAAAAGGTGAAAATTCCAAATATTTGTGATCACTTTGAAGTGGATTATATTAATACTTTTGAGTTGTTGAATGAGCTTGATGCGCGGTTTATGTTGGGTGGGGCAGTTTTGTGAAAAAACTAAATTGGTTAAAGGGCTCTGACCCGAATGGCACTTACTTAAGGGTTTAACCACGATATCAGGTCGTCATTCCCGAATGCTTTTGTCGGGAATCCACGGTTTTAAACTCTGGATTCCGGCCAGAAACATGCCGGAATGACGCTCTATTCGGCTTTGGGGCCTTAAGTAAGTGCCATTCTCATCTGACCCCACATATTTGAATGTGGCACATTTCCTGCGATTGCGTTCTAGTGAATGCCACCATTCTGATTAGGTGACATCGAGAGAACCCAGGTGCAACTACGATTGCGCCCAGTTTTCTTGGCTGCGTACAATGCGGTGTCCGCTCTAATAATCGACTCTTCAACGCTGACGTTCGGATCGAGCATAGTCATCCCGAACGATGCAGTGACCATGATCGTCTTTGTTTCGTCCACGCCGATGGCAACTGCAGAAAGTCCCTTGCGTATGCGTTCGATAATATCCTGGACTATCTGAAGATCGGTACCAGGAAAGGACAGCAGGAACTCCTCGCCTCCGTAGCGGTACACTCTGTCGTAAGACCTCAGATTCTGCTTGATGTAACTCACCCAGGCCACAAGCACCTGATCACCAGCGGGATGGCCATAGGTATCGTTGACTGCTTTAAAATGATCCAGATCCATGAGCACGATAGTGCATGTCTGAACGCCACGCTTGACCAGCTCATGAAGCTCCCGGAGCCGGGTAAGCATACCCGTGCGGTTCTCAGCGCCAGTTAAGGGGTCGCGATTGTTGAGTGAATCCACGAGTTCCTGCTTGAGTGAATTGATTTCCAGACGCAGGTTATCGACTGCATTTGAGAAATCGTCATATTCCTGCAGAGACAGCGATGCTTTTTCCTGCGCCGCCGCAAGAAGCAACTTTGCAGCAAGCTGATGCATGCGACAGTGTTCTGCCCCGATCGCCACGAAGGCCGGGTGTTCACGAAGCGCCTGCGGCGGATTACCGTAAAACCACTGGCCGAAGCGACACTGACGATGGGCATCTTCCTTTATGTCTCGATTATCGTAGGGTAATTTACATATGATCGAACGGGTGAGATTTTTTGACCACTGGTTATGGTTGTAAATAGCCTGATCCAGCTGCTGCAATGCCTCCTGCAGCTCTTGTCTGTCAATATTTAGCATGGCCACTTCCTCCAATGACTTGCGAACGACTTAGCTCACGAGATGTTGATAAGCACAGCGTAGCATATTCCAGTGCAGCGTATTGCATGGTCAAATTGTTCTATTAATTAGCCTAAATGAAAAAGTTAAGCTCGTAATCTGTTAACGCAAGTTACTGATTCAGTAATCCGTGACACCTATTTTCCGATACAAAAAAGTAGGACATTTATATTAGAATCGATTGTGCTCTGACACGAATGGCACTTACTTACATGACAGGGTCAGGTCTTTCATTGTGCATAGCACCAGTAATTATTGTTATCGACATGCTCAATAAAATGACCTGAAGCTATATTTCGATTAACCAGATATGACATTCTAGTTATCAAGTCCCACCTATTTTTGTTAGCTGATTTCGTATAAAATACGCCATCCAGTTTTTCCTACTAAATACCTCTTCCTAACGCGATACAGAACACATGAATGATATAACTATAGCAACTCACAACGGTAATTTTCATGCGGATGATGTTTTCAGCATTGCTGCACTTAAGAGTGTATTCCCTGCTTTCAAGCTCATTCGTACACGTGATTTAGAGTTGATCGGCAAGGCGGATGTTGTGGTTGATGTGGGTGGTGTGTATGACCCGGAGGCAGACCGTTTTGATCATCATCAGCGTGGTGGTGCCGGTGAGCGCGAGAATGGTATTCCCTATTCCTCATTTGGTTTGATCTGGCAGAAATATGGCCTGGAAATATGCCAGGGTAACCAGGACATCGCCAATGCGGTTGATTCAGGCCTGGTATCAAATATTGATGCCATTGATTGTGGTCATGTCGAAGGTGTTTCTAAAGGTATTAGCCTCAGCCAGACTGTTTCAATGTTTAACCCGACCTGGCAGGAAGGTAGTCACTTTGATGCCTGTTTTGACGAAGCGGTTGATTTTGCAGCGCGCGTTTTAACACGATTTATTGCCGCTGCTGGCGGTGGTGTTAGTGCGAAAGCCATTGTGGCTACAGCTATTGATAATGCAGAAGATCCCAGGGTGATTGTTTTAGAAAAATATACACCGTGGAAAAGAACGGTTCATGCCTTATCTGAAGAGGCGTTATATATGGTTTACCCCTCTCAGACTGGCCAGTGGAGAATTCAAACAGTCCCCGTTGAACCCGGTTCATTCGAAAACAGGAAATCGCTGCCTAATCAATGGGCCGGCTTATCCGATAAAGAACTTAAAGACGTAACTGGCATTGATGACGCCATGTTTTGCCATAATGGTTTATTTATCGCGGGTGCAGAATCATATGAAAGCACTATGAAAATGGCATCCATGGCACTTCAGGAATAATAGAGATCTGAGAAAAATAGTTTATTTGTAAAAGCGTAAAGCTTTCACCGCAGAGGCGCAGAGAAAACCTAATCTATGTTTATGACGTGACTGCAATCTTAGCCGTGGAAAATGTCGAGTTGATCATAAACATCAATAGTTGAATTTACAAAAAAAGAATTTCTCTGCGTTTTTTCCTCTGCGTTCTCTGCGACCTCTGCGGTGAAAGATTTAAAGATTTAAAGGTTTAAAGGTTTAAAGGTTTAAGCTCTTAACCATTAGTCCCGTTCATGGGGTCTTCTTCATCCTCTTCCGGTTCATCATTCACCAGGCTCAGGGAATCGAGTGCCGCTTCCTGTTTTTTGCTGTTGCCGTTCGCGCCTTTTTCGGCGAGTTCGATTTTCAGGCGTAGGTTGTTGGCACCGTCAGCATTCTTCAGCGCATCGTCGAGTGTTATTTTTCCTGAGTTGTAAAGCGCCAGCAGCGCCATGTCGAAAGTCTGCATGCCCATGGTGGCCGATTTTTCCATCACTTCCTTGATTTCAAGGATTTCACCGCCCTTGATCAGGTCGGCAATGCGCGGTGAGTTGAGCAGGATTTCGATCGCTGCACAGCGTTTTTTGTCGACGGTGGGTACGAGCCGTTGAGAGACAAAACATTGTAGATTAATAGAGAGGTCGCTGAGCAGGGAGTTGCGTTTTTCTTCCGGGAAGAAATTAATAATCCGATCCAGTGCCTGATTGGCATTGTTGGCATGCAGCGTGGAGATGGCCAGATGGCCGGTTTCCGCAAAGGCCAGAGCGTGCTCCATGGTTTCACGGTCACGAATCTCACCAATGAGAATAACGTCGGGGGCCTGACGCAGGGTGTTTTTCAGGGCGTCTGCAAAGGAATCGGTGTCCACGCCGACTTCGCGCTGATTGATGATGCAGCCCCGATGCTGGTGCACGAACTCGATAGGGTCTTCAATGGTAATGATATGACCCTTGGAATTTCTGTTGCGATGATCGATCAGCGCGGCCAGGGAGGTCGACTTGCCTGAGCCGGTGCCGCCAACGAAAAGAATAAGTCCGCGCTTGAGCATGATAACTTTCTGCAAGACATCGGGCAGGCCAAGGTCTTTGAGGTTGGGAATATCAGTGACGATGTTGCGGATGACCATCGAGCACTCATTGCGTTGCCTGAAAATGTTTACCCGAAAACGGCCAATATCGCTAAGAGACAGCGCCAGATTCATTTCCGGTTTGAGACGAAACTCCTCTTTCTGTCTGTCATTCATAATCTCATTAGCAAGGCTTTCGACCCAGCCCGGGGGCGCAGGATCTTTTCCCAGGGGGGTCAATGTGCCGCTGAATTTCGCGCTGGGTGGTGCACCGGTGGAGAGATAGAGATCAGAACCGCCTTTTTCGGCGAGAATTTTTAAAAGGGGGGTAACTTTCATGTCAGGCCTGTCTGCTTATTATTTGGAGCATAAGTATAGCGATTGTAGGGAAGTTATGAAAAGAGCAGAAAAACTTAAAAAAGAAATAAACGACAGGCGCACTGAATTGGCGCATGAATGGTAGCGGTAAGTGCATAAGTTATTGTTAATTAAATATTATTTGAATATTATTTGTGCGTACCGGGTAATTCGTATGGATTAATAGGCGGGGGATCTTTAAAATGAGCCTCCACAGAGAGTTGCAATAAAGAGAGGCGGTTTTGGCGATATCAATCGAAGAAAGTGAGCAGTATGTGCGTCCCGACAGACGCATGAGAGATACGCGACAGACTAAATTGCAGCATATTTGCCTGCAACTGGCCGCGCTGGGGCACAAGTGCCAGTTGAGCAAAGAGCACGGTTATCTCTCTGTCGCCGACAGCCTGATCAAAAATTATTCGGAATACCGGCGTTTATTTGCGGAATACCGGTGTCCGGCGGATCAGCGCATCCAGGATTTCCTCAATGGCTATCTACAGCGTAATGGTGTCGAGCAGAGCATCAAGCTACCCGCCGAAACCTTCTCGCTGAATGAGGCCGGGGTGGCCAGAGAATTGTCCCTGCCGCTGAGTGGTAACAGATACAAGTCCGATCTGCTGGAATCCTATCGCGTCAGGCAGGGGGTTTTGCACAATCCCAAAAATGATCGACGTACTACCTCCGGGGTGTTCCATATTGTGGAGGGTGGACTGCCTATTCCGGCGGACAAAAAGGCGGTGCCGGTGAGTGTCTATGCCAATTTACTGCAGCTGGCGCTCGATCCCCCTGAGGATTTAATGGCTTTGCCCATTTCGAGCGGTCTGCCCAAGCCCATCAATTTGTGGGTCTCGCTGTTAATGCGACCCATTGTGCGACCGGAAGTAGAAGGGGTTTTGCCGGAAAAAACCCTGGAGACCCGCTTTTTCGTCCCCGGTGGACTGGTCGCGAATCTTGATTTTGTGGAGGCCATCTTTGGTAACGGCGGTGACCCCTTTCTCTCAGAAAATGATGCCGCGCTCGATATCAACCACTGGACCGGCCACAGTGGCTGCGTCATTCTCGCCCCACATCTCACCGGGCTGAGTAAAAAAGCTCTGGGCTTGCCGCACTACGACGAAGCCGACGAAAGACAGCGCAATGAGGGCATGTGCTGGAAAAAAGATGATGAGCTCTACAATGAGGGCAATGCCTTCAAAATAGTGTGCCGTGATATGAACGGTGTTATCGTCACCATCATTGCCGACAATTATTTCGGCTACAGCAAGAAAGAGATTAAATCCCAGATCAGCTATTCAGCCAATCTGTTCGGCGGTGTAGAAGAGGAGCACGCCGGCGGTGCCGTAGCATTCCCGCGCTTCAACCTGGGCGAGAGCTACCTGCCTAAGATAGAAAAGGAGATGATTAACCACACCTTCGCCTGGATGTGTGAACAGCACAGCGATCAAATCGAAATAAAGGACGAAGGCTACGCCACTGATAAAAACTGGCCAAACATTATCTACATTCCCGAAGACGCTCAGATCAGCATGCATGGGCAATCCATTCGCTGGAAGAAAAACGGCAAAAAACAGCAGATTAAACTGCTGACCAAATACACCTATATCTACCCCAGTGGCTTTAGAGTGCATCTGCAAAAACATCCCCAGGCACCCAGCTGGCGTTTGATCGGTACTCTGGGCGAAGGCACCTTCTGCCATAAGCCGAGCACGGTGTCCGGCGGGGGCAAGTCCGAGATTTCCAAATCGATACAGGATTCGATGATCTCCGGACCAGTGTACGTGGGCGATTTTGAAGAGGAGCTGGATCAAGTGGAGGCCATTTTTAATCATGACTACTCCACCCGCTTTAAAGACCCGGAAGTAAAAGACAGCCGTGAACTGCTGCACAAGTCGCGCAGTCTGGGCTCAGTGATCCGCATGCTTACACCGTCCAGAACCGACTACAAGGAAGAGTATAACCAGTGGCTGGAAACCATTCCGCAGCACATTCTGGCGCTGGTGTACCTGATCAAGCGCTTTTACCGACAGGAGTGGAAAGGCCGCTGGCGAAAACATTTCTCGGTGGATGAGGTCAACGGCAATCCCGGTCACGAGCTTAAATATGATGGCCGTAAACTGATGACCAGTTACCTGCGCGTGGGCACGCACAGTGACGGCACCTGGCGGCTGTACAAGTTGCGACAGGATTTTGTGGCGGCGACGAAACTACAGACCGAAGATGACATTAGCGCCACCACCGTGGTGCCGGTTGAACAGCTGGCCGGTCTCAATCCCCGTTATCACACAAAGAGTGTGAAGCTGGTAAAAAACTGCGAGCAGCGATTGTTTCAGCGACCCGACGATGCGGTGATTCGCGGCCATGATAAACAGACCGAATCGGATCTGGCGGAAGCGGGAAATTTTATCTCCAATTTTGCGCCGCTGACCAATTTCGATGCCAACAACCTGATTGAAGATGCGGTGGGCCTGCAGGAATACTCCGAGCCGATGCGTGCTTTGATTAACGAGGCGGCGGCAGGCGACGAGGATGAATATTTTGTCTCCTCCGCACATCCCCGGATGGTCGATGGCAAACCGAGTTTGAATGTCCGTTATCTACAGATACGCCCGGACCTGGCCGATTCGCGCAGTGCCTATCTGGCGAGACTGGGTACCAGTTTGTCGCGCGGCCTGTCGGCCGATCAGCCAGTCTACTATCCGGTTAATGCGGTGTTGCAGGGGCGCAGGAACAATCCGCAGGATAAAGCCGCCGGCATCCGGCCACTGGCGGTTTATAACCCCATTCATTATCAGGAGCTGCCGGAACTGTTTATGGATCTGATCTGTAGTCTGACCGGCAAATCGCCCTCGACCACCGGTGCAGGTTCGGAAGGCGCGCTCACCAAGGGCCCTTTTAATGCCCTTTCCACCACGGCCGACCTGAACAATGCTCTGGTCTCCTATATGCTGTGCGGCCATGACGGTTTCAGCAGCGCCGCCGGCTATATCGGTGCGCGTCGGCGGGTTGATCACGACATCAGCATGCTGATTCCGGAGATCTGGTGTCGCCTGCCGGTGGTGCAGCGAGATCCTGAATATCTGATCGAAAACGGCTGTCTGGAGAAGCTGGAAGATTTTGAACACGAAGGCAAAATCGTTCGCGCCAGTCGCCTGGGTTACCGCATTACCGAAAAATTTGTTCACGCCTTTTTCGGCAAGGTGTTCGATACGCCCACTATTGTTTTTGACGAGGCCATGCTCAAGCCGGAGACGCAGGACATGGAAGCCTATATCGACGGCATCCACAATATCACCGAAGCGCAGGAAAAGGTGGCGCTGGCCTATTTCGAAGATGGCTCCATTAATGACGCCTGCCCGCCACTACAGGCGGTGCTGCACCTCATGGCTTACGGCGAATATAATGGCAAAACAATCGACGATGCCTCAATCCGGGAAATGTTCACCCGCGACTATCTGATGCAGAGTGACTGGTATCAGCAGCGCCTGCGTATCAAGCAGGAGAGGGATGCTCAGTTGTGGAAAATGAATCGGGATTATGTCGAACAGAGGATGGATGAGACGCCGGAAAATGAGACCGAAGAGTGGGCCATACTTGAGGGGCGAATCGAAAAGGCCGATGAGATGCTGGAGTGGGTTAGCAGCCAGCGTTATCTGGACAGCTTGCAGGGTTCGCTGGGGGCGGACTGGATTCACAGGTAGCGACCGGGTTCACCGGCTGCGCCCACGGCAAAAACCGCTTTGTATGCAAATAAGCACAAGCGGTATTTTTGTTGTCGATGATGAGAACGTCCCTGTTCATGTCCCGCCGCTTAGCTACAGCCTTTGGGGCGTGGCAGTCCGGCCACCTTGTTGGCACATTTGATAAGGCCTGTGGGAAACAGTGAATAGATGTATTTCTGATCACTGCGATCTTTGCCGAATTTTTTCTTCATGATTTTGGAAAAATTACGCGGTTCACAGACAGTACCATTCTCTAAGAAATATTCACGAGCTTCATTGATAATGTCCCAGTGTTCCGGAGTTAATTCTTCAATCTGTTCATTTTTTGCGACTTGAGCGGCGAGTTCTTCACTCCATTCATCGAGATTTTCAAGCCACCCAGCTTCGCTAAGCTCGATGATCTTGCCATTAACTTCTGCTTGCATAATGCGGCACCTGTTTAATAACCTAGTAAATTGATCAAGTATTATATACTGATTCTAATAATTTACAAAGCCTAATTAAGGAAGGGTTAATATTGCCGGCCTGATGCGGCATTAATCCCGTGTTTAGTCTAACTTTGACCCTATCTGACCAGTTTGCTCTCAACCTCATCACGTTTTCCCCGCCCTTGCAGGCACTCAGTCAGCGCCAGGGCGAAGTCCATGGCCGTACCGGGGCCGCGAGAAGTGATGATCCGGCCATCTATTTCAAGTGCGGTGGAGCGAACATCCAGCTGGGGATACCCATCCAGCGCGCCGGGGTAGCAGGTGACCTGTTTACCTTCAAGCAGCCCCGCTTCGGCCAGCACCCGGGGGGCAGCGCAGATGGCCGCGAGCCATTTTTGCTCGTCGGCATGCTGTTTTAACAGGGTTTGCAGTGGCGCGTTGTCGCGTAGAAGGTCAGCCCCCGGCTGGCCGCCGGGCAGGGCAATTAAATCGAAGCGCTCATTGCTGATCGCATCAATGGTGGTATCGGGCACAAGGCGGGTGCCGCGCGAGGCGGTTACTACCTGTTCATCAAGGCCGGCGGTGGTGACCTCGACGCCGGCTCGCACCAGCAGGTCGATAATGGTGACCGCTTCGAGCTCTTCACAACCTTGAGCAAGTGGTATCAGAGCATGTGGCATATTTTTCATTCTCCCGTAATTCAAGCAGTTTAGAGACCGGCACCAGTTCAATGCCGTGTTCAGCCAGTTTATCCAGATTGTTACGCAGAAATGATAGCGTTGTCGGGTATGGGTGTGCGATAGCAATAGCGTAACCTTTCCTTTTCACGACGTCTATAAAGCGCTCGAACTGCTTGCGAATGGTTTCGGGTTTGGCGTCGGGATCAAGAAAGACATCGCGCACCAGATTGGGGATCCGATAGTGACTGGCGGTATCGGCAATCACCGATTTATGGCTGGTCCGGCTATCGATAAAATAGATATTATCCAGAGTGGAGATTTCTGCCATGAGCCAGTCCATGTGGCCGGGATGCTGACTCAGCAGGCTGCCCATGTGGTTATTAATGCCGCGAACATGGGGCACAGAAGCCAGGTCCTGTTTCAGCGAGTGATCAAACTGATGTCGCGTCATGTGTAATGTGAGTGTGCCGGGTGAGTGCTTATGGTGCTCAACCGACTGTAACGGCAGGTGCAGCATGACCTCCTTGTCGTTGGCATGAGCCTGATTCGCCAGCGTGGTGGCAAAGGTGGTCTGGGGGAGAATGGAGAGGGTCAGCGCGGCCGGAAAGTTGACCACAGTCTGTCCCTGTTCATAATTGTTGCCCAGGTCATCGATGATGATGCTGGCAATTTTTTCCGCGTCAGCGGCTGAAAACGCCGCCAGTAATACAACAAAAACGAATAAGCGTCCGGCGTATTGATGAATATGGCCGGGCATTCCGTCAGATGATCAGGGCTTGCGGCTTAAAATAGTCAGCCCCTTGAGCAGAACCAGCGCTTCATGCAGCTGATAGTCTTCGGCAGCCAGAACCTTTTCTTCCTCATCGGAACCGGCCTTGGATTCTTCTATCTCCAGTCTGATTTGCTCGTCAGTCTTATCCGGATTGGTAATGTGATTGCCAAGGTCGGACTCTTTCAGGCGGAACAGGCTGCCACCTTCGGTTTTTGTCACCTTAAAATCACCGAGCAGAATATCGGGGGTGATGCCTTCGCTCTGAATGGAGCGACCGGAAGGGGTGAAATAACGGGCCGTGGTGATTTTAACCGCGCCACCGCTGCGTAGCTCCTGAATGGTTTGCACCGAGCCCTTGCCGAATGTTTTAGAGCCCATTAACACCGCACGTCGGTGATCCTGTAGCGCGCCGGCGACAATTTCAGAAGCGGAGGCAGAGCCGCCATTGACCAGCACGACGATGGGTGCGCCGTTTAAAACATCACCCGGCTTGGCGTTAAATTCAAAGAGGGAGTTTTTGACGCGCCCTTCGGTGTAAACCAGTTTGCCCTTGTTGATAAACAGATCGGAGATGTCAGCGGCGGCATTGAGAACGCCGCCGGGGTTGTTGCGCATATCCAGCACCAGGCCTTTGAGTTCGTCACCAAACTCCTCTTTCAGTGAATTAATGGCTTTGAGCAGGTCAGCAGGGGTTTTTGACTGGAAATTGGTGATGCGTACATAGCCATAACCGGGTTCGAGCATGCGACTTTTGATGCTGGCAACCTTGATGATATCGCGGGTCACCTTAATGATCAGTGGTTTGTCTTCGCCGGCACGCACAATAGTGAGCTTGATATCGGTGCCGGGTTTGCCGCGCATGAGCTTAACCGCGTCATTCAGGCTCATGCCCTTCACCGACTGCTCGTCGAGACGCACGATGAGGTCGCCGGCCTGTATACCGGCTTCAAAGGCAGGAGTATCGTCGATGGGTGAAATGACTTTTACAAAGCCGTCTTCCATGCCCACCTGAATGCCCAGGCCGCCGAACTGACCGGTAGTGCCGATCTGGAGCTCCTTGTATTCGTCGGGATTAAGGTAGCTGGAGTGGGGGTCTAAGCCTGAGAGCATGCCCTTGATAGCATGCTCCAGCAGTACCTTGTCCTCGACCTCTTCAACGTAGTCGGATTTGATGCGCGAAAAGATATCTGAGAAATTACGTAGCTCATTGAGAGGCAGCCCGTTAGTCACCTCCTTGTTGGCGAAAACGCTGTCAGTGACAGCGGCGGAGATCCCGATAAGAATGCCCATGGTCAGGACAAGCGCGGCCTTGAATTGTTTAGTCATTAAAAACTCCGTGCCATTTTGGCCGGTTAAATGCGTGTAAAGTTGATCTGAAATTATATTGACAGTGGGTCAGACTATAGCACCGTTAGAACGAATACGAAGCATGACGTTCTCTGAAAAAAACGATATTATACCAAAGGCACCGGCTAACGGGGTACGTGCTGCGGCACTTTCTACGTGCACCAGCCAGTGGGGTTAATCGGCTTGCCGCGTTCGCGGATTTCAAAGTAAAGCCCCGGCCTGGGCTGGCCGCCGCTGTCACCGGTAGTGGCGAGGGTTTCGCCGGCAGCCACCCAGTCGCCGGTCTGTTTGAGCAGGGTTTCATTATGGCCATACAGGCTCATATAACCCTCGCCATGGTCAACGATAATGATAAAGCCATAACCCTGCAGCCAGTCAGAGAAAGCGATACGGCCGTGACTGATAGCGCGAACCGGCGTACCGTAGGGCGCGCTAATCAGCACTCCTTTCCATTTTAGATCACCCTGATGGCGACTCTGTCCATATTGGGCGAGAAACGGCCCTTTGGTCGGCCAGGGCAGCTTCCCTTTTTGCTGTTTGAAGGGCTTGCTCGAGCCGGGTGCGGCGGGAATATCAGCCAGCAACTGCCCCAGATCACGTAATAGATCCTCAATTTTATTACGACTGGATTCGAGTCCGAGCAGGGTCTGCTTCTGATTGTTGATTTTCTTATCCAGCTGAGTAAGCAGCTGGTTGCGTTGCAAGCGTTGTTTCTGGAGTGCACGATGCTGGTTTTTACGTGCAGCACGAGCGGCCTTCTGGGAAGCCAGGCTCCGGGAAAGCTCCTGCTGTTGTTGCTGTTGCGACTGAATGGACTGGATAAAGGACTGAATTTCGGATTCCCGGGCCCGGTTGAGGTAACTGTAGTAAGTCTGAATGCGCCCGATCTCAGCCGGATCCTGTTGATTCAGCAGCATTTTCATACTCTGTTGTGCACCCAGGGTATAAGCAGAACGGAGCTGTTCAGCAAGGATAAATTTTTGCTTTTCAAGGCGTCGGCCGAGCAGATCCAGCTCTTTTCTGAGCTGAGCAATATGAGCGCTGAGCGTGTTGATTTTAGCTTCGGTGTTTTTGAGGGTCAGGGCGTTGGTGCTGATTTCGCCTTCGAGCTGCTGGAGCTCGGTCAGGGTGTGTCCCCGATGGCTCTGGGTCTCTTTAAGGTGTGTCTGAATATTGACAATGCTTTGTTGTAAGCGATTGAGCTTTTTCTGGTAAACCTGGCTATCGGGATTTTCATCCGCCAGTGCGGCCGCCGGTGAATAGAGAATGCCGCCCAGCAGAAAAAAAGCCGATAGAATGGAGCCTTTCATGATAAATGCAACGCCGTTCGGTATGATGTTTGCGGGCAAAAACAGAGTCTTTTTAGTATAAAGGGGTGGTTTTTCTAAATCAAAAGAGTTCGATGCTATTTATATAAAAAATGTGTATTATATTATATTG
This sequence comes from Gammaproteobacteria bacterium, assembly GCA_024636785.1. Classification (GTDB taxonomy): domain Bacteria; phylum Pseudomonadota; class Gammaproteobacteria; order SZUA-229; family SZUA-229; genus LH-M37. The sequence goes on from JAGXGK010000042.1 coordinate 14,476, forward strand.
TATTGGATTTTAATTATATAATTAAAAGCAAACTATAAATCGAGAATGCATATGCCGGAAAATACAGAAGAACCTCTATTAATGACTCGTGAAGAGGATATTAACCGGGCATCGCGCTCCCTGAAAGCGATGTCACATCCGTTACGTTTAAAAATACTTTGTACTCTGGGTGATCAGGAAGTAAGTGTACAGGATATTGTTAATGCGGTGGGTACCTCGCAAAGCAACATCTCTCAGCATCTGGCTATTCTCCGCGACAAAGGTATTCTGGCTTCGAGAAAAGATGCCAATAAAGTCTTTTATCGGGTGGGTGATACGCGTACATTGCGGTTGATTGGAATGATGCAGGAAGTGTTCTGTTCCGCTGCACAAAAATTGGGCGATTAAGAAAAACTATTATGGAACAGTTGTTAGAGTTTATAGGTAACCATCCCTATCTTTGGGCAGGTTTTGCAGTGGTCGTGGTATTGCTGGTCAAGGCTGAATATGAGCACCGGACCAGTCGGTTCGAACAGGTCTCGCCGGTGAATGCCATTCGTGTGATCAATAATAGCGACAACGCCGTAATTGTGGATGTGCGTGACAGCGGGGCATACAAAAAGGGGCACATAAAAGGTGCGATCAATGTGCCGCTTTCTCAGTTGAAAGATAAACAGGAGACGCTTTCGCTGGATAAAGATGTCCCGGTGCTGGTCTGCTGTAACAGCGGCGCGACGTCGAGCAGGGCAAGTCGCATGTTGAGTCAGGCGGGTTATACCAATGTGCATAATATTGCCGGCGGACTCAACGGCTGGACGGAAGCCAGTTTACCGGTAAGCAAAAAATAACCACTAATCGATGCCGGCACTGCCGGTGTTATTACAGAGCGGAATGATTATGACAGAAGAAAATAAACAGACAGAGCAGCAATTTGCCATTCAGAAAATCTACCTGAAAGATGTATCGTTTGAATCGCCTAATGCGCCCCACGTTTTTGCCGACGGCGAATGGAAGCCGGAGGTTAATGTACAGATTAACAGCGCGCATCAGGCGGTTGCTCAGGATCAGTACGAAGTTGTTTTAAGCATTACCATCACCGCCAAGCAAAATGAGAAAACCGCTTTCCTGGTTGAAGTAAAGCAGGCCGGTATGTTTGCATTATCCGGCTTTGGGGGCGAGAATCTGGAAGGTATGCTGAGTGCGTACTGTCCGGAGACCCTGTTTCCGTTCGCGCGCGAAGCGGTGGCTGATTTCGTTAATAAAGGCGGTTTCCCGCCCCTGCTGTTAACGCCGATTAATTTTAATGCCCTCTATATGCAGCAGGTGCAACAGCAGCAGGCGGCTAAAGCCAGTCAGGATGCGGCGCATTAATCCATGTCCGCAGAGGCAAACAGCGCCGCTTCGGTTACGGTATTAGGCGCGGGTTCATGGGGCACCGCCCTGGCCATCCACCTCGCTAATGCAGGCTCAGCGGTTACCCTATGGGGTAATGAACCCGATCACATGGAGCGCCTGCAGCAGCAGCGCTGTAATCAACAGTTTCTGCCGGATATCCCTTTTCCCGATAACTTGATGGTGCAGCACGACCTGGCGCTGGCGCTAAAATCAGCACGCTGGATTTTGCTGGCGATTCCCAGTCACGCCTTTCGCTCCTTTTTGGCGAGTGCTCGTCCTCTGATTGATGCCGAAACAGTCGTCACCTGGGCCAGCAAGGGGCTTGAAGAGGGCACGGGCAAGCTGCTGCATCAGGTGGTGAAAGAGGAGTTGCCGCAGTGTGCAAAATTTGCGGTCATCTCCGGCCCCACCTTCGCACGAGAAGTTGCCATCGGTCTGCCCACAGCCATTACCGTCGCATCGGACTCCGAATCGCTGGCGAATGAGATCACCCGTAATCTACACCACGGCAGTTTTCGAGCCTACACCAGCCACGATGTGATCGGGGTGGAGCTGGGCGGCGCGCTGAAGAATGCCCTGGCGATAGCCGCCGGCATCGCCGATGGTCTGGGTTTTGGTGCCAATGCCCGCGCCGCGTTAATTACCCGCGGACTGGCCGAACTGATGCGACTGGGTGTCACCATGGGCGGCAGCCGGGAGACCTTTATGGGCCTGGCCGGTATGGGCGATCTGGTGCTGACCTGTACCGATAACCAGTCGCGCAATCGCAGAATGGGGCTACTGCTAGCGGAAGGGCTGTCCAAGGGAGAGGTGAAAACACGGATCGGTCAGGAAATCGAGGGCGTGAGAACGGCGCGTGAAGCCATGCAGCTGGCGCAAAAATATCAGGTGGAACTGCCCATTATCGAACAGGTGCATAAAGTTCTATACGAAGAGCTTTCACCACGGGAAGCAGTACGGCATCTGCTGGAAAGACGGCCCACGGCAGAGATAAACTGAATGCACGCAGTGATTAAATCGCCGCCGTCACCCCAGTCCCGCAAAACTGTTTTGCCGTAGCGCTTCATAAACAATAACCGCGGCGGCGTTGGATAGATTCAGGCTGCGGCTGTTACCCAGCATGGGCAGCCGGAGAATTTTTTCCGGTGCCAGACTGTCCAGATAGTCTTGAGGCAAGCCGCGCGTCTCCGGGCCGAATATCAGCGAGTCTCCGGGCGAATAGCTTATGTCGCTGTAATTTTGAGTGCCGCGTGTGGACAGAGCGTAAACTGTGCCGGTGGCCGTCGACTTTAATTTTGCGTACAGCTCCGGCAGTGATGCGTGGGTTTGCACATCGGCCCACTCGTGATAATCAAGGCCGGCACGCCGCAGTTTTTTGTCATCGAGCTCAAAACCCAGTGGCTCGATAAGATGTAAATGACAGCCGGTGTTGGCGCACAGGCGAATAATGTTACCGGTGTTGGGCGGAATTTCAGGCTGGTATAAAATTATATTAAACATGCTGCCCAGTTTATCGGGAGTTCAGGGAAATCGCACGAGTTTGCGGCTAAATCAACACTTTAGTATAAATTTTTGCTATAAATTAAAGACTGATAGCAAGCAAGCTAACCAAACGTATATATAAATGAATGAATCGGGATTAAATTCAGAAATAGAAAAGGGCTTAGGGCAAAAACAGCAACTACAGGCAACGATTTTACTCGTTGATGATGACCCGCTGATTGTAGAGAGCCTGAATTATTTTCTACTAAAACATTATCGAGTAGTGGTGGCCGATTCGAGAAGGAAGGCTACGGAGCTACTGGCAAAAATGGACGAGCGCCCCGATATTGCCCTCATCGACCTCGGCCTGCCACCCTGTCCTCATAAACCCGACGAGGGCTTTAATCTGATCAGAGAACTGCTGGCGCAGTCGGGTGACATGAAAATCCTGGTGCTCTCCGGTCAGGACGAAGACGTGAATATTCAGCACGCGCTCACCCTTGGCGCAGTGGACTTCATCGCCAAGCCGGCCGATCCGCAATTATTACTGGCGCGTTTGCAGCATCATTTGCGCCTGCGCCAGGTCGAACGGCAACGCGCCGTGCAAAAAGATAATTTTATTATCGGCCAGAGCGCATCCATCGAAGTGGTCATGCAGCAAGTTCAACAGTTCGCTGACTCGCCCTTCCCGGTGCTGATTCAGGGCGAATCGGGCACCGGCAAGGAGATGGTCGCCAAAGCCATTCACGAGCAGAGCCAGCGCCGAACAGAACCCTTTATGGCGATCAACTGCGCTGCCATTGCCCCCGACCTGCTCGAAGCGCAGTTATTCGGCCATCGCAAGGGCGCGTTTACCGGTGCTAATCAGGAGCACAAGGGTTTTTTCATTGAAGCCGGTCAGGGCACCTTACTGCTGGACGAGATCGGTGAATTGCCGCTCGCCTTACAGGGCAAGCTGCTGCGCGTAATTGAGAGCGGAGAATTCTACCGGGTCGGTGAAACCCAGCAGCTGACATCACGCGCACGCATTGTCGCCGCCACCAACAAGGTGCTGCGCGACGAAGTAGCTCAGGGCAATTTCAGGGCCGATCTGTACCATCGTCTGGGTATTCTCAATGTCAATATGCCGCCGCTGCGCGAGCGTAACGGCGACAGCTTCCTGCTGCTGGATCATTTTTTAACCACCTATGCCGACTCACTGGCACCTTTCGTGCTGGATGACGACGCCGGAAAACTCTGGGCCAGTTATGCCTTTCCCGGCAATGTGCGCGAACTGCGCAACATTGTCATCCGTCTGGGCACAAAATTCCCCGGTAGCACCATCACCCGTGCCATTCTGGAAGGTGAGATGGAGATGCAGCTTTCCGCCAGTGAGCTGTCAGAGACCAGCCAGGTGCTGAGCGATGAATTTATCAAGCAGCGGCTGGTTTCAGGTGAATTCTCGCTGGATGATCTGCTCAGAGAAGTGGAAAGCCGCTGCATCCGCATTGCACTGGAAATCAACAACAACAAGGTCAGCAAAGCAGCGGATGCGCTACAGGTAAACCGGACCACGCTCTACAGTAGAGTGCAGAAATTAGGGAAGCTGTAATCATGTACCAGGCTCATTTTGGGCTGGAAAGACCGCCTTTTAAAATCACCCCCGACACCAGTCTGTTTTTTGAAGGCAGTCAGCGTGGCGCGGCACTGGACGCCCTGATCTACACCGTCACCAGCGGCGAAGGCATTATCAAAGTGGTGGGCGAAGTCGGCAGCGGCAAGACAATGCTGTGCAGAATGCTGGAAGTGCGTCTGGCAGGCAAGGTTGATGTTGTCTATATCGCCAATCCCAGCCTTTCGCCGGACAATATCCTGCATGTCATCGCGCACGAGCTGGGGCTGGAAATTGACAACAGCAGCAATAAGCTCGATGTCATGCAGAAACTACACGCCTATCTACTGGAAAAACACGCCGATAATCGCCAGGTGGTTCTGTTTGTTGAAGAAGCCCAGAGCATGCCCATTGAGACCCTGGAAGAGATCCGGCTGTTGAGTAATCTGGAAACAGAACACAGTAAATTATTGCAGATGGTGCTCTTCGGGCAGCCGGAACTGGACGTAAAACTGGCGCAGAGTCAGATTCGTCAGCTGAAAGAGCGCATCACCCACAGTTTCTATCTGGATCCCTTCCCGCCCGGGGACACGCTGGAGTACCTTAATTTTAGATTGCGAAACGTCGGCTACCGTGGCCCGGATGTGTTCAATCAGAAGACCGCCAATGCCATCGAAAAGTATTCAGGCGGCCTGACCCGGCGAATCAACATTCTGGCCGACAAGGCACTGATGGCCTCATTTTCGGAAGGCGGGCATGAGGTCACAATAAAGCATGTCCGCACCGGCGCCGTCGATAGCGATTTTAAAAAGAAGCGGAATGTGCGCCGCTGGCTGGCAGTAGCGGCAGTCGCCGTCGGTCTGGTGGCTGCGGTGTGGTTCGGTACAGTTATCGCGCCGTCGGAACAGAAAGACTCGGCCGAGGCAACGCAAAATAATGAGATAACAGCAGCACCGGGCCAGGCTCCGGCAGAGACCATCGAGATCATAATTCCGGAGACTGATAGCCCGTTGGCATCAAGGCTTCAGGCAACAGAAGACTGGCTGGCGATAGCGCCGGACAGCCGATACAGCATACAATTGCTGATGACACGGGTGGACGATGTGCAGGGCGTAGAAAAATTCCTGAATGAACGCCCTGAAATGCTGGAACTCGACCAGATTTACATCTATGAAACGATCATCGATGAGACAAAAAACTATAGCGTGCTGTACGGTGATTTTGAATCGTATCAGGTGGCGCTGACACAACTTCGCAGCCTGCCGGATGAGCTGAAGAGTAGCCAGCCGTTTCTACGCCGGCTCAGCGCCGTACGCAAAGATTTAATCCGTAATCAGACATTGTAGCGACAACAGGTTTAAGGAAAAACGAATAAGGAAAAATGGGTGAGTAAATGAATAAAATAATTAGAAATATCGGGGTTCTCGGGCTATCGCTGCTACTGATTGCCTGCGGTGCCAGTAATCCTCCGACCAGATCGGAAGGGCATCTTGATAATAAGTCGGCACCGCTCGATACCATTCCGGCGACAGTGAATGACGCCCCCATATTGCCCGAACCTGAACAGCGGCCCGCGCTGGAAACCTACACCGTGGTGGTCAATCAGGTGCCGGTGCGCGAGTTGTTGTTTTCCATGGCCCGGGATGCCAGTTTAAATCTGGATATCGACAGCGACATCGAAGGCAAAGTTACCATGAACGCCATCGACCAGACTTTGCCGCAAATTCTGGAGCGGCTCACCCGTCAGGTCGCTATCAATTACACACTGGAAGACGACACCCTGCATATTCGCGCCGACAAGCCGTATCTGCATCTCTACAGCGTCAACTATCTGAACATGTCACGCCTGAGCAAGGGCAGCGTTGAGGTCTCCACCGAAATCAGTTCGACGGGTACTACCGAAGGGGCTGCGGGTAATAACTCCAGTTCAGAGGTTAATAATGTCTCCGATAATGAGTTCTGGAAAACCCTGATCGTTAACTTCGGCGGCATCATCGGTGAAGAGGTCAAAGGCGACGAAGCCGGCAGCAGTCGAAATATCATGGTCAATCGCGAAACCGGCGTGGTCGGCGTGCGCGCGACATTCCGGCAGCACCGCGAAATTCAGACGTTTCTGGATCGCGTCATCGGCGGCGCGCAGCGTCAGGTTATGATCGAAGCCACCATCGCCGAAGTCACCCTGAGTGATCGCTATCAGGCCGGTATTGACTGGTCGATGGTGAAGATGGATGGCCTGGGCAATATCACCGATCAGATCAGTCAGAATTTACTGGGAGGCAACCTCGGCACCACCCCTTTCTTTGAATTGTCCAGCTCAACCACCACCAGCTCCGGCGAGAACCTGTCGGCGACCCTCAAGGCGCTGGAGACCTTCGGTGACGTAAAAGTATTATCCAGCCCCAAGGTCATGGCACTCAATAATCAGACCGCCATGCTCAAGGTGGTCGACAACGCAGTCTATTTTTCCGTTGAAGTGACGCCCGAAATCATTAACGCTGCAACCGGCGTCGTCACCAGTCCGGCCACCATCAGCACCGACATCAATACCGTGCCGATTGGCTTTGTCATGTCGGTGATGCCCTTCATTGACAGCAATGATGTGGTCACCCTGAATATCAGGCCCACCATATCCAGAATTGTGGATACGGTAAACGATCCCAATCCGGAACTGGCAAAAGAAGGCGTCATCAGCAGCATTCCGGTCATTCAGGTGCGTGAGATTGAATCAGTGCTAAAAGTGAACAATGGTGACACCGCCGTCATCGGCGGGCTGATGCAGGATCAGGTCAATAAAAGAACCACCGGCATACCCATCCTCTCCAGCATCCCTTTTCTGGGCGCGCTGTTCTCTTATCAGGATGACGAGTATGTGAAATCCGAGCTGGTGATTTTTATACGACCGGTCGTGGTGCACGAGGCCAGTCTGAACGGTGACCTGAAAGAGTACCGCAAATATCTGATGGATGATTTTGATGCCAGTCCAGCCCAGTCCAGATAATTTGAGATTGATGATATGAGCCTGTTACTGGACGCATTGAAAAAAGCTGAGAAAGAAAAACAGAAAATGCGCGAAGCGGAAACCGCAGCGGCTGATTACAGTAGTGCGGCAACAGAGGCTGAGCCTTTGGAGTTACAGGCGGCCACGCAAACCCCGCCCCTGCAACTGTCGCCGGAACCACCGGAAGCAGAAACTGTTGTCGATGAACTGGAACTGGTGCTGGATGAGCCACCCGAAGTTTTGGAGCCACCAGAGCCGCAGGGCCCTGCGCAGGAAGCACCCGAAGCGCCAACAGTGGAAGCAACGGAAGCGCCGCTGGAGCTGGAGAGAAGTGCCGCCACCACCTCCACCGTTTCGGATGATGCGTTGCAATTATTAATCTACAAAACCAACAAAAGATACCGCCGGAAACAGAAGATATTATGGGGCAGTCTATTATCTGTCGCCGTCATTATTCTGCTGGTGGCCGGAGGCTATCACTATTACGGTGTGCTGGAAGAGGTCGAATCACTGGAGCGTAAACATAGGCTGGCGATGCAGGCGGTGCAGGCCGAACCGGTAAAGCAAAGCCGGAAGCCATCGCCTGTTGAGTCGGTGAAAACAGACGAAGTCGCGCCGCCGCCTCCCCCGCGCGAAGTGGAAGTGAAGGCGAAGCCGCAGGCAGCTGCAAAACCGGTCGCTAAACCTGCGACCAGTGCGGTAACGCCACAGGTTAAGGCCGAGGAGGTCGAAAACAGTTTTTCAGTGCGGCAAACTAGAACTGAAGATCCGATCAATGCACTGCTGCAACAGGCCTGGCTGGCCTATAACCGTGAGGATTACTCCCGGGCGGGCAAAATCTATGAAAGCGTCTTGCAGCGTGAAGCAAAAAATCGCGATGCGCTGCTGGGCATGGCCGCGGTGGCTATCAAAAACGATGACCTTAAAAAGGCGAAGCAGAGCTACCAGTTGCTTCTCAGGCTCGATCCCCGGGACCAGGTGGCGAATGCGGCAATGGCCAATCTGGAAAAAACCACGATGGGTTCGCAGGAAGAGAGCCAGCTTAAGTCGCTTCTGCAACAGCAGCCATCCGCCTTTCATCTGAATTATGCCCTGGGCAACTATTATGCCGGTCAGGGCAAATGGCCGGAAGCGCAAGCGGCCTATTTCAAGGCCTGGCAGGGCGATGCTGAGAATGCGAATTATGCCTACAATCTGGCGGTGAGCCTGGATCAGCTGGGCAAGCGTAAAGAGGCGTTGCGTTTTTACCGGCAATGTCTGGTATTAGCGGAAAAACAGACGATCAGCTTTTCCAGAACGGATGTGCAAACACGCATCGACAATCTTGCTGCCGAATAGAAAATTATGAATTCAGCCGAAATAATTATAAAAGCCAAAAAACGACTTGGCGAACGTCTGGTTGAAAAAGGGCTGGCGTCGGTCGATCAGGTTGAAATTGCTTTAACCGAACAGAAGAAGACCGGTCGCCTGATCGGCGAGATTCTGGTGTCGCTGGGTTTTGTCTCAGAGTCGGTGATGCGGGATATGCTCGGTCAGGTGTTGGGCATCAAAAGTGTCGACCTGAAAAGCGTGGTGCCCGATGCCGCAGCGCTGGAGTTAATTCCAAAAGAAATGGCCGAACGGCACGTGATCGTCCCGATCAGTTTCAATCCGGAAAATCAGCATCTCCGACTGGCGATGAAAAATGCCTCCGATCTACAGACGCTGGATCGGGTACACGCCCTGGTCGGTAGAAAAATCGAAATCACCCCCTTCGTTTCGGGCGAAGGTGAAATCAAACGGGCGATTGACCAGTTCTATGGTTATGAGCTTTCGGTGGACGGTATTCTGCGCGAGATCGAGACCGGTGAAATTGATTACCAGAGTCTCGACGCAGTCGAAGATGAATACAGCCAGCCGTTGATCAGGCTGGTCGATGCGATTTTAGCCGACGCCGTAAAGCGCGATTCCTCGGACATTCATTTCGAGCCGGAAGACGGTTTCCTGCGCCTGCGCTACCGCATTGACGGCGTGATGAGACAGATTCGCAGTCTGCATAAAGATTACTGGTCCGCCATTGTGGTGCGCCTGAAAGTGATGTCTTCGATGAATATTGCAGAAACCAGAATTCCGCAGGATGGTCGCCTGAGTCTGCAAGTGCAGGGCCACCGTGTTGATTTTCGTGTATCGGCACAACCCACCACACACGGCGAAAATATCGTATTGCGTGTGCTTGACCGGGCCAAAGGCATTGTACCGCTGGAAGATCTGGGGCTGCATGAAGACACCCTCAGCGCCCTGAAAATGATGATGGCGCGCCCCGAAGGTATTATTCTGGTAACAGGGCCGACCGGTAGCGGTAAGACCACCACGCTCTACTCGATGCTCAATTACGTGAAGTCCGAAGAAGTAAACATCATGACGCTGGAAGACCCGGTGGAGTACCCGGTGGATATGATCCGCCAGACCTCCATCAACGAAGTGGCGAGGATGGATTTCGCCAACGGCATCCGCTCCATGATGCGGCAGGATCCCGACATTATTTTGGTCGGTGAGGTGCGTGACGAAGACACCGCCGAAATGGCATTCAGAGCCGCCATGACCGGGCATCAGGTGCTGACCACCCTGCACACCAATTCAGCCATTGGCGCGATTCCCCGCCTGCTGGATATCGGTGTACTGCCCGATATCATGACCGGAAACATTATCGGCATCATCAGCCAGCGCTTAATCCGCCTGTTGTGTACGCACTGCAAAGAGGAGGTATGGTCGGACGTGGTCGACAGCAGACTGCTGAGAGTCACTGAGCCGGTAAAAATTTATGAGCCCGCAGGCTGTGAGCGTTGTGGTCATACCGGCTACAAAGGTCGAATCTCCGTTATGGAAGCGTTAACCATCGAAGACGATCTGGATGAGTTGATTGCAAAAAGAGCAACGCTGGGTGAGCTGAAAGAGTGTGCCGTGAAATCGGGTTATAAAACCCTGGCTGATGATGCCATAAGAGTAGTAAAAGCCGGCCTCACTTCTCTGCGGGAGGTTTCACGAGTGATCGATATGACGCGGCGACTGAAATAACTGAAGATGTAAATCATGCCGGATTATAAATTCAAAACAATCGACGAAATGGGCAAGGTGCGCGGCGATACCATGATCGCCAGCAACCCCATGGAGCTGGAAAAACGCCTGAAAAGCATGGGCTTCGATCTGCTCAGTTTCGACGAGCAGGCCAAAGCCTCGAAATCATGGCTGCGCCGCAAAACCATCAGCCGACGAGAACTGATCAATTTTACTTTCCATCTTGAACAGTTATTAAAAGCCGGTGTGCCGCTGCTCGACTGCCTGCGTGATATTCGCGACAGCCTGGATTACAGCCATTTTACCGATGTGTTGCAAACCATCATCGATGACATCGAAGGCGGTAAAACTTTGTCGCTGGCATTGTCCGAACACAAAAATATTTTTGATGACATCTATGTCACCCTGGTTCGCGTCGGCGAAGAGACCGGGCTTCTGGTCAGGGTACTGGGAGAAATGGGCGAGACCCTGCGCTGGCAGGATGAGCTGGCAGCGCACAGTCGAAAAATAATGATCTACCCCGGCATCGTCAGCTTTGTGGTGCTGAGCGTAGTCAGTTTTTTGATGATCTATTTGATGCCACAACTGCTGCCGTTCATAAAAAACATGGGCACGGAAATTCCCACGCATACGCGGATACTCATCTCGGTATCATCCGCATTTGTGAATTACTGGTATGTCATGTTGCTGAGTCCGATAGCCATTTTTGTCACCATCAAATTGATCGCCGTTAACAGACCGGATGTTCAGCGCTTCATCGACAAAATGAAACTAAAAATATGGCTGTTCGGGCCGCTAATGATGAAAATAAAATTAGCCCGCTTCGCCAACTATTTTGCCATGATGTACGGCGCAGGCATTACGGTGCTGAATGCCCTGAAAATTTCCGAAGGCATTATGAACAACATGATGCTGGAAGACTCCATACACGGTGCCAGGGCACGCATCTCGGAAGGCATGCAAATCAGCGAAAGTTTTGAAGCGACCGGCGTATTTCCTTCCATGATCGTGCGCATGATCCGTATTGGTGAAGACACCGGTGCAATGGACGAAGCCCTGATGAACGTCAGTTATTTCTATAATCGCGAAGTGAGAGAGTCGATAGATAAAATTGAGCCGGCCATGATGCCGGTATTGACAGTGCTGCTGGGCGGGATAATGATGTGGATTATGCTCTCAGTACTGGGCCCGGTTTACGATGCAGTGGCCAACATAAAAATATAATGTCAGGGATAATTAACGAGCGTGAATAGAGTTTTTTATTTTTCAGGTCATCGACTAACGGTATTCCACTGGGACCGTAAAAAGTTTCACGGTGCCTGCTCGTTCGAGCCTAATCTGGAAGGCCTGGATAAATTCAAGCAGTATCTGAACACCTCCGCAAAATCGCCAGCCCGGTTACTGGTCGATGTCATTGAGGAAGACTTCAGAATAGAAACGGCACCGCATGTCTACGGTAAAGATAGAAAAGCCGTTATCGGTCGACTGCAAGACCGCCATTATCGCTCCAGCAGACAGTACGTCTATTCGGAAGTCATTGGCCGTGAGAAAAAAGGCCGCCGCGATGACAAAGTATTAATCGGCGGTATCACCAATCCGGGCCTGGTTGACATCTGGAAAGACACCATCGAAGAATGCCGGGTACCCTTAATTGGCATCTGGACGCTGCCATTGCTCAGTAAAGGCATGCTGCCACTGATCGGCGAGAAAGCCGGAGCCGTGCTGCTGGTGAGTCAGCAGGTTAACAGCAATCTTCGGCAGACATTCTTCAGAGATGGCAAAATGCTCTCCAGTCGCCAGTCAGTGATTAATCAGGACGCCGGCAACATCAGCGACATTGGCAAGTTTGCCGCACCGGAAGTGGCAAGAACCGTCGCCTTTCTGCGCAATCAAAGGTTGATTGCTGCCGATGAGCTTGTGCATGTACACATAGTTGGCTCGGAAAGCCAGATTAAATCGCTGCAAGCCGAATTCAAAACAGATGCCTTAAATGTAATAAAAACCCACACCCTTCCCGAGCTGCAAAACAAAGCCGGCGTGCACGGCCTGTCAGGCAAATACTCCGATGGGATACTAACCTGGTTATGTGCCAGGCAGCAGGCATTCCAGTCGCATTACGGCATGGCGAAAGAGTACCGCGAATATTATTACCAGCTGGGCTCAAAAGCGCTTATGGCCGCTAGTATCCTGCTGCTTCTGGCGGCCATGCTAATCGCGCAATCTAATTTCTCCAGCGCCATAGAGCATGAGCGCTCGGTCGAACTGCTGCGCGTGCAGGCCGAGGAATACAAAAAATTATACAAGCTGCGCTTTGAAGAATACGAACCGGTGTTTGAGCACGCAAGATCAATGAATGCCGCCGTTGATATGGCCGAGCGCATAGCTCAGCACAGCCGAACCTCGCCGCTGGACTTCATGATAGAAATAAGTGAAGTACTGTCAAAGCCCGGCCTTGGTATCGAGCATATAGATAAGATCGAATGGCAGGCGGAACAGTATAAAGACCTCGGCGACATCAAAGAGGTTAATAAAGGAAAAGTTGATGCCACCGTCGAAGACCCGGTCAGGCATGTCGGCGTAATTCACGGGCGTATAAATATTTCAGATGATAATTATAGAGTCTCGGTGACGCAGGTTAACCGGATTATTGAAGCCCTGAGTCAGCATGAAAGAGTTGAACAGGTCGAAGTTCTGAATATGCCCGTTGAGGTTCGCTCGGAAAAAGCCTTCACCGACGAAAGCGGCTTGAACGTCAATGCCGGCAGCAAAAAACAGAAAGGTAGGTTTGCGCTCAAAGTGACGATGAGAGAGCCGGATCATGAATAAGAAATTATATATTCACCCGCTCATAAAAAAACCACTGATACTATTCATGGCGGTAATAATTATTGCCATAGCGCTGGTTGCCGCCTCGGATCGTTATATAAAACATGCTTATGAAGGGCGACAATCAGAAAACAGAGCCATGCGCTTATGGAAAAACAAAATAGACGGCTCCAGAGAAAGCAACAAAATAATTGATCAATATGAATCGGATTATCGGGCTCTGGTAAGCAATAACATAGTCGGCGAAGAGAATCGGCTCAACTGGCTGGAAACTATACAGGAAGCCGCCAATGCTAAAGGCCTGTTCTCGGTAAAATACAATGTCAGTAGCCAGCGCCTGGTGGAAGATAAACAAGGCCGGCATAGCGCACAAGGCCTGGAAATCTATCGTAGTATGATGACGCTGGATATGGAAATGGCGCACGAAGGTGATCTGTTTTCCATGCTCAATACCCTGCACGAAAAAGCGCAGGGACTTTTTACCGTCGATAAATGCGTGATTGAAAATACCGGCAACAAAATAAAAAATAGCACTGAAAGAATACAGGCCTATTGTGATCTCAGCTGGTACAGTTTCAAGTCAGCTGAAAAGCGGAGCCAACAGTAAAATGATAACACTGAAAAAAATTCTATTGCCTCTCTTTTTGGTGCTGCCGCTACAGGCAATGGCGCAGCAATACAGCGAACAGTCGCTAAAAACATTATTCACCACCCCGCAAGAAAGGCAGGCGATAGATAGCAACAGAAGAAATAACAGAGCTTCAGCCAATCAGATACAGGGCGGCACTTCCAGAGTCCAGCTCAATGGCATCGTGAAACGCAGCAACGGAAAAAGCGTAGTCTGGATCAACGGCCAGAACACTATGGATAGCTCAAATGTAGAAAACTACAAAGTATATTCAAACGCCATCAACGCCGGCAACAAAACCCCGGTGATGATCGACGGCAAAACAATCTACCTCAAACCCGGCGAAACCTGGTCAGAAGGTGAGGGCGTTTCCGATGTTGCTAAATAATTTAAAAAGTGTAATCCACCGTGTTATTCATGTCCACCCGTTCATCAGTTAAAACACCAAAAAATCAGCAGGGCTTAGCGTTGCTGATTTTGATTGTTGTTATAGTTTTAGCGTTCGCCACCTATTCATTTTCCGGGCTTTTTATTAATCAGATTAAAACCGATGAGAAAATGCAAACTCAGGCGGTATTGAAGAAGGCAAAAGCGGCACTTATTGCGTATGCTGTATCAAATTGGGCAGTAGCAGGAGATTATGGGGATCTGGGTAAACTACCATGCCCTGATTATAATTCTTCGCTTCAAGAAGGAAAGCAGGATAGTAATTGTGGCAGCGCGTATGCAAACGGAATCGGGTATTTTCCATGGCGAACGGTTGGTATAGATGAACCCATGGATTCTAGCGGGTCCTGTCTTATCTATGCCGTGTCCCCTGCATATAAACAGACTCCATTTGCCGCGTTAAATCCTGACAGTTATGGGCAGTTTCAGATAGTGGATGAAAATGGCAATATTGTAGTTGGCGATACAGCAGAAAGCCGTCCAGTTGCGGTCATTATTGCACCTGATAGTACGTTATCCGGACAATCTAGAAATATTCTTGCTGGAACTGCATGTGGCGGAGATTACAACAACCTTGCGGCATATCTTGATGACAATGGTACGATAAATAATGCAGCGATTGATACAGGTACAGAGAATGTGATTGATCAGCTTCTGCAAATTTATGCTGGCACGAAATCCGTGACAAACCCGGTGAATGACAGGATTATAACTATCAGTTATGACGAGCTATGGAGTTCTCAACAAGCTGTGCTAACAGGTGCAGCGTTCGATGAAAAAATTGAAAGCCTAACAGAAGCAATTGCACTCTGTTTTGCAGCATATGGCGCAAATAATGGCGGACACTTACCCATGCCGGTATTACCTGATTTGAGTGGTGGTGAATATCGAAGGGATGTTGATTACGATGATAGTAATGATTTCACATCTGGATACGCTGGTCGATTACCATATGATGTTAGTCGGGCTAATTTAGAATTAAGTAACGGAAATGATAGTTATGTTTTTAAGAATTCGTATTGTGATGGTATTGATTTAGTATCAACACCATTGATAATAGAAAATATAAATTTTTCTAATGACGCAGGCAGTGATAGTGGTGAATATTTTAACGTTTGGAGAAATTGGAAAGATCATTTTTTTTATATCATATCAAAAGCGCACAGACCTTCTAGTATCGCCGTGTCTGCATGCGGTGGTGATTGTGCAAAAGTAGGGGCTATAGATTACGCTGGAATAGTCTTTTTTGCTGGTCTTAAACTAAATTCCCAGCAGCGGTACACATCTATATTTGATAGTGCACTGGCAGCTGATTTAGATGATGATAAGGATGATATTGAGAATTATCTAGAAGACAATAGAGCGAGTATTTTTCCGGATAATTTAGGCAATGGTGTATACGATACAGTAGGCGCAGGAAGCAATGATATTATGTTCTGCATTAAAACAGATATGAGTGTGGTGGCCTGCTAGTGGTAATAAGAAAAAATATATCTGGCTTTACACTTATCGAATTGGCGATTGTGCTGGTTATTGTTGGTGTATTAATGGGAAGTTTTATTGGGTCACTGGCATCAAGAATTGAAACCACTCAACGCAACAATGCTAAAAATCAGCTTGAAGATATCAAAATGGCAATTTTAGGATTCGCTGCAGCAGAGGGTAAGTTACCGTGTCCTGCAACAACTGTCAGCGCAGGTGGCGCGGATCCTGCCGATGGCGTATGTACATTGCAGCACGGGTTTGTGCCAGGTAGAACGCTTGGACTGGATGGTGCCTATAACATGGATAACTTATTAATTGATACATGGGGAAATCCAATTCGTTACAGTGTGACAACTGGTCCTGATTTTACTACGGCAGGCAATATGGCGGCGACAACCATGGCTGTTCTTGCTCCAAACTTGGTAGTTTGCAGCGAGGATAGTGCTGCTGCTGATAGCTGTTCAGCAGGACTTGAATTGATTGACAACGCACCGTTCATTTTGTTGTCGCTGGGAAAAGACGGAAGTGCCTTTGTTTCAAACGTAGCACCAAATTCAGATCAGGGTGAGAATGCCGGTGAAGTAGCTGTTGCAGCCAATGCTGCAGGGGAAAATCTGGCCTATACCGTAGGTGGCAATCGAGTATTTGTCAGTAAGGAGTTTAGTGCTGTTGGCTCAACAGCAGGCCAGTTCGACGATTTGATAGTATGGGTCTCGCCCTATATTCTTTACAGCCGCATGATAGAAGCAGGCCAGTTGCCTTAATTATTAACCACCTGCTCCAACTTAAAACAAACACGCCCCTCGATATTTTCGTATAACTCCAACTCAATATTATGACGGCTGGCCTGTTGCCGGCATTGGTATAAGCCAATACCAAAACCATCTTCTGAATCAAGCGGGGTGTTGAACAGCATGGCGGCGAGTTGTTCGGGCACGGCGTTGCCGGTATCGCAGACGGTGAGTCTTACGTTGTTGTTGCGACATTCCAGCTGCACGAATATTTCTATATCGGCTTGAAGGATGCGTTTGTGGCGGGCATTGTCCAGCAGGTTTTCAATGATGCTGTCGTAAACATCGACAGGTATAGAAAAATCACTTTCGATATTTTCGATGAAGTCGATATTGCGCCGGTTGTAGCGCACTTTCAGTTGATTCCACCAGCTGCTGATGCTCGATATTTTGGACTGTTCCTGTTTCGGGGTGGATAGTTTATCGAGAGTGGTTTTCAGCCGTTGCGTCAACAGCGGCAGTTGCTGCTGCAAAATAACCTGCACGTCTTCAAGATTGGTGTCTTTATCCAGCGCGATCAGAGTCATGGTTTGCGTGGATTGCAAAATGTTTTTAACGTCGTGTGTGAGTTTGGAGCCGGTTTCATAAATAGCACGAAGGTGTGCCTGTTTGATCAGTTGCTGCTCCTGTATTTTGGCTCTGTAATAAAAGCTCAGCACGTTTAACAATAGTCTGGTGTGCAGTAACAGAGCGGGACCAATGGGACTGTAGGCGTATAGCGTTATATTTAAGCCATCGTCGACAAATTTTGCAGTGTGAGCGCTTTTTATGCCGGAGAGATGTTCCTGATTATGATTCTGCCAATGTACCCCGCAAACCCAGTCATAGGCGTACAGGTGTTGAATGCTGGTATGAAGAAACTGTTCAGGCTGGATGTTAGTGTTGGCTTCGACGGCGGAGAGTCTGGAGATCCACTGTTCAAAGGGGCCACCGATATTGAGCAGGTATCGTTCCCATATTTGCGCGATGCCGGAAAAGCCGGCGCGTGGTGTCCACAATACAGCTGTCGCGAGTAGAAACAGAGCGGCAATTAAAATTGTAATCACCAGCGAATGTAAATAAGGCGTTGTTGATGAAAATGTAACAAGTACGCTACCCATGCATAAAAACAGGGTCAGTATGACAATGAAAAAGCCACGAATGAAGTCGATGTGCGCAGCGTGGGCGCTTCTTGAAGGAATAAAGACAAGCAGCAGTGGCAGGCCCAGCAAAATAAACTGAACGATTATTTGGTCACCCGCAGGAATCCCGGTTAATTCAAACAGGGTAGGATTGATGATAAGCACCAGCTCAAGAAAGAGGGTGATGACTGCCAGGCCATAAGTGGCCCGGCCGATGCCGCGCGCGAAGATGCGACCTGTGAGCAGGCTGAGCAGCAACAGCATCCAGAATGCGCTGATCCAGAAATTGAACCATAGGATGAAGACCAGTATGAAACCGGACAGCAGAGCCAGATTAATCCAGCTAAAGTTGTAATCACGACTTAAGATGGGCTGCCATAACAAAAACAGCCCGAAATGGGTCAGCAGGAAGCTGTAGGCAATCTTGTTGTCCGGCCCAAGAAAAACAGCCATTAATAGACTGAACAGCATCAGCCCGAGTAACTGATGCTCGAAGTTGAAAAAACGCCGGATGGATAGCAAAGGTAGAGTCATTTGCCTACAATTGCCTATTAATAAGTTTCATCAGGTAAATCGGTTCCATGGTTTCTCAAATGCTAACAATATCGAAATTTACCATAATTGAATCGATGCGTAATCGATTGTTGTGGTTATCTCTGCTGATGATGATTATAGGCTTTGTGCTGGTTGAGTTTGTCGGTGATTTAGCCATCACCGAGCATCGTGCCACGCAGCTGTCGGTGCTGGCGGTGTTTCTGCGCCTGAGCGCGGTGTTGCTGGTAGCGCTGTTTGTCGTCTCCAGCAGTTTGCGCGAGCTTCAGGACAAGACACTGGAAATAATCCTGGCCATGGCCATCACCCGCAGCACTTACTATCTGGGGAAATTACTCGGTTACCTTGCCCTCTCGGTGCTCATGGCGATCGCTTATGCCGTGTTGCTGCTGATTTACGCGCCGTTTGAGCAAGTTCTGATCTGGGCACTGTCGCTGGCATTCGAGCTGTCGCTGGTGGTAGCGCTGGCGCTGGTGATGATGTTTACCTTTAAACAAACACCGGCAGCTTTAACCGGCGTATTCATCGTTTATTTGGCCGCCCGCATCATGGCGGCGCTGTCACTGATGGCGCAGCACCCCATCGTCAGGGATGATAGCATCGGACAGAAGTTTATGAATGTTTTTATCGAAATGATGACCTGGATACTGCCTGACCTGAGCCGCTTCACACAAACCGAATGGCTGGTTTACGCCACCGCTGACTGGCAACAACTATGGCCGATACTGATTCAAAGCCTGATCTATCTCAGTTTGTTATCAGCAATCGCGCTGTTTGATTTCTACCGGAAAAACTTTTAATGCCGGCGATTTTTTTCGACAAAGAACGGCCGGTATGGCATGTGCCCAAAACGGTTCAGCTGCTTCTGGTGCTGGCGCTGGCGTTGCAACTGGTCTGGCATTGTCAGCAGCAAACCGACGTAGCACAGGCTGAAGACCTGCCCGCGCCCATGTCAGTGAGCGCCTACACGCTGGTTTCGCTGAATGAGCCCATCGCCATCTCAAAGCTGCTTAATTTATGGCTACAGTCATTCGATAACCAGCCCGGAATAAGTCTCTCCTTCCATCAGCTCGATTACCTGCGCATTACCCGCTGGCTGGACACCATCATGGCACTCGACCCCGAAGGGCGCTACCCGATGCTGGTCGCCGCCAGAGTCTATGGCAGCGTCACCGACCCGGCGCGCCAACGCATCATGATGGATTACATCTACAACAAGTTTAACGAAGACCCGAACCGGCACTGGCGCTGGCTGGCCCATGCCGCCATAATCACTAAACACAATCTAAAAGATATGCCGCTAGCGTTAAAATACGCCCGCGCACTGGCGGAAAAAGCCACCGGCGAACAGGTTCCCTATTGGGCGCGTGACATGCACTTCATACTGTTGGAAGACATGGGCGAAATCGAAGCCGCCAAAGTTCTGGTGGGCGCATTACTGGAAAGCGGCGAAATAACCGATCCTTATGAACTGCGCTTCCTGAGCGAAAAAATCCGCGAATTAGAAGAAAAATCGACAGAAGGAGAGTAGAGCTGTCGAGATCTCGACAGAAAGAATAAGTTTTAACAGAATAATAATAAAAAATCCCCATTGCAGCGGTATTTTTATAGATGGCCTGTTAATTGCAATATAATCAGCTATAAATATAAAATAAGATCAATGCATAACAAAATTGAGAGAAATAGTATGAGCATGCACCAACAAATGAGAAAACAGCTAGGCCGTCAACAGAAGGGTTTTACCCTGATTGAAATCGCAATTGTATTAGTAATTATCGGCCTGCTACTGGGTGGCGTGCTCAAAGGTCAGGAATTGATTAATACTGCACGTGTTCGCTCGCTTAATAACAGCGTTGATGGCATTACCGCAGCCTGGTTCAGTTTTCAGGATCGTTATCGTGCGTTTCCGGGTGATTATTTAACGGCAAGAGCAGCTGTGAATTTGCCGGGTGTGACGGCAGGTGGTGATGGTAATGGTCAAGTCGTCACAGCTGCAGAGCGTGGACTTGCATGGGTGCATTTACAGGCAGCAGGTTATATAACCGGCGGTTATACTGATAATACTGCCAGCATCGCAGATGCCGCTTTATATGTATGCACCACAGTGCTATGTCCAGATAACGGATTCGGATCCGGTATGGTTATAAGTCACGGAAGTGTACAGATAAGTTCAGTTGCAGCGACAGCGGCAGCGCATGAATTGATTACTGGCCAGGGTGTTCCGGTTGACGTGCTTGCCGAGCTCGACCGTAAAGTAGATGACGGAATTGCTGGAGCTGGATTAATGCAAATAGGGTTGGGTGGCACCACCTGGACGCCAGCAATGGCTGCAGCTTGTATTAACACTGTTGCTACTGTCGATGAGTATCAGTTGAAAACACCCAGTGACAATTGTGCAGCGGTATTCAGAAATTTTTAATTGCATTGCGACGACGTGATATAAAAAGAGCCCGGTATGCGGGCTTTTTTTTGCCCTGCTTTTAATGAAACCTGTAAACTAAAGTTCAGCATAATCATGAAAGTTATTGAGTGTAATAATCTGCTTAAATCCTACGGTGCCAAAAAAGTGCTCGATGGCATTAACCTGTCGGTAAATCGGGGTGAATTTTTCGGGCTGGTGGGTATGAACGGCAGCGGCAAATCCACCATGATTAAAGCCATGCTCGATCTGGTGGCGGTTGATGGCGGCGAGATAAAACTATTTGGTGAGCCGCATCGTCAGGTAACGGCAAGAAAAAAACTGGCCTATCTGCCCGACCGCTTCTCGCCACCGCCACACCTTAAGGGCAAAGACTTCATCTGCTACATGCTTGAGCTTCAGGGTCAGAAGTGCGATGAAGCCGGCATCAATAAAATGCTCGACGCACTGGAGCTGGACAAAGCCGCAATGCAGTCATCGGTAGGCAAACTCTCCAAAGGCATGACACAAAAACTAGGCCTCGCGGTCTGTCTGCTGAGTGATAAAAAACTACTCATACTCGACGAACCCATGAGCGGACTGGACCCCAAAGCCAGAGTGCTGTTTAAACAAGAATTGCACAGTAAAAAACGAAATGATCCGGAAGACCCCGGCCTCACCGTTTTTTTCAGCTCACACGTTCTGGCCGACGTCGACGAACTCGCCGACCGCATAGCCGTACTGCATAACAGCAAACTGATGTATGTCGGCAGCACTGCAGGTTTTAAAAAAGAGTATGCAGCAGAAACGCTGGAAGAAGCCTATATGCAGTGTATTGAAGGCATAGTTGGCAGTTAAAAGCTAAACAAGGAGTCCGCGAAAAACGCACTAAAATGCCGGGAGCATTTTGAACGCACGCAGTGCGGCCCGGAGGGTAAAGCGCAGGATTGCGCGTAATCAAGAACGCGAAAAAACCATTTAATTCATACGCTCTGCTTTTGACTTTTTCGCGTCCTTCGCGTTTTTCGCGGACAAAGCTCTTGTTCTTGTCTGTGTTCATCTGTGGACTAAATGTTTTAATCGTCTACCGCCAGTTATTTTATAGCTGCAGCATCAGCAACCGTGGAAGACAGCCAGCGAGTCAGATCCTGAGCTAATTTTGTAGTAGCGGAATTGAGCGCCTCGACGCCTCCTCTGGCATTCTGCGTGCGGGCGTCAAAGCGTTGTTGAAATGTCCTGGTGGCGACCACCTGGCTGCTGTCTAAGTCTACAAGATAAAACTCTATGCTTACTCGGCCCTCGGAGGTGTCATCAGAATTTATATGATGATAGAACTCAAGCAGATTGCTCTCCAGTAATAAATCGGCACGGGCGCTGGAGTGTGAAGGTAGAACCGACCTGAACGTCGCACTTTTACCAATGCATGTGACGAAAGCAAAGCTAAGCATATTGTTGGGCGTGTCGCTCCAGCTACTGTATGCATAGGGGAGTAGCATCAATTCATTTTGCCGATAAAGCAGGTTCCTGCTCATAATCGCGGATGTGCTTTTGGGCTTTGAGATTTTCAGCACTTTTGAGGGCAAGGGTTCTGAGGGTAAAGGCGTGAATGCTTCACAAGAAGGCTGGAGCATATATAGATCATCAGGAGGGACGGCTTTGCTGGCGCAACCTGAAACTATAGTAACGCTGATGAACAGCAACAATGTATATAGCTTATTCATATTCGGTAGCTTCTCCGGGGCCGGGTCGTGGCGATGTTTGTTTAAAAAGAAGATCTCGCGGGCTTTTCTGAATATCCGAAAGCGTCATTTCCAGCTGTGCCGATAACGCGTACAGCCTGTCTAACAATGCATCCGCCTGTTCAAGAGTTGGTGCGGCCATAGCTTTGAGATTATAGTCGCCCCGTTGCAGACTATTATTAAATGCTTGTGCCGCCTGGCTGATTTCATCTGCGGCGTCAGCGGTTTTGTCCAGTGAGATAATGGCCTTTTCTTCCATGATAATACCGTTAGCCAACAACGTTTCAAGCTCACCTTCATAGCTTTTTATAGAGGCGGTGATATCTACGGCGTTCTCTATCAAGGCATTGTAATTGGACAGATTTTCATTGCTTAATAATGTGTTGATGCGATTAAGTGCTTCCAGTAGATTCAGGGCAATGTCCGGCAGCGAATCATTGAGCTTGCCGAATGTAGAAGGGGATGATTCAATTGTGGGGATCTCTCCAGCCTGTGATGTCAGGCGCGGTGAGGCTTTGCTGCCACCCTCTAATTCAATAAATGCCAACCCGGTTAAACCGTGAAATTTAAGAACGGCAACACTGTCTGTTTTAACAGGCGCTTCTTTTTTTACCTTTAACAGCAATGCTATCTCCTCATTATTTTTAGGATTTATTCGTATTGACTCTACTATGCCTATATGGACACCCCGGTACTTTACCGAAGCGCTACGACTCAGGCCGGCAACGGATTCCTCGAAATATACCTTGTAGAAAACATCATCATCCATGGATCTTAAATCTTCCAGCCAGAATATAAAGCCCACAAGACCTATAACAAATATAATGACAAAACTCCCGACGAGGAGATTATTAGCTTTGCTTTCCATGTTATTTACTGAGCCTCATCGTGCCTTTAGCACCTTTAAAAAATTTATTGATGACCGGATGATCTAATCCGGTGACTTCGTCATAACTACCTTCTGCAATAACTTTCTGCTCGAACAAAACACTGAAGCGATCGACGATATTCATGATTAAATTAAGGTCGTGAGTCACCATGACGACAGTAAAGCCTAACAGGTCTCTTAAACCGACAATTAATTGCTCGAATTCCTCCGCGCCTACCGGATCCAGCCCGGAGGTGGGTTCATCTAAAAAAAGGATTTCAGGATCCATTGACAGTGCTCTCGCCAGTGCCACGCGCTTAATCATGCCGCCGCTCAGTTCTGATGGATAAAGGGAGCCGGCATGTTCTGGCAGGCCCACCATATTTATTCTTGCCTTAACGATGACGTCAATTAACTCCTTAGGAAGATCTGTATATTCCTTAAGAGTAATGCCAATGTTCTCAGCCACATTTAATGATGAAAACAGCGCGCCCGATTGAAATAGCACGCCGAATCTTTTCTTCAACTCAACAGCGTCTGATGAGTTTATATTCAGCACGTCATTACCGAGAACTTGAATACTTCCGCTCTGTGGTCGAAGCAGCATGATCATCTCTTTCAGCAGGGTTGATTTACCGGAGCCACTAAAGCCGAGTAAACCGTATATTTCTCCTTCGTTTACGCTCAGGGTTATATGATCATGCACTATAGTCTCATCAAAACTGGTAACCACATCCTCAATACTTATCACGGTTTTTTTCAAATCCCTAACTCCGTTAAAATTATCGAGAACAGTGCATCACAGGCAATCACCAGAAAAATAGCATTGACGACGCTTATCGTTGTATATCTGCCGATGCTCTCGCTATTGTATGAAACCTGAAAGCCGCGAAAGCATCCTACCGTGGCAATTAACAATGCGAAAAAAGGTGCCTTTATAATTCCAATCCATACATGCCTTGAATCCAGTACACTCTGTAGGCGCAATATAAATTCGGTATAGGAGATATTCATCTGCGTGTCAGCGATCATCATACCGGCGGCGATACCAACAATATCGGCAAAAAATATTAACAGTGGCATTGCTATCATTAAAGCCACAATTCTTGGTAGAACCAGAAACCTCATCGGATCAAAGCTCATGGTTTTCATGGCATTGATCTCTTCGGTTATTTTCATTACGCCTATTTGTGCAGTATAAGATGCACCGCTTCTTCCTGCTACTACGATTGCGATAATTAAAGGCGCAAGTTCTCGAGTTATGGAGATGGCTATCATTTCGACTATAAAAATATTTGCACCGAGCTTTTCCAGTTGCACGGATGCCTGATATGAAACCACAATTCCAATTAGAAAAGCGGTGACTGCTACGATGGGCAATGCCTTGACGCCCGCCTCTTCAATATTTTTTATGATCGCTTTAAATCTGATCGAAGAGGGATGCAGCAGGGAATATAATAAGGTGACCGTTATTTCGCCAATAAAAGTGATAAATTCAATAATATCGTGAAAGACAGACAGGGTATTTTCCCCGGCCTTCTGCAGGAGAGCGGAAAGCATATTATCTTTAGCGGTTATCAACTCCGGCGCTTTCTCTTCCTGCTGAAACAGCGCCAACGTTTTTTGCTGCCTGCTGCTGGCATCGACAATATCGACCTGCTTAAACCGGGATTCGAACTTTTTTACATAGTGTTGAAGCAGGATGATGCCCGCGCTATCAAACTCTTCAACTGCGGAGATATCCCAGCTTACATTGCTTTGTGCCGGTATACGCTTAGAAATGCGTTTAATACTAGAGACGACATTGGTGACATATTTAAGCGTCCATTTTCCTTTGCACTTAAGCAGATACAGGTCATCTTCATTCTCAACCAGGATAGCTGCACTGTCTGTGCTGTTTTTTAGCCCTGTCGCCATACTAATTTGTAAACCGAATAATCAGCTGAATCAACGCGTTCAGGAGGCTGTCGGGTTTAGGGAAATTTGGGCCGCTCTCCCGCTTCCGCAGACAATTCATCCTAAATTCGACAGACGTCTGTTGCCTGCAATTACTGAAAATTCATGCTGGCAGCGCCGAACAGTCCAAGTAGACCGATAGCGATTAAATATATGGCGACTATGTAGTTCAGCAGTCTGGGTATAAGCAGGATGAGGATTCCGGCCAGCAGGGAAATAATCGGGGCGAGAGTTAAGGTCATGTTCATATTCATAGTTGTTGTTCCGTCATTTGTACATATATGGCAGCAATCTTGGTCATACCGGAATCCGCAGTTAAGTCACGTATTCAGGTCATAGTTGACTATGTGCCTGTCGTAATGATAAAAATGATTTGCTGGAGTATTTGGCGAATACCCATCGCATACAGGGTTTCTATGCCTGTATTACTCAGCTTCATTCTTGCGCTTAGTATGCGTCAGTTCCCGTCTCAACACCAAACATTTTCTGTAAAAGACGGTAATAAAAAGAGCAGATATCCTGCCCGGAAATTAAGTCTCAGTGAGCTCAAAGACCTTTTCTGCTGTAGATGTCATACCCTGAAATTGCCAAACCCCGCAAGTTGTGCTTTTATACATCCTTGAAATGACAAAGGCCAATTTTGGCATCATATTCAGCGATGCTCTGTCCAGAACAGCCAGACTATGGTCATAAGAATCTATATTAAGAAAAAATTTTCACAACCGGGGTTATAAGCATGGCTACAGAATTTTTAGAGATGCCTGATAAGGATGGCTATTTTGGTGAGTACGGTGGACAGATAATTCCACCGCCGCTGATTGAGATCATGAACGAGATCAATGATGCCTACGATAAAGTGGTGCAAACCGAGGCGTTTCAAAACGAATTGCATGAGCTTTATGCGGATTATGTCGGTCGCCCGAGCCCGATCTATTTTGCCCGGAGGCTGACTGCGCATGTGGGTGGCGCGCGTATTTATCTGAAGCGCGAAGATCTGAATCATACCGGCGCGCACAAGATCAATCACTGTCTTGGCGAAGCCCTGCTGGCCAAATACATGGGTAAGACCAAGGTGCTTGCCGAGACTGGCGCGGGGCAGCATGGTGTGGCTCTGGCCACCGCGTGTGCGCTGGTGGGTATCGAGTGTGAAATCCATATGGGTGAAATCGACATAGAGAAAGAGCACCCGAATGTCACTAAAATGAAAATACTCGGCTGCACCCTGGTGCCGGTCAGTCGCGGTACCCGAACCCTGAAGGACGCGGTAGACAGTGCTTTTGAGGAGTACCTGAAAGATCCGGTTAACTATTTTTATGCCATCGGTTCGGTGGTGGGGCCGCATCCTTTCCCCAAAATCGTGCGTGACTTTCAGAGCATTGTCGGCAAGGAGGCACGCGAGCAGTTTCTGGCAAGAGAACAGAAACTGCCCGATGTGCTGGTCGCCTGCGTCGGTGGCGGCTCTAATGCCATAGGTCTATTTACGGCCTTTATTAACGATGAATCGGTGAAAATGATTGGTGTCGAACCGGCGGGCAAAGGACTGAATACGACTGACCATGCCGCTACCATGACACTCGGATCAAAAGGGGCGATTCATGGCTTCAAATGTTACAACCTGCAGGATCAGGAAGGTAATCCTTTACCAGTCTATTCGATCGCCTCGGGTCTGGATTACCCCGGCGTCGGTCCCCAGCACTGCTATTTAAAAGATATCAGGCGGGTGGAATACAAGACCATCGACGACAAGGAATGCCTGGATGCTTTTATGCTGTTATCCCGCAAGGAAGGCATTATTCCTGCGCTGGAAAGTGCCCACGCGGTTGCTTACGCCATGAAAATAGCCAAAGACATGAGCAGTGATGAAACTATTCTGGTGAACCTGTCAGGCAGGGGCGACAAGGATGCCGATTTTGTCACTGAGCATTTGTCGCTTTAATGGAAGAGTGGCTTAGGTTGCATTTATTAATATATTTGTACGAAGAAACCTGAATGGGAATTGGAGAAAGGCCTGAATTAATTGAAAATTGATTCAGGCCTGAAAGCTCCTTGATGCACTATCACCTGTCAGTTGGTGAGCGTCTCAGCCTCGACACCAAACATATTTCTGTACAGGACTCCAAAAGCGATAATCATCAACGGCATGGTCCAGATCAGCCCTAAGCCTAATGGGATCGCTGATATAAATATGATAATCGACAGGATTATAAAGAGCGCAAAAACCGAGAACCATCGGCGGGTTATCGCTTTGCGCGAGGTCTCTAACGCCTGCCATGGACTCATGCCTTTCTCAGCCACTAAGGGTAATGCCATATAGTAGGCGACCGACAAATAGATGCCGGGCAATATAAGTAACAGAAAGCCGATAATGATCATTATGTACATGAGTATCATGGTCAGCAGTAGCGGAATCATTTTTGAATAATAACCGAAGATAGAGCCCGCTTTGATGGGCGCATCGACGGCGCGTTTGATACCCAGAATAATGATGCCCGCCATCAAGGGCATAATAATCAAATTTAGCCCCAGCTGCATTATCAGTGATAAAGCAACATTGCCTGATGGATCCTGTGTCACTTCAATGAGAAGTGTGGATAGAAATGCGAAGGCTATCATTAAACCCATCATTACCAGGAAAACATATAAAAAGGCCAGATGAATCGTCCATTTTGCGCCGCGGGTTTTAGCCCAGGCTTCGCTGATGACAGCACCGATAGAAAATTCGTAATCGTCACTGACTGCTTTGTCGATAGAAGCGTAATTATCTTCTGACATATTATTATCTCTGTGTTTTTAGATTAGCCCTGTTCCTTATAGCAGATTTCATATATATGGTTAATCCAGTGATGGCCCCAACACAAAATCAACCGCTTCGAAGCCCCGCTCTTCCAGCAGATCCAATACATCATCCCAGCTGTATTCCGGATTCTCTTCCACTTTCGCGATGAGGCCGGTGACGTAGCGGTAGGCTTCGTGTCCCACAATGTCATCGGGTATTTGTATCAGGCGAATATTCGTTATCCTGTTTGCAGGCAGTATCATCAGGTTGCTGTTCATTTAATTCTCCGACATAGTTGTGTTGATAAAACCGCCAGATTCTAAAGTGCAATGGCGGCAAAGATAATTGAATTTACTCTCTCAACCGGATTCAGTCCATCTACATGAAAACCAGTCACACTGCGACAGGGAGTGATTGCGGTGCCGGGTTAACAGCGCTATGCTGGTCGTTTATTTAAAAAAGAGAAATTTATGCCATCTTTGCGCGACAGATTTGTTCCCTGGGTTGCCCTTAGCCGTCTGGCCAGCGGCATTGTGTTGCTGTTATTGCTGATCATGCTGATCACTACTTTTGTGGTCAGTAACGAACCGGAGTCCTTCAAGGTAAAGGTCGATCAGCGCGGTGAAGAGATTGTTATCGGCAGCGCCAGTGTTAATACCGCGATCACCATAGGTGAGACGCTGCTGGAGAAAACCGGCGGCTACATCAGTAACGATGTGCTGCCGCCGTTCAGCCTTCTTGACGATATGCCCAACTGGGAATTCGGCGCGCTGGTGGCTCTGCGTGATCAGGCTGCGGCGCTACGCAATCACTACGCCCGTTCGCAATCGCAGTCGGTGGAAGACGCCGACCTTGCCCGCGCTGAACCGCAGTTTAACTTTCAGAACGACTCCTGGATGCTGCCCGCCAGCGAAAGCGAATACCGCACCGGTCTGGCTCATCTGCGCGCCTACCGTAAACGGCTGCTGGATGACGACGATAGCAATGCGCAGTTTTTTGCCCGCGCCGATAATCTCGCCAGCTGGTTGCAGGTGGTGGAGAAGCGTCTGGGCAGTCTTTCCCAGCGTCTCTCCGGCAGCGTTGACCAGATACGCAGTCACAGCAATCTTGCCAATGACCCTGCCGCTCGCCAGAGTGCTCCGGCACAGGGCGTCGCCTTCACCCAAACGCCGTGGCTGGAAGTGGATGATATATTCTACGAGGCGCGCGGTCACGTCTGGGCGCTGCTGCACCTTTTCCGCGCCGTAGAAATTGATTTCCAATCCAGCCTGGAACGGAAAAACGCCATTGCTTCGCTACAGCAGATTATTCGTGAGCTGGAAGAGGCGCAGAGGCCGGTGTCCAGCCCGATGGTGCTCAACGGCAGCGGCTTCGGCTGGGTATCCAACTATTCGCTGACTATGGCCAATTACATCTCCCGCGCCAATGCCGCGGTAATCGACCTGCGCGCGCTGATGGCGCGCGGCTAATTACCTTCTAAGAACACTCAATTATTATTAACTCGATTCTACAGAGAGACATTATATGAAAGCTAGAGCCGCAGTTGCATGGGAAGCCAAAAAACCTCTGTCCATTGAAGAAGTTGAAGTTATGGGTCCTAAACGAGGCGAGGTGCTTTTGAAAGTGATCGCTTCCGGTGTCTGCCATACCGACGCTTTTACGCTTTCGGGCGATGATCCGGAAGGTGCCTTTCCCGCCATTCTCGGCCACGAAGGCGGCTGCGAAGTGGTTGAGCTGGGTGAGGGCGTTACCAGTTTAGCGGTGGGTGATCATGTTATCCCCTTATACATTCCTGAATGCGGCGAATGCGAATACTGCAAATCGCCCAAGACCAATCTTTGCCAGTCCATCGCTTCGACGGTGTGGACCGGTTACATGCCCGACGGCACGCGGCGCTTTTCCAAAAACGGTAAAGATATCTATCATTACATGGGCTGCTCCACTTTTTCTGAATACACCGTGGTGCCGGAAATTGCGCTGGCCAAAATCAACAAGGCCGCGCCGCTGGACAAGGTCTGTCTGCTTGGTTGCGGCGTCACCACCGGCATCGGCGCAGTGCTGAATACTGCCAAAGTCGAGGCCGGTTCAACCGTGGCGGTATTCGGGCTGGGTGGCATCGGTCTCTCCTGCGTGCAGGGTGCGGTGATGGCGGGCGCGTCACGTATTATCGCCATCGACATTAATCCCGACAAATTTGAATTTGCCAAACAGCTGGGCGCGACCGATTTTGTTAACCCCAACGATGTCGGTGACAACTTTGTCGAATACATGCAGGACACTTTTAACGGCGGCCCGGATTACTCCTTCGAATGCATCGGCAATGTTCACGTTATGCGCGATGCCCTGGAATGTACCCACATGGGCTGGGGCGTGTCGACCGTGATTGGCGTCGCCGGGAGCGGGCAGGTCATCCAGACCCGTCCCTTCAATCTGGTGGTGGGCCGTACCTGGAAAGGCAGCGCATTCGGTGGCGTCAAGGGCAGAACCGAATTGCCCGGTTACGTTGAGCGCTACATGGACGGCAAAATCGAGCTGGACAGCATGGTCACCCACACCATGCCGCTGGAGGATATCAACCGTGCCTTCGACCTGATGCACAGCGGCGAGAGCATTCGCTCGGTCATTATTTTCTAGGAGCCCGCATCATGTCACTGCAAATTATTGCAAGCATCAGAGAGTTCGGCGGTTATCTGAATCGTTACAGCCACGACTCTGCATCGTGTCATTGTGAAATGATCTTTTCGATATACCTGCCACCGCAGGCGCAGAACGAAAAGGTGCCTGCGCTGTACTGGCTCTCCGGCCTGACCTGTACCGATGACAACGCCCGCAGCAAGGCCGGGGCGCAGCGTTATGCGGCCGAGCACGGCATCGCCTTAATCTTTCCCGACACCAGTCCGCGCGGTGAGGATGTCGCCGATGCCGAGCGTTATGATCTGGGTCAGGGTGCTAGTTTCTATGTCAATGCGACGCAACCGCCCTGGGCCGGACATTATCAGATGTATGATTATGTCAGCCGGGAACTGCCGGCCTTGCTGGAGGAAAATCTGCCGCTACTCGCCGGTGTTAAATCGGTCTCCGGTCACTCCATGGGCGGGCACGGCGCTTTGATCTGCGCGCTTAAAAATCCGTCCGGTTACAGATCGGTTTCCGCTTTCGCCCCTATCTGTAACCCGGTTAACGGTGAGTGGGGAAAAACTTGTTTCACCGCCTATCTGGGCGATGACAGAACAACATGGAACGCCTATGACGCCACGGCCCTGGTCGAAGCGGGCGCCAGGGTTTCTGATATTCTGATCGATCAGGGCACCGCCGATGAGTTTTATGATGAGAAACAGCTGCTGCCGGAGAGCTTGAAAGCGGCCTGCGACAAAGCCGGACAGGCCATTACCCTGCGCATGCAGGAGGACTATGACCACAGCTACCATTTTATCGCCAGCTTCATCGGCGAACACATCGCCTACCATGCCCGGGCACTGAAATCTTAACAGCGGTTATTCACTTCGCGGCAGTCTGTTTGCCTTTTCCACCTGCGCCCTTAAATTTCGCAGCATTCTGAACGGCAGTGCCTGCTGTATTTTGTTAATGATCCAGTTCGGTAGCCAGCCTTTGGGGTCAGCATAAAAGATCAGTTCGGCTTTTGTTTTGTTGTCATTGATAGCGATCAGGGTATATCGGCTTTCAAGTATCTCAGCTCTCACTGCGTCATCCTGCCCGGGCATCAGTTCGCTCTCTTCTGAGGTCATCTCCATGATTATCTTTTGATCGTCCTTGTAGATCAGTTTCCGGCGGTAGACAAAGTCTCTGTCGGAGGCGGGCCAGGGTGCTTCAAACAGGGTATATTCCAGTTTTTCCGTGTGTGAATAGTCTCTTAGTATGCGCACCTCCGCCAGAAACGGCACCCATGTTTTTCTTTTGGAAATATCTTCTATAAAAGCCTGTATCTCCTCTATGTTCGCTGCAATAACTATCTGGGTTTTCACTCTGACAATATCGGAGCCTTCGATTTCCTGCGCATAGACAACGATGCCCTGTTCTTCCCGAATTTTCTCCCACGGCGACTGCGTCGGTTCTGCCGGCAGATCCGAAGACATCATGCACAGCCATACTATTTTTGTGAACCAGATTCCCGATACTCTTTTCATGCTTATAGAGCCTTCTTCAAAATAATCCCGAAAACTTATCTCCGGCATGGTTACTACTCTGCCGCATCCAGCCACAAAACTGCGTGCATCTTACTATGAGCAATCACACTAAAAATAGCGTTCGATCGGGATTGCTTCAGTCTCAATACTTATTCCCCGGCGAAAAAAAGGCCGCTAAATTTAGCGGCCCTCTCAGCTTTAGTGCAACAGCAGTCGCAACTATTTGATAAATAGCATTTCACGGTACTTGGGTAATGGCCATAGATCATCGGCGACTTCAGTCTCCAGCAGATCAGCATGCTCGCGCACCTCATCCATCAGGCTGTGAATCTCGTTGGCCGAATATTGCATGTGCTCTTCGATCGAAGCAAAGTCATCACGCTCCAGAGCGGCACCGAGTTTTTCCACTGCCGCCATCATGGCATTGGTTTCAGTAGCGATCGATTTTGCGACCGAGGTATCCATCTCAATGCCCATCTCCGCCATGCTCGAAGTGGTACTCGACAGTTCGAAGAGATTGCTGATGGCGGCCGGATAGATACTTGTTTTTGCCATTTCTACCATCAGCTTCGCCTCTACTTCGATGGAGAGAATGTATTGTTCGGCATAGACTTCATAGCGGCTTTCCAGCTCGACAGGTGAAAGCACGCTGGTGTTTTTGAACAGGTTTTTCACCGACTCTTCGCGAAACGCCGGCAAAGCATCGGCAGTGGTGGGGATGTTCTTCAAACCGCGTTCCTCAACGGCGGCGGTGTGCCAGTCTGCAGAGTAACCGTCGCCGCCGAAGACGGCGTTGCCATGTTCGTTCATCAACTCTTTGAGCACGGCGAATACCGCATCGTCCTGTTTGACACCCTTGCCCAATTGAGCTTCCAGCTCACCGGCGATCCAGTTCAGTGAGTCGGCCAGAATGGTATTCATCGCTATCAGTGGGCCGGATACCGACTGCGAGGAGCCGACTGCGCGAAATTCAAAACGGTTGCCGGTGAAGGCAAACGGCGAGGTGCGGTTACGGTCGCCCGGATCACGTTCAAACTTGAGGATCTGGGAAAGGCCCAGATCCATCAGTCCGCCGACTTCACTGCTGGCGAGCTTGCCGTCCTTGATATCCTGGAATACATTCTCCAGCTGATCACCCAGATAGACAGAGAGAATCGCCGGTGGCGCTTCATTGGCCCCCAGGCGGTGGTCATTGGAAGCGGTGGCGATAGCCGCGCGCAGTAGGGGGCCGAAAAGATGTACGCCGCGAATGACCGCGCCGCAGAATAGCAGGAAGTTCAGGTTGTCATGGGGAGTGCTACCGGGGTCGAGCAGGTTGCCCTGAGTGGCATTGCCCACCGACCAGTTAACGTGCTTGCCGGAACCGTTGATGCCGGCGAAGGGCTTTTCGTGCAGCAGACAGACGAAGCCGTGTTTCTTGGCGGTGGTTTTCAGCAGCGTCATCATCAGCTGCTGATGGTCTGCGGCGACGTTGGCGGCTTCGAAGTAGGGCGCAATCTCGAACTGACCCGGCGCCACTTCATTGTGATGGGTTTTGGCGGGAATGCCGAGCCGGTACAGCTGATCTTCCAGATCCTGCATGAAAACCTGAACACGCGCCGGAATGGCGCCGAAGTAATGATCATCAAACTGCTGGCCTTTGGCAGGCGGTGCACCGAACAGGGTGCGACCGGCCAGCAGAAGGTCGGGGCGGCTGTTGGCAAAGTTGGCATCGACCAGAAAATATTCCTGCTCCGCGCCACAGCTGGAATTCAATGGCGCAATATCGGTCTCGCCCATCAGGGTCAGCACTTTCTGCGCAGCTTTGTTCATGGCATTGTTGGAGCGCAGCAGCGGAATTTTCTTGTCCAGCGCCTCACCGGTCCAGGACATGAAGACACTGGGGATCATCAGGGTGGAGCCGTTATCGGTGTGCATAATATAGACCGGGCTGGTCGGATCCCAGGCGGTATAGCCGCGTGCAGCATTGGTCATGCGGATGCTGCCATTGGGGAAAGAAGAGCCGTCAGGCTCGCCCTTGATCAGCAGGCTGCCGGTAAATTCGGTAATCGCAGCACCTTCCGAGTTAGTGACGATAAAACCGTCGTGCTTCTCGGCGGTGATATTGGTCATAGGGAAAAAGATGTGAGAGAAAAACTTGACGTTTTTGGACATCGCCCACTCTTTCATCGCCGCAGCAACAATATCAGCGGTGGCGGCATCCAGCGGAGCGCCGGTCTGCACGGTGTTCTTGATCGCTTTGAAAGCATTTTTAGAGAGCGACTCCTCCATCTTTGCCAGATTAAAGACATCACAGGCCCAGATCTTTGATAGTGGTTCGGGAGTTGCTAAAGCCATGGGTTCACGGTTGGTGATTTGATAGATTGCCTGGACGCGAGATTCATTTCCACTCATTACGTTTTCCTCAATATGTATATTTCAATTAAAATTTGTTAGGGCTATCGGTGATAAGCTGCTCTGCGAAAGTGCGCGTATACTTCAGTTGCTTAACCCTGAAATGGCTGAGCGTCGATAGCTTAAATCCCTGTCTGCCTTGCTCTATGCAATAAGCGCACCAATTTTATGCGCGGCGTTCGTCAGCGGGTTTTGAGCGGAAATCCGGCGAATACCCCATGGAAATAACACTTATATGCTCCACAATAACTTATTAGACAGTAAGAGGTTGTATTTTATCTGTCGACGCCGCACCTTATTGGTGCGCAGCGTTCTATAATGGTGCGCTCAGGAAGATTGTTGCATGCAAAATAGCGTACCCGAAATTGCTGAGTTCACCGAAATTACCTGCAATCGCTGTCAGGCCAGCTGCTGCCGCCTGGAAGTATTATTGATCAGCGAAACCGGTGTGCCGGAGCGCTATATCGCCACCGACCGCTGGGGTGGACAGACCATGGCCCGGCTGGATGACGGCTGGTGCGCGGCACTGAACCGTCAGACCATGAACTGCATGATATATGCGCAACGTCCCCAGATCTGCCGTGATTTCAAAATGGGCGGCCATGAATGCCGGGTGGAATTCACGACTGGATAGCTAATTTTGTACCGAGAAAAAGGCATTCAGTCCACCAAAAACACAAAGGACGCAAAAAAACTGAATAATTGTTAAACCAATAGTCCACAGATGAACGCAGATGAACACAGATAAAGTCAAAAACAGAAATGATTATTGATTCGCGAAGAATGCGAAAAAAACACTAGATGTGTTAGTGAAAAATCATTCACCGCAGAGACGCAGAGGGCGCAGAGAAGTACAAGGCATTAGCTTTTATCCGCGTTCATCTGCGTTTATCTGTGGACTGAAAGCTTTAACTGCCAACTATGTCTTAACAAGTGAGATTTCAGATTGATATGAACACCCCTTCGGTTAGCTGTATTATTCTCGCCGGTGGTGAAGGCAGGCGCTTTCACCATGCGGATAAGGGGCTGGTGGAGTTTAACGGCCAGCCTCTGATTGCTCATGTTATGGCGGCGCTGAAGCATCAGGTCGATGATGTTGTCATCAGCGCTAATCGTAATTTCGAGCGGTACCGGGCGTTTTCGCCTTCGGTGGTTCCCGATGTCAACGAAAAGCACGGTCCGCTCTCGGGTATCGTCGCGGCGCTGCCTGTTTGCAGGCATGAGCAGGTGCTGGTAGTGCCCTGTGATATGCCTTTTCTGCCCGATGATCTACTGGCCCGGCTGCTGGCCGGTTCCGCGCAGCACGACATCAGCATTGCCGAGGTTCAGGACCGGTTGCAACTGGTGCTGCTAATGCACAAATCACTGCTGGCATCGGCGCAGGATCGGCTCGCTGCCGGTGATTACAGGCTGATGCAATGGGTAAAAGCCTGTTCACCCGCAGTCATCAACTTTGATGA
Organism: Gammaproteobacteria bacterium; assembly: GCA_024636785.1. Classification (GTDB taxonomy): domain Bacteria; phylum Pseudomonadota; class Gammaproteobacteria; order SZUA-229; family SZUA-229; genus LH-M37. The sequence continues at coordinate 50,561 of JAGXGK010000042.1, forward strand.
CCGGGCGGCGGCCTTCAAAAATATCAATGAGGCACGCGAACTCGATGGGCTTTGAGGCGCGTTCGCTGCTAAACTCCCGCTTGCGAAATCTTCCTGCGAACATAAAATTCATCCATGGCACAGAACCTCGAACAACGCACCAAAGAAATTAACCGTGTCACCTGGTGGGGCGTTTTAGTCAATCTGGTTCTTTCCATAGTCAAGCTTGTCGGCGGTGTTATCGGCCAGTCACAGTCGCTGATTGCTGATGGTCTGCATTCGCTCTCAGACCTGATCAGCGACGGCATGGTACTGGTCGCCGCCAAGCACGCCGGCGAAGAGGCCGATGAAGATCACCCTTACGGCCATGGCCGTTTCGAGACGCTGGCGACCGTAGCACTGGGCATGTTTCTGATCGTCGTCGCCGTCGGCCTTGCCTATGATGCTGCGATACGGGTTTTCGATAAAGAAGTTCAAGCCGTTCCGCACCTCTTTACTCTGGGCATCGCGCTGTTTTCCATCTTCTCGAAAGAAGCGATGTACCACGTTACCCACCGCGTCGGGGTTCGCATCAACTCTAAAATGGTGATCGCCAATGCCTGGCACCACCGTAGCGATTCGATTTCATCGGTGGTGGTGCTGATCGGCATTGCAGGTGCTCAGCTGGGTATGCCTATGCTTGATCCCATTGCGGCGATTATCGTGGCGGTAATGATCGCCAAAATCGGCTACGACCTGGGCTACCACAGCGCCCGCGAGCTGGTCGATACCGCGCTCGAACCCGAGACGGTTGAGCAGATCAAATCAAAGATTCTGGAAAATGAAGAGGTGCTTGAGCTGCACATGCTGCGCACCCGGCGCATGGGGCACACGTCGCTGGTGGATGTGCACATTCTGGTTCACCCCAAACTCAGCGTTTCCGAGGGGCACCATATTTCCGAGGCCATCGAAACCTCCCTGATAAAATCTTTTGATGACATCAATGATGTCACCGTACACATCGATCCGGAAAATGACGAGTGTGAGGCTCGCTGTCGAAATCTGCCGCTTCGCAGTGAATTGATTATCGCGCTGAAACACGAATGGTCGAAATATTCCGAACTGGATGAGATTGATGATATTACCCTGCATTATCTGGACGGGTGGATCACGGTTGAGGCGAATATCCCCCTGACCGTTCTGGATTCGCTGCAGGATGCGGAAAGATTTCAGACTAATTTCCGCGAGGCCAGCCTGGCGGTTGCCAGCGTAGGTGAAGCCGACTTAAGGTTTCACTAATTGCAAGTTTTTAAGCCGGCTCAACTTAAAATAGACGCTGCTCTCTTTCCATTGTGCGTCTGTTTCATGCAAAATACATTCAGCATCAGAATGTCGCTGTTCAGGCAGGCTTATTAAGCCATGCTGACTGAGGCTTCTTTTTTATCCGTGTTGCCGCTCAAATCAGCGGTTAGCCATTCTATTTTTCGAGGAGTAATGCAATGTCTGCAAATGACGTTTTAAATATGATCAAGGAACACGACGTGAAATTCGTCGACTTCCGTTTCACCGATACTCAGGGCAAAGAGCAGCATGTTTCTGTTCCGGCTCATACCATCGATGAAGATGTGCTGCTCGAAGGCAAGATGTTCGATGGTTCATCGATTGCCGGTTGGAGAGGCATTAATGAATCCGACATGATTCTGATGCCCGACTGCGATTCTCAGGTGCTCGACCCGTTCACCGAAGAGGTGACTATGAACCTGCGTTGCGACATCGTCGAACCCTCCAGCATGCAGGGTTACAGCCGCGACCCGCGCTCCATCGCCAAACGCGCCGAAGCTTATCTTAACTCCACCGGCATCGCGGATACCGCCTATTTCGGCCCCGAAAACGAATACTTTGTTTTCGACAGCGTGCAGTGGACCGACGAAATGGGCGGGGTTTCCTACCGTATCGAGTCCGAAGAAGCGGCCTGGAATACCGGCAAAGATTATGACGGTAACAATATGGGACATCGTCCCGGCGTAAAGGGCGGCTATTTCCCGGTTCCACCTATCGATTCCCTGCAGGATCTGCGCTCAACCATGTGTCTGACCTGTGAAGAGATGGGCGTGGAAACCGAAGTTCATCACCACGAAGTAGGTACCGCAGGTCAGTGTGAAATCGGCACCGTTTTCAACACTCTGGTGCGTAAGGCCGACGAAGTTCAGATCTTCAAATATTGCATCCACAATGTGGCGCACGCCTACGGCAAAACCGCTACCTTTATGCCCAAACCCATGGTGGGCGACAACGGCAGCGGCATGCACGTTCACGTCTCCCTGGCCAAAGACGGGGTCAACCTGTTCGCGGGTGACCAGTACGGCGGCCTGTCGGAAAATGCGCTGTTCTTTATCGGCGGCATTATCAAACACGCCAAAGCCATCAACGCCTTCTGCAATGCCTCGACCAACAGCTACAAGCGACTGGTACCTCACTATGAAGCCCCGGTGATGCTGGCCTACTCCGCCCGCAACCGCTCCGCTTCGATTCGTATTCCCCACGTCAGCAATCCTAAGGGACGCCGTATTGAAGTGCGCTTCCCCGACTCTTCGGCCAACCCCTATCTCTGTTTTGCCTCCATCCTGATGGCGGGCCTGGACGGTATTCAGAACAAGATAGATCCCGGTGAAGCAGCTGATAAAGACCTCTACAACCTGCCTCCTGAAGAGGAAGCAAAAATCCCGCAGGTGGCTTTCTCGCTGGCAGAAGCCCTGACTGAGCTGGATAAGGATCGTGAATTTTTGACCGCCGGCGGTGTATTCGACGATGACAGCATTGACGCCTTCATCAAGCTGAAAGCGGCAGAGGTGCTGCGTTACCGTACTGCGGTTCATCCCTGTGAGTTTGATATGTACTACAGCGTTTAAACCACGGATTCAGGCTAAACTCAAGCTGTTTAGTGTTATCTGAAAATGCCCCGGCTTTTGTCGGGGCATTTTTTTGTGCAGGCAAAAATAAATCGGGCTATGCTAGGGCTTATGAAATACCTGCTGCCTCTCAGTTTTCTGCTGCTTATCGCCCTGCCCGTACAGGCGGAAATTTATCGCAGTGTCGATGAAAACGGCAACGTCATTTACTCAGATCAAAAGTCGCCCGACAGCGAGCTGATTCCGACGCCGACGGACAATGCCGTCACCATGCCCAGACCGGAAACCAGCGCGCCGGTTGAGGAAGAGGAGGAAAAACCGACCGGCAATTATCACTCATTCAGCATTACCAGCCCCGAGCACAACGCTGTTATTAGAAACAATGCAGGCAATATCACGGTCAATCTGTCGATCGACCCGCCGCTGAAAGTCAGCTCAGGCGATTACATCCGCCTACATCTCGATGGTGAGGTGCTAAGGTCGAAATTAACCTCGTCGAGCACCCAACTCAGCAACATTGCCCGCGGCAGCCATACTCTCAGGGCCGAACTGAGCAGCGCCTCGGGAAAAACTCTCAAGAGCGCATCGGTTCAGTTTCACCTGAAACGCATCTCCGTCCTTCATTAATGCATAATTTCTGAGACTGGAAGGCTGTTGGATTCAGGATGAACTGACCGCTCTCCCGCTACAGACACTATTCTCGGCCAGGCTCCTGGCCAGAACTAATCTGTCATTTCCCTGTCTGCACTATATTGGTGCAACATGCTGTAAACTGATTCCATGAACAGGACACTCATGCATACGCCGGACTAACTCGTGGGAAACATCTGTCTTAATGCATTGATTCATAAAGGCGAATAATTTTCTACACAGCATCTCGCTTTTCTGGTTCGATATTTGCTTAGTGAATAGATAATGATACAAAACATACAACAATCCGCTCAGTCAATACTGGATACTCTGCACTCCGCCGTGCTGGTTATTAATCAGCAGCTGTGCGTTGAATATATGAACCCCTCCGCAGAAATGATGTTCCAGATCAGCTACGCCCGGGCAAAACAGCGCCCTCTTCAGGAGCTGGTTATCGATGAGACCGATTTTTTTACACGTCTGAAACGATCCCTGAAAACCCAGCACCCCTTCTCTGCCTATGAAGAGGATCTAACGGTGCGCACCGGACAGGTTCTGGCGCTGGATTATATGGCCTCACCGATTCAATACGGCAATCAGCCGCAGTGCCTGCTGCTGGAGCTGGTCAGCCGGGGGCGTCACCGCAAGATTGCGCAGGAAAAACATCTGCTCATTCAGAATGAGGCCAGCCGCAGTCTGCTGCGCGGGCTCGCCCACGAAATTAAAAACCCGTTGGGCGGTATACGCGGTGCGGCCCAGCTGCTGGAAAGGAAGCTGGACAACGAGCAGGATCGCGAATTCACCACGGTCATTATTCGCGAAGCCGACCGTTTGAAAAAACTGGTCGACCGCATGCTGGGCCCGCGCGGCGTACCGCACAAGCGCCAGCTCAATATTCATAAAATGCTGGAGCATGTGCGCAGCCTGGTTCAGGTGGAAACCAGCAAGGTTAAATTCATCGCCGATTACGACCCCAGCCTGCCGGATATTTACGGCGACGAGTCGATGATTATTCAGGCCATTCTGAACATTACCCGTAATGCCATCAGAGAGGTCTCCGACGATGGCGAAATCATATTCCGCACACGCTCGATAAGAAATTACACCATTGGCGATAACGCCTATCCGCTGGTCGCCAAGATCGACATCATCGACAACGGCCCCGGTGTGCCCGAAGACCTCAAGGAAAAACTGTTCCTGCCCATGGTTACCGGCCACGCCGAAGGCACCGGTCTGGGTCTGTCGATTGCACATACCCTGATTAACCGGCATGACGGCCTGATTGAATTTTCCTGCACGCCGGGATACACCACTTTTTCTATTCTGCTCCCCCTTCTTACCGACCCCGAGTAACGGCCATGACTGAAAAACCACAAGTATGGATTATTGATGACGATGAATCGATTCGCTGGGTGCTGCAAAAATCACTGGAACAGGCGGGCATGGAAGTTACCAGCTTCAACAAGGCGGATGGCATTCTCGACCGGCTGCAAACCTCCGAACCCGATACTATTATCACCGACGTGCGCATGCCCGGCATGGATGGCCTGACCCTGCTCACCGCATTGTCAGAATCCTATCCCGAAATTCCGGTCATCATCATGACCGCCCATTCCGATCTCGACAGTGCGGTTTCCGCCTTTCAGGGCGGCGCGTTCGAATACCTGCCCAAACCTTTCGATATCGACGATGCCATCTCACTGGCGCAACGCGCCTGCATCCGGCGCCACGAAACACAGGGCGTACCTGCTGCGCCGCAGGCCCTGCCGGAAATCATCGGCGAAGCACCCGCCATGCAGGAAGTGTTCCGCGCCATCGGTCGACTTTCCAGATCCAACATTAATGTTTTGATTACCGGCGAATCGGGTACCGGTAAGGAACTGGTCGCACAGTCACTGCATAAACACAGCCCGCGTTCCGCACAGGAATTCATCGCCCTGAATACCGCAGCCATTCCCAAAGACCTGCTCGAATCTGAACTGTTCGGTCACGAACGCGGAGCCTTTACCGGCGCGCAGACACAACGCAAGGGGCGCTTCGAACAGGCCGACGGCGGCACTTTATTTCTCGACGAAATCGGCGACATGCCATCCGAATTGCAGACACGACTGTTGCGCGTACTGGCGGATGGTATCTTTTATCGCGTCGGTGGTCACACCCCGATCAAGGTGGATGTTCGCATCATTGCCGCGACACACCAGAACCTTGAGCAACGCGTGAAGGAAGGCCTGTTCCGTGAAGACCTCTATCACCGCTTGAATGTAATACGCATCCATCTACCCGCCCTGCGCGAACGCCGTGAAGACATCCCGGCATTGCTCAATCTTTTTTTGCACAAAGCCACCAAGGAGCTCGGTGTTTCGCCCAAACAATTATTACCGGAAGTAGAACAATACCTGTCGACCATGGAATGGTCCGGTAACGTCCGTCAGCTGGAAAATACCTGTCACTGGTTAGCGGTAATGACCTCCGGCAAAACCATTCACCTTTCTGATCTCCCCGAAGAGCTACAGCCAAAAAACCAGACCCCGTCGTTAAGCGGAAGCACCTGGCAACAGGGTATCGCCCATTATGCAGAAAATATGCTGCAATCGGGCAGGGACAGAATAGCAGACGAAATTATCCCCGATGTCGAACGCGTTCTCATAGACGCCGCGTTAAAACAAACCCATGGCCGCAAACACGACGCCGCAAAACTGTTGGGCTGGGGCAGGAATACACTGACGCGAAAAATTAAGGAACTGAATATTTAATACTGGGATTTTTCACCGCAGACAAATTTTTCTGGAAAAAATTTGAACAGCCGCAGGCTGGCCCGAAGGGTAGAGGGCAGGAAGCCCGAAATAACCGCAGAGGTCGCAGAGAAGTGCAAAGAATTTGGTCCACAAATAAATGCAGATAAAAAACTAATGCTTTGCCTGCGAAGTCACGAAAAGTGCCATTGAAAATTAATTGACAGCAGCACGCTAAAATACAGAAATCTGTTAATCAATATAATTCCTCTTTCTATCAGGGTGATAGTTGTTTAAACTGTGCTAGCTTAGCACTTGATCTGAGCTAGTAAAAATAGAGAGTGATTATGATACTTGACCCCTTTTCTCTTTTTCCTTTTTAACTGAAAACCTGTAGCGATTCAGTACACAAGTTGCAATCGAAAGCGTTGCCAAAGATGTTATAGGCATGAACGAACAGAGAAGCATTGACTACCGGCAGTGCTTTTCGAATTCATATCTGGAGGAAGTGTTGTGCGTATAACCGAGACGACAAAATATACCGCTTATGGCACATTATTTGGTCTGTGTTTTCCGGTTGGCGCCGTGGCTTTTCTTTATCTCATCGGTGAGATCGGTGCTCACGATAGTCCTCACTCTCTTGTCGCGCAGGCGCATCAGAATTCACTGCTTTATATCATCGACACGGCACCTTTCTTTTTAGGCCTGTTCTTACGTTTCGCGGGTATTCGCCAGGATAAACTGCTGCAATTTTCGGCATCTCTGGAACAACAGGTCGCCGCCAAAACCGAATCTTTAAGCCACGCACTTATTGAAGCAAAAAAGGCTAACGAGACCATCGCCCACATGGCCGAGCACGATATGCTCACCGGCCTGCTCAACCGGCGTCGCTTCCAGAAAGAACTGGAGAAATGGTCGCATTACACTTTGCGCTATCAACGCAGCGCGGCACTCGTATTTATCGATCTCGATGAATTTAAATATGTGAACGATACCTATGGTCATAGTGCAGGCGACAAATATCTGATTGGAGTTGCGGAGCTATTGACCAGCGCATTGCGTACGACTGACACAGTGGCCCGCTGGGGCGGAGACGAATTCGCCATATTACTCCCTGAAACATCCAAAGAGGCGGCCATCACGGTGGCTAACAAATTATTGCAGCTATTCAACAAGACCGAGCTCGATATCGAAGGCCATATCCTGTGGCCGAGTGCCAGCATCGGCATGGCCCTGTTCCCGGATCATGGCACTGATCTCGAAGGTATCGTGGTGTATGCCGATGCGGCCATGTATGAAGCCAAAGCCGCAGGTCGAAACTGCTGGCGTCTGTATTCGTCATCCTCACAGGAAGTCGAGCGCATACAGGGGCATATACAATGGGAAGGTCGGCTACGACGTGCCCTCGAAAACGATCAGTTCCTGCTGCTTTATCAACCATTGCTGCGTTTGTCGGATAACACCACACCCGGCTATGAAGCCCTGTTGAGAATGGAAGATCGCGATGGGCAGTACATCAGCCCCGGGTTATTCCTGGGATCTGCCGAGCGTTTTGGACTTTCGGTACCCATTGATTTTATGGTTATCCGCAAAGCATCGCGCAAAATTTCCACCCTGGTTGAGCACAATCTCTGGATCTCGCTTAATCTCTCACGCAGTTCGCTGGAAGATGTAAAGCTGTTCGAGCATATCGAGACTGCAGTGAAGGATAATGCACTCAGGCCCGGACAACTGCATGTAGAAATTACCGAAGCAACAGCGATGGAATATCTTGACCAGATGAGCGGACTGATCGTGAAATTGAAGACCATTGGTTGCAGTGTAGTGCTCGATGATTTCGGCCCCGGGCCGGGCTATCGTTATCTGCAGCAGCTGCCCGTAGACATGGTCAAAATCGACGGTGAACTGATTCTCGGCCTCGCGACACAGCCAAACAACCAGGCACGAGTCAGAAATATCACCAAAGCAGCGCATGAGAATGGAATACTGGTCACGGCGAAATGTGTCGAGGACGCGTCCCTTATCGATACGCTGCGAACCTTGAACGTGGATTTTGCACAGGGCTTCGCCATCGGCATGCCGGTAGAAGCGATTGAGCAGATACAGGCGTTTGTTTCAGCGAATGAAAACTGAACTTAAATTTGTATAAATAACCTTTAATATAAACGTAACATAAGCAGAACTCTTTGATGAGAAAACGAAATTTACTCGCCACCGGGATGCTCTTTTTGGCCCTGTCTGGTACTAGCCAGGCTGTTGAAGTGATCGGCAAGAAACTGGAAGTGTATGGCAAGGCACATGTCTCGCTCGATTACAGTGATCCGGATGCGGCGGGTGAGGACAGTCAGTTCAGCGTGTCGAACAATTCAACCCGCATCGGTTTCAAAGGGGAGCACGCCATCAGGCCGGAGATGACTCTGTTATGGCAATATGAACAGGGTGTCGATATCGTAGAAAGCGGTGGTACATTCGCTTCGCGCAACAGCTTTCTGGGGCTGAAAGGTCGCTTTGGCCGGATCCTGGCCGGCCACTATGATACACCGTCCAAATCGCTTGGCTCGAACTGGGGGATGTTCAGCGATACGATTGGCGACCGTCGCGCGATTCTTGGTGCCTACAGCAATGGTTATGGCAATGACCTGAATGATCGGGCGAAGAATGCAGTTTTATACAGCAACCAGTTCGATGCGTTGGAATTCCATGCTATGTACTCGGCCGATCCCTATTCTGACGGTGTTAGCGGCAGTCAGGATAACAACGATAACGATCTGATCAGCGTGTCGCTCACCTACAGCGCGAATCAGCTGACGGTCGGTGCTGCACTGGAGCAATGGTCTCTGGATCCAGAAAATGAGGCTGAGGAAGTCGACAATCTGCGTCTGACCGCCACCTATAAACTAGATCAACTTCAGCTCGGTGCCATCTACGAGTCCACCGACAGTGATGATGTCATCTACGACCGGAACGCTTACGGGGTGAACGCAAAATACCGGTTTGGCGAGGCCATGGATATGCGCGTGCAGTATCTCATCGCGGACGATCATAGCGGTCAAGCCGAATCCGGGGCGCAGCAGCTGGCGCTGGGAGTATTCAACCAGCTGGACAAGGCAACCCAGGTTTATGCGGCCTATACCATGACCGATAATGACGCCAATGCAAACTATCAGGGGATCGATGGCGGTCACGGTGACGAGCTGGAAACCATGGCTGGTGGTAGTCCCTCCTCCATCTCTGTCGGTGCGGTCTACAAGTTCTGAGGTTGATTTCTTTTAACTGTGCATCATAAAAAGCGGATCTGTCATGAGGTGACAGATCTGCTTTTTATTCGGAAATAAAGTTTGAATCAATGCATTAGCGCTAAGCAAGTGCCATTCGGTTCTGATCTATTTTTTCCTTTCCTGCATGAGGCGCTCAATCGTGACGATCTTAGTTTAAAGCATCCCACGAGCTGATTCTAAACCACTAAAAATCAACCGGCAGATAAAAGAACACGAACCTGCCATCTTCAATATCTACTTTTAAAGTAGCGCCGTGGTAGATGCCGTAATCGACGTAGCAGGGTTGCTGGCTGTTGGCGGGGCATTCGCTGGCGTGTTGGGGGGATTCTAAATCGCGGTCTTTGTCGTACCACGAGAGCAGCATGTGGGTTTCAAGTTTGTGGTCGGCGACTTCGTTGGCGATGTTCATGGCGACCTGATAATCAGTCGGTGAAGGTTCGGGGTGCAGGGAAACGGTTTCGATGTTGAAAAAATCGGGGCCGTCCATGTTGTAAAAGGAGCCGGTGTCGGTTGCTTTGGGAATAGTGTCAGTGGCTTCGAAATGCACGCTGGATTTTCTGTCGATGTGGGCGGGGATGTTGGTGGAGACCGGGCAATGGCCCATGCGGTCGATGATGTAGGTAATGTCATCGTCACTGGGTTGGCCGGATTTTAGTTTGGCGTTGAAATCGACCGTTACGCTTTTTATTGCCCAGAATTCATCAGCCGTTAATTCAAGTTCGCCGGTAGCTGATTCGAGTACGAGGTTGCGCTCGGCACTGTTGGTACGCATGTACAGGTGCTGGCAGGAGAACAGGCCGTATACCAATAGCAGAAAGCCCGGTGATTTTACGTTGAGGTGCAGCGTTTTCCATTCGCCATCCAGCAGTATCTCGACGGCCAGATCGGTGACGTTGTTGTCTTTGCTTTCGTAGTTGCAGCTAAGGCGTAGATGGAAGTGGCGGTCGGTCATGGTTTCAGGCCCTGGACATAAATTCGCGGGTTTCGGTGTTAACTTTGATGCTTTCGCCCACCGCCAGATATTCGGGCACCTGCACTACCAGGCCGGTGGTGAGGGTGGCGGGTTTGGTGCGCGCGGATGAGGAGGCGGCTTTCATGCTGGGTGAGCATTCGGTAATTTCGAGTATGACGGTGGAGGGCAGTTCGATGCCGAGTATCTGGCCATCGGAGATCAGCGCTTTGAGCCCTTCCAGCCCTTCCGACAAAAACGGCAGCTCCTCTTCCAGACTGTAGTCGCTGAGTACGTATTGTTCGTAGCTTTCGGTGTCCATGAAGGTACAGCCTTCGGCATCGCGGAACAGCAGCTGGATGGCGCGACGATTCATCTCGATGTCTTCAATCGTCTCATCACCCTTGAAGCTGCGCTCGAATTTCTGCTGGGTGCCTATTTCGTGGCCGCTCACTTTATAGAGAGTGCTGCCGCTGCGTGAGGAGGGAGACTGTACAAAAACTTTCTTGACGACGATGTTTTTGCCGTCGATTTTGAACACGGTACTTCGTTTTATTTCATTAGCTTTCATAATTAATATCAATAACAGGAATTTAAGGTGGACAATTATCGCATTTTTAGGCGGTGGCTGCGCTATGTGCAGCGTGTTTTATGACATTGATGATTTGCGCTGGAGCAGTTTCCTGAGCGTCCTGAGTGAGTGGGATGACATTTAATACAAAAGCTTTCACCGCAGAGGCGCAGAGAGCGCAGAGGAAAACATTTCTTAATTTAAAATCAGATGCCCTCTCGGCAATACGCGAAAATGTTAAATAATCTATTACAGTCGGCACTTACAACACAAAATTTTAAAGATTTTCTCTGCGCCTCTGCGGTGAAAAAATATTTAATCTTTTTCTCTAAAACTCTTCCACGGTGTAGCGTTTAATCCGGATGCTGTCACTCCAGTAATCGGCGGGCAGGCCGGATTTTATTTTCAGGTGATTCAGGAACTCGCGCCGATCCTGTAATGATTCCCAGACGGAGGGCAGGAAGGTACCGCGGCGACTGCCCTCTTCCATGATCAGGCCGTCGACGCCGGGGCGTAGCTGTGTGATCAGGTCCTCTTCAGAAGCAAAGGTCATCTCTTCGGGTGTGCCGAGGATGGAGATATGAATCTGCAACTGATTCAGTTCATCTTGTTGTAGTGGTGGAAAACGCGAGTCGGAAAACGCGGCGGCGAAGGCGTTGTGGGCAACATCTTCGGCCAGAGGGCGTACCGGTTCAAGCATGCCGATGCAGCCGCGCAGTTGGCCATGTTTATTCAGTGTGACAAAGGTGGCGCGCCGGGTTTGCAGCTCTGCGTCCAGCGCGCTGAGATCAACCGCCATGGCGGTGCCATGAGCAAGGCCGTGCTGGATGGAATCATAGGCGATGCTGTGAAGCTTTTGCTGTTGTTGCTTATTAAGCATGAGCTACGCTTCCGGCTGTACGAATGCCCAGGCGCCGTAGCCGACTACCTGCCCTCGTCCGCCGGCGGTATCGCCGGAGTTGCGCAAATCGAGCGTGGCGACTTTAAGGTGGTGTTTACGCGCCGATAACACCAGACCAAGTATGGGGTTGCGGCCACAGGCCTGGCCGAATTCAATGTGTTTGTCATCGAGATTTTCAATGGCCCGGCAGGTTGCCGTGTCCAGTGACTGCGCCGTACAGTAGTCGTGGTAATGGCTGAGGTCGGATGAGATGACGATCAGGGTTTCATCACCACCCCAGACCGCTTCCAGCACTTCATGGACTTCCTCGCCACTGGCATCTCCCACCACCAATGGCAGCAGAGTAAATTCATCCAGCGTCTTTTGCAGGAACGGCAGCTGCACCTCCAGGCTGTGTTCCTGCGCGTGGGTCAGGTCATATTCCTGCACCTGCGGCAATTGCAAAATTTTGTCACTGAGCTCACGATCGATGGGGATGGCGCCCAGCGGCGTCTCGAAATAATCAGCGCTACTGGTGGCGAGGCCTGTCAGGGGAACGCGATGACAGGGGCCCAGCAGAACTACGCGACGGATTTTATTTTTGGCCGGAATCAGTTGTGCGTAGGCATTGGCGGCAACCGGGCCGGAGTAAACATAACCGGCGTGCGGCACGATAATCGCCTTGGGCGTGGCGGCGGTGGCTGTGGCGGCAGCGAGCATGGACTGAATCTCTGCGCTAAGTCGCACCGGGTCTCCCGGGTAAAACATGTCTGCGACTGCGGGATGTCGAATGCTGGACATAACAAACCTCCTTTGGAGAAATTGTTGGTAATGCAGCGACTGACTGTGCTGCGCATTGGCAAATGGATCACGTCGTTACTTATTATTATGCGACCTATGGTCTTTAAATGTACAGTCTCAAGCCCCATGATAAAGTGATAGGGGATTTGAAATGTCGATTCAACGATGGCGGCTCAGAAATGGCGGCAGCAAAAGAAAAGATATTGATGACGGATGATGGGGTGGTGCCGACCAAATACTGGCACGATCTGGATGATGGTCGGGTGCAGTGTGATTTATGTCCGCGCCTGTGTAAGTTGCACGAAGGACAGCGCGGTTTGTGTTTTGTCCGCGCCCGCGTCGATAACCAGATCGTGCTCACCAGCTACGGACGATCCAGTGGTTACTGCATCGACCCCATCGAAAAAAAGCCGCTCAACCACTTTTTACCGGGAACACCGGTGCTGTCGTTTGGCACCGCCGGCTGCAACCTGGCCTGCAAGTATTGCCAGAACTGGGACATCAGCAAATCGCGCGAACTGGATACGCTGATGGACCGCGCCACGCCCGAGGCGATTGCGCAGGTGGCGGAAGAGCTGGGCTGCCGCAGTGTGGCCTACACCTATAATGATCCGGTAATTTTCCACGAGTACGCCATTGATGTCGCCAAAGCCTGTCAGCAGCGCGGCATTAAATCGGTGGCGGTGACCGCCGGTTATGTCTGCGATGAGCCGCGCGCCGAATTTTACCAGCATATGGATGCGGCGAATGTTGATCTGAAAGGCTTCAACGAGGAGTTCTACTGGAAAGTCACGGGCGGCCATTTGCAGCAGGTGCTGGACACCATCGAATACATTCATAATGAAACCGATGTCTGGATGGAGCTGACCACCCTGGTCATACCCGGTTATAACGACAGCGAAAAAGAGCTCAACGAAATGACCCGGTGGGTGGTGGAAAAACTGGGGCCGGATGTGCCCATGCATTTCACCGCATTTCATCCTGATTATAAAATGATGGATGTGTCGTCCACGCCCATGGCAACGCTTAAGCGAGCGCGTGAAATCGCCATGAAAAACGGCGTGCGTTATGCCTATACCGGCAATGTGCATGATAATGAGGGCGAGAGCACCTATTGCCATTCCTGCGGCATGCGTTTAATAGAGCGCGACTGGTATGTGCTGGGCGAATGGAATCTGGATGCCAACGGCTGTTGCACGAAATGCGGCACCTGGTGCGCCGGGGTTTTCGAATCGGGCCACGGCCACTGGGGCTCAAAACGCCAGCCGGTGCGGCTTTCAGATTACGTTACCGTTTAGCCTGTCTCTTCAGGAGGCATGGTGCGATAAACTTTGTGTAAATTTGCTATGATTGAAGGCACGGTGTTCTGGAATTACGGTGAGGAAACGTTGTCCGGAATGTAATTATTTCAAGCAGGCCTCTTTGAACAGGCATAACGGCGGTTCATTATGGGTAGATGCATGGAAATTTACTAAATACGTAAGGCTCTCGATCATATGTATGAATCATTTTACGGCTTGAAAGAAAAGCCGTTTTCGATGCTCCCCGACCCCGGGTTTCTGTATCTCAGCAAGAAGCACCAGAAGGCGCTGACCCTGTTTGAGTATGGCTTGATGAACCATGCTGGCTTTTGCGTGATCAGTGGTGAAATAGGATCAGGCAAAACCACTCTGCTACGCAAATTGCTCGAAAACATGAACCATAAGATCAGGGTGGGCATGATCACCAACACCCATCAGGACTTTGGCAATCTGCTGGACTGGGTACTATCGGCCTTTGATATCCACGAAAAAGGTTTGAATGAAGTCGAAAAGCACCAGCGCTTTGTCGATTTTCTCATTGAACAATATGCCGCCAAAAGACACACGATGCTCATCGTTGATGAAGCCCAGAACATGTCCGCCAGCAAACTGGAAGAGCTGCGCATGCTGTCAAACATCAATGCCGACAAAGATCAGATTTTACAGATCATTCTGGCCGGTCAGCCCGAGCTTAAGGATACTCTGGGCCTGCCCGAGCTGAAACAGTTCGTGCAGCGCATCGCCGTGGATTATCATCTGGATGCACTGGATCAGGACGACACGCGCGGTTACATTGCGCATCGTCTGTCGGTAGCGGGCGCCAATCACCCCATTTTTACCGAGGCGGCCAGTGATCTGATACACAAGTACAGCGGCGGTATTCCGCGTCTGATTAATCTGCTCTGTGATACCGCGATGGTGTACGGCTTTGCCGACCAGCTGGCAGAGATTGATGAAGACCTGGTGGTGGATATGCTTCTGGAGCGGATGCAGGGTAGTCTGGTGCCGCTGGCCTGCACCGAAATGCCTAAAAAAAAAGTCGGCACACGAATAGCGGCTAAAAAAACAGCAGACAGCACGGGCATATCTCAAACAATCGCTGCTGGTGTTACCATACAGGAAAGTGAAACGGAACCGGAAAGCTCGTCCGAAAACGAAACTGATGAAAGCAAGGCCCCGGAAGAATCCGCTGGCATAAACCAGGCAGCAGAAATACCGGCGCCAGATCATGGCATCGAAGAGCATGTTAGTGAACAGGCTATTTCAGAAGCTGTACAGGTGAGGGTTTCTCCCGAACCTGAAACAGGCGCACCGGCAGCAATCGACGATGCTGCACCGGATAAGTCGCCCCGTTTGCGTTTTTTTAATCCAATATTGATGACGTTGCTGGCGCTGGTGATGGCGACGCTGTTTTATGCACTGAGTCTGGAGGATGACAAGTCCGGTTCGGGCGCGGTCGCGATAGAACAGAATCAATCCAGCGTACAGCCTGATCTTATCAAAAGAGCATCGCCAGTCGCAGAGCCTTCGCCTGATCAGGCTAATGAGCAGCCACTGCCAGTATCGATAAAACGGCAACTGGATGAAACGCTGAAAATTCAGCAGGAGATGGCCAAGCGTCAGCGCCAGGATCGTGCCAGAATGAAAATACTGGAACAGAAGGCAACGCAGATGCAAATTGAACGCGATGCCGCACTGGCCAAAATGGAGGCGGAAAAAGCCCGCCGTGCAGCCCAGGCTAAGGCGGCACGCATTGCCGCAGAGCGTGAGCAGGAGGCGCAAAAAATTGCTCAAATAGCAATTGCTGAAGCGATGGCGGCGGCCAATAAACTAAAATTAATGGAGGAGGTTAAGGCTAACGAAGCGCGACTTCAGGCAGAGCGGGAAGAGCAGGACGAGCAGGACGAGCAGGACGAGCAGGAAAAACTCAATGCCGCAGAAAATCTTGAAGCTGAGAAAGCCCGCAAAAAGGCCTCCAAAGCACGGATTGAAATGCTCTGCCAGGGATCTACAGCACGGTTTTTATCGACCTGTCGATGACCGGTTATTCTCTAAATTTATTTTCTATCCCGGCAGCGTTCAAAGGTCTCGCCATTATCAATGGCGGCATTTTGCACGGTAGCTTCGTTGGGGAATAGCGTTTTGAGGTCGGCCATGCCCGGAGTCTCAGCTTTTTCGTCGTAGCGTCGCCAGATTTTATCCCGGCGCTCATCGTCAAAATAAAAACCGGTGGGCAGCAGGCAGACGGTTTTCTGATTAAAGTCGCTGATTATTTTGGGCTCTGTGAGTTTTCCGGATGATATGAGTATACCTTCAGATTGTAGAGTGTTCAGTGATAATGCCCGTTGCTGCAGAGTGAGAGATTATAGAGAGAACCCATGTCACATTCAGCAGTGAAATTGTTAGCGATTACAGAATTGGGTGGCTATCCGGATTTTACCAGTATATATAAGCAGCAGGGATATGAAGTGGTGAACATCGACAGTGTGCGCAAGGCGGTGAAGCTGATTCGCCAGCACCAGCCTGCCGTGATTGTCTCGGAATTTAATTTCCAGTCCGATTTCCGTGACCGTACCAGCAGTCTGGAGACGGTGCTATCGTGCGCGCAGGGCGTGGCGGATGCAAAGATGATTGTGTTTTATGAGCAGGAAACCCGGCAGCAGTATGCGCGTTTTCTGGAAAGGTTCGAAGTCTACGCTTCGCTGCCTTTCCCCGTTGATGAACAGGCGCTCCGGCGTGTGCTGGCGCAGGCACTGGTAGAATAAGCACTTATGTAACCCGGGCTCAAATGAGCCGGGTTTGATTTAACCTGCCTTTTTATACTTGTATTTGTAAGTGAATATCAAGTAAAAAGCAGGCATTGAGAATGTGACAGGCGGTAACTATGACTAGCAACAAGACCATTAACGAACTAATTGAAAGTACCGATTCGGAAGAATCTATCGAGTATCTGAAAAGTTATCTTCAGATGAAAGAGCAGGCCATGGCCGACCTGGCGGAGGATGCCACCGAGCTGGAGAAGGCCAATCTGAAACTGGATATTGCCGAGGCGCTGGTCGGCGTCGGTAGGGCGGATGAGGCGTGGTCGGTCGCGCGCGAGGCATTTTCGATGTTTCTGGAAAACGAGCAATGGGAAGAGGCGGTGAAATGCTGTGACGTGCTCTACCAGAGCGGCCAGCCCGCCTCACTGGTTGCGCTGGGTCAGGGCGTCTGGCTGGCGGTCACCTATCCCATCGACCCGCAGTTGACTATCAACATGTTGGGTTATGTGATTGATGAAACCCCTGAAAAGGCCGATGGCGCGGCGATTGCGGCCATTGTGGCACACTATGTGGCTGATATGCGGGCAGAAGGCAAGGCGCGGGAGAGCATGACTTTTCTGACTAACCAGATGCTGGCCAATGTCGCGCGCGGCCATTCCGGCATAGAAGATCAGGCCGCCATGGATGTCTGGATGGAAAAGCTGCAACTGCTGGATCCGGCCGTATTCCTGCCCCGTCTGTCGCTGGTGCTGGGTGCCATTGTGCCGCATGACCAGTGGTGGTTTGACCGTGAAGCCCTGCGCGAAAAAATCGCTGATTAAATAAGGAACAGCTTGTCCGTAAATAACGCGAAGCACGCAAAAAACCTTTTTTGTTTTTAACCTTGCGTGCTCGTGTACCTCTGATTTTTTTGAGATGTGCTTACGGTTTGAACGCCCGGATTATTGATTGAACCGGCGTTATTTCAGAGAAAGTTCACTGATATCGGGGATGGGTGCTTTCTCCTTCTCTCTGGGGTTTTCAATGACATCGGCACCCACCTCGGCCATGGAGAGTGTGCTGATGTCGGCGATTTTCTGGGGCGTTACTTCGACCGGGTTTTCGAGAACGTCGGCGCCCACTTCAGCCATGGAAATATCGCTGATGTCATCAATTTCCTGCGCAACCACTGCAACCGGATTTTCGATAACATCGGCACCGACCTCAGCCATGGAAATGGCGCTGATATCGCCAATTTCCTGAGGTGTGACCGGCACCGGGTTTTCGATCAGAATAACCCCCGGCTCGGCGATACTGATGCTGTCAATGCTGGAGTCGGAAGAGTCTGCGGAGGCCTGAGAGTCGGCTGGTACCGGTTCGGCCGGCGCCGCGTTCTGGGGCTGTCCGGCCGCCTCGATTTTGATCACCAGACCGATATTTTCCAGCGCGCTGTGGTACTTTTCAGCCATCTCTTCACTGACTTTCGACTTGATGACCTTGCGACCGCCGGCAAAAAAGGACTGGATTTTGGCCGGCTCTGTTTTGAACAGCCGGGCCATGTTCTGCTGGACGGTTATTTTGTCTTTACCGGACTGGATAATTCCGTAAAAGACAATATTGAAGAGAGGTTCGCTCATGCCGGACTCCTTATAATCGCAGTCTTCTTAATAATTGTTTAGCTTTACCTGCATCCACGTTTAAGTCATGGATTCAGGTTTAGTAGATAAGTGTAGTCTAAAGTCATTATTTTCATGAGTGCCGGGTTATTTTTTCTCGGGCCGGGTAAAGGGCACCACATGCGAAGTTTTGGGTTCATCAACATAACGGGGACGGGCGGTATTGGTATGGCCGTTGGCTTCGGCCAGTTCTTTTTCACGCGCCGAAATCAGTGCAAAGCAGTGCTTGATGTTTTCAACCGTCGCTTCGGTGAGCGGGTGACGCATACCCTTGGGGGGTGTGGTCTCACGGACAACACCGGAGAGGGTTTTGCGCATGGCAATTAAAATAAGCTGGTCTTTGGAAAGTTCGTCGTTGTTCATAATTAAATTTTTTAACCGGGTGGCATAGAATGTATAATAGTTTAGCAAATTACTAGGTTTTAGTGTAAGTGACCGGAATGCGGCAATAGGGTTTGGCAGTAGCCAGTTGCCTTCTTATTTGAACATCGAAAATATGAATTTGAGGTAAAGTGAAATGCCATATTATATTTACAAAATAAGCTCACAACCGGGCATGGATCTGGTGAAAAATCTTGATCTTCTCGGGCAGGAGGCTTCATTTAGAGAGGCCAAGCACATGGCCAGAGAGCTTCGTGCAAAGCTGAATGGCGATAAAGGCGTGACTATCAAGGTCATGTTTGCCGATAATCAGCTATCCGCCGAAGAGCAGCTGCTGGAGCATCGGGAAAAGCCCATTACGATGGAGCATGAAAAATAACCTGATGGCTGCTTGATGGAAGAGGATGAATATAAAGCGACTTATCGGGAGATAGCGAAAATTCGCTGTGTTTTTGAGAAGGCGCTGACTAATAATCAGTGTAAATGTCGTCTGTCGCAGCATTTCTGGCTGGCGGACAGGGAAGGTTATGCCTGCGAGTCAGAGGAAATAGCAGGTAAATGTGCTCATATTCTTAAAAAGTTGCAGGAAAGTTCGAGATTTTTGCTGAAATCACACGCTGTCGGCGAGCCGCTGCCGCATAACGCAAATATTCGGGTGCAGGTGGGCGGTCTGCGCGGCCTGAGAGCAGTGCTGGGCAGCGATGAGAAAACCGCTGTAATTTCCGATATCCGCAGCCTGATTGAGCGGGCCGAGCAGCAGTATGACAGCATGGATGGGTTGCCCTACAGCGAAATAGTCCAGTCTATCGCCAGTTTTCAGGGCCGGAAACGCGGTAAAAACAGGTAGAGCCATTTTTCGGTCCGAAGTTTTAAGAGGTTGTTGTGTATAAAACTAAAGTTGTACGAGCACGTTCTACCAATGAATATGTCGGCCTCATCGAGCAGGCGCTGGATGATATCTGGGATATCCGGCAATCAATTGAATTTGACGGTGAAGGCATTGTCGAGATGGGCTCGTTCATCGACGAGCTGGAAACCAGTCTGAAAGAGATCTACCAGTCGATGAAGGACGGCACCTATGAGTTTGCCACCGGCGATTTCCCGTTTATGGCCTCGCTCGACAATTATCACGCCTCCATGATTCCCTTCCGCTTCCTGCTGGTGCGTATCAATGAGACACACATGAAAGGACTGGAGATCGGCGATCAGGACTGATCTTCCGATGGCATAAAAACCGGCCTTCTGATTTATCTATTGCTTCAACCGTGAGCAGAAATCCGGCATTGGTATTCTTTCGTACCCTCAAACAGCTAAAGATCCCTCCCTGCATTAGCTGCAACTCATCAATTAATCAGGGCATCACTTATCTTTAATGGAGGCCAGTGCCTCCTCCCTGTTCACCGGTGTGTAGGGAATATCCCTGATTTTGTCATGCACCTGCATGCGGTATTTCACAAAATCCTGTTTCTCATCAAAGTGTAAAAATGGATTGCCCTGCTTCTGCGTGGCCATGGTTGAGGTCGGGTCGGTGGGGGCGTAATTGTGTCCGGGATGGAGAATGGTGTGGCTGGGCAGATCGCTACGCAGGTGCTTCAGGCTGTTGAACATCTGCTCGGGGTCGCCACCCGCCATGTCGCAGCGGCCGCAGCCGAAGACAAACAGGGTGTCGCCGGCGATCAGGTGATCACCCATGTGGTAGCAGGCCGAACCCGGCGTGTGCCCCGGGGTGTGCAGCACCGTGATTTCAGATTCACCGATTTTGATGATATCGCCACCCCGGTGCAGGGTGGGTTTTTCCTGCTGCGCCCCCCAGAATTTGGCCTCCTCCTTGAGCAGGTGAATCTGGGCATCGTACTGGTTCAATACCCGCTCGACGCCATTGACGTGGTCATGATGGCTGTGGGTGAGCAGAATGTCGGTGATCAGAATCTCATTGGCTTTGGCCAGTTCAATCACCTCTTCCACCTCCCAGGCGGGATCGACAATGGCGGCCCGGTTGCTGGCCTTGTCGTGCAACAGGTAGACGAAATTTTCCATAGGGCCTAGTTCAAGGGCGTGGATCTGGTGGGGGCTGTCTGATTTCATAAGGGTAAATTTCGTTTATTAACAGTTGCTTATGTTTAAAGGTGGGCGTTTAAAAGGGTGATCATCAGTATAAACATGGTTATAATCCGACGCCAGTAATAAAGTGATGACTCACCGGAAGGGGTCTTTTAAATGAGCAAAAAACAGTTAGAGACAAATAACAATAATAATCCGGCTGTGCTGCCGGTGGAACACGACAAGCGCATCTTATCAAGATTGCAGCTGTTCAGAAATGTGGATCTTGATCATCCGGCCTTTGATGACCTGCTGATGCAGTGCAGCTACCGCGAATTAGAAAAAGGCGATTCGCTGCTTTCTATCGATAAGGAAAATCATTATTTATACATTCTGATAAGTGGCCGTTGCAGGATTCAGCTAGGGCATCACAACGAAACCCCGCTGGCCACCGTCGAGCCCGGCGAGTGCGTGGGTGAAATGTCCATCATCGACAGTCGGGTGCCTTCAGCTGCGGTTTACGCCACGGAGTCCAGTCGGGTGCTCGAAATCGAGCAGGAAGTGCTGTGGCGCATGGTGAGTCATTCACACAAGATCGCGAGAAACCTGCTCTATATCATGTCCGAGCGCGTGCGTTACAGCAATCTGGTCATCGCCGACAGTATTGAGCAGCAGCGTAAGTATCAGCAGCACGCCACCATTGATGCGCTCACCGGGCGACATAATCGCGGCTGGATGAATGATGTTTTTGCCCGTGAAATACAGCGTGCAGAACGTGAACAGACGCCCTTATGCCTGATGATGCTGGACATCGATTACTTCAAGCAATACAACGATAAATATGGCCATCTTGCGGGCGACCGGGTGCTGATGCGGATGGGCGAAGCCGCCGATGCACCGCTCAGAACCAATGACCTGTTTGCGCGTTACGGCGGCGAGGAGTTTTCGGTCTTGCTGCCGGAGACGCCCATGGCGCAGGCGCTCATTGTGGCCGAGCGTTTGCGGGTTCACATCAGCAATACCGACCCCGGCATTCTAGATGGTGTGCAGCTGCCAAAAGTGACTGTATCGATCGGCATCGCCGAATATAAACCGGGTAATACGCTGGAGACGCTGATAGCGGCGGCCGACATGGCGATGTACCGCGCCAAGAACAATGGCCGCAACTGTGTCAGGATCGCTACCGATGCCTGAAGCCTTGCATTGAGCCTCAGATAACTGAAAATAGGCGCTGAAGATTTTCCAGTGGACTCGTCGTGAAAGCAGCCTCCATATACCCAGAACAACCCCCGGCAGAGCGTCCTTCCATCGGCGTGGGGGTGATGCTGTGGAAAGGCGATTATCTGCTGTTGGGACAGCGCATTGATGCGCAGGGCGCGACCTGCTGGCAGTTTCCCGCTGGCAGTTTCCCGGCGGGTGTCTGGAGGCCGGTGAGAGCGTACTTGAATGCGCCGCCAGAGAGGTGCGCGAAGAGACCGGTCTGGCTATCGGGTGTGCCCGCCCCGCCGGTTTCAATAACCTGCCGTTTTCAGTGGGTGAGCGTGACTATGTCACCCTGTATGTCAGCGCCGTTCATCTATCCGGTGTGCCAGAGGTAATGGAGTCGGAAAAGTGCCAAAGCTGGCAATGGTTCAATCACCGCGAACTGCCCGAGCCTCTGTTTCCACCCATTACCCATTTGCTCAAGCAGTCACCAGATTTGAGCGTATTTAAGATTGATCTTGAAACTCCAGCAGACGGGCAAAAATAAAATGTGCTCATCTTTCACTTTCATCGGCTGCTGGCTAAAGCCTCTTTTAATGAACCCGTTAATGTAATCTTCCCGCTGAGTTTTTTGTAGCAAAGCTGGAAGCCGACCGGTCTCCGGTTTTTAAACCACACGTAGTTAGGTGTTGATGATTTTGGCGAGCTGAATGGATTTCACGTAACATAACGGACAGTTTCACAAGAACACATTTTGATCATTTGTTGATAAATATAGGCTGAGTTCGAGGCGTGTTCTGTGATCGACTTCTACAATTAAAATTAAAGTAAAAAGTAAGAGGCATAAAATAAAAATGGCGCAATCCTTTGGGCTTGGCATGCAGGAACTTTGGAACAGTTCACAACTGAGTGGCGGCAACGCCGCCTGGCTGGAAGCGCTCTACGAAGATTACCTTCGAGACCCCGCCAGTGTGGATGCACAGTGGCGCGAGTTTTTTGATCGCCTGCCCGAAGCAAAGGCGGGCGAAGTTCACCAGCAGGAAGTGCCGCATGATGAAGTGCGCGCCTATTTCAGGGCACTGGCGAAA
Source organism: Gammaproteobacteria bacterium (assembly GCA_024636785.1). GTDB lineage: Bacteria > Pseudomonadota > Gammaproteobacteria > SZUA-229 > SZUA-229 > LH-M37. The sequence continues at coordinate 73,699 of JAGXGK010000042.1, forward strand.
GAGCCTCAGCACGCCTCAACCCCGTCCAATGCTTACCTGCTGGAACAGGGGCGCAAGCAGGTGCAGGTGCTGCAACTGATTAATGCTTACCGGTTTCATGGACATCAGCAGGCCGGAACAAATCCGCTGGACGATACAGAAAAAAAACAGGTCGCGGAACTTAAACTCGAATACCACGGCTTAAGCAGCAAAGATCTGAATATCGAATTTGAAACGGGCTCATTGTTTGGCCCGAAATGCGCCACGCTCGAACAGATTCATGAAACCCTGGTGCAGAGTTACTGCGGTTCGGTGGGTGTTGAATATATGCACATACTGGCCACCAAAGAGAAGCGCTGGTTACAGCAGCGCATCGAGGCCGCGGGTCAGAGTTCGGAGCTGAGTATTGAAGAGAAAAAAAATATTCTGCGCCAGCTTAGCGATGCCGAAGGTCTGGAAAAATATCTGCACACCAAATATGTAGGGCAGAAAAGATTTTCGCTGGAAGGCGGTGAGTCGCTGATCCCCCTGCTCGACGAACTGATCCTGCGCGCCGGCGCACAGGGCGTCAGGGAGATCGGCATCGGCATGGCGCATCGCGGCCGACTCAATGTGCTGGTTAACATTATGGGCAAAACGCCGGCGGAACTGTTCAGCGAATTTGAAGGCACCCAGGATGTCACTACGATGACCGGTGACGTGAAATATCATCAGGGCTTTTCCTCCAACGTCAGTACCGCAGGCGGCCCCGTGCATCTGGCGTTGTCCTTCAATCCTTCGCATCTGGAAATTGTCGGCCCGGTGGTGGAGGGCGCGGTGCGTTCGCGGCAATTCCGGCGCGGTGACAGCGCCGGAGTCGAAGTCATACCGGTGCAGATACACGGCGATGCAGCATTTTCCGGCCAGGGCGTGGTCATGGAAACTTTGCAGATGTCGCAGTCGCGTGGTTATTCCACCAAGGGCACGCTGCACATCATCATCAATAATCAGATCGGTTTTACCACCAGCAACCAGCACGATTCACGCTCCACGCATTACTGTACCGACATTGCCAAAATGGTGGACGCGCCCATCTTTCATGTTAACGGCGATGACCCTGAAGCGGTCATCCGGGTAACGCGACTGGCTTTCGATTATCGGATGAAATTCAAAACCGATGTCGTCATCGACCTGATCTGCTATCGCCGCCATGGCCACAATGAGGCCGATGAACCGAAGGCGACGCAGCCGATGATGTATCAGAAAATTTCATCGCTGCCGACCACGCGAAGCCTGTATGCGCAGAAACTGGTGGAAGAAGGCAGCCTCAACACAGTGCAGGTTGAGCGTATGATGGCGGCGGTACGCGAACTGCTGGAAGCGGGCCGGTGTATGGTGCCGCATAAATTAGACGACGGTGAAATCGACACCTCCGAGCTGGTGGACTGGAGCACCTATAAAAGCTGCGCCACGCTGGACGACGTGGAAACCGGCGTCGCCAATGAAGTCATGCGCAAACTCAGCGACACCATGCAGCAGCTGCCGGAGGGTTTTGTGCTCAATCCCCGCGTGGCCAAAATTGTTGCCGACCGGCATAAGATGGCCGTAGGCGCGTTGCCCATAGACTGGGGCTACGCCGAGATCATGGCCTACGCCACCTTATTGCACGACGGATTTTCGGTGCGTCTCTCCGGCCAGGACTGCGCGCGCGGCACCTTCTTTCATCGCCATGCGGTGCTGCACAATCAGAAAGAGCGCGTGGCTTTCGTGCCGCTGCGCAGTCTGGGCAAAGACAAAAATAATTTTCTGGTCATCGACTCGCTGCTCTCCGAGCTGGCGGTGCTGGCATTCGAATATGGCTTCTCTACTTCCGACCCGAAAACACTCACTTTGTGGGAAGCGCAGTTCGGTGACTTTGCCAATGGTGCGCAGATCGTGATCGATCAGTTCATCTCTTCCGGTGAACATAAATGGGGGCGAGCCAGTGGTCTGGTGATGCTGCTGCCGCATGGTTACGAAGGTCAGGGTGCCGAACATTCTTCGGCACGACCGGAGCGTTTTCTACAGCTGTGCGCCGAACAGAACATGCAGGTATGCGTGCCCACCACCCCGGCGCAGATGTTTCATCTGCTACGTCGGCAGATGGTGCGCAAGTGCAGAAAACCGCTTATCGTCATGACCCCGAAAAGTTTATTGCGGCACAAACTCTGCGTCAGCACCCTGGAGGATATGACGGCGGGCAGCTTCCGCAGAGTCATCGCTGAAGTCGAGGCGATTGATCCGGCAAAAGTTGAGCGGGTTATTTTATGCAGCGGCAAAGTCTATTACGACTTGCTGGAAAAACGCCGGCAGGAAGCCATTGACTATGTTGCCATCATCCGCGTCGAGCAGCTGTATCCCTTCCCGGCGCCAGAGTTGAATGCAATATTAAAGTGTTACACTAAAACAAAAACACTAATATGGTGTCAGGAAGAGCCGATGAATCAGGGTGCATGGGATTTTTTCCGGCCCCGCGCCAATGACCGGCTGGAGAAGGAGTGGGAGTTGCATTATGTGGGTCGCGAATCCTCTTCAGCACCGGCAGTGGGTTCGGCCAAACTGCACGTCATCCAGCAGGCCCAACTGGTGGAGCGTGCCCTGCTGTTTAATGAAAAAGAGTTGTTTGATGATAAAAAACGGGTTGATGAAAAAAAGCGTGAGCACAAGAGGCAGGCAAAACGATGAGTACGGAAATCAAGGTTCCCGAGTTACCCGAATCCATCGCTGATGCGGTGGTGGTTGACTGGTATAAAAAACCGGGCGAGTGGATTCAGCAGGGCGACACACTGGTGGATCTGGAAACCGACAAGGTGGTGCTGGAAGTGCCGGCGACCGTCTCGGGTGTGATCGAAAAAATAGCCTTTGCAGAAGGCGCAGTGGTCACCGCCGGTCAGGTGCTGGCAGTGCTCGACGAAAGCGTCCAGACGGAAGAGGCGTCGACCGTCGCTAAAAAAACCGCACCCGCCGCATCGCAGGCAACTGTAACTAAAAAAACCGGCGCACCGGAAGCCGCCGCAGAGCCAGCTATAGAAGAAGATGCCGCCGAAGCCGAAGTGGCGATAAGCCCCTCCGCTCGAAAAATAATGCGCGAGCAGGGCATTACCGCAGACATGATCGCGGGCAGCGGCAAGCACGGTCGTATTCTGAAAGAGGATATTCAGGCCTATATAGAGAGTGAAAACCCGCCGCAAAACAAACCTGAAGAACTCGCGCCACAGGCCAGCAAGGTTGACACGGCACCGCTGAAAAAAGCCGCTGCCGCCTATGACGAAATAGTCACCGGCACACGCCTCGAAAAGCGGGTGCCGATGACGCGCCTGCGCGCGCGCATCGCCGAACGCCTGCTGCACGCCCAGCAGAACGCGGCGATATTGACCACCTTCAACGAGGTCAACATGAAACCGATCATGGCGCTGCGGGAAAAGTACAAGGACAAGTTTCAGCGCGAATACGACATCAAGCTGGGCTTCATGTCGTTTTTCATCAAGGCCGCGCTGGAGGCGCTTAAGAGATTCCCGGCGGTCAACGCCTCCATTGACGGCAACGACATTGTCTATCACGGTTATTACGACATCGGCATCGCCGTTTCCGGCGCCCGGGGCCTGGTGGTGCCGGTGCTGCGCAATGCCGAGGAGATGAGCATGGCTGACATCGAGCAGAGCGTGCTCGATTTCGCCATAAAAGCGCGTGACAACAAACTAGGTCTTGAAGAGATCACCGGCGGCACCTTCACCATCTCCAACGGCGGCGTGTTCGGTTCCATGTTATCCACGCCGATACTCAATCCGCCGCAGAGCGCCATCCTGGGCATGCACACCATCAAGGAGCGAGCCATGGTGGTTGACGGCGGAATTGTTATTTTGCCGATGATGTATCTGGCGCTCTCCTATGATCACCGCATCATCGACGGCCGGGAAGCGGTACAGTTTCTGGTGACGATAAAAGAGCTGCTGGAAGATCCTTCAAGAATGTTACTGGGCATCTAAGCCAACGCCGGAGTCAGCCATGAGCAAAAAATACGATGTAGTGGTTATTGGTGCCGGCCCGGCCGGTTATGTCGCCGCCATTCGTTGCGCGCAGCTGGGCCTGAGCGTGGTCTGCGTGGATGAATGGCACAATCGGGCGGGTGAATCTTCGCTCGGCGGCACCTGTTTGAACGTGGGCTGCATTCCCTCCAAGGCCCTGCTGGAATCATCCCACTTATATGCGCTCTCGCAGAAGCAATTCGAGGATCACGGTATCACGGCGGCGGAAAGCGGTATCGATGTACCGGCGATGATGGCGCGCAAGGACAGGGTGGTGAATGAACTCACCCAGGGCATCAAGGCGCTGTTCAAGGCGAACAAGGTTAAATTTGTTCACGGTCACGCGCGGCTGGCGCAGGGCAAAAAAGTCGAGGTGCACGAGCGCGGTGGAAAAAAAATAATCGACACGCTTGAGGCGAAAAATATCATCCTGGCGTCGGGTTCGTCTTCGGTGCATCTGGATCAGGCACCGCTGGATCACCAGTACATTGTCGATTCCACCGGCGCGCTGGAATTCGATGCCGTGCCCGAACGCCTGGGCATTATCGGTGCCGGCGCCATCGGGCTGGAGCTGGGTAGCGTCTGGTCGCGTCTGGGCTCGGAGGTGGTGCTGATCGAAGCCATGGACGAGTTTTTGAGCATTGTTGACCAGCAGATTTCACGCGCCGCTTTTCACAGCTATAAAAAACAGGGGCTGGATATCCGCATCAATGCGCGGCTGTTATCGGCCACGGCAAAAAACAACGAGGTGCAGGTCACCTACGAAGACAACCGTGGTGCCCAGCAGGTGACATTCGACAGACTGATTGTGGCGGTGGGCCGCAAACCCAATAGCGACACCATGTTCGGTGATGAGATCGAGCTGGAGTTCGATGAGCGCGCCTGTATTCATGTCAACAAACATTGCGAGACCAGCGTGCCCGGTATTTATGCTATCGGCGATATCGTGCGCGGCCCGATGCTGGCGCACAAGGGTTCCGAAGAGGGGGTGATGGTGGCTGAGCGTATCGCCGGGCAGGACTCTAGCGTGAATTATGATCATATCCCCTCGGTGATTTACAGCCATCCCGAAATCGCCTGGGTGGGTAAAACCGAGCAGGATTGTGAGGCCGAAGCCATACCGGTGAATATCGGGGTGTTCCCGATGAGCGCCAGCGGCCGTGCCAGAGCCATGGGCGACAGCGAAGGCATGGTGAAAATCATCGCCCACAAGGAGACCGACCGGGTGCTGGGCGTGCACATTTTTGCCGCCCAGGCGTCCGAGATGATCGCGCAGGCGGTGACCGCGATGGCCATGCAGGCCAGCGCGGAAGACATCGCCCTCACCGTTTTTGCCCATCCCACCCTGTCTGAATCGCTGCACGAGGCCGCGCTGGCGGTGGGTCGACGCGCCATTCATATCAAGAACGGATAAAAAAGTTTTATAATACCGCCGCATAATCAACCCATTTCATTTCGAGCCGAGGTTTGAAGTGATGCAACAAAAACAGCCGGGATACCCATACAGCGCATGAACTTACACGAATATCAGGCAAAAAAAGTCTTTGTCGATTACGACCTGCCGGTCCCCAATAATCAGGTGGTACAGGCCTCCGCCGACGTGACTGCGGCGGTGAGCGCGCTGAAGGGTGAGCGCTGGGTGGTCAAGGCTCAGGTGCACGCCGGTGGTCGCGGCAAGGCGGGCGGCGTCAAACTGGTGGATGATGTTGAAACGCTCAAACGCACCGTGGGCGAAATGCTGGGCTCGCATCTGGTCACTATACAGACCGGCGCTGCTGGTCAGCCGGTGAATCATGTTTTGATTGAAGAGACCTGCGACATCGCCCGCGAACTCTATCTTGGCGCAGTGGTCGATCGCGCCACGCGCCGAGTGGTACTGATGGCCTCCACCGAAGGTGGCATGGAGATCGAAAAAGTGGCGGAAGAGACGCCGGAAAAAATCCTCAAAACCAGCATAAATCCGATCACCGGCCTGCAGCCGTTTCAGGGAAGACAGCTGGCCTTCGGGCTGGGGCTGGAAGGCGAGCAGGTAAAACAGTTTGCAAAAATACTCGCCGGTCTGGCCAGAATGTTCATCGAAAAAGACCTCAGCCTGGTGGAGATCAATCCACTGGTGGTGAGCAAAAGCGGCGAGCTGATCTGTCTGGACGGAAAAATAAACGTCGACGATAACGCTCTCTACCGTCAGCCCGAACTGCTGGCCATGCGCGATGTGGCGCAGGAAGATGAACGCGAAAATCGCGCCAAGGAGTGGGATCTGAATTACATCTCTCTGGACGGCGATATCGGCTGCATGGTCAACGGTGCCGGGCTGGCGATGGCGACCATGGACCTGATCAAACTCTGCGGTGGCGAGCCGGCGAATTTTCTCGATGTCGGTGGCGGCGCCACCAAAGAGCGGGTCGCTGAAGCATTCAAAATTATTCTCTCGGATGAAAACGTCAAAGGCATTCTGGTGAATATTTTTGGCGGCATTGTGCGTTGTGATCTGATTGCCGAAGGCATTATCGGCGCCGCCGAAGAGGTGCAGCTGAACGTGCCGGTGGTAGTGCGCCTCGAAGGCAACAATGCCGAAAGAGGCACGCAGTTGCTGAACGAATCGAAGCTCAATTTAATCGCCGCCACCGGTCTGACCGATGCCGCAGAAAAAATCGTCAGCGAGGTGAAAGCCGTATGAGCGTTCTCGTTGATAAATACACCAAAGTGATCTGTCAGGGTTTCACTGGCAAGCAGGGTACCTTCCATTCCGAACAGGCGATTGCCTACGGCACGCAGATGGTGGGCGGGGTCACCCCCGGCAAGGGCGGGCAGACCCATTTGAATCTGCCGGTGTTCAATACCGTGCGCGAAGCGGTGGATGAAACCGGCGCCACCGCCTCGGTGATTTACGTACCCGCACCGTTCTGCAAGGACTCCATGCTCGAAGCCATCGATGCCGGTGTCGATCTCATCGTCTGCATCACTGAAGGCATTCCCACCCTGGACATGCTCCAGGTGAAAATGGTGGCGGACAGCGCCGGCACCGTACTCATCGGCCCCAACTGCCCCGGCATCATCACCCCCGGCGAATGCAAAATCGGCATCATGCCCGGCTCGATACACCTGCCCGGCAAGGTCGGCGTGGTGTCGCGTTCCGGCACCCTCACCTACGAAGCGGTAAAACAGACCACCGACCTCGGTTTCGGTCAGAGCACCTGCATCGGCATCGGCGGTGACCCCATTCCGGGCATGAGTTTTATCGACGCGCTCCGGCTGTTCCAGCACGATGAGCAGACCGAAGCAATTCTGATGGTGGGTGAAATCGGCGGCACCGCCGAAGAAGAGGCTGCTGAGTTTATCCAGCTGGAAGTCACCAAACCGGTCACCGCCTTCATCGCCGGCGGCACCGCGCCCAAAGGCAAACGCATGGGCCACGCCGGGGCGATTATCGCTGGCGGCACCGGCACCGCCGAAGAGAAGTTCGCCGCACTGAAAGAAGCTGGTGTGCACATCGTGCGTTCACCGGCGGAGCTGGGTCAGGGCGTGAAGGACGCCACCGGCTGGTAGAGCCGGACTTCGTCAGCGGTTGGTTTACGCAGAGAGCTTTTTCAGCTGCCGATCATGCAGCCTGCTCAGCGTAATCAAACCGGCAACCGCACCAAACAGCGCCCAGCCCATGTCGGCCTGGGTATCCCAGACATAACCCTGCGTACCCAGAAAAGACTCCGCCGCCTCCTCACTCAGCAGCGCCACCCCCCATTCAACCAGCTCGTAAAAAGCGCTGAACGCCAGACAGAAAGAAACGACAAAAAACGACTGCCAGAATGCGCCGTTGATAATATTTTTTCGCAGAATAATTTCGCGCGTAATCAGCGCCGGCACAAAGCCCTGCACAAAATGTCCGAGCTTGTCGTAATCGTTGCGGCTGGAACCGAACAGCTCTTTGATGTTGTCGAAGAGAGGCACTTCCGCATAGGTGTAGTGTCCGCCGACCATGAGAATAATGGCGTGAATCAGAATCAGAAAATAGACCAGCGGCGTCAGCCGGAAAGAGTGATAGGTGAACGCCAGCACAATAAAGCCGAGAATGGCGGGCGAGACCTCCAGAAACCAGGTGAGCTGATCTTTGGGATTGATGCCCGACCAGATCAGAACAAATAAATAAATGCTGATCCAGAGATATTTGATGGCGTTTTCCTCAAACTAAAAATGCCGGTGCTAAGCGCCGATGAAAATTAATTATATTGTTGTAGCTTAAACTTGATAAGACTCAATGACTATAAAATCACCAGATGACCTGACACTGTTTTAGAGGCTCATGCCCTCAGCTTTCATAAAACCGACCTTTAATATTTTTATTTTAACTATTGAGTCCGGCGAGTAACGTACACTCAGATCTTTAAGATTTCGGAAAATCCTTTAAGCAGCACTTTCCAGAAGGATTACGAACTTCACATTCACAAACATGCTCTTTGGTTTCCTTAACCACGAATTCTTTAGCTTCTGGAGTAACCGCCTCCTGTACAGTCACGCCAAAGCAGTAACACACTAGAGCATTATCAGTCTTTTCTTTTATACCAACGGTAGTGCGTAACGCTGACTTCTTAATAACTGAGTCATCATGGCCAAAGTAAACCACATCACATTCTGGATCTTCACAGAAGTAATAATTTTGAACCGTACCACTCCAAAGCCATGGCGTTTGTATGTGATGCAGAATGGTTTTTTCAGAAACTCCCTTATATTCTCTTCCATTAACGGGGCATCTGTGTGTCTTGTACGTTTCAGTGTTTGAACAAGATTTAGGGCAGCAATCAGACATTGTCATCACCTTGGTTGTGATTATTATTGCTCAATGATAATACACAAGCTAAATGACTGCTATGGGTCGGCAGCGAACTACCGGCTCAGTATCTCAACCGCGTATATGCGGCCA
>JAGXGK010000043.1 GCA_024636785.1 Gammaproteobacteria bacterium
ATGCCTTCGGCTTCCGCTTCGTAACTGAGTATGATGCGGTGGCGCAGCACGTCGTAGGCGACCGCCTGAATATCTTCCGGGCCGACGTAATCGCGACCGGCCAGCCAGGCGTGGGCGCGGGCGCAGCGGTCGAGGGCGATGGTAGCGCGCGGGCTGGCGCCGTACAGCGACCAGTTGCCCAGGTCATCGCCGTAGGCGGCCGGACTGCGCGTGGCCAGTACCATGTGCAGCAGGTAATCCTGTAAGTTATCGGCCATGTGTAAATTCAGCACCTCATTGCGCGCCGAGAAAATACTTTTCTGGCTGATGGTGATGTTGCTCGCCGTGCTCCTGCTCTCACCGCTTAGCGCTTCCTCGCGGGCCAGCGCCAGAATCTGTTTTTCCGCCGCCGCATCCGGGTAATCAATATTGACGTGCATCAGAAAACGGTCGAGCTGCGCTTCGGGCAGCGGGTAAGTGCCTTCCTGTTCGATCGGGTTCTGCGTCGCCATCACCATGAACAGCTCGGGCAGTTTGTAGGTGGTCCTGCCGACCGTGATCTGGCGCTCGGCCATGGCCTCGAGCAGCGCCGACTGCACTTTCGCCGGGGCGCGGTTGATCTCGTCGGCGAGCACCAGATTGTGAAACAGCGGCCCCTGCTGGAACACGAAGGAGCCATCCTGCGGGCGGTAGACTTCGGTGCCGGTGAGGTCGGCGGGCAATAAATCGGGGGTGAACTGGATGCGGTGAAAATCGCTTTCGATGCCCTCGCTCAGCACCTTAATCGCCTTGGTCTTGGCCAGACCGGGCGCGCCTTCCACCAGCAGATGGCCATCGGCGAGCAGCGCGATTAACAGGCGGTCGACCAGCATTTCCTGGCCGATGATGTGTGAGCTGACGTGTTGTTTGAGCGTTTGAATGGCTTCCTGATTATTCATGTTATCCACAGATGTTTTTATAAGTTACTTATTTTTAACGCGTATTGTACTAGATCGGGCTAAGGGATCCGGAACACACTAATATACCATCACGCATCCCGTCTTCAGGCCATGTTTGGCCGCGCCTCAATCGCAAAATCCTCGCCGTAGCCCTGTTACACTTACGGTTTTGCTCGATCGGCGCGACCAAACATGACCCAAATCCGGGCGCGATCCAGATACATTAGTGTGTTCCGGGTCCCTGAAACTGAACAAATCGTTAGATAGGGTCGAATTGTGATAGTTCAATAGCAAAGGGCCGGCATGATGCCGGCCCCTAACAACTTTGTCTGCTGGCTGGTTTTAGTTTTTGTAACTTAGCGTAACGAACAGTGAAACCGGAGTATTGTTGCTGAGGTCGCCGTAGAAATTTGTCGACGTGGAATACTCCTTGTCCAGAACATTGTCTACCCGGGCCTTGAGCGCCCAGTTTTTATCGATGGCTCTTTCGATCATCAAATTTAAAACGGCATAGCCTGCCAGCTCGACCGTGTTGGAGGCATTGGCAAAGCGCGCACTTTGCGCCAGCAGATTCGCAGCAATATGATAGTGATTGAAATTTTTAGCGATATTCATTTTTAGTGTGTGTCTGGCGCGCCCCTGTAAGGTGTTGCCGGTTTCGGCATCTTTGGCATCGACAAGTGACAGATTGATCGTATTATTCCAGCCTGCTGTTTTTCCGCTGACTTCAAACTCCATGCCGTTGATTTCGGCCCTGTTGGCATTGATCGTGGTCCACGGTGCCATCCAGTCCAGTGGATCGGTGCTGACATTAATGATCAGATTTTTGATCACGGTGTGATAGGCGCGAGTCTCCCATTGCCCCCAGCCATGTTTGCCGGTGAAACCCAGCTCGGTGCTGCGTGAGGTTTCAGGATCGAGATTCGGATTGCCGGTGAAGAAAGGATCAACGTAATACAGGTCGTTGAAGGTCGGTGCGATGAACGCGGTGCCGTGCGACAAAATGATCTGCTCTTCGGCGTTGACATCATAAGACCAGGCGATGTTGCCGGTGCGGTGTGTGCCAAAGGCTTCGTTGTCATCGACGCGACCGGAAAGCTGCAACTGATGCTTGTCGAACTTGTCCTGCACCAGTGCATAGGTACCGGTATTGTCGCGTTCGTGTTCGGCAAAATTAGTGCTGCTTTCAATCTTGTCATTAATGTAATCGACACCAAAAGCGAGCTGGCCGGTTGCACCCAGTGCGACTTCATTCTGCCAGCGCGCCTGATCGCGTTTGGTTTCAAACAGCGAGGCATCATACACAAAGGTGCCGGGGGTGAAGAAGTCTTCGTAGTAGCGCACGGTTTCCAGTCGATCCTTACTCTGGCCGGCGTCGATACTAGTGCTCCAGCTATCGCTCAGGCTGGTGTCGAAACCCAGCGAGTAACTTTGCTGGATGGTATCGGAAACGTTATCCATGCTGGCATTATCAAATTCGGTTTCGGCGTCCGAGTGTAATACGCCGGCATGAATGTTTGAGGTTTCACCGATGCGGTGTTTGATGTTCAGATTCAGCGCATTATTAGTGAAGCCGTCATCATCGAGTTCGCCATCGTCAGTCACATCAAAACCGTCGGTCATGTAGTGACTGGCGGAAATGTTCAGCTGGGTGCGCTCGCCGCTGATGTTGCTGCCCAGGTTCAGCGCGTGCGTATTATGTGAGCCGACGGTTACCGACGCATTGTACTGATCGCCGCCGGTCTTGGTGAACACCTGCACTACGCCGCCGATGGCATCGGAACCGTAGAGCGAGGAACGCGGGCCGCGAATGATTTCAATGTGCTCGATCTGCGCCAGCGGGATCAGTTCAATCGCCGCCGCGCCGGTGGTGGCGGAGCCGACGATGTTGCCGTCGATAATAAATAACAGCTGATCAGAACTGGTGCCGCGCAGAAAGGCGCTGGTCTGGTGGCCAGTGCCGCCGGTGGTTAAAAAATCCATACCAGGAACACGCTCGCGCAGTAAATCGGCGACGCTCTGGCTCTGGCTGTGCTCGATATCTTCACGGCTAATCACCGTCACCGCCGCCAGAGTCTGGTCGGTGGACTGGGCCACGCGTGAAGCGGTGACAATCGGATTAAGCTGGGTTTCAGCGAAGGCTGAAAATGAAACCGCGGCAGAAATTACGGACGATAGAAAAATTGTGGGGATAGTTGTCATTATTGACTCCTGTGCGCACCCCGCGCATGTTAGTTGGTTAGTCGATCGTCTACGGGCAGGTCTCCGGGCTGATGAGTGCCATTGCTGGCGGGCGTATCACCTTCCCATGTTCAATGCGAACACAGTGGTTAACGATACGCTTACACTCAATTACCGTTGCGGGGGCAGCGTCAGATTTATGGTTGCATTTGCGACCATGCACTGACTTCCCAATTAACCCGTAAAAAAATTACAGGAACCAGTAGTGAGCCGCGACTATAATGGCTCGAGTGTGCATCGTCAATATAAAATAAAAAACCGCAAACCGAGTTTGATGAAATATGGCTAATCGACTAACAAAAATTTATACCCGCACCGGTGACAAGGGTGAGACTGGAATGGCGACCGGGGAACGTGTCGCCAAGGACAGCGCCATCATGCAGGCGCAGGGTGATGTGGATGAGTTGAACAGTTTGCTGGGGCTGCTGGTGTGCAAGTTAAGCGGTGAAATTATCGCTGACGTTAAGACCATTCAGAATGATCTGTTTGATCTCGGCGGTGAGCTCAGTTGCGCAATGCCGCTGCTGAAAGCGCAGCGCATCGACTGGCTGGAGCAGAAACTCGATCAGCTCAATGCCGAGCTGCCGCCGCTGAAGGAGTTTATTCTGCCCGGTGGCGGCGAGGCGGCGAGCATCTGTCATCTGGCGCGTGCGGTGTGCCGGCGGGCGGAAAGAACGCTGGTCACGGCCGGACGGGAAACCAGTCTCAACGAAAATCTACTGGCTTATATCAACCGCCTCTCCGACCTGCTGTTTGTGATGGCGCGCTTCATTACCCGCGAGCAGGGCGAGGCCGAAGTTTACTGGCAGTCTTCCCGAATCGAGGAGGCGTCGTCGTGATCCGCATCGGTATCGACCTCGGCGGCAGCAAAATCGAAGGCGTAGCCCTGGATGAGGAGGGCATGGAGCTGGTGCGGCAACGCGTGCCCACACCGGCGGGGGATTATCAGGGGACGCTGGTCGCCATCAAGACATTGATCGAACAGATCAGCGCCAAAATCAAGCTCGATTCTATGCTGCAAGCAACGGTGGGTATCTGTACCCCCGGCGCTTTAAGTTACGCCGATTCGCCTGACGGGCTGCTGAAAAATTCCAATTCGGTGTGCATGAACGGCGAGCCGGTGCGTCGTGATCTTGAGGTTCTATTGGAGCATCGGATCAGAATTGCCAACGATGCCAACTGTTTCGCCCTGTCCGAAGCCACTGACGGTGCGGCTCGAAATGCGGCGGTCGTTTTCGGCGTGATTATTGGCACCGGCGTCGGCGCGGGCATCGTCGTTAACCAGCAGGCGCTCACCGGTGCCAACGGTATAGCCGGTGAATGGGGGCACAATCCCATGCCATGGCCGAGGGCTGACGAGCTGCCCGGGCCGGTCTGTTACTGCGGTAAGCACGGCTGCATCGAAACTTTTCTCTCCGGCCCCGGCATGGCCCGCGATCACGAACAGCACACCGGACACGCACTCAGCAGCAGCCAGATTGTTGAGCTGGCCGGGCAGGGAGATAATGACGCCGAGCAGACCCTGCAACGTTATGAGCAGCGCATGGCCAGAGGTCTGGCGCATGTGATCAATATCCTCGATCCCGATGTCATTGTGCTGGGCGGGGGCATGGGTAATATCCAGCGCCTGTATCACAACGTACCCGCACTGTGGGGCGAGTATGTTTTTTCGGATGTGGTCAGCACCAGGCTGCTGCCGCCTAAACACGGAGACTCCTCCGGTGTGCGCGGCGCGGCCTGGCTGTAGAATGATGAAAAATAATGACTCGCTTGAAGTGGATTCAGCGCGGCATTGTTGTGTTAGAATTTGCCGATATTATATGTGGGGAAAATCATGAATAAAAAATTATGGGCAGTTGCAGTTATTATTTTCGGTGTCGCACTCTTCAGGGTGTTACCGCATCCCCCCAATGTTTCACCGGTGGCGGCGATGGCCCTGTTTGGCGGCGCATATTTTCTGGATAAACGCATGGCCTTCATCCTGCCTTTTGTGGCGCTGATTCTCAGTGACCTGATCCTCGGCTTCCACAACACCATGATTTTTGTCTATGCCGGTTTCGCTCTGACCGTAGGCATGGGCATCTGGATGCAGAAGAAAATCACCGTTAATCGCGTCGCAGCTTCAGCCGTGGCGTCGACCCTGTTGTTCTTTGTCATCACCAACTTCGGCGCCTGGATGATGAACGGCCTGTACCCGATGACCGCCGCCGGTCTGATGCAGTCTTATGTCGCCGGTCTGCCATTCCTGCAGAACAGCCTGCTGGGTAATCTGGCTTTTGCCACCGTCATGTTCGGCGGCTTCGCGCTGGTGCAGCGTCAGTTTTTTACCGAAGAACACGCTTAAGGCTTCATTTTGATGAAGCGATAAAAAGGCCGCATCGAGCGGCCTTTTTTATGTCTAGAGTTAGAGCAAAAGCAAAAGCTTTCACCGCAGAGGACGCAGAGGACGCGGAGGTTTTATTTGTGCTTCGCACAAACTATTAAGAATTAGGTTTTCTCTGCGCCTCTGCGGTGAAAAGCTTTAAAAAAACCAACAGCCCAGCGGGCTCTAAAGCAAATGTAGGTGCAGCCAATGGTTATGCAGTGGGTATTGGCTACGGCTTGATGCCAACGCCTTTGTTGAGCAAGCTGAGGGCCAGGGTGAAGAGGATGATGATGAAGGCGACGATAATCACCAGCGCGGTGGTGACATCAATATCCGACACTCCTAGCAGGCCGTAGCGAAAGGCGTTGATCATATACAGAATCGGGTTGGCCATCGAAACGGTTTGCCAGAATTCGGGCAGCATCTTGATCGAATAGAAAATCCCGCCCAGATAGGTCAGCGGCGTCAGCACGAATGTGGGAATGATGGTGATGTCGTCAAAGCTGCGCGCATATACCGCGTTGATCAGTCCGGCAATGGCAAACAGGATGGAGGTGAGTACGAATACCGCCAGCGTGATGCCGAGGCTGTGGATCTGAAAATCAGAAAAAAACATGGAGACGACGGTGACGGTAATGCCCACGGTCACGCCTCGCGCCACGCCGCCGGAAATGTAGCCGGCCAGAATGATGTAGTTGGGCAGTGGTGAGATGATCATCTCTTCGATGTTCTTCTGAAACTTGGCGCTGAAAAAGGACGACACTACATTGGAGTAGGAATTGGTGATCACCGCCATCAGAATCAGCCCCGGCACGATGTAGTCCATATAGCGGTAGCCGTCGATGTCACCGATTTGCGAGCCGATCAGCTGCCCGAAAATAATGAAATACAGCGCCATGGTGATGACCGGCGGGATGATGGTCTGAACCCAGATGCGGATAAAGCGCAGGTATTCCTTCACCATAATGGTTTTGAAGGCGATCAGTTGTTGCGAGAAATTCATGCCTGGACTCCGCTGTAATTTTCGGCGTTGCCGTCGCGCATCATGGTGACAAACAGCTGCTCCAGACGATTGGTTTTGTTGCGCATACTGAGAACCTTTATGTTGCACTCGCTGAGCAGATGGAAGAATTCGTTCAAAGTCTGTGAATGTGCAACGCCGACTTCGAGGGTGTTGCTGTCCACCAGCTTGAGCGGGTAATCGCCACAGATCGGCGCCTTGCTGAGCGGGTCTTCCAGATAGAGCACAAAGGTCTCGACGCGCAGCCGGTCGAGCAGGGTGCGCATGCTGGTGTGTTCGATGGTCACGCCCTTGTCAATAATGGCGATGTGATTGCACAGGCTTTCGGCCTCTTCCAGATAATGCGTGGTCAGAATAATGGTGGTGCCGCTGGCATTAATCTCACGCATGAACGTCCACATGGAGTGACGGATTTCAATGTCCACCCCGGCGGTAGGCTCGTCAAGAATCAGCAGTTTAGGTTCATGCACCAGCGCACGGGCAATCATCAGGCGACGCTTCATGCCCCCCGAAAGTTCCTTGGCCATGTCGAAGCGCTTGTCCCACAGCTCCAGCTTGCGCAGATATTTTTCCGCGCGCTGGGTAGCCACTTTGCGACCGATGCCGTAAAAACCCGCCTGATTGATGAGAATCTCGATCACCGGCTCGAAAATGTTGAAGTTGAATTCCTGCGGCACCAGTCCGATCATGCTGCGCGCGGTCGCCGGATCCTGATCGATATCGTGGCCGAAAACCTGAACCTTGCCGGTGGTCTTGTTAGTGAGCGAGCTGATAATGCTGATGGTGGTCGATTTGCCGGCACCATTGGGGCCGAGCAGAGCAAAAAAGTCGCCCTCCATTACATCCAGATTGACGCCGTGTAACGCGACAGTGCCATTACGATAGGTCTTCTTCAGGTTTTCGATCTTGAGTGCGTTTACAGACATGGTTGAAAAAATCGCTTTGTGAACATAGGGTTAACGGCCTGTTTGGTTGGCTGTATTTTAAGTGGCAGTCATTCTATAGTTTTTTACTTCGGCATAGCCATTGATTGCGCGGGTATATTTATTGGGCGATATTAGGGTATTAGGTTTACAATAATCATACAAGTGTCTAATATTTGATTTCATACGACACACCAGATTCAGCCGCTTTACAAAGTAGCGCCACAAAAGATGAATTTTAAATATGGGTAATAAAGGGGAAAACAATCGCCAGCTTATCGTCGAAACCGCCGACCAGCTGTTTTATAAGCGCGGTTATCATCAAACATCATTCAGGGATATTGCCGACGTCACGGGAATTCCGCGCGGTAACTTCTATTATTACTTCAAAACCAAGGACGACATTCTCAATGCGGTCGTTGAGGCACGGCTCCAGACCTATGGTGAGATTTTACAGGCCTGCGAACAGACCGCAAGTGAGCCCCGTCAGCGGCTTATGCATTTCAGTAATATGCTGGCAAATTTCGAGGAGGATCTTGTTCAGTTCGGCTGCCCCATTGGTACCCTGTGTGCCGAACTGGCGAAAGACAGAAAAGATCTTAAGCAGGTTTCGCGCGCTGTATTTGTGCTGATGCGAGACTGGCTGGTGGAGCAGTTTACAGCGCTGAAGTGCGTCAAAGCGGAAGATAAAGCCACGGATCTGCTGGCGCGCATGCAGGGGATTACGGTTATGGCGAGCGTATTCGATGACAGTGCATTCATCCGCCGCAGTTTGGTCGAACTGCAAGAGTGGATCAACGAGCAGACACCGGCTTAAACAGGCAACCAACACGCAGGTTTTAATGATGCAAGTATCCGTAGAAGAAAAGTATGTCGATGCCTTTCGGGGCAGCTTTACCTCACTGCTGCGCTGGCACCATCTGGACGAATTCTGGAATGTGCTCAGACAATCGCCGGCCACTGGCTGGTATATTTATGCCGTCGGTGAAGTGCCACCCGAAACCCCGGCCAGTGAAGCCCATCTGCTAAAATTCATCGATGAAATTGATGCTCTGCTGCATCAGGAGCACGACGAAGATTACTGCGGCATCGTCTATACCGACAGCAAGGAAGCTCCGAGCTATATAAAAATATTCGACCCCAATAATCTGGGCGTCACCTGCGGTTTTAGCGAAAACCCGCCGCTGCCGGGCTGGATCTTATCCAGAATTAAACCGGTAGAACTCGAAGCTGCACTCAATCCGCCGAACAACCGGCGTAGATGGTGGCAGAAGATATTTGATTAGTAGGTGGGCACCGCTTTTGTGCCCACCTATAAATGATTTTTAAAAATATCCAGGGGGCGGAAAAGAGCTGCCTGTCTTACGAAAACTATTTGCATGCCTCATCATTATTGTTAACCGGCGGACATGAAGGTTTGCTGAAAATAAAAACGGCGGTGGCTGACATCACCACTCCCGTCACTATTGTCACCCAGTTGGGCAATGGAGAAAAGAACAGCAGGTAGATCATGCTCATCAGCATAAAGCTGATAGCCACCAGTTTTAATCCGAACGGGATTACCCGATGTTGTTGCCATTGCTGCAAGGGCGGGCCGAAGAAAGTGTGATTGTATAGCCAGTCGTGAAACCGTTGTGAGCTTCTGGAAAATGCCCACAGTGCCAGCAGCATGAAGGGTGTTGTAGGCATTACCGGTAACGCGACACCCACTATGCCCAGCGAAAAAAACAGCCATCCCAGTAAAAAATAGCTATGTCGGATCAGCATTTAATCGGTATTTTCGCATGAATAAAATGTTCCGTTACCAGGTTTTTCGATGCCGATAGCCGCCGATATTATTCCTGCATTAAAGCATCGATAATTTTCTGTACTTCGGGGTGGTCAAATTCACGACCGCCGACGGCGCGATAACGAACGCGCCCCTGCTTGTCAATCAGGTAGGTGGTGGGCAGCCCTCTAACATTGTAACTTTGGGAAACTTTGCTGTCGGTATCGAACAGAATATTAAATGTCGGATGGGTTTCCAGAACGCCGAAAAAACTGAAAACGGTATCGGCATCTTCCATCTGGTTGATGGCCAGTACGGTAAAATTCTTGCCATTATTTTGCTGATACAGTCGTTCCATGGAAGGCATTTCGCGACGACAGGGAGGACACCAGGTCGCCCAGAAATTCAGCAACACCACCTGGCCGCTGTATTCCGAAAAATCGTATTTATAGTCATCCATATCCATCAGTGTGAAGCCGGGCGCTTCAACAGGTTTTGCTAAAGGAGTGAGCTGATAGCCCAGCTCGGGTTCCTGCCATTCCGCGTGAAGCGAGAGTGCAGTGAGTTGCAGGCATAAGGTGGTGATTATAAGGGTGATTATTTTGGGCATGGGTATACTCATTACGGTTGCTTAAAAGTTGCCGGCGCGCAGCTTAAATTTTTCAGGGTGCCGGTATGGGCGACGCCATCCAGCGTCCAGCGGTAATTTAAATCGAAATGCTCATTTCTGGGTACTTTGACGGTGGTGAAGCCCTGCTGCCAGTCGCCGACTTCAAATACAACATCATCAGGCAGCAGGGTCCATGAAAAAGTAATGCCGACTTTTTGCCACTCTTGCAGCCATTCTGTTTTGCTTTTAACCGGGTGGGTCTTGCCCTGTGCATCCGTATAGGTCCATTCACTCACCTTGTAGGCGAGCTGCTGTTCGGAGGTGTTTTTCAAAATGCTGCCGAAGACGCAGTAAGCGGCAATGCGTTCAATTTCCTCCTGCGGAAAATTATGTTTGGAATAAACCGCGCGCACATAATTCGGCATTAGTTGAATCAGCTCAATGCTGAAACCGTCTTCTATAGAGGTCCAGGTCAGCAGGCCACTTTGCGGATTTTTGTAAACACTGACTTCAGCCGCCTGTAGTGGCGCAGCCAGTAGCATCAGTCCTGTAGCCAGGCTGGCAATGAATCCGGAACGCAGTAAGTTAGCGCGCTTCATTGGCGCGTACCCAGAATAATTCCATACGCATGTAATTCCTGTAATGTGCTTAATCCACCTTGCATAACAACCTCGGGGTTGGGGTGATTCATTTCCTGCGCGATTTGAGCCAACGCCTGTCGACCGCTCATGTCCACATTGTTTTCCAGTAGGTAAAAGAGACGCGCGGTGACCGGATTAATTTCCATGAATTTAACCTTGTCGTCACTGTTGCGATAAACCAGCAGATAACTGGGTTGCTCCGGCGCCGGTGCAGGTAAATAATCGGGAGACATTTGGTGCACCGGCAAAGTATAGACCAGAGACCAGGCTAGCGGTGACAGCACCGGTCGGCCGGCTAAGAGCTCGCCGTTCGTATCAACGCCTTCCAGCGGGTTGGTTTCATTGGCAACGCTCAATGCCAGTTCGACCCATTCATAATGCGCCAGCTCCAGTAGACCGGCGGGGTCTTCGGGCTGAGGTTCACGTTCATCTTGTAGATAAGCCAGAAACTCCTGTGCAATTTCCAGAAAGTACGGGCTTTGGCTTTTATGCCGGGAAAAAAAGTCGCGCACCATGCGGTGCCAGTTCTCATCGCTGTAAATACGGCGGATAACAGGAAAGCCGCGGGCCAGAAAACCTTCGATATTATTGTAAAAAAGATCGCGATAAATGCCCATGCGACGGTTTTCAATGCCGACCGGTGGCGGATTATTCTCAGGATCGCGCAGGTGCGCGGTGAAGGCGTACTGAATGTCTTTGAAATTTTCTTTAGCCACGGGCCTGCTCATTGATAGCGTCGGGGATGGCGTATTTATGTTGCCGTTGTTTAATCTGCTCAACTTCGGTTAACAGCTCGGCAACGGGCGGAATATTAAAATCGCGCTCAAGTAAAGTCGGGAATGCACCAAAGTGCTGATAGGTTTTGTCGAGCAACTGCCAGACGTTGTCGATAACGTCCGCGCCGTGAGTATCAACAATTAAATCATCGGCTTCATTATAGTGCCCGGCGATGTGGCCGTAAGCGATACGTTCCGCAGGCAGGGCCTGCATAAACGCAACCGGATCATAACCGTGATTGATGGAGTTGACGTAAATGTTGTTGACGTCGAGCAACAATTTGCAGTCGGCTTCATCCAGTACCGCTTTGATGAAGTCAATCTCCTGCATTTCAGCACCCGGGGCCGGAGTGTAGTAAGAGGCGTTCTCCATGGCGATCTGACAGCCGAGAATATCCTGTACACGCCTGATGCGGTCGGCGACGTGATGCACAGCCTCTTCGGTAAAGGGAATAGGTAGCAGGTCATAAAGATGGCCGTCGTCAGAGCAGTAGCTTAGATGTTCGGAATAAAACTTGATGCCGTGTTCGTGCATGAATTTGCCGATGGCTTTCACCAGCGATTCATCCAGCTCAGCAGGGCCGCCGATCGACAGTGACAGGCCATGCAGGAGAAAATCAAAACGCTCGGTGAAGGCGCGGAATTTTTTGCCATAAGCGCCGCCGACACCAATCCAGTTTTCCGGCGCGACCTCCATGAAATCGACCTGATCGGTGCGGATGCTCGACATTTCATCCATGACTTCACGGCGCAGGCCAAGACCGGCGCCATGAACGGGATAGTCCTGATTGAAATAATGGCTGTTAGCTGTGGTCATTGGGAGCATCCAACACGTTTTGCGACGAGGTATTCAGGTTGGTTTAACCCGAAAAACAACATAATAGAGTATGTGACCGCAAATTCAATGCTGTTGTTCAGAAATACAGGCTATTATTTTGACCCGGGTCCCTTAGCCTTATCCAGGGTAAATAGAGCAGTGATCAGATTATTCAGCTAATAGCCTGTACTGCCAGAATGAAATTTTGAAAAGGCGCCTTTAATTCAGGCATAAAAAAACCCGAAGAGTGAACTCTCGGGCTTTTTTGGGGGGATAAGAGGTGGCTTAGTTATTAGCGCCGCATTTGGCTTCACCGCATTTACCTTCTTTCTCTTTATCTCTGGATTTATCTCCTTCACCACACTTACCTTCTTTATCCTTATCTTTGGCTTTGTCTTTCGACTTGCCGTTTTCACCACACTTGCCTTCGCCGCATTTGCCTTCCATTTCTGTAACCTGCAGGTAACCAGCGTTCAATTTTTGCATGCCGAAAGGGTTTTCATCAGCATTAGCCAAAGGCACAGCCGCCATCGATGCCGCAAAAGTTGCTCCTATAGCAAAAGATACAGATTTTTTAAAACTAGACATGGTTATTTCCTCCTGGGAATTAAAGCCGCGCGTTCAAATGAATGCATGCGGTGAGTCTATAATGACGATGATGATACTGACAAGCATTATCAGTCTGAGTTCGTAATAAGGGACCCGGAACATACTAAATATACCATCACACATCCCATCTTTAGGCCATCTTTGGCCGCGCCTCAATCGAAAAATCCTCGCCGTAGCCCTGCTACGCCTGCGGTTTTGCTCAATCAGCGCGACCAAATATGACCCGAATCCGGGCGCGATCCAGGTACATTAGTATGTTTCGGGTCCCTAAGTAATAACAATTTTTGTGGCGTTTCTAGTTGTGGCAAAGTATCGATAATGGTGAGGTAATACCGCGCCGCATCAGGTGTATATTTTATGAATTAGTTTTTTTAGAGGGTATGATGATGGAGATAAATACTTCCACTGTACGTGATGCTGATCTGATCAACATGATCGACCCGGTGTGCGGCATGAGTGTGACCGATGCGAGTGAACATCACCATGTGCATGAGGGCACCGATTATTATTTTTGCAGTTCGGGCTGTCAGCAGAAATTTTCCCGTCATCCCAGGCAGTATCTCAAGCCTTCATCGAAAGCGGAAGCTCACGACGAAAGTGCGGTCTATACCTGCCCCATGCACCCCGAAGTCGAGCAGATCGGTCCCGGCAGCTGCCCCAAATGCGGCATGGCGCTGGAGGCCAAAACCGTTTCGCTGGCAGAAGATAACACCGAACTGATCGATATGAGCCGTCGTTTTTGGATCAGTGCCGCGCTGGCCTTGCCGGTGTTTGTGCTTGCCATGGTGGCTGACATGGCGCCATCCATGCTGCCCGATACGCTCAGCATGAAAACCGTGCAGTGGCTCGAATTCATTCTGGCGACGCCGGTAGTGCTTTGGGGCGGCTGGCCATTTTTTGTGCGCGCAGTGCAATCGGTGATCAGCTGGAATCTGAACATGTTCACCCTGATCGGCCTCGGCGTGACGGTGGCCTGGAGCTACAGCGTGGTCGCGCTACTGGTGCCGCAGATTTTCCCCGCAGTGATGCAGATACACGGCGGGCTGGTCGCGGTCTATTTCGAAGCCGCCGCCGTGATTACGGCGCTGGTGCTGCTCGGTCAGGTGCTGGAACTGCGCGCACGCAGTCGAACCAATGTGGCCATCAAAATGCTGCTGGGGCTGGCCCCTAAAAACGCAACCCGCGTACGCGAAGATGGCACTGAAGAAGATGTGCCGCTGCAACACGTCATGGTCGGTGATGTGCTGCGCGTGCGCCCCGGCGAAAAAATTCCAGTCGATGGTGAAGTCACTGAAGGCAGCAGTTCGCTCGATGAATCGATGATTACCGGCGAAGCAATGCCGGTCGAAAAAAATGCTGGCGACAAGGTCATTGGCGCAACCGTCAACACCACCGGCAGTCTCCTGCTGCGCGCCGAGAAAGTCGGTGCCGATACCCTGCTGGCGCAGATCGTACAGATGGTCAGCGACGCCCAGCGCTCACGCGCGCCAATCCAGAAACTCGCCGATGTCGTCGCCGGCTATTTCGTGCCCGCGGTGGTGCTGGTCTCGCTGCTGGCGTTTCTGGTGTGGTGGATATTCGGCCCGGAACCGAAACTGGCGCACGCCGTGGTCAACGCGGTGGCGGTATTAATTATCGCCTGCCCCTGTGCGCTCGGTCTGGCCACGCCAATGTCGATCATGGTTGGCACCGGCAAAGGCGCGAGCATGGGCGTGTTGATCAAAAACGCCGAAGCGCTGGAGATCATGGAAAAAGTCGATGTGCTGGTGATCGATAAAACCGGCACCCTGACCGAAGGCAAGCCCAAACTGGTCAACGTCGAAATGCAGCCCGATTTTAGCGGTGATGAAATTCTGCGCCGGGTCGCCAGTCTGGAACGCGCCAGCGAACACCCGCTGGCCGAAGCCATCGTCGCCGGACTGAGCGAACACGGCGAAGCCCTCGCTCAGGTGCAGGCTTTCGAATCGATCACCGGCAAAGGCGTCACTGGCCAGATCGAAGGCCAGCGCATCGCACTCGGCAATAGCGCGCTAATGCAGAGCCTGAAGATCGATAGCCGTGAACTGGAAAAAAGCGCCGAAGCCGGTCGGCTCAAGGGGCATACGGTCATGTTCATCGCTGTCGACGACCAGATTGCCGGTTTAATCAGCGTCGCCGACCCGATCAAAGCCTCCACCGCGCAGGCCATCAACGAAATCAAGCAGCGGGGCGTTAGCGTTGTCATGCTCACTGGCGACAGCCGCAGCACCGCCGAAGCCGTGGCAAAAACCCTCGGCATCGACCGGGTGGAAGCGGAAATACTGCCCGATCAGAAAGCCGAAATCGTCAAACAGTTGCAGGCCGAAGGCCATGTCGTCGCCATGGCCGGTGACGGCATCAACGACGCCCCGGCACTGGCGCAGGCCCACGTCGGCGTCGCCATGGGCACCGGCACCGACATCGCCATGGAAAGCGCCGGCGTCACCCTGGTTAAAGGCGATTTGCAAGGCATTCTCAGGGCGATAAAACTCAGCCGCGCAGTGATGAAAAATATTCGACAGAACCTGTTTTTTGCCTTCGTCTACAACTCGGCCGGTGTTCCGATCGCTGCCGGTGTGTTGTATCCGGTGTTCGGCCTGCTGCTGTCGCCGATGATCGCAGCGGTAGCGATGAGTTTCAGCTCGGTATCAGTGATTGCGAACTCATTGCGATTACGCAAGCTGAATCTGTAGTTGTGAAAAACTGTTTGGAACAGTTTTTTACGTAAGTCCCGTAGAGGTGAAACGTATCAATGGTCAGCTCGTTTGATCATGGCACCACTTTATACATAGCTGGTGGAGCGGAGGCTTTAAAAGTCTCTGAAAGATCCACTCCGGAAACGGCAAGGCGAAGATGAGAGAAGCGAATGGTGAAGTCTTTTTGCGCACCGATCGCTCAGGTTCTGGAGCAGTGTCAGGAGAGAAACAAAGACAAGGTGTCTTACGGTGGTTGGTGATCCCGCAGTGGGCGAGCCAGCCGAATGATCGAAACACATAAACGGTAATTGGAGATAAATGATGATGAAACATAAAACGCTAGTGTTCGGAATCCTTGTAATGACCAGCATGGCCGTATCGGCTGCACAACAGGGCGGCGGCATGATGAATATGCAGGACCGCATGCACAATATGGACAGCATCATGGAGCAGGTACACAAGACCGATGATCAGGACAAGCGCATGGAGCTCATGCAACAACACATGAAGGAGATGCGCGAGACTATGGGCCAGATGAACGAGATGATGGGGGGTCGCCAGCAGATGATGCAGGGAATGGGCGGCGGCATGATGATGGGCAAGAAAGGTCAGGGCGGCATGATGATGGACAAGAAAGGGCAGGGCGGCATGATGGGTAAAGGCAGTGATGGTGCTGGTAAAGGTATGTCGCCCGACATGATGGGGCAGCGTCTGGATAGCATGCAGCGACGCATGGGCATGATGCAGATGATGATGGATCAGATGATGGAGCATCAGCAGCAATACGAACGCATGCCACAACGTTGAGCCGGGGTTGCTGGTACGCGGGTGGCATTAATTTTGTCCGCGTACCAGCGTAACGCGGGAGTAAACTGCCACCGTAATTCTAGTAAACTGTCACCGTAACTCGAAACCAATTACTGGTTAAATATAGGGCAGGTAGAAAAGGTGAAAATTGAAGAGGACAACTGGACTATTTGTCCGGCATGTCAGGGACGCGGCAAAAAAAGTATGAGGCTCCGCAAGAAAGTGAAGCTCCGCTACCAGAAGGAGCTGGATCAATTCGTAAAAACGAAGAGCGAAGGTGTGTCTCCAGTTCGACCCCCAATTCGACCTAAGGCTCACCTCGATACATGCTCAAGCTGTAAAGGCTCCGGCCTGGTTCATTCTGCAACCCAACCTTTAGCCGATAAAGAAAACTACCCACACCTTGCCATCATTGGCGGTGGCATAGGTGGCGTGGCTCTCGCCGTAGCCTGTTTGTACCGCTCTATTCCCTTTACGCTTTATGAACGCGATAGCGGCTTCGATGCACGATCTCAGGGCTATGGTCTCACTCTGCAACAGGCGAGTAGTGCGATGAAGGGGTTGGGCATTTTCTCGTTAGAAGAAGGTCTGGTTTCAACCAGACACGTGGTTCACACCACCGAAGGAAAAGTGATCGGTGAATGGGGAATCAGAAAATGGCGGCCATCAGAGTCGAAAACGTCACCCAGGCGCACCAATGTGCATATCGCCAGACAGTCGTTGCGCCTGGCTCTGCTTGAGCAACTAGGTGGACATGATGCGGTGCAGTGGGGGCACCAGTTGCTGGATTTTAAAGAACATAAGGGTGAAGGCGTGGATTTGAGCTTTCAGGTCGAGGGTAAGATCAAACACGCCAAAGCCGACCTTGTCGTCGGCGCGGATGGCATTCGTAGTACCGTGCGCAACCTGTTGATTGGCGAAGACGTCTCCCCATTAAGTTACCTGGGTTGTATTGTGATTTTGGGGATTTGTCCTCTGGCAGATATTGAAGGTTCTGATCGTTCCCTGCTGGACTCGGCCACGGTATTCCAGACCGCCAATGGCAATGAGCGAATCTACATCATGCCTTATGCGTCAGACTCGGTGATGTGGCAGCTTAGCTTCCCCATGCCAGAACAAGAGGCCAGGGTCTTGAGTGCCCAGGGCGCTAAAGCTCTCAAGCAAGAAGCGCGTCGACGATGTCAGTGGCACGATCCAATTCCCCAGATTTTAGCCGCGACGCAGGAAGCTCTGGTTTCTGGTTATCCCGCGTATGACCGGGCACCACTCGAGCCAGAATTGCTGGAGCAAGGCGATCAAGTGACCCTGATCGGAGATGCGGCTCACCCCATGAGCCCATTCAAAGGACAGGGCGCGAACCAGGCACTGCTGGATGCGCTGGCGCTGGCTCGGGGCATCACAAACGGATGTAGACCCTTATCGGGGTGGCGGGAAAAAGGCATAAGACAGAGCGTGTTGACTGAATTTGAAGCGGAAATGTTGCAGCGCAGTGCGACCAAAGTGAAGGAATCGGCAGAGGCTGCAGAGTTTTTGCATACGGATGTTGTGTTGTTTGAGGGGGACGAGCCCAGAGGACGGTGTTTGAAGAGGGAAGGGGTAATTAAAAAAATAAATCCGACTCTTTAACTAAATACTTTTTGTGGTATTCTCGTGGGAAATAAATTTACGTTTATAAGAGCACAAGGTTATTGGGGAGGGTGCGGAGTTGGCTTTATCTATAATTATTCTAATCGATAAATCAATCGATTCTGACACCATTGATCCTATCTAATACACTGTTAGGGTTCGTCAAATGGATATACGCATGAAAAAATAATCTCAATTCTTGTTTTTTTTCGGTTTGTTCGTCACAAGTAGTAGCTGAAAGCGCTGATTACAATCAATGCATATTGAGTGATCTTGGGAAAGCCAATTCTAAGGAAGCAGTTGAACTACTGAAAGAAACATGCAGTAATATTTCAAACCAGAATAAGTGTGAAAACATAAATCTAGAAAATATGAAAAACGAAGAACTTTGCGCTTGTTTAGGAATGAGATTTGATAAAGGCGAAAAGAAATACAAACAAGACTAACTTTAACAAGCGGGTCAACAAGGAGTGTCGAAAAAAACGTGCAGCCCTGTTATCCTAGTTGTTATATGTCATGATGCTAAACCATTATTTC
Source organism: Gammaproteobacteria bacterium (assembly GCA_024636785.1). Classification (GTDB taxonomy): domain Bacteria; phylum Pseudomonadota; class Gammaproteobacteria; order SZUA-229; family SZUA-229; genus LH-M37. The sequence goes on from JAGXGK010000043.1 coordinate 18,373, forward strand.
ATAGTAATACCTGTATATCGATTAGAAAATGAGAAATACTATGATCAAATGAAGAAGAGCATTGATAAAAAGTTTGAAAGTGACAGTGATTTATTTAAAAAAGCATATAAAAATGATCCGAATTTAAAAACACAACGGGTTTCTCATTTTAAAAAAAGTTATGGCGGCTCATGGGAATTCAATGAAACTATTGGTTATATACAACTTTATTTTTTTGGTACACAAATTAGAGGCGAGTATTACGCAGTCAATGCAAAAAATATTGTAAAAACAAGGAAAAAACAATTTGAGTTTATAACTTATAAACTAGCGCCTGAGCTCACAATAAGAGACAAAACAAATGGCGGCATACTAAAAACAGTGAGGGCGTATATTGAAAACTGTAATAAAGAACTTAAAAATCGACACCTTGATACTCGAGAGTTTGAAATGCTGGCTCCATATATTAACTGGGAGTCTTTATATAAAGATAAAAACCACCTATAACAAATTGTTCAAAAATGACCGCCAAACAGCGGCGACCTTTTAACTCAGCGTTATGTTCAATACAATGGAATTTGACATGTTTTCATTCATATTACGATCAAGGGGTCAGACTCCTTGATGAAGAGCTGCTGAGTAAGTTGTCTGACGTGTTTCTTCAGGCCATCGACCCTGAATGGCTTAAATCAAGTAATAGGGTCGGACTCGACTTAAATAAGTTCAGAAGTAATTATGTCGAGGCTGACCCTATTTTCCCTACTATTTTCCCTATTTTCCTCAGAGTGAAATTGTTTATAATATACGCTATTGCTAATATTCATCCAGGTATCTTGGCAAGTTTTTTTGTCCATGCGTATGCCGACAAATTAATAATCCACATGCGCTACACTCATTGTTTTAGATAGCCGTAATTTTTACTTTTTATGGATAAGGTTTTCCCTATGCTTGAATACATTTTGTTTCATATCAAACCCTTTCAGTTATTCGTCGATTGGTTGAAGTCAAAAGAAATTTCATTTGAAACTAAAATCGATGAAGATAATTATCTGATAAAAATTCCTGAAGACATTGATGATGATTTACTTGATGAAGTTGATGAAAAATATGATGCTATGATGGATATGAATCAAAAAATTGTTGAGGAGCAGGAAAGTGAAGATCAGCAGGGTTATCATATGGCAAGCATTGTTGTGACTTTGAAGGATGGCACTGTTTCTTATGCAGATGTTGACCCCGGATTGTTAGGGCGAGTCATGAGCGCGATTTCACCTGAAGAATTTGGTCAGATTGTTGCCACTATTGCTGATGCCGTTGAAACGCCACAACCTAAATCGTATTGCCAGAGACAGAGAGAGCAGTAGTGCTTCATTCTTTAGAGATCAAGGGGGCAGACTCCTTGATGAAGAGCTGCTGAGTAAGTTGTCTGACGAGTTTCTTCAGGCCATCGACCTGAATCGCTTAAATGGTGCTTTTCTTAAAGCACGTTTATGCAATAAAGACAGCGCGTTGCACCATTTCCCCTGAAATTTTCTATGCGTCCAGCGTCGTTTTAGGTTATAAATGCCTCTTTCCACATACCGCCCGAGGCTATCTGATTGTCCACGACCTATTTAACGCAGGCTCCAATTGATGGCGATGTCTTTGATCGCATCTGCGAGGCACTGAAGAATCAGGGTTATATTGTGCTCGACGAAGTGTTTACGATCGAGCAGTTGCAGTCGCTGTTTATCGATATTAAAGGCACTGATAGTGAGTATTTTCATCAGGCCGGGATTGGTCGGGAACAGGTACATCAGCTGAATCAGTTTGTACGCCGTGACCGCATCTGCTGGCTGGATATGTCGCACCCGCCCACCCGGTTTTATCTGCAATGGGCGGAGCAGCTGCGCAGGCATCTGAATCGGGTACTGTTTCTCGGGCTGTTCGATTATGAAAGCCATTATGCGCATTATCCCGTGGGGGCGTTTTATAAAAAACATCTGGATGTCTTCTAGGGTAATTCCAGCCGCCGCCTGTCGAGTATTTTATATCTGAATCCCGCCTGGCAGCCCGGCGATGGCGGCGAACTGGTTCTGTATGCACCGGATGATGGCCGGATTCTGGAGACGGTGTCGCCCGCGTTTGGCACTATGGTTATTTTCCTGAGTGAAGAGTTCCCGCATGAGGTACTGCCAACCCGATGTTCACGTTACAGTCTGACTGGCTGGTACAGGGTTAATGCCACGACGGCGGTTAATCTGGACCCGCCTGCCTAGCAGCAAGTATTGCAGTTTTTCAACATATTTTATTACGTGTAACCCGGTTATGAAAAAGACATTCAAGTTAAGCCATGAAAAGATCAAGACACCGAGGCTGGTGGAAGCCATTAAGCATGAGGTGAGTAAATATATAAAACGGGAACGTAGAAGGGCCTTGCCGGAAGGCGAGGACTACTGGGATTTTGACTGCCGCTATGGCGTCGATGATGCCAGCAGTAAGGCTATTCATCTCAGCGAGATTAACAAGTGTATAAGCCAGGCTGAATCGCAGCAGCTGGAATCCTTTTATCTAGAAGTGATGGTGAAGCCCTGCCGCCGTAAAAATCCGGCTCAGGAAGAATAAGGTTTTGGAGGCAAAGAGTAATGATGTTTGATTTTCGTAAGGCGCTTAAAAAATAAATCCGTCATCAGGGTACAATGTTATAAATTGAGAACCTGATGAAATTGTCATGCGAAAAACATTACTCAAGACGCTATTTTTGCTCATCACTTTATACTCCTCACAGTCAGCCGCAGAGGATATTATTTGGGATCTCGGTGCGGGTGCGGGTGTATTCAATCTTAGTTTGTATCCGGGCTCTGCGGACAAGATTAATTATACGGTGCCGATGCCTTATTTTACGCTGGTGGCAGAAAAGCTGGAGATTGATCGGGGCATTCGGACTTTTCTTTTCAAAAGTAAACGCATAGTGCTGGATCTGAGTCTGGGGTTTGGTATTCCAGTGGACAGTGAAGATAGCGGCGCTCGGGAGGGCATGCCTGATCTTGATGCGATCGTGCAACTGGGGCCCTCGCTGGAGTTTGTCCTGGTCAAGCCGACGAAAGATCGAATGAGTCTGAGTTTCGAGCTGCCGTTAAGAGCGGCCGTGGCCACGGATCTCACAAGTAGCAGTCATGAAGGCTGGTTGCTGGAGCCGCAGTTCAATCTTGAAAAGCGCAGGCTGTACAAGTCAGGACTGGCGATGAAGTTCACTCTGGGGCTTAATTATGCAACGCGCGATTTCCATTCTTATTATTATGATGTGTCGTCGAGTTTTTCCACGCCATCAAGGCCCGCTTATGTTTCGGAAAAGGGCTATGGCGGTACGTTTGCCAACCTGAGTGCCAGCTGGCGTGAAGGCAACTTGATCTGGTGGACCTTGTTGCAGTATCGCAATCTAAATGGTGTGGTGTTTGAAAATAGCCCACTGGTTGAGCAGAAGCATTCCTATTTAATCGGTGTCGGCTTTGCCTGGGTGTTTGCGCAGAATCCGTGAATGCTTTAATGGAACAAATAGCACGCAGATGAATGCAGATAAAAACGAAGGCTGTCTGCGAAAAATGCGAAAAAGGGAAAATGTTAATACAAAAAATTTAGTCCACAGATGCACACAGATGAACGCAGATAAATTCAAATGCTTTAATTGCTAAATTACGCTATATGGTTAATATAGTTTTATATTTTCAATAACGTAAAGATAAAAAGTAAGTCCGCGAAGAACGCGAAAAAGGCAAAAAAAATAATTATTTAAATGATTTTTTGCGTTCTTCGCGGACGGTTAAGGGATTGTGTTGCTCATAAATATACCGCCGGGACGAAAAAAGTCGCCGCAGTAAAATAGCTGGATTTGACCTTTAGCGGCGTCGCGATGATGGCGTGAATACGGGATTGCATTGAATGATGCGGCCGCCTCATGCAAACTGGGTTCTCGCCATATCAAAAAAAAGCGTGAAGAAACGCTGAAAGATAAGGGCATTTACCTGTATACGTCGGCAGTGAAGTCGATGCCGCCGGTGTCAGTACAGGCATCAATCAGGCAGACTGACGGCTCCGCTATCATCACCATAACTATTATAAGCAAGGGACAATAATTCATGATCACCACCAGTTTCCTGATTTTTATGTTGGCTTTTCTGGCTATCGGCCTGTTATCCATGTTCAAGAGCAGAAATACCCAGGAGGACTATCTGGTGGCTGACAAGTCTGTCCCCGCCTGGCTAACCGGGCTGTCTGCGGTGGCCACTAATAACAGCGGTTTTATGTTTATCGGCATGATCGGTCTGACCTACAGCACCGGGCTGTCATCGATATGGGTGATGCTGGGCTGGATTGCCGGTGATCTGATGGCGTCGCTGCTCGCGGTGGGGAAAATTCACGCCGCATCGCGTTCGGAAAAGGTGCATTCTTTCGGCGGTCTGTTGGGACACTGGCACGGAAATAATCACCATCACCTGCGCCGCCTGATCGGCATTATGACGGTATTTTTTCTCACCCTTTACGCTGCTGCGCAATTGAAAGCCGGCAGCAAGGCGACGCAGGTGATGCTGGACTGGGAGCCTTCCACCGGCATTATTATTGGTGCCATCATTGTGCTTATCTACAGTACCGCCGGTGGGCTGCGTGCCTCAATATGGACTGATGCGGCACAGTCAATAGTGATGATTTGCGGCATGGCGGTGCTCATAGTCGGCGGCATTCAGATCGCCGGCGGCTGGGATAGCGCGATACACAAGCTGACCCAAATCGAACCGAATTATCTTGACTGGTTCCCCGATAGCTCAGTGCCGGAAATATTGCTGTTTATTACCGGCTGGGTGTTTGGGGGCATAGCCGTAATAGGACAGCCGCACATCATCATCCGCTTTATCAGTCTGGATGACCCGCGCCACATCAATCGCATGCGCGTCTACTATTACAGCTGGTTCACCCTGTTTTACAGTGCGACTATCGCAGTCGGGCTGTTGAGCCGCATTGCTTTTCCGGAGACGGCCAACTTCGATGCCGAACTGGCGCTACCGACCATGGCGCAAACCGTCATGCCGGATGTTTTCGTTGGACTGGTGCTGGCGGCGCTATTTGCAGCCACCCTGTCGACGGCCGATTCGCTTATCCTCTCCTGCTCCGCCGCGCTCACCCGCGACTTCATTCAGCATCCCGGCAAAGTGCATTCGCTGATTGTTGCCAAAGTGGCAACTCTGGTTATTCTCACCACCGCCGCGGTTATCGCCCTGACCGGCACACAGACGGTGTTTGCCCTGGTGCTGGACGCCTGGGGCCTGCTCGGCTCAGCCTTCGCACCGCTGATTATCGTCTACTCGCTGGGCTATCGCGCCTCGCAGAGGTTGGCCATCAGCATGGTCATCATCGGCATCGCCTGCTTCCTGGCGTGGCAACAACTCGCACCGGGCGGGCTGATATATAGCGTCGCGCCGGGTATTTTCTCCGGCCTGCTGTGGTTTGTGGTGGGCAGGAAGGTGCTTGATAGAGCGTAGAGAGTCAGCGCGACGGAGTCGAAAGCTAGCTTGAAAGTGAGAGGGCGGAAAGCCCAAAGCAGGCATAGAGCCGCTGAGGAAATATAGGTTTTTTCATAGGATGTAAAATGGTTTTCTCTGCGTCTCCGTGCCTCTGCGGTAAATAGTTAATAGCCTTTAGTCCGCGAAGGACGCAAAGAACGCGAAAAAGGCAAAAAAACAATAATTACTAAAATGTATCGTTCCCGTGCTCCAGCGTGGAATGCAGCCCGGACGCTCCGGCGTCCCGATCAATTTCTTTTAATAACGTGGCGCTGGAGCGCCTGGGGCTGCGTTACCACGCTGGAGCGTGGGAACGATAGTAACTGCCAACTAACCACTGCCAACTATGTTTTATCAGGCTCACTCACCAGATACAGCCAGATAAACCCGGCTACGCCCGCCAACAGTGAAGCGGCGAGAATGCCGGTCTTGGCCATCAGCAGCAGCTCTTCGTTGCCTTCGAAGCCGAGCTGGGCGACAAAGATGGACATGGTGAAACCGATCCCCGCCAGCAGCGAGACGCCGGCAATCTGGGTGAAGCGGGTGTTTTTCGGCAACACGGCCAGATCTAGCTTGAGCATCAGCCAGCAGATGCCGGTGATACCGATAAATTTGCCCAGCACCAGTCCCAGAGTCACGCCGAACATCACCGGATGCAGGAAGGTGTCACCGAGGCTGGAAAAATCCAGCGCAATGCCGGCATTGGCCAGGGCGAAAATTGGGATCACCACATAAGCCACCGGCAGATGCCAGTAATGCTCCAGCCGTTGCAGCGGTGCTTCGACACTCTGCACACCATTTTCCAGAGTCTGGACCACAGCGTGCAGTTTGTCGTTGGTGAGGATGCTTTTTCCGGGCTGGTGACTGGCATCAAAACGCTGCATGAGCTCTTTGACGTGGGCGCTGAAACGTTCAGGCTTATAGCGGGGGATGGAGGGCACGGATAACGCCCCCAGAATGCCGGCGAGCGTGGCGTGCACTCCGGAGAGCATCAGCGCATACCAGAGCGCTACCGCGACAATAAAGTAGGGCTCGGTTCGGCGAATGCCGCCCAGATTGAAGGCGATGAGTAGAGCGAACAGCGCTCCGGCCACCGCCAGTGCATCGAGTGCAATGTTATCGGTGTAGAACACCGCAATCACCAGCACCGCGCCCAGATCATCGACGATGGCGAGCGCCACCAGAAAGGTGATCAGCGCTTTGGGTACCCGGCTTGCCAGCAGCGCCAGCGCACCGATGGCAAAGGCGATGTCGGTGGCCATCGGGATGCCCCAGCCGCGTGCCGCATCGCCCGCCGGATTGATGGCGAAATAGATTAACGCCGGCACCACCATGCCGCCGATGGCCGCCGCGATCGGCAGCACCGCATTGCGCAGATTGGCCAGCTCGCCCACCATGATTTCGCGTTTCAGCTCCAGCCCGACGACGAAGAAAAACAGCGCCATCAGGCCGTCATTGATCCAGTGATGCAGGCTCATCTCCAGCTGCCAGCTGCCGAAATTAACACTGACCGGAGTGTGAATGAAATGCACATAGGCCGAGGCCAGCGGCCCGTTAGCCAGCACCAGCGCGATTACCGCAGTCAGCATCAACAATAAACCACTGGTGGTCTGACGATGAATGAACTCTTCGAAGGGAGTGATGATCTTGTCGAAACTCTTCTCCCAGGGGGCGATATATTCGTTCGGGTTTTTTGACGGGTCAGGCGCCTGATCGGTATTCATAAGTATTCACACCACATGGGTTTACTGGTGGCCGCTAGTTTAACGGACATTCGCTGACAGTGATAATGGGCGGGTTGTTAGTGATGGATAAAGCTACAGCTATTTCACCGCAGAGGCGCGGAGAAAAACATATCTGGTTTTTCTCATGTGCCTGCGGTCTATTGCGGAACCTTGGCGGCGAAGTTTTTTACTGGCCGCGTTCGAGTACGGCCTTGCGCTCTTCGTACTCTTGCGTGGTAATTTCGCCTGCGGCATAGCGGCGCTGGAGGATTTCCAGAGGTCGCTCAGGCTGACGGCGTGAAGTCGGCGTCAGTGCTAAAAACAGGACCACTACTATCGCGACCCAGAATAGCCACCAGAATACGTGCATGCCCCAGAACATCCAGTCAACGTAATGCATACCTCACCCCCGGTGAAAATAAATGTCCGCACTTACAGGTTTCAATTGCAGCGCGGTCATGTCAGTTTTAGTGAACATGGCTGTGAAGTGCCGTGTCATAAAGGTCGCGTCGAGTCAGGGGTACCGGCTGGGAAAAATCGGCCCGCTTTGAAGCCAGTATCTGGTATATGCCAGTACCGCCCTGCTCAAATTGTAGTGCGCAGGCAGCCATATACAGTCGCCAGATGCGGTAGACAGAATCGGGTACAAGCTTCAGCGCTTCTTCACGGCGCTGCTCCAGGCGGTTTACCCATTCGCGCAGAGTCATCGCATAGTGCAGCCTGAGACCTTCAACATCGTGAATTTCAAAGTTTGCATTTTCCATGTTGTGCTGCACGGTGCTGACGGTTTCGAGCTGACCGTCGGGGAAGACGTAGCGATTAATAAATTCAGTGGCGATAGTTTTCTTCCAGCCACTTTCATCGCTGGTGATGCCGTGGTTGAGGAAGAGACCGCCGGGTTTGAGTATGCGATTGGCGATATCAAAATAGGTGGGCAGGTTTTTCAGGCCGACATGTTCAAACATGCCGACGCTAACCAGTTTGTCATAACAGGATTCACCTTTCAGGTCGCGGTAGTCGAGTAGCTCGACAGACACCGCTCGCTCCAGGCCGCGCTGTTTAATCATATTCTGAGCGTATTCGAATTGATTCCGGCTTAAGGTGATACCGTGAGCCTTTACATCATAGTTCTCTGCGGCCCAGCAAATCAGCGCGCCCCAGCCGCAACCGATATCCAGCAGGCGTTCGCCGGGCTGGAGTCGCAATTTGCGACAGATGTGATCGAGCTTGTTTCGCTGTGCCAGATCCAGGCTCTGTTCAGGTTCTTCGTAATAGGCGCAAGAGTAGACCATCTGCGGGTCGAGCCAGAGCGAATAGAAATCGTTGGAGACATCGTAATGAAACGAGATGGCGTCGCGATTAAGATTCCTGTCAGGACTGATGCCTACTAGTTGACCGAAGGTTTTTATCCATTTGGGCGCGATGTTGCTGGAACTGATGCGTTCAGACCTGATGCGTAATGCTTTGGTTGACAGCGACATCTTTTCCAACAGAGACAGCTGCAATGATGTCATATATTCGCGCAATTTAAGGGCGCTATAAAGATCACCGTCTATGTCGATGAGTCCCTGAAAATAGGCGTCTACAATGCGCAGCGGGTTACGTGAAAGCACCATGTCCTGGAAGGTTTTTGCGGAACGGAACGAAAGTGAAAATGCCGGGTGGTTCTGTCCCAATTTTACTTCCGAGCCATCCCAGAGGCGAACCTTAAGGCAGCCTTCAAAATCCCGGAACAGGCGACGGAGAATGCTTTTTGCCGACTTGATGTCGTGGCCTGCTGATGGCAGGGTTATCTCTGTGGCGGTAGACATATCACCGGGCTCCTCTTGATGGTTGATAAATGAGTAATTAAATTTGACAAGTCGTTGTTTTTCCCTGGCCTGCCAGATGTTCGATACTTGAGTAAAATCACTTTGCAGTCAGTAACTGATCTATTTTTGTTTCAGCTGCCAGCCATTTCTCCAGATTAAAACCGCGATGTAAGCCTCCGATTTTCTCAATGTGCCGGTTGGCAATCTCCATGTATTGCTGTTGCAGCTCATCGTAATTAGGGTATTCGTTTTCAGATTCATATTGATTGGTCGCCATTTTTTTCTCCTGCTTTGAAGACTATTCATTTATAGTAAGGTCAGTGGTGTTCACAGCCTCAACGTGAGGCGTAAAAACAGAATCAATAAGAATCGAAGCACGGAAGCTCCGTTTCGTTTGATGCTGGATTCGAAACCACGAATTTTTTGAGAAACAGGAACGACTATTGATCCACCAGCGTTCTATAAAGCGATTTTTCTCTGGGGTGGTTTAGCGAGCAATTAACTAACTACGCCACCTGTTTCGATGCTACCGCAGCTGATATTTGAAATTTACCCACAAAAAATGAGGCAGAAAAAAAATGCAGTTCGATTAAGGCCTGTTTAAATGGTGTTATTATATTTGTTGAGCAGCACAGTAAGATTGATTGGAGGCGGACATGCAGTACAGTTCAGCTTTACTGGTTGGTTATATTTCGAGGTTTTATAAGGGTTTAGATGCAAAAAATTGGAGTCTACCGGTAGCTATTCATGTGTCCCGTTTTTTTATAATGAATCCTGCTAATGCTGTTTGAGAGTGGTTAATTGCAACGCGAAGAATCAATTTTTGATTTGTAAAACTTTGTAATTATGGCAGAGATAATTATCCTTGTGCGTTCCTGGATCTGTTGAACAGGCACAAACAGGTTATGATCATCATGATTGATTCCCATGTCAAAATTAAGTGCTTCAATGGCACGGTTCTGATCAACGATTTATTTAAAGTTATTTATTTTATTGAGTAGATTTAAAATTTAATATTGACAAATCACGGGCGTAATAAAGAACTATCAAGGGATAGAGCCAGTACATTTTAGGTAATGGTTGCCGGATACAGAATCTCTTCACTAAAAGCATAACGATTGAAGTTACATTATTTGTGTGCGCTTTCAGGAAAATTTACAACGTTTCTAAACTTTTGTAAACAATTGTAAATATTGCAATCTATAAAGTATTTTCAGTGTTAGTTTACTTATTAAATATCACATTTTGTTATTGATGTTCGTCCCCCTGAGCTATTAATGAATTAATGGCTTTCAGTATCGAATCGTCATGCGGAATGTGATATTTTTTTGTTCGCATTAAATTCATGAAATAAAGTTGGAGAATAAAAATGACAGATGCTAGAAAGAGCAAAACTTCCATAAGTTCAGGCAGAGATTCAGTTGCACCTGAAAGAAGAGGTGCTTTTAGAGGCATGAGTCGAATGGAAGATTTCGAACGGATGATTGATGATTTTCTGCCAGATACCCGGGCAAAGCCATTTGACGCAGGCCATCCGTCCTGGAGTCATCTGCCTGTGTCTTTAGAAGGCAGAGTGCCACATGTCGATGTTGTTGATCTGGATAAAGTGATTTATGTTGAAGCTGAGCTTCCGGGCGTTGACGAGAAGGATGTTGATATAACCGTAAACAAATACTCGTTAACCATTAAAGGTTCGACTCGTACAGAAGAAAAAAAGGCAGTGGGTGACTATTGCCGCTCTGAAATTTATCACGTTACTTTTTCCCGTACAGTTTCGCTGCCCTGTGAAGTCAATAGTGATAATTCCAAAGTCAGGTTTGAAGACGGGATTTTAAAGTTAACCTTTTCCAAGATCAGGCCGGCAAAGCACAGATCCATTGATGTCGAATAGCTGAAAATGGTTAACAAAAAATTCAGCCTTCGCAATTTTCGAGGGTTGATGTTTTTTTTGGGATTGAAATGCTTTTATCTGACGACTTGATAGGCTGCTGTGAACAGGGTTGATTAACGTTGCTGGAGTGCACAATGATAATAAGATTATTTCCTGTAGTATTATTAATTAACCTTGTCTGTTTCTCCGCCGGCACATAGGCGGGTATTAGAGTTTATCTGTGTTCATTTATTGATCTAAAGTTTTTTAATCTCTGACTTTTTTGTTCTTGGCAATTTTAAAGAAAAAGCATAGTCCGCGAAGAACGCGAATGACGCGAAAAAGGCAAAAAACAATAATTATTTAAATGATTTCTTGGCGTCCTTGGCGTCCTTGGCGTTCTTCGCGGACAGTTCTTTTTTTATCTGTGTTTATCTGTGTTTATCTGTTGGCCGGTATTCTTAGCGGTAAGGTTAACTCAGTTTTTTCAGGCATTCAAAATAGGTCTGTTCGTCGGGAGGGGCCTGGTTTCGCTGTGCCTGCCAGAGGGCTTCTCCCAGACAGTCCATCATGGTGTGTTCGGCGGCGTGGGCTGAGCCCTGTTTGCTGATGATGGCCTGATACAGCGCCTTGATGCCATCGGGACGGTCGGTGCTGATCTGTTCGTGCAGGGCGATGTGCATGCTCATGTGCAGGAAGGGGTTGATCTCGCCGAGGTCGGGGAGGTAGTCCCTGTCCAGGGCGGCTTCGTTTTCCAGCAGCGGCTGATATTCGGGGTGCAGTTCGATGATGTGCACGATGATTTTTTGCATGGCATCCAGCGGCGCTTTTTGCTGGTGGGCTTTCCAGCAGTCGAAAAAAACCCGGCGCATTTGATCGCGGTTCTGATTAAACATTATTCGGTCTTGTCCTTGTATTCACACAGATCTTCGATGACACAGGAACCACAGCGGGGTTTGCGCGCGATGCAGGTATAACGCCCCAGCAGAATGAGCCAGTGATGGGCATCTTTCAGAAATTCTTTGGGGACAAATTTCATCAGTTTTTTCTCGACTTCCAGAACATTTTTTCCGGGCGCAATTCTGGTGCGGTTGGCAACGCGGAAGATGTGAGTGTCCACGGCGATGGTCGGATGGCCGAAGGCGGTGTTGCGCACGACGTTAGCAGTTTTGCGACCAACGCCGGGCAGTGATTCCAGTTGCTGCTGTAGTTGCGGCACCTGACTGTCGTAGTCATCGCGCAAAATCCGGCAGGTTTTGATGATGTTCGCGCCCTTGGTATTAAACAGGCCGATGCTGCGGATATATTCCTTCAGTCCTTTTTCACCCAGCTGCGCGATGGCGGCGGGGGTGTTGGCGACGGGGAAGAGCTTGGCGGTGGCCTTGTTGACGCCGACATCTGTGGCCTGTGCGGAAAGGATCACCGCGATCAGCAACTCAAACGGGTTTGAATAGTTGAGCTCGGTGGTCGGGTTGGGGTTGCTGTCTCTGAGGCGAGAGAAGATCTCAAAGCGTTTCTGTGCATTCATCCCGGACCTGTTTTACGATACCGATGCTTCAGCGGGTCTGCTCGGTGCGCTGACCAGAATGACTTTTTTGCTTCTAAAGCGCTCGATGCTGTTTTTGCCGGCGATTAAAAGTCCCAGGCCGATAAATGCACCGGGCGGCAATATGGCGATCAGAAAGCCGGGGTAGTCATCGCCGAGAAGGCTTAATTCAAAGTTACTGGCGGCGGGGCCGAACATCAGGTGGGCATTGGAAAAAAGCGTACCCTGACCGATGATTTCGCGCAGCCCGCCCAGCAAAATCAGCACTAGCAGAAAGCCCAGGCCCATCATGAAACCGTCGAGCGCGGAATCGAGCACAGGGTTTCTGGAGGCAAAGGATTCGGCGCGCGCAAGTATCGAGCAGTTGGTGACGATGAGCGGAATAAAAATGCCCAGAATCAGAAACAGCTCGTAAAACCAGGCGTTCATCGCCAGTTCAATAGCGGTGACGATGGAGGCGATGATGAGGATGAAGATAGGGATGCGAACTTCGGGACGTGTCCAGTGGCGGATGATAGAGACAAAAGTATTCGACAGCACCAGGGTGATTAATGTCGCCAGGCCCAGACCCAGACCGTTGATGAAGGTGGAGGTAACTGCCAGCAACGGGCACAGACCCAGTAACTGAACCAGCGCCACGTTGTTGGTCCACAGGCCATTTTTAATGATTGTTTGTTGTTCTGTATTCATGGTTTTGAGGACCCTGATTCGTCGGTGTCGGAACTGGAGCCGGTATCCTTCTGCTCTTCATGACTGTCTTTAGTGTCGACGTCTTTTTCGTCTTTGGCGACTTTAGCGCCTTTGTCTACAACCTCGTCTTGCAACAATATTTTTTTGTTGGCTTCAAAGTATAGCAAGACGGAATGCACCGATTTCACTACTGCGCGTGGTGTTATGGTGGCACCGGTGAACTGATCGAACTCGCCACCGTCGCGTTTGACTTTCCATTGCTTGCCAGGCGGACGGCCGAGCGATTTGCCGGTGAAATGCGTAATCCAGTCCGAACGACTGGTTTCGATGGCGTCGCCCAGACCAGGTGTTTCACGATGCCTGATTACACGCACCCCCGCCACAGTACCATCGCGATAAACCCCGACCAGCAGATTAATGGAGCCGTTGTAGCCATTAGGCGCAATAGCGGGAAAGATGACGGCAATGGTTTTCTCCTGTTTTTTTGCTCGATAGGCGGTGATCGGCTCAGTGGTGCCCAGCAGGACGTCGGGAGCCAGTTCAAAGCTGTCTTCGAGCAGGGCGTTGTCATAATCCGAAGCCGGCACAATGTTATTGAGCTGATCGAGCAGAGCCTGCCTTTCATTCTGTTTGATTGTCTCGTAGGTGTGGTCATAAATGAAACCCACCAGCGCAGCCCCAATGGTGGCGAACAGCATCAGCAACAAGGCGGTGGTGGTGACTTGTTTGTGAATATTCATTAATCGACTTCCAGATCACCGTAGGTTTTGGGACGGGTGTAGTAGTCGAGCAGGGGTACGGTAATATTCATGAAGACCACGGCGAAGGCGATGCCGTCCGGATAGCCGCCCCAGGTTCGGATGGTGTATGTCAGCACGCCGATGCCGGCGCCGTAAATCCACCGTCCCCGGGGCGTGGTGCTGGCTGAAATCGGATCGGTGGCGATAAAGAAGGCGCACAGCATGGTGCCGCCGCTGAGCAGATGGAATAGCGCAGACGGATAGGTGGCGTAATCACTGACCGCGAAAAAATTGGAGATCAGCAAGAGGGTGAGCAGAAAAGAGACCGGGATACGCCAGTCGATGGTTTTCATCTTAATCAGCCACAGCCCGCCGGCGAGAAACAGCAGATTGATCCACTCCCAGCCTTTACCGGCAATGACGCCAAACAGTGGGCCATAAACCGGGCTTTGACGGGTGCTGCTGATGTCATGTTCCAGCGCAACCTGAGTTTTGATGGCATCCATGGGCGTGGCCATGGTGATGCTGTCGATAGAGGCTTGACCGGGCACCGCGCTGTGAAAAATAATATTGAAGACATCACTGAAGCTGAGCCACTGATCCATGGCGCCCAGCGGAGCGGTCCAGTAAGTCATCTCCCTTGGAAATGAGACCATGACCACCACGTAACCAACCATGGCCGGATTGAACAAATTGAAGCCCAGGCCGCCGTAGAGTTGCTTGGCGACCACAATTGCGAATATGGAGGCGATGACGGTGAGCCACCAGGGCACTAACGGCGGCAGCGCCAGTGCCAGCAGGCAGGCGGTAATGAGTGTGCTGCCGTCTTTCAGCGTCGGTTTGACCGGCCGGGCTCTGAGTTTCAACACCGCCGCTTCGCTCAGCAGGCAGACGCCGGTGGCAATGATCAGGTTGAACAATATTCCCCAGCCAAAGAAATAGATAGAGGCCAGGGTGCCCGGGATGAGGGCAGCCAGCACCTGATACATGATCGAATGCACACGGGTGTTGGCATTTATGAAAGGCGAATGGGCTTTGCGAAATAACATTTTTTACCTTCCTGATTTATTGGGGCTGCAAAAAACAAAGGAGCGCATCATTAATGATTTGTCGGGGGATTGATTATTCATCGCTCTCTTTCCCGTTCGCCCGGCGGCGTTGGTCGGCCTCTTTGATCTGACGTTGCTGATCGGCACTGAGATGGTCGACGTTTTTAGGGGCGACACTCAGGCTCTCTTTCTTTTGTTTAACGCGTGCCAGCGCCGCTTCGATAGCGGTTTTTTTCTGGTCGATTTCACTTTCAGCGGGCCCACCTTTTTTCTTGTTGAGCATTTCGCGTTTTTTGCGTAGATTTTCCTCGCGTTCACGTTTCTGCTGTTGCAGACGGCGTTCGCGCGCTTCGTGGCGTTCGCGGGCGTGATTGGATTTTTTGCGCTCAGCTTCCAGCGTCCAGATTTCTGATTTGGCGCTGCGATAGTACTGCACCAGCGGTATCTGGCTGGGGCAGACGTAGGTGCAGCAGCCGCATTCGATGCAGTCGAATAGATGATACTCGGTGGCGCGCTCAAAATTATGCGTGCTGGCGTACCAGTAAATTTGCTGGGGCAGCAGTTTGGCTGGACAGACATCCACGCACCGACCACAGCGGATGCAGGGCAGGTGCGCTTCGGTATTAGCAGGGTGGATTTCATCGCTGGTGGTGACCAGCAGGCAGTTGCAGGCCTTCACCACCGGCAGTTGATCGCTGCTCAGGGTGTAACCCATCATCGGGCCACCCATAATCAGACAGCTGGCGTCGTCACTGTAACCGCCGCACTGAGCAGCACAGTCGGCAATGCTGGTGCCGATCAGCACCTCCAGATTTTGCGTCTGTTTTATGCCCTTGCCGGTGAAGGTGACAATGCGCGAAATCAGCGGCTCATCCTCATGCACCGCTTTGTGAATGGCATAGGCGGTGCCGACGTTCTGGCAGAGCACGTCAATGTCGGCCGGTAAGCCGTTGATCGGCACCTCCTTGCCGGTAAGAAGAGTGATGAGCTGTTTTTCACTGCCGCTGGGGTAGATCGTGGGGATGCTCTGCACGCGGAAGAAACCGGTGCCGTCTTCATCGGCGGCGGCCTGTATCGCGGCAATGGCTTCGGGCTTATTGTCCTCGATCGCGATGATGCATTCCCGCGCTTTGATAATATGCGCGATGATGTCAGCACCGGAGAGGATCTCCCGGGCGCGTTCGCGCATCAGGCGGTCATCGCAGGTGATGTAGGGCTCGCACTCCACGCCATTGATGATGAGGGTGTGGATGTTGGTTTCGGTCTGTTTGATCGCGCTCGGAAAAACCGCGCCGCCCAGACCGACAATGCCGGCATCACGCACGATGTTGCGCAGCTCGTGTGAGTTCATCTGATTATAACGGTCACCGACCGGGTTTCTCTCTACCCACTGTTCCTGAAAATCATTTTCAATAACAATGCAGTCTGCCGGCATGCCGGAAGGATGTGGCACGGCCTGTTTGCCAATATCGACAACCCTGCCAGAGACTGGTGCATGCACTGGCGCGCTAATCAATTTTGTTGGCCGCGTCAGCATCTGTCCCTTTAGAACACATTGGCCGGTTTCGACAATAATTTCACCCGGCGCGCCGATATGCTGTTGCACCGGCACGACGTACCGGCTTTGCGCTTTGCCGGCAACGATGGCGTTCTGATTGGACAGCTCCTTATGATAGTTCAGGCGTAAACCGCCATGGAAATGTCCGGGTTTGTGGGTAGGTTCCATGATGTACCTAGGTTTTTTTGGGCGCTGCATGACCACCATCGGGTACAGGCCATTGCCAGTTGTTTATGTTCTGTTCCACCGGAACAATGTAGATGCAGTCCACCGGGCAGGGGGGGATGCATAAATTACAGCCGGTGCATTCCGAGGCGACGACGGTGTGCATCTGTTTGGCGGCGCCGACGATGGCATCCACCGGACAGGCCTGAATGCACAGCGTGCAACCAATGCAGAGCTGCTCATCGATCACCACCACGGTTTTGGCCTCTTTGGCCTCGCCATGTTCAGCGTTGAGTGGTTTGGGTTCCACTCCCAGCAGTTCGGAGAGTTCGATAATGACAGTCTGACCGCCCGGCGGACACTGGTTGATGTCAGCTTCGCCTTTGGCAATGGCTTCGGCGTAGGGCCGGCAGCCGGCATAACTGCACTGGCCGCACTGAGTCTGGGGCAGGATGGAGTCAATCTTGTCGACCACGGGGTCGCCTTCGACCTTAAAGCGAATGGCGGAATAGCCCAGCAGGACGCCGAAAACGGCTGCCACGACGGCGAGCAGAATTATAACAATGGTTAACATACGGCTTGTGTTATACCTTGATCAGGCCGTTAAAGCCCATGAAGGCCAGCGACATAATGCCGGCAGTGATTAGCGCAATGGCGCTGCCCTGGAAGATTTCAGGCACATCGGCAGCGGCAATTTTTTCGCGCATGGCGGCAAACAGAATTAATATCATGGAGAAGCCGGCTGCCGCGCCAAAGCCGTAAAAAAGCGACTGTAAAAAACCGTGCTGTTCCTGCACATTGAGCAGCGCCACGCCCAGTACCGCGCAGTTGGTGGTGATCAGGGGAAGAAAAATGCCCAGCACGTTATGCAGCAGGGGACTGGTTTTTTGCACCACCATTTCGGTGAACTGCACGACTACGGCAATCACCAGAATGAACATGATGGTGCGCATGAATTCGATGCCCAGTGGCGCGAGAATGTACTGATTAATCAGATAACTGCTCACCGATGCCAGTGTCATCACGAACGTGGTCGCCAGCGCCATGCCGATGGCGGTCTCCAGTTTACGGGAGACCCCCATAAACGGGCACAGGCCAAGAAACTTTACCAGTACAAAATTATTGACCAGTATAGTGCTAAGTAATATCAGGGCATATTCAGTCATTGCTGAATTGTATCAAATAGTGAGAGATAAACACCTATCAACTAGGGGGTGGAACGCAATACTTTAATTTTGCTAACTGAATGGCCGCTAAATAGCTCAGGATGCCTGCATTTAACTCAAATCTGAATCCGTGGCTTAACCGCGGCGCCTGGCACAAGCTCTTGGCTCCACAGCGGATCAAAAAATGCCCGCTTAACCTAAGGGTGAAGCTAAGATTTTTTGAAACCCCTGTGAAACCAATATCTTGCACCATGCATCCACGTTTAAACTACGGATTCAGACTATACTCACAGGGTTATTTAATAAATATCGGGAATATGAAATAGGATTTTAACTTTAGAAGAGTAGGCTTTAGTAATGAGCAATACCTACAAGATGCCTGATTTGAATTCAGAAGTGGTACGCCTGCGACGTCAGGTGGCCAAGCAGCTGGATGCGGCCCGCCATAATGAACAGGTGCACAACCGCTTTCAGGCCATTGAGCTGGCGCTGTTGTCGGCGCAGAACTTTTGTGAAATCGCGACCTATTTGCAGGGCGATTTCATGGAGACGCAACGGCTGGGCGCGGTCTCACTGATTCTGCTGGACAGCAATAACGAAATCCCCTCGGCGTTGTGCGCCACCAATGGCGAGCACAAATGTCCGTCAGGAATAATGCTGACGCAGGATGCCGGGCAGATCGAATTTTTACACTCGATGGAGCAGGTGCCGTTTCTGAGCCGTTATCGGGCCGATGAGCATCAGTGGTTGTTTAAGGGCGTTCGGGATCGAGAAGGTAGCATTGTGGTGCTGCCTTTTATCCGTCGAGAGCAGCTGATCGGCTGCCTGGCGCTGTTCAGCCGTGATCCTCAGCGTTATGAAGCGGGTGCGGCGACCGAGTTTTTGCAGCGCCTGGCTGCGGTCACCGCGATCTGTGTCGAAAACTGTCTGAATTATGAACGCCTGCGACGCCTGAGTCTGACCGATGCACTGACCGGTCTGGCCAACCGGCGCGAGCTGGAAAAGTGGATGAATATCGAGATCAGCCGCGCCCTGCGTGAAACCTTGCCATTAACCTGCCTGTATCTGGATATCGATTTATTCAAAAAGGTGAATGATGTCTATGGTCACGATATCGGTGATCAGGTGTTACGTAAAGTGGCGGCAGTCATGCTGGCGACGGTGCGCACCGGCGATGTGGTGGCCCGCTACGGGGGCGAAGAGTTTGTCATTATTTTGCCGGGCATTACCGGTTTGATTGCCATCGAGACGGCGGAGCGGGTGCGTTGCGCAGTGGCGGAGACTTCCATTGAAATCACCGGGCAGGCTCCGCTGCAAGTGTCGATTTCGGTTGGCCTGGCCAGTTTTATCCCGAAAAGCGGTAGCATCGGCGACAGTGGTGAGATTGCCGAACAGTTATTAGGCCGGGCGGATCAGGCCTTAATGCAGGCCAAGACGCAGGGGCGTAATCGGGTGGTGGTAGATTAGAGAAGTTGGTAGCAGCCAGTTGGCAGTGAAGCGCTTTTCTTTAGTGATTGTTGATGACGGTGTTGTCGGTTATTGAATTGTCGGCCTCATCATAATGGCTGACGCGGTTCCTGCCGTTCTGTTTTGACTGGTAAACCGCCTGATCGGCCTCTGTATAAAGAAGATCGTAATCGCCCTGATGGTGTTCGGCGAGGCTGGCAACACCGATACTGGTGGTAACCACCAGCCCGACAGGCTTGAGCTCCTCGATAAGGGCACGAATGTCCTCGGCCTTGACGAGCGCAACGGCGGCATTGCAATGCGGCAGCATGATGGCGAACTCCTCCCCGCCGATACGGGCGACAAAGCAATCACCCTGATTGCTGAGCTTCATCAATAACGAACCGATTTTACTCAATACCTCGTCCCCGGTGGTGTGCCCGTGTTGATCGTTGATCTCCTTGAAATGATCCAGATCGAGAATCAGCATGGACAGGGGAGAGCTGAATTTGAGGGCATCAGCGATGAATTTGGGAGCGAATTCAGCGAGGCTGTGGCGATTGTTGCAGTGGGTGAGCTGATCCTTCATCGCCATTTCATACAGGGCTTTCTGCTGGCTGCGCACCTGGTCGAACAGGCGTTTATTGGTGATCAGGTTGAACACCCGGGCTGCCAGCTCCTCTTCGATAGGTGGTTTGGTAACGTAATCGTTGATGCCCGCGTGATACAGCTTGATTCTTCTCTGCGGGTCATCATGGCCGGTCATGGCCAGAATGGGGATGTCTGAAACATGTGAGTGGTGGGCGCGAATCATGCGCACCAGCGAAACCCCGCTCATGGTGCCGTCGAGCATGATATCGGTTATTACCAGATCGTACTCGTCGTTAAGAATCGATTCCAGCGCGGATTCGGCATTGGAGAAATGGGTGACATCCAGATTGATTTTTTTCAGGTAACGGATGACCACATGAGCCACCGAACGGCTGTCTTCAACGTAAGCCACACGTCCGCCTTCGATGTCGATATTGGTGCGGCCTTCGATGTAATAACGCAGGCTCTCCTGTAGATAGGCGAAGTTGCTTTTGGGGAAAATATCGGTGATGCCGGCGTTTTTGGCATTTTTGAGCAGCGCTTCGTTGGGCTCGGAAGTGAGCAGGATGATCGGACAGGTGACATTTTGACCGTTGCAGTAGTTTGCGAAATCCATGCCGCTTTCATCGAAAATGTGCTGCCCGGCCAGAATCAGATTGTAGTGCTGCTCTTCCAGTTTTGCCTGTCCTTCCATGCCAGAACGGGCACAATCCACCTCGCAGTTAAGCTCCTCAAGCAGCTCGGTGAGCATCCTCTGGAATAATCGACTGTGTTCAAGGACGAGTACTTTCATGCTATCCATAATGGTGAAAATGTTATTTTCCGGTCGTTGCCGGATGAGCGGCGGTGACATCTTTATGGTAGCAAGTATAGAGAGCTCAGCACGGAATCAGTGCTAAATTATGATGTGCGGTAGCTTCCGGCTGATTGCTGACAGCTTGTCATTCCTGTGACATAAATTGTCGATATTTCAACAGGTTATAATGGTGGGGATGCAACAGGTTTGCATTTCCTGTCGCGCTGGTGGCAGGGTCTATTTAACCCGCATGCCGGGTTCAGCGCCCTCGTCGGGGCTGAGAATGTACAGCTCTTTGCCGCCCGGACCGGCAGCTAAAACCATGCCTTCGGAGAGCCCGAAGCGCATCTTGCGCGGTGCCAGATTGGCCACCATAACGGTGAGCTTGCCTTCCAGATCTTCCGGCGCGTAGGCCGATTTGATACCGGCGAAAACGTTTTTAGTCTGTCCGCCCAAATCCAGCGTCAGCTGCAATAATTTGTCCGCTCCCTCCACCTGTTCGGCTTTGACGATGCGGGCGATGCGCAGATCAATTTTGGCGAAATCATCGAACTGGATTTCAGCCGAAATTGGGTCATCCGCCAGCGGCCCGGTGGCCGTTTCCGCAGCGGGCATGTTCTGGGTCGAGTCTGCAATCATGGCGTCGGTCTGCTCTTTTTCGATGCGGGTAATAAGGGGTTTGAATCCATTAATACGGTGATTCAGCAGAGGTTGCCTTAGCGAGTCCCAGAGCAGCTCGGTATTGAGAAACGCGGCGGACTTTTCGGCCGTCTCGGGCAGAATCGGACTCAGATAGGTGATCAGCAGGCGGAACATGTTCAGCCCCTGCGTGCAAACCTGCTGCACCAGCGCGTCCTGTCCCTCCTGTTTAGCCAGTACCCAGGGTTTCTGCTCGTCGATATAGACATTGGCGTGATCGGCCAGAGTCATGATCTCGCGCACCGCCTTGCTGTATTCGCGGCGCTCGAAGTGGTCGGCAATAGTTTCTCCGGCGTCGACCATCTGCTGATACAGGCCGGGTTCAGGCAGTTCGGCGGCGAGCTGGTTGTCGAATTTTTTCTTGATGAAACCGGCGCAGCGGCTGGCAATGTTGACCACCTTGCCGACCAGGTCGGAATTCACCCGCTGCCGGAAATCTTCCAGGTTGAGATCGATGTCATCAACCCCGTCGGAGAGTTTGGCGGCATAATAATAACGCAGGTATTCCGGCTTCAGATGCGCCAGGTAGGTGCGCGCCTTGATAAAGGTACCGCGCGATTTGGACATTTTCTGACCATTGACGGTGAGGAAGCCGTGGCAAAAAACCGCCGTGGGTTTACGGAAGCCACTGGCCTCCAGCACCGCTGGCCAGAACAGGGTGTGGAAGCGGGCGATGTCTTTGCCGATAAAATGGTACAGCTCATACTGGCTGTTTTCGCCCCAGTAGTCGTCGAAGGAGAGCCCCGTTCGGTCGCACAGATTTTTGAAGCTGGCCATGTAACCCATGGGCGCGTCCATCCACACGTAAAAATATTTGCCCGGCGCATCGGGAATCTCAAACCCCCAGTAGGGGGCGTTGCGCGAAATGTCCCAGTCCTGCAGGCCTTCTTCCAGCCATTCATTCAGCTTGTTGGCGATCTCGGATTGTACGTGGCCGCCATGCAGCCATTTTTCCAGCATGCCGGCAAATTCACTCAGTTTAAAGAAATACTGTTCCGAGTCCTTTTCAATAGGGGTTGCGCCGCTCACCGCAGAGACTGGATTGAGTAGTTCGGTGGGCGCATAGGTGGCACCGCAGGCTTCGCAGTTGTCACCGTACTGGTCATCTGCGCCGCATTTGGGGCAGGTGCCTCTGATGAAACGGTCGGGCAGAAACATCTCCGCTTCCGGGTCATAAGCCTGCTTGATGGTCTCGGTGCGGATATAGCCGGCATCGCGGAGCTTCAGATAAATGCTGCTGGAGATTTCCCGATTCTCATCCGAATGCGTAGTGTAATAGTTGTCGAAGTTGATCAGAAAATCGGCGAAATCGGCTTCGTGTTCTTTGTGGGTGGCGGCAATGAGCTCTTCGGGGCTGATGCCATCCTGACGGGCGCGCAGCATAATCGGTGTGCCGTGGGCATCATCGGCGCAGACGTAGTAACAGCTCTGTCCGTGCAGGCGCTGGAAGCGTGCCCAGATGTCGGTCTGAATATATTCCACCAGATGACCCAGATGAATCGGGCCGTTGGCATAGGGCAGGGCACTGGTTATCAGTATGTTACGTTTTTCGGTCATGTTAGTTTTGATCTTTTCGCTACGCCACAAAGGGCGCATAACTTAGCATGTCTAAGGGGTTTGATCACGCGAAAAGAGGATAACTGACAAAAATGTGGGGTTAAAAAGAGTATTCAGTGGTGTAGAATGCATCTCCTTTCTAATAGCCCACTATTTTAGTGGCTAAATCTAATGTTGCGGAGATTACACGTATGAGTGTGACACAGGAACAAATCGAATCGGCGCTTAAACAATATATCGACCCCTATCTTGAAAGAGATCTGGTGAGTGCCGGCACAGTAAAAGAGATCAAGATTGAGGGCGATGCCGTCAATGTGAAAATAGTTCTGGGTTTTCCTGCTTTCGGTTATGTCGAAAAGCTGGCCAGTGAATTGAAGCAGAAAATAGAAGCCGTTGAAGGTGTTGCTTCAGCGGAAATTGAAGTCCGTTCAGAAATTGTCAGCCACACCGTTCAGGGTGGCATGAATCCGCTGGAAGGCATCAAGAACGTCATCGCCGTCGCATCCGGTAAGGGCGGCGTCGGTAAATCCACCACTGCGGTGAATCTGGCGCTGGCATTACAGGCGGAAGGTGCCAAAGTCGGCATTCTGGACGCCGATATCTACGGCCCCAGCATTCCCCGTATGTTAGGCATCAGTGGCAAGCCGGAATCCATCGACGGCAAATCGCTGGAGCCCATGGGCGGCCACGGCATCCAGGCCATGTCAATCGGTTTCATGATCGATGAAGAGACCCCCATGATCTGGCGCGGCCCGATGGTCACCCAGGCGCTGGAACAGCTGCTGCGTGACACCAAATGGAAGAACCTCGATTATCTGGTTATCGACCTGCCACCCGGCACCGGCGACATCCAGCTAACCCTGGCGCAAAAAGTCCCCGTCAGTGGTTCGGTAATCGTCACCACACCCCAGGACATCGCCCTGCTGGATGCCCGCAAAGGTCTGAAGATGTTCGAGAAAGTCGAAGTGCCGGTACTGGGCATCGTCGAAAACATGAGCATTCACATCTGTTCAAAATGCGGCAACGCCGAGCATATCTTCGGCCAGGGCGGCGGCGAGAGAATGTGTGAACAGCACAACGTCGACTTCCTGGGTTCATTACCGCTGGAGATGAGCATTCGTGTAGATGCCGACAGCGGCAACCCGAGTGTAGCCAGAGATCCCGATAGCCCGGCCAGCCTGATCTATCGTGAAATCGCCCGCCGCACCGCAGCGAAACTGTCACTCAAAGCCAAAGACTTTTCTGCCAAGTTCCCGAATATTGTTATTCAGAACAACTAGTCGAAAAGTTTTTCGGTTTGATAAAAAAGCAGCCTTCGGGCTGCTTTTTTATTGGGTGGGTATATTTTTGAAAAAAATTACTTTTTTATCGTGAACGCAAGCAAACAAATAGGTTGGGGTGAGGAACGAACCCCAACAAAATGTTGATGCAATAAAAAATATTGATCGTTCCCATGCTCCTATCTGGAGTACATGAATACCGTATTCCGGCACAACATTAATCTACTTAATAATTCCCAATTTTATTGGGAAACTGTCATCTCGAACGCATGTGAGAGATCTGGGTTTTTTTTCGTTACCGCGATTCTGCGGGGTAATGCATACGATGCACGTATTTGTGAAATTATTAACCTTCTTAATAAGTCATAGCATTATGGGTAGTGGGTTCGCGCACCCACGGGCGTGTTAGTCTTTTTGCTACAGCTCAAAAAGACTAACGAGACTTAATTTGCTGGGAGCAAATTTGAACATCCGGTTTATGGCTGGCCCGCAGGGCAAAACACAGGACGTGTTTTGTAAAAAGGCCACCCTTACGCCTTGCCCCCAGAAAATCACTGGGGGTTCCCGAACACTTCAACTTTGCCAACGGGTCGGTTAAATTACAAATCACGTCCATGTGATTTGCCCTGCGGGCCGCACTGCGTGCGTTCAAATTTGATTCCAGTCAAATTTAGTCGCTCCTGCTCGACGAACCTCACAATTCATTCATGAATTGTGACCCTACCAAAGTCGAAGTGATCGGCAAGGCGAATGGGATTCGAAAAACGCTTTTCAATTTCATGCTGGCGCATGAAAAAAACACGGTGCGATGCACAGTGATTATTGAGTGTTGCTGTTAGTTGTTCTGCAGGAAAAACACAAGACGCAAGACTTGACCCCATCGCTCCGCGTAGGGCGAAGCGTAGGATTGCGCGTAGTAAAATTCGCAGAGGAAAAATCACGCCAATTGTAGGTTGGACTGAATGTTTTTTATGAAGCCCAACAACTTATAGATGCGGGACTACGGCAAAAAACGCCAAGCCCTACCAATTATGTTAAAACAAAAGCTTTTCACTGCAGAGGCGTAGAGCATTTGCTCCAAGTCAAAATATCCTAAAAATCATCAAGTGGACTTTTAACGCTATCATGATTCTTTTGCATCACATGCGTGTAAATTTCTGTGGTTTTAACATCGTTATGACCTAATAGCACCTGTAACACACGAATATTTTCGCCATTTTCCAACAAGTGTGTTGCAAAGCTATGTCTAAGGGTATGTGGTGTTACACGTTTAATTATTTTGGCCTCTAATCTTGCACTTGCTACCGCTTTCTGTAGAGCTGTTTTATGAAGATGATAACGCATCACTTTTCCAGAGCGTGGGTCAGTTGAACGTACTTTAGAAGGAAACAAATACTGCCAACCAATCGATACGTTTGCTCTGCTGTATTTACGACTTAGTGCGTCTGGCAAATACACCTCACCATAACCTTCCTCTAAATCCTTATCATGAAGTTTTTTAGAAAATTCAATTTGCTCACGAATGGGCTGATGCAAAGCATCAGGAAAAATGGTTGTTCGATCCTTGCCGCCTTTAGCATTTCTGACATAAATTTGATTATTTGCAAAATCAATATCATGAATACGTAAACGAATAACTTCCAAAGAGCGTAAACCGGAACCATACATTAGACAGGCTAATATTTTTGCCGTGCCCGTCATGCAAGAGATCAAAGATCTTGCTTCGTCTTTGCTTAATACCGTAGGTAATCTTTTCCCCTTACCTGAGCGCCGTGCACGAATATCCAGCTCCATTGGCATATCGAGCACTTTTTTATAGAGGAACATAATGGCATTAAATGCCTGATTCTGTGTAGACGCCGCAACGTCGCGATTGATCGCAAGATGACTTAAAAACCGTTCGATTTCAAATTTACCCATCTCTCTGGGGTGTTTCTTACCACTGAAGCGAATAAATCTTAAAATCCACTCAATATACGATTTTTCAGTATTGTAGGCGTAGTGATAAAAACGTAGTGTTTCGCGTACCTGATCCATCAATCTGGGTGCAGAAGGTCGAAAAGTTGATGGCTCATCCATGATTAAAATCCTTTTTTAATTAGCATATTAGCTAGAACTTATGTCAAGGCATCTTTTTCCCTTAAATATCGAAATAAGGAGCCTTGGTCTAAATTAAGACTACTTTATTCCCATAAATATCGCAATAGAATGTTTTGAACATATGCTACTATTAAATCTCGAAATTCAAGCCCTACCTAAGGCATCTTTTTCCCTTAAATATCGAAATAGGGAGCCTTTAAGGGTATATATTATAAATAAATAGGTAGTCTTAGAAGGTGTCCTATTAACAAGTTATACCCTTTGAAACATGGATAAAGAATTTGAGTCAAAAAAAAGAGAGTTGTTAAGCCCGCTATATGTTGAGGCGGGCGCTGCTTTGATGGACTGCCAAGGTTTTGAATATGGTATCGCATTGATGCTTCACCACTTCG
>JAGXGK010000044.1 GCA_024636785.1 Gammaproteobacteria bacterium
GCACATGTATCGCAAAAGTGTCGACAATGATGTTTACCTGAATATGGAAAACATTGCCAAGGAACTGGAATTTCGCCTCAGTTACGAACGAGAGGTTATCCTGTCTCTGGCCAATTCACCAGCCATGAAACAGTTTGCACCCATTCTGCGCACTGCTGCGGAAGGTGATTTGCACATCAATTATTTTGAAGAAACCGAGCGTCTGAATAATTTCCTCGCCGGTTTCCAGCACTCGGTACCGGGGCTGGACACGGTGCGTGTGCTGGATATAGACGGCCACACCCTGGTCAAGGTGCGCTTCGGCAAACGAATTCCCGCCGATTTCGAAGGCATCGCCGAATTACCCCTGGCGGAAGAAGAACTGGTGGACAGCGATTTTCTCAGCTGGATGTGGCAACTGCCACCCCACGAACTGGTGTATGGCAGCCTGCCGCTGAGTCGTCGTGATTATGTCAGTGGCTACGAACTGTCGTTGATGAATGCCATCGTACCGGTTTCGGTGGGCAGTGATCGGGTGATCGGTTATCTCACCGCACGGGCTGTGGGCGACCAGATTGATCATATCCTCGGCTCGCTGCCACGCACCTCCGATATCCAGCTGAGTATTGCCGAACTAAACCCGGATAAGACCCAACGACACGGCATGATTTTATACAGTGATGAACTGGATATTAAATTCAGCCAGCCACTCAAGCCGGAAAACAATATGCAAAACCATTTGCCTGCAGAATTGTGGGAGACCATTGAAACCGACCGCTTCGGCAGCTTTCTCAATCAGAACAATAATCGCCGCTATTACTTCCGCGAGTTCTATCCCTACAGCAATCAGCTGGTAAGCTGGATACTGGTGTTGCATCTGGACAATGAAACCATTGCCGCACCGTTCCAGCGTATTCGCTTCGGCCTGCTGATTTTTGCCGGACTGGCACTGGGCATCAGCCTGATGCTGGCGAACATCGGTGCGCGCAATATCGCACAGCCGATTACCCACTTTGCCAGCATTTTAAAACGCTATGCCGATGGTGAATCAAAATTCTCCGAGCACACCTCGAAAGGTGCCGATGAATTAAAGCAACTGGACCAGTCATTTCATTATCTGGTCGACACACTGGAATCAACCGAACGGGAGCGGGACAGCGCACAGAAAATGATGCTGCAAAATGCCAAGCTGGCGAGCATCGGCGAAATGGCGGCGGGCATTGGTCATGAAATCAATAATCCGTTAAACAATATTCTGTCCTATGCCGCACTGATTGAGCGCGACCTGCCGCAGGACAATAAGGCACTGCAGGAAGACATACAGGGTTTACGCAGCGAGGCCAAACGCGCTGGCACCATTGTAAAAGGCATTCTTAATTTCGCCCGTCAGGTGCCACCGGAATATGTTGAATTTGATCTGCATGTCTGGCTGCAGGACACCTTGCCGTTAATCGCTGCGCAGGCACATAAATACAATATAGAAATTGAGCTGCATGACACCCTGAATTTATTTATTCACGGCGACCGAAACCAGTTACAACAGGTGCTGGTTAACCTGTTAATGAATGCCATTCAGGTCAGTAAGTCAGGCGATGTTATCCGTGTTAGCACCCGCACCGATAATGATTACTTATATATTACGGTTTCCGATCAGGGCACCGGTATCGATAACAAATTCAGGGATAAAATCTTCGATCCGTTTTTCACCACCAAAAATGTGGGGGAGGGCAGTGGGCTCGGTCTCTCTATCAGCATCGGCATTATGCAGTATCATAATGGCTCATTAACGCTCGATAATAATGAACGCGGCGGGGTTGATGCCACCATGCAACTCCCTTTACAGGCGGATAAACACAAAGTGACAACTGAATAAACATCCTAAAAACTAAATCCAGGCACTAACACAGACTATGCACAATAAACACGTACACTTTATCGATGATGACCCAACCGCCGGAGATTTATTCCGTCGTTTTGTTCGCGACAAGGACTACACCCTGCACGTGTTTAAAAAACCGCTAGAAGCGTTACAACATATTCGTGACCACGGCAGCGATCTGGTGATCACCGATCTGAGCATGCCGGACATGTCGGGACTGGAACTTCTGGAGTCCATTCGGCAGACCGATATCGAACTGCCGATTATTATGATCACCGGCTTTTCTACTGAAGACAATGCGATCCGTGCACTGCGCCTGGGCGCCACTGATTTTATTAAAAAACCCTATGACGCTGAAACCCTGTTACAGCAGGTGGATGATGTACTGCAACAATCCGCAACGCGCAAGGAAAAAAAGCAACAACGCCCGGCACTAAAGGATAAACAGGATCAGTTTGGCATGATCGGCCACTCACCTGTGCTGAATAAAATCTATGACATTATCGACAAGATTTCCGATATCCGCTGCAATGTGATTATTGAAGGGGAGTCGGGCACCGGCAAAGAACTGGTCGCCCATGCACTGCATAATCATTCCGAATTTGCTGATCAGCCGTTTATTGTTATCGACTGTGGATCACTCACTGACACCTTGCTGGAGAGCGAACTGTTCGGTCATGAAAAAGGCGCGTTTACGGGTGCCAGCCATCTGAAACAGGGCCTGCTTGAAGTAGCCAATGGCGGCACCATTTTCCTTGATGAAATCTGTAATATTTCCGACAGCATGCAGATGAAATTAATGCGCGCAGTTCAGGCACAAACCATCACTCGGGTTGGTGGTATTAATCCAATCGAAATTGATGTGCGTTTTGTGGTGGCAACCAACCGCAATATCGAAGAAATGATTGATGCCGGCCAGTTCCGTCACGATTTATATCACCGCTTAAATGTTGTCAAAATAAATATGCCGCCGCTACGTGAACGGGAACAGGATCTCGAATTATTAATCGAGCATTTTATTAATGAATTCAAGCAACGCTACCAACGTGATATTACAGGCTTTGACGCCACATCCATGGAGCAACTCAAAAGTTATCACTGGCCGGGCAATATACGCGAACTGCGCAACCTGGTTGAACGCAGTATTGCGCTGTCCGACGGCCCGGTGCTCAGTGTCGACCAGCATCTTCACCAGTCAGACAACGACCACCGCATTGATGCCGACTCACCCACACTGGACGAACTGGAAAAACGCTATATTCTTAACACGCTGAATAGATTTAACGGCAACCGCGAGCAAACCGCCAGCCTGCTGGGCATTAATAAGTCCACCCTGTGGCGCAAACTGCAAAGCTGGCAAGCTGATAACGAATGATCAGAAAGCAGAGATGAGTTGCGGCAAACAACTACACGGTGACGAGTTATTTTCACGCCAGCAAAAGCAGGCTGAAAAAAATTGCACAACAAAAACCAGCGCCGGATATTATCTGCGATGGCATACAGACACCGCAAAACTTCGGTTCAATTTTACGTGTTGCGGATGCTCTGGGCTGCAACAATATCATTCTGCTCGACAGTGAGCTTGATCCAGGGTACATCTGAATAATGATGACAACTCTCTGCCTTACAGGTGTGTTCGCAATCAAGGCAGTGTTTTGAAAGCAGGCCCATGTTTATATAGATATGGGCCTGGTGAGAAACGCTAACGCAGCGTGCGGGCGCACCTGTAAGCCCCAAAGGGCGAGGCCTGAAGCGCACATCTACGGTGTGGCCTACATGGATGTAGGTCAGGGGCGTGAGCAGGAGCGGAAGCTTTGTGCTTCTTGTAAAGGACCTGGCCATTCACTGCGAAACACGCCTTGTAGCTGCACGCTTCAGGTCTCGCAGAGACATATCAGCATTATTCAGAGGTACCCTGGACCATAAAAAACTTTCCCGCCTCGCGCGTAGCACCCAACAGCATCTAAACATCAGCCAGTGCAGTCTGCAGGATTTTTTAACACAGCATAAACGCTATCATTCGCTCTGCGCACTGGAAATCACCAACGAATCCAGCGATCTGTTTAACAGCAACATAATCGACTGCGATGGCATTATCATTGACCATGAAGCACAGGGCGTGCGTCAGGCCTTACTCGACATTTGTACACGCGCAATTCATCTACCCATGTAAGGTATCAATGGTTCAATGAACGTCAGCCACGCCCTCGCCGTGTTTCTCTACGAATGGCGTCGCCAGCAATGACTCCCCCCAACGAATCTATTCGTTTGTGCAGCTCATCTGTTGACTCCTCAATGAAATGATTTATTTACGACACTGCAAATGCCACGTTTTTTATTGGGCTGGTGCTCGGTTCGCAACCGGTGGCACACTTGCAGTTAACTTCACAGCTTGCTAACTTGTAGTAGAGGCTGCTGTCCCCTCACCATGTACCTGCTGCATGACATCATCAAGCTTTTATCCACAGACAGGATGGCATCACTTATACAGTGACTCAATACAGTGACTCAAAGGAGCTAACGCATGTTTAGCAAAATCATGGTCCCGGTAGATCTTGCGCATCTGGATTCACTGCAAAAGCCCCTCGCGGTGGCCGCCGATATGGCCCGGCACTATGGTGCCGCACTCTGCTACGTAGGTGTCACCACCTCACAACCCAGCTCGGTGGCACATAACCCGGAAGAATACGAAAGCAAGCTGATGGCCTTTGCCCATGAGCATGCGCCGGATAATGGCCAGCCGCCCTCGGCCGTGGTGTATAACAGTCATGATCCGGTGGCGGATCTGGAGGATATTCTGCTTAAGGCGATTGACGAAGTTCAGGCAGATCTCGTGGTGATGGGCACACATTTACCCAAGCATATTGACGCGATTATGCCCGCCAATGGCAGCAATGTGGCTGCCCACAGCCGTGTATCGGTGTTTCTGGTAAGACCCTGACACTAAGCCTGGGTAATAAGCCTGGAACATTTCGACTAGAGCCAGCCTGCCAGATGCGCTTTCGGCTCTGCAGCCATTCAATAAATATAAATGAGAAGCTAAGGGGGAGACACCCGTGGACAAACAACCCGACACTGAACAGGACGAATACCAGGCAGCACCCGGCATTCCCGCACCGGAGGGAGCTACCAACTTAATCGACACCGATTACCAGATCGGTCAGGATAATTACAGCACCAGTAAATTCGGCATTCGTATTGATATCCACGGTGCGGTGTTTATGTTTTCCTCGCTGATGGTGCTGGCCTTTGTCATTATAACGCTTGCCCTGCCTGACCAGGCAGGACCACTGTTCGACACCATGCGCAAATGGATTACCAGCAACCTGTCCTGGTTTTTTCTACTCGCAGGCAATATTTTTGTGCTGGTGTGTCTGGGGCTGATTGTCTCGCCGCTTGGCAAAATCCGTATCGGAGGGAGTAAGGCAGAACCCGATTTTTCCTATATCTCATGGTTTGCCATGCTGTTTGCTGCCGGCATGGGTGTAGGCCTGATGTTTTATGGTGTTTCAGAACCCCTGAGTCATTATGCCTCGTCACTGGGTGGCACCGCGCTGGGTGAGGACGGCCTGCGCACCGACTGGGCACCGCTGGCGGGTGCCGCCGGGGATGAAATGGCGGCAATGCGCCTGGGTATGGCGGCTACCATTTTTCACTGGGGCCTGCATCCCTGGGCAATTTATGCAGTTGTGGCGTTGTCGCTTGCGATTTTCTCCTATAACAAGGGCCTGCCGCTGACCGTACGTTCGATTTTCTATCCGATTCTGGGGGAGCGCATCTGGGGCTGGCCGGGGCATATTATTGATATTCTGGCGGTGTTCGCCACCCTGTTCGGCCTGGCCACCTCCCTCGGTATAGGCGCACAGCAGGCAGCGTCAGGCCTTAACTATCTATTCGGGATTCCTGAGGGGAACACCACCCTGGTATTGCTGATTATGGGTATAACTGTAATTGCGCTGGTGTCGATTATTGCCGGGGTTGATAAAGGGGTTAAACGGCTCTCGGAAATCAATATGGCGCTGGCTTTTCTGCTGCTGATGTTTATGGTGTTTGTTGGCCCTACGCTGCTGATTGCCACCGGCTTTGTGCAGAATATCGGCCATTACCTGATGGAACTACCGTTTCTCTCCAACCCCTTCGCCCGTGATGATGCCAACTTCAGCCAGGGCTGGACTGCCTTTTACTGGGCCTGGTGGATTTCCTGGTCACCTTTTGTCGGCATGTTCATCGCACGAGTAAGTCGTGGCCGCAGTGTGCGCGAATTTCTGGTTGCGGTACTGCTGGTGCCATCCACAGTATCGGTATTCTGGATGACCGCTTTCGGCACTACCGCGATTGACCAGTTAAGGAATGGTTTTGAAGGTGCAAATGAAGCAGGCTTATCGGTGAAATTATTTGAAGTGCTGGGCCAGTTGCCACTGACTGAAATCACTTCATTTATCGGTATCGTGCTGGTAATTGTATTCTTTGTGACTTCATCAGATTCCGGCTCGCTGGTTATCGACACTATCACCTCCGGTGGCAAAATCGATGCGCCCAAACCACAGCGGATATTCTGGGGACTGATTGAAGGCGCAATTGCCATTGCACTGCTGGTTGGCGGTGGCCTGAGCGCACTGCAGGCAATGTCGGTCTCTACCGGACTTCCCTTTACCATTGTATTGCTGGTGGGCTGCTATGCAATTATCAAGGGACTGATGAGCGAGCCGCGACCGAAGTAAGCTTTATTTATCTAGTTTCACTTCCGATCAAGGGCCTGCGTATTAAACGCATGCCCTTTTTTATGCACAGGATATGCGTTATTTCGTGAGAGGCAGACGAGCAGTTATTAGTCGGTTGTCTTTAGTGAATGCAAGCACGAACACATGAGCTGACTAGTGAGTGAAGCCAGAGGCAATCTGTTTTTAGATGCGATTTCAATAAGTCGACACAACTCAATAATTAGGTCTCTCTATCGGCGCTTCATAGTTTAGGATCTTTCTGGATAGTTCGTTGAACCTTCTTCTATCGCGTTTAACTTTATTTGTGAATGTGCAGACAATATCGCTTCTTTAGAAAAGCACTGTCCAGGAGTTCATTGGTATTTTCTGTTCATGGTTACATTAACGGTGAATTGCACATATTTTTCTTAAAGCCGAATTTGCGTTGGTTTGCAAATGCACATCAATAGATAAGAGTTACACCAACCTGTAGCATGCGTTCTTAAAGACTGAGTGCCTATTCAAATTGAAAAATCAGTGAGATAGATGTGATGAACATGAATAGATACATCTTACTTCTTATCTAATTTATAATATAGGCTTAAGCGGTAGTAACTGCCAAAAAAATACTTTAAGTCTTTTACCCCATGAGGCATATTTATCTGGTTTTTCACTGGCAGGCCAGCTATTTCCCATACTCATATCAATTTTAATTATCTTCTCGACCGATTCAGCAAGTTTTATATTATTAGTTATAATCCCAACCTCAGTATTAAGATTCTGTGAGCGCGGGTCAAGATTATACGTACCGATATAAACTGTTTTCGAATCCACCACCATAGTCTTTGCATGGATAGCGAAGATAGGCTTGTTATCTTTAATGGATGGGTAGCGAATAAGTAGTTTTTCCTGTATTTCAGGATAAGGCTTATACTCATAAACCTTTACGCCCATAGCAAGTATCTCATCGCGCTGGCTTCGATATCCACTAAAGGCTTGTAAATTGTCGGTTGAGGCTAGTGAGTTAGTGCTGATATCAATTTTTACACCACGCTTACGTGCGGATAAAAATAGAGCTTTTGCCTCGTCCGATAGAACCAGGTAGGGTGATTGTATCACAATATTTTCTTTTGAATTTTCTATTACTTCGGCCAGTGACGTTGCTGCAAGCCCGCCGCCTCCCAAGGAACTTGTTTCTTGATTCTTGCCAGGGATATCACTGATAAAAGTGATATCGCTCCATATTACGTTAGTAATTAGCTTCGAGAAATCTGTCGATAGTTTTCTGATTGCCGCCCTCACTGCTGGCTGAAAATTATTCGGTGATTCCGCATAGGCATGAAGATCCTGATAAATAATTTGTACTTCGGCGTTACTTGCAGCATTTTCAAGTAAACTTTCTCCCTGGAAACGCTGCTCTACCGACTCAATAAATTTACTCTCCCAAAATCGCGCAAAACTCTGCTGAATTTCGTTAACAACCTTTCCCATTACCAGAGCATCACGATCACGAAAATTATAAGTATGGTTATAATCGAAGTATTCATCTGCCATATTCCGACCACCCGTTATCGCCAGCTTCCCATCGACAATGAATGTCTTATCATGCATACGCTGATTAACACCACGGAAATCGGTAAAGACATACTTTATACGTTGAAAAAAAGAGGTGCCAACAGAGTGCTTCGGATTATAGATGCGTATATCAACATTAGGATGCAAGGCGAGCGCAAGCAAACTGTCATCTGGCGCATCGATCAACAAATCATCGACAATTACCCTGACTTTCACTCCACGTTTAGCAGCGCGCAGTAACGCCTCAGAAGCCAATATACCAATATTATCCGAACTCCAGATAAAATATTGTACATCTATGGAAGTAGTTGCATGATTAGCCAACCAAGCGCGTGCTAATAAAGACTCCTCACCTTTATCGAGCACAAGCACACCACTTGAACCTTTATGCTCGTGAATTTGGTTCTCAATAACTGCAAATGGATTTTCTGCTGATAGAACAAATGAACAGTAAACCAGTATATAACCTGTTAAGAAAAACCTGATAAAAATTGCTAGCGAACTAATCAGTTTATGGGTGATTGAATATTGGTTAATCATCAGTTCATTTTGTATGCCGAATATCGAGTAACTTAGCATGCATATACTCAGTAAAGAAACCATGCATAAGAAAACGCTGGCCAAGATTCCATGGGCCCACAAAATATAATGGGTATTTGTTATATGCTAGCTCATGTACACTAGAGTCATCAATTATATTGCCAATCCTGATGGCTATAGACTGATCAAGATTAAAGCCATTTATAGCATCACGATATTCTTCAGCCGTTAACAACAAGCAAAAAATACACATAAATAGCGCATGAGAGGTTTCAAAATCTAACACCTGTGTCCAGCGCTTACTCTTTACACTTTCATCTAACTCAATATCACGCCACAGCGACCACTTTAAATCTTCACGATTAGTGGGCCATTTAGCTCGATCCCACTTACCGATATCTCGCATCATACGGAACAATTCCTGATCATGATCAACAAAACTGTACTTCATCATTTCACCGATATTCTTGGGATACAACTCAACTGGTTCAAAATCATGTGGACCCGTGTTTTCATACAAAAAATTCAACAGATTGGATTCAGTAGCATAATGTCGAATAATTAATTGATTAGTCTCAGGACTGACAAACCATTTGCAAAACCAGCAAATTAATCGCTGTAGCGCCACATGGGCACTGAATTGTGGTAACGGCAAACGTTTCAATAACCAGGTCACGTGTAATACGATAACAAAAATAGATTGCAGTAAAGGACGGATAAGCCATCGTGTGTGGTAGTTGACATCTTTCAACCACAAGTTAACTGCCTCCTGATCAATTGGTATGGAGTTATCTACTGCAACAGCCTGTTGATATGCGCTTAACCGTGAATTATTCATTGATATAATCTATCTCCTCGAGCTGTAACGCATATAAGCGACCTACAACATGTGCTGTACGAATGATATTATCTGCAACTCTTCCATCAATACAAACCCGATCGACCAGACCATAAAGCTTATCCATATGCGTACCATCATTATCACCATGATAACGCATAAATTTTGTGTAACTCCCATTACCATTCGTTAACTCATCGATTCTGTCGGCCCAATCATTAGCCATTTTCTCACCCAAACCCTCAATAATCCACATGGCACCTAGCATATCAGTAGGGTTTGGTTGGCTAGCACGGTACATTAAAAAAGCATGTAATGCCTCTGTTCCTGGGTTTCGCTGACGCGCACGTATATCACTTAATATACCACCAGCAGCAACATAATCCTGCTCTAAGGCTTCATAATCCCGATGTTCATCCTTCGCATGGCCTATTACTACAGATCGAATGTCCGCATGCTCACGATCAAAACTGGATGCACAGCGACTAATCCATCTTCCTCCTTCAATAACCTGTGGCCGTAAATTCAATAGTAAATTACGATAATCATCGATAGAGAAACTCCCTACATCAAGTCGGTTAATAATATTGACGCGTGATAACCGCCGCTCAAAGTCAAACCAGGCTCGCATCAAGCGACGTAAAGTCTGTTGACTTAATTCAGATAAGGTATCAGGACGCTGTATATTTACCACCTCACTCATGTTATTACTCTACCATTGTTAAATGCACATACGCATTATTAAACCGGCCACTTTCTGGAATCATTAATACTATATTGTCACCAGGTTTTGCTCTTTCATCTTGTAGAAAATCATTTAGCATTATCAAAATAGAAGCACAGCCAGTATTACCTCGAGTATAAAGGTTGGTATACCACTTCTCTTCAGGTATAGCCGCACCAGCCATCTCTAACATGTCATAAATCTTTCCCCGGAAATAATGCGATGAGTAGTGACATAGCAAGTGATCTATCTCATTTACATCCAATACACCCTCTTCTATTAATCGCAACGCCCCATCAACTCCTAATTTCACTATATTTTCTAGCAAACGAACATCTTGCTTTATTAAAAGCGCCCCCGCAGCCTCAGCCTCAGCATATGTGGCAAAATCCTGCCATGTCCTAGCGTCATTTTTATCTGAGGGTGTTCCAATCCCCATACATACTGGATAGGCATCGGCATGTGAGAAGCTACGTATCCAGTTAATTCTAAGGCAACGATTACGAGGCTGCGTCTCTAATAATACAGCGCCAGCACCATCACTTAGCATCCAGCGTAGAAACTCTGCATTAAAATCAATAGCATCAACACCACCTGCAGCTTCATATCGCGTATTCTTAAATAGACGCGACACCAGCTCACTAGTTATTACCAAAGCACTATTTTGGTCACCTACTAGTAAATTATTTACTGCACTTTTTATTGCCATCGCACTACTGGAACAAATACCATGCGAAGTATGTAATTCCACATCAGAGATACCTAGACCTGCCTGCACCATACTACCAAACCCTGGTATAACCATATCACCTTGAGTGGTTGCACAACTTAACATCCCTATCTTGTTTAATGGTAGACCTGATCTTTGCATACATTGACGTGCTGCCTGTATCGCCAAATCAGCATTTGAATGCGTCGTTTCGTGATGTTTATTAATAGCGTAATGACGCGTCTTAATTCCGTTTGATTTAAGTATTCGCTTTTTTAACCTGCTTTGATTGCCATTAACGAAACCTAGCAATTCTTCCATTTCCTCATTATCAATAGGTGGCCCTGGCAAAAATGAGCCTGTACTTGTTATGTAAACACTCATTGATAGCTTTCCTTCCTGTTTAAATACACACGCAAGCAACGTATATTTTCTTCAAAATAAGGGAACACACAAATAATAGTCATAAAAGTTAAATATCCCGTCAGGTAAATAGAACTACCATGTGGATTTTCTACTCTTCTGAATTCAAATTGCCCTACCCAATCTAAAGTGAATAACTTAACCACCACATCCCAGTTTATTACTGCGATCAACATCAAAAGAAATAATGGTAAAGTTGCCAGATAATTATGCGCATGCATTTCCCAGATCGTTATTTTTCGAATAGGCGAGGTATATGTAACGTCCCAGTGAGCCACAAGCTCATGTGCAACCCAAGCAGCAATACAGATCAAGATAACAATCACATTCACATGAAAAATAAGGCATAAGATAATAGGTATCGCCATCTGTATGCCCATTAGAGAATGGATCAGAGACTCTTTTAAGCCAGAGGTTGTTTCAATATTGGACGCTCGATGACAGAACCAGTCAGCCAGGCCGCTGATACCCCAAAGCGGTAAAAGGCCATAAAGAATGAGATTTATTAATAATTGATGAGTTTCCATGAGTGTATAGAATCGCTGCTTTTACTCTTCCCTGATATATATTTGATTATATTTATAAGTACACTCACAGTCTATAAATACTGCCAGATGTATATCGTTGTATTACACCCTAAACCGCAGTTTAATTTAACAAGATGGCCCCATGGAGTGTTTGCAGCAAAGAATGTGCATCACTCACACCAACAGTATAAATTCAGTCAGAATATAATAAACCATGGAATAGCAGAGAAAACAACCTTTAAAAAACTGGGAGTGAAAACTTGGTCGACTTCAACGAGGCGAATCGAGTCGGCGTTAATAACTACTATTTTAATTTTTATCTGCTTTTTTATTTGCGATGATTCTTTCGCTGTATTGTCAGCATACACTATAACCAGAGATCAGAAAGACGAGTGTCTTCGTTATAATGCCGCGCCACCTGTGCCTGAAACAGTTCGGCAGTGGCCATGGCATCGACCTTGGCATGGTGCGAGCTGTAATCCGGCAGCCCATAACGCTGGCGACTGTCTGCCAGGCGAATCGAATCTTCACGCAGACCCAGCGTGCGTTTCATATTTGCCAGCATGCCCTGCCGTGCCCAACGGGCCTCTATTGCCATGGTATCAATCAACGGAAACAGGCAATGCTCGCCGCGCAACGCCATCACTGCGGCATCCAGAAAGTTGCGTTCTATCTGCCGGTAATGTACCACCACAATTCTGCCTGCCAATGCCTGTAGCAATTCAGGTAATACAGTATCCAGCGCGGGCGCATTTGCCACTTCACTGTCGGTGATGTGATGAATAGTTACCGAGGCTTTACTCAGCGACACGGACGGATCAACCAGCCAGTAATCACCTGCCGCCGGGCGAATGCGTGACAGGGTAAAGGGCACCAGCCCAATGGATACAATACGATCGCGGCGCACATTCAGGCCGGTGGTTTCAAAATCCAGCGCGACGAATTCCAGTTGACTGAGTGGCGTGTCTGCGTCCGGCAGCCCGCTGCTGTAAAAACGGCGCAGCTCGGCATCGGCGCACTGTGTCGTCTGCTGTTTATAATATGTTGCCCAATCCGACTCGCTGTTTTTTTCACTTGCCGGTTTAAACAGACTGCTGAGTTTACTGATCACAATTGACTCGTCGTTTTTCTTGTAAAGGCCTGTACTTAGTCGAGCCAGTTAATCTGGCTAATTAATCTGGCTAATTAATCGGGCTAATTAATCGGGCCAATTAATCAGGCATCGGGTAATGAAAGCGTAAATATTTCTGCGCATTGCTGAGCACCTGAAACGCATCTTTCAAATTATGCCGTTCACTGTCAGAGACATTTTCCGGATCGATGTTATTATCCGCTTCCTTCTCAATTCGAAGGTTGTACGCCTGATGACGAATGCGAACCATGGCAATAAATTCCAGCGCATAACGCAGTTTATCCACCTGGCCAGCCGGCAGCATCGCAGAGCGATCGATATCATCCAGCCGTTCAAATGAATT
Source organism: Gammaproteobacteria bacterium (assembly GCA_024636785.1). GTDB lineage: Bacteria > Pseudomonadota > Gammaproteobacteria > SZUA-229 > SZUA-229 > LH-M37. The sequence continues at coordinate 13,370 of JAGXGK010000044.1, forward strand.
CTGCGCACGGGAACCCGCCGCCAGTGCATGCACGCGAATCACATCCACCATGGGTGCTGTGCCGCGCCGCTTGAGGTTGATACTGTTTTTATGCTTGCCATCTTTTTCCATCACAAAGGTGCGAAAAAAGCCCAACGGCGGTGTACGTCCCAGTGCATTGCGCGCCAGCGCACCGAGAAAACGTTTATTTTGGCTGGCGCGCGTCACGATTAAATCCTGTAATACTTCCACATAACTTTCTTCCCCGTAGGCAGCATCCAGATCGAAAAAAATCGAGCTGTGCAGCAGACGCTCCGGATCGGGTCGGGTAATCCATTCTTCAAAATAATTTTTCCACACCGACAGAGGTTGTCGCCATTTTGGGTTGGTGGCCATAATGCCACCGGTACAATACGGATAACCACAGGCTGCCAGACCATCACTCATACGACTGGCCAGCTCGGCAAAATACGCATCGTGCTGTTGCGGATCGAAGTCATCGGATAACACCAGTGCATTATCCTGATCAGTAGTAATTGACTGATCATCCCGTGCCATCGAACCATTGACCATTAAACAATAGGGCACGGGTGGCGGACCAAGTTCATCATGTGCAAGTTCAAGTAAACGTCGAGTCAGACTGCGGCCAATGGTAGACAGCGCACTGCCTGTCATTTGTGATGTTGCGCCTTCATCCACCAGCCGTATAAACGCCGCACGGACTTCCGGCATCAGCCGCACCAGCCCTTTTACATTGCTCTGATGAAAAATATTACTCACCAGATACAGGCTGTTATGGGTTTCATAACGCACAATATCTGCCAGTTGCACTATGCCCACCGGACGGCGCCGGTGCATCACCGGTAGATGCTGTACATTATTACGCAGCATCGCCAGCATAGCCTCATAAACCGTTTTATCAGACTGAACACTGATCAACTCACCCTGTTTTATTTCACTCAATGCCGTTTGTGCTGAACCACCCTGCGCCAGCACACGTACGCGAAAATCCTGGTCGGTAAGAATGCCGGTAATGCGCCAGTGGAGACCTTCATTATCACTGAATGCGAGTGAATTATTTTCATTCGCCGCGGCCAGTAGCAGTATCGCCGAAACATGTTGCTCGGTCATTAATTGTGCCGCCTGTTCCACTGTAGCGGATTCTTCAATCGTAACCGGCAGTCGACCGATCAGGCTGCGCACCCTGGTTACCATCATGTCGTTTTCACGATGACTCTGTTCAACCGTGGTCTTGAGTCTTGAGCCGGAGAGCTCGACAAAGTCGGCAAAATTTTCATCTTCGTCACACAGTTGCTGGAACACCGCATCGGGTATCAGATAAATCAGTGTGTCTTCAATTGCACTGGCGGGATAGCGCACATGGTGATTATGCAACAAGCCAAGGTGGCCGAAAATATCGCCTTCACCCAGTCGGTTATACAACTCGTTATTATGACGATAGACTTCTACCGCACCGCTGCGAATATAGTAGAGTGAGTCGATGCTCTGTTTATAGGAAAGGATTAAACTGCCGGCGCGAAAGTAACTGATTTCCACCGAACTGGCGACCTTATCCAGCAGTTGTTCACTGAGTCGGTCAAACGGCGGGTAGCGACCCAGGTGTTCGCGTATTTCTCGTACTTCGGCTTCCATAAGTCGGCCTCGCGCCTGCTGTTGTCTGCTGAGCAATCTGCCGCAGAGGTGAATAGCGTCTGCTTTATTGTTATACAGTAAGCGTTTTAGTTATCTTTATTTCGGATCGCTACGCGAAAAAAGCGGCAAGGTTTGAAAAAAACATATTAACTGATCCCTGCCTTATCAGGCTATCTGACCGCTCTATCTAGCAAGGCCTCTTTCCACCTGTTGCCGCGTGTCCTTATCAATTAGCAGTTCAATTAATTGCAGCGCAAAATCCATTGCAGTCCCCGGGCCACGGGAAGTGATTATTTTGCCGTCCATTTCAATTGCTGTGTTTTTCAGCTGTGTATTTTTCAATTCCGCGGCATTCAGCGCACCGGGGTAACTGGTGGCGCGTTTGTTCTCCAGCAATCCAAGATGCGCCAGCACCCTGGGTGCCGCACAAATCGCCGCTATATATTTATTATCCGCCGCATGTTTTTTTATCAGGCTTTGCAGTGTTGCATTGTCACGCAGATGATCCGCACCAGGCTGGCCGCCTGGCAATACAACCATATCGAATGACTGATCCGCCACTTCACTGATCTGTACATCGGCAATAAAGGTGATGCCGCGCGAGGCATGCACTGGCTGATCATCCAGTCCGGCGGTGACTACCCTGACACCGGCACGGGTCAGCAGATCGGTTATGGTAACGGCTTCCAGCTCTTCACAGCCTTGCGCTAAGGGTACAAGAACGGTTGGCATGATTCATACTCCTTTGACTAGTCGATTTTAGAGGATTGCGCCGCTGATAATATATGCATGCCCCTGAGCAGATTCAGCGCTTCATGCACTTTATAGTCGCTGCGCAATTTACTGACAATCTCATCGGTCTGTTTCTGTTCTTCGGCTTTTTTCTGCTGCGGCTTATCCTGCTTTTCACCATTTAACAGATGGCCACTTAAATCCGCTTCCTTGATTTTTATCTGACCATTGTCCGCCTGCGCGGTGAGCATCATATCCTTGAGTGCAATATCCGGCGCTATGCCTTCCGCCTGAATCGAACGACCATTAGGCGTGTAATAACGTGCCGTGGTAAATTTCACCGCTGCGCCATTCCGCAACTCCTGAATGGTTTGCACCGAACCCTTGCCAAATGATTTTTCACCCATAATCACCGCACGTTTATGATCCTGCAGCGCACCGGCGACAATTTCCGAAGCAGACGCAGAACCGGCATTAATCAGCACCACCATAGGTTTGTCGTTCATGATATCTTCCGGGTTGGCATTGAATTCAAAATATGAATTTTCCTTGCGGCCTTTGGTGTACACCAGTTTACCTTTACGGATAAACAGATCAGCCACATCCGCTGCAGCATTCAATACACCACCGGGGTTATTGCGCAGGTCCAGAATCATGCCGTCTAAGAGGCCGCCATTTTCTTCAACCAGCTTGCTGATGGCATCGCGCAACTGTATCGCGGTTTTTGCCTGGAAGGTGCTTAAGCGGATATAGGCAAAGCCCGGTTCGAGCAAATGGGTTTTGACGCTTTCCACTTTGATTATGGCACGCTCGATAACAAACTCCAGTGGCCTGTCTTCACCTTCGCGCATGACACTGAGGGAGATTTTAGTGCCCGGCTTACCGCGCATGATTTTTACCGCATCATTCAGTGAAATATCTTTTACCGGTTTATTGTCGAGACGAATAATCAGGTCACCCGCCTTTATACCTGCATGATAGGCCGGGGTGTTATCAATCGGCGAGATCACCTTAACAAAGCCGTTTTCCATCCCCACCTGAATACCCAGCCCACCGAATTCGCCACTGGTGCCGATTTTCAGTTCGTTGTATTCATCTTTATTCATATAGGTGGAGTGGGGATCAAGCCCGGACAACATGCCGCGAATCGCATGTTCCAGTAATGCTTCATCGCTGACCTGTTCTACATAATCGGATTTGATGCGCGCGAAAATATCGGAAAAGTTACGCAGCTCGGCGAGTGGCAGGCCCGCTTGCTGTTCGCTGATTTCTTCGTCCAGCTGGCTCGTATCGGCATGCACGGATGCACTGAACAGGCCGCCGGAAAAAGCAACCAGAGAAAACACTGCAGCGTATAGCGGCCTTGCCTGAAACATAATCTACTCCTGAGTAATACCCGGTCTGTTAGGCCCAATGCCTGTAATGCGAACCCGGATATTCATGGTTATGACTGTAATTGTTATTGAGACCCGGCGTATGCCGCTGAAGCCTACTCGTTATCCTGTAGCGCCACATGACGCACTTTACTTGAACACCATTGTGAGGGATTCACCGGCTTGCCCTGTTTTCTGATTTCAAAATATAAGCCAGATCGGCTTTGACCGCCACTGTCCCCCACACTGGCAATGACGTCACTGGCTTCGATCCAGTCACCCGCATCTTTATAAAGCGCCTGGGCGAAGCCGTATAAACTCATAAAACCGTCATTGTGATCGATAATGGTGATAAAACCATAACCCTGCAACCAGTCAGCAAACACCACGCGGCCATTGGCCACGGCGCGCACCGGCTCACCATAGTCGGCATTGATCACCACACCGTTCCATTTCAGCCCACCCTGGCTACGCATGCCACCAAAACCGACTCTGAAATCACCCGCAGCAGGCCAGGGTAATGCCCCTTTGAGCTGGGCGAAGGGCTTTTGGTTCAATGGCCCGGCAGGGATGTCCGCCAGCATCTCGCCCAGGGATTCCAGCAAATTCTCGATGCGACTGCGGCTGTTTTCCAGTTCCTTCAGGGTGAGCTGCTGATGGTTGATGTCCTGATTCAGTTTGACCAGTAATGCCTTACGTTCATTACGGTGCTCACTCAGTTGCTGTTTGCTTTTGCGGTTGCTGATCACCAGTCGCTGCAGCTCTTCGGTGACCTCGGCGATTTCCGCCTGCAGCGCCTGCTCGCGCTGAATGCTGCCAAGGAAGCGTTGAATTTCATCGCCACGCGCCCGGTTGAGGTAGCTGTAATAGGTCATGGCGCGTCCCATTTCCGCCGGATTCTGCTGATTTAGCAGCATTTTAAGCTGCGGTTGCTGACCCATGGCGTAGGCGGAACGGATTTGTGCGGCGAGCAGCGACTTCTGCTTTTCCAGGCTTTTCTGTAACTTTTTCAACTCCCGCCGGGATTCTTCAAGATTTTGTGACGATTTTTTATGTTTGCTCTGGTTGTTTCGCAGCGCTCTGGCGGCTTTAGCAATTTTCACTTCCAGTTTCTTCAGGTCGTCGCGCAGGGTGCCCCGCCGGCTTTTTTTGTCGCTCAACGAGGACACCACTTCACCGATTTTGCTGCGTATCTGATCCAGCCGCGACTGGTATTCACCGGCCGAGTCCGCATTGGCACTGGCGATCGGCAGCATCAGCAGACAGAAACACAACAGATGGCTAAAACGCGTCGATTTACACATATTATTGAATACTAATGGTTTTTCCTGCCGCTCGTGACTGCGGCTCATCTGCTAATGCGATTTTTCCTAAAAAAACACTGGATATGCTGAATAAATTCAGTTAAATAGTATCTATCATTTTATGGTAGTTTACTAATATAAGTGAATTGAATTTTCCGGGGAAGGAATATAATGGTTGCAAATGTAGAATTCGAAACCCA
>JAGXGK010000045.1 GCA_024636785.1 Gammaproteobacteria bacterium
GAAGCTAATCGGCACTGAAAATGATTTTAATCTGACCGACTGTGATAAACCCGAGTTTGATCGCTGGCGCTGGGTGGATTACTGGTCGCCGGTGGAGGAGATTATTGCCTTCAAGCGGGAGGTCTATAAACAGGCGCTGAAGGAACTGGAGCCTTATCTGGACTTGTAGCATCCTTTAAAAAGTCGGCTGCAATTCAACCAGCAGGATCACGGCAATGAGGGCGAACACCGGTAGTTCATTGAAAACGCGATACCATTTATGCGAATGGGTATTCTGGTTACGTTTGAAATCGTTCAGCAGTTTGCCACACCACAGGTGATAGACGACCAGTAGCGTGACCAGAGCCAGCTTGGCCTGGAACCACCCGCTGGCATAAATATCAGGGAAATAAGAGGCTAGCCAGAAACCCAGCGCGATAGTAATAACGGCACCGGGAGTGGCGATGCCCCAAAATAATTTGCGCTCCATGATCTTGAAGCGTTCATGGCTGATAGAATCCTCAGCGGCGGCGTGATAGACATAGAGCCGTGGTAAATAGAATAAAGCGGCGAACCACGTCACCATAAAAATAATATGAAAAGCTTTAACCCACAACATTCTGATAACCCGCTACACTAATCCAAAGCTTCATAATACAGCGCTTGCGATATTCAGCAAGCCCCTTGCTATGAAGGTAAAGAATAGTGTCAAAAATAAATACAGGTAAAGCTTTAAAATGATAATGATAAGAGAGGATCAAGCGTGATTTCCATAGGTATCGTAGGCGGCACCGGTTATGCGGGCGTTGAGTTGTTGCGCCTGCTGGTGTCGCATCCCCAGGTTAGTTTGAAATATGTAACGTCGCGCTCGGAAGCGGGTATGCCGGTGGCGGAGATGTTTCCCAATCTGCGCGGTTTTACCGATATCTGTTTTACTGAGCCGGATGTGAAAACACTCGGTGTCTGCGATGTGGTGTTCTTTGCCACGCCCAATGGCACGGCCATGAAAATGGTGCCCGAGCTACTCGCACAGGGCACCCGGGTAATCGATCTGGCGGCGGATTTCAGATTGAAAGACAGCGCGGAATGGGAAAGCTGGTACGGCATGGAACACGCCTGCAAAGAGCTGCTGGCGGAGGCGGTCTACGGTCTGCCCGAGCTCAATCGCGAGGCGATACGCAGTGCGAAAGTGGTGGCCAATCCGGGCTGTTACCCGACGGCGATCGGTCTGGGCTTTTTACCGCTGATCGAAAATGCACTGGTCGATAATCAGCACCTGATCGTGGATGGCAAGTCCGGTGTCAGCGGTGCCGGTCGCGGTGCCAATGTAGCCACGCTGTTGTGTGAGGCTTCGGAAAACTTCAAGCCTTATGCCGTGGATGGACACCGGCATCTGCCTGAAATTCGCGAAGTTTTGAATGGAGTGGCGGGGCACGCGGTAGGCGTTACTTTTGTGCCGCATCTAGTGCCCATGATTCGTGGTATCGAAACCAGCCTGTATGCGGTGCTGAAAGATCCCGGGGTTGATTTGCACGCGCTTTATCTCGAGCGCTATAAAGATGAGCCTTTTGTCGATGTTTTGCCGAAAGGCGTGTTTCCGGAAACGCGCACGGTACGCGGGGCGAATTTTTGCAGGATTGCCGTGTTTCAGCCACAGGGCGGTGACACGGTAGTGGTCTCTTCGGTGATTGATAATCTGGTCAAAGGTGCGGCGGGGCAGGCGATTCAGAATATGAATATCATGTTTGGACTGGAAGAGACGGCGGGTCTTGATCGACCGGCGCTGTTGCCCTGATGAATTATCGACCGTTACAGAATAAAATTATAATTCCTGTTCAGCGCCCCTTTTTGTGGATGCTGAGTTTTGTGGTTTTGTTAGCTGTTATCGCACTGATGATCTGGCTGGCTTTTGCCTACGGGCAACGGGCGGCGGGTTACGATAAAGCCGAGGTGATTATCTATATCGAAGATCTGGAGCGTCAGATTTCGCAATTGCAGTCCCGAAATACACTCAATGAGCGCCAGGCGGTGATTCTTGAGCGTAATAGTACGATTGATGATGGCGCCTCTGAACAGCTTAAGGTTTTGCTGACTAAGGCTCAGGCCGAATCGCTGGAACTTCGCAAGGAACTGGCGTTCTATAAGAGTATTGTCTCGCCAGGCGACAGCAAACGGAGCTTGACGATACAGACTATTCAGCTTAGGCCGACTGCAACCCGTGGTAACTATCAGTATCAGATCACGGTCATCCAGCAGGGGCGCAATGATAATCTGGCCAGAGGCACGATCGAAGTGATGCTCGAAGGTACTGAAGCCGGGCTTACAAAAACAATTAAACTGACTGAGATTTCCGAAGAGGCCGTAAAGCCCTTTCATTTCGGCTTCAAATATTTTCAGAAATTCAGCGGTACCATGACGTTGCCGGAAACATTTCAGCCGGAATTCATGCGGGTTCAAGTCAAGCCCAATTCCGGAAAACTTGATCCGATAGACGAACAATATTCATGGGCGGATTTAACAGCAGGAGGAGAGTGAAATATGTGGGGCAATAGTAAAAATAAAGTACGGTCATCAAAAATAGAGACTTTGATCGGGCAGGATATAGAAATACATGGCGACGTCAAATTCAGCGGCGGCCTGCATCTGGACGGAAAAATAATCGGTAATGCGATAGCGGAGGGCGGTGGCAATTCGGTCTTCATTATCAGTGACAAGGGCCGGGTGGAGGGCGATATTAGCGTTTCGTTCGCCGTCATCAACGGTGAAGTCATCGGCAATGTTTACGCCAGTGAAAAACTGGAGCTTTCCGGTGGTGCGCGCATTACCGGTAATGTGCACTACAATCTTCTGGAGATGGCCAGCGGCGCTGAAGTTAACGGCAAAATGGTGCATGAAAGCGAGAAGAAACGCCTGGAACATTATGTTTCAGACGATGTCGATGATGATGAGACTTTGCAAGGTACCGAGCCAGTTTAGTTGCGAAGCCGCCTGAAAGTGAAGGGGTCTAATAGTTGACTATTTTACTCAGGAAATGCTACATTAGCGGCATGAGATTATTTGCATTGGCAAACAATAATGGTGTGGAATTATGAGTAGTATTCAAGTTTCCTTCAGCCCCAGACCCTCTGCGGTTGAGCAGAAGGCGGGATTAACAGAATCAGCAGCCGCTAAAATCAAGAAACTGATCGAAGAGGATGGTAATCCAAACCTGAAATTACGCGTTATTGTCAGCGGTGGCGGCTGTTCGGGATTTCAGTACGGTTTTGATCTGGCTGAGAAGGTAGAGGATGATGATGTCCAGGTGGAAAAGGATGGTGTGACCATGCTGGTCGATGCCATGAGCATGCAGTATCTGGCCGGTTCTGAGGTGGATTATCTGGAAGGTCTCGAAGGTGCGCGTTTTGTGATTAGTAACCCTAACGCTAAAACCACCTGCGGCTGTGGCTCATCCTTCTCCATCTAATCGGCTCAGTCAGATGAGTTTGTAAAAAAGCGCATGGTGCGCTTTTTTTTCGTTGTGGAATACATTTAACGTGTTGTTTGTTAAGCTATACGGCTGTTTTTATGAGAATTTACTATGAACGAATATTTGCCCGGTCTTGCAGGCGTGCCTGCAACAAAATCCAATATTTCATCGATTAATGGTGAAGAAGGTGTGCTGGCGTATCGGGGATATGATATTCGTGATCTGGCAGAAAACAGCACTTTTGAAGAAACCTCGTTATTGCTACTGGATGGCACCTTGCCCACGCAGAGTGAACTGGAAGATTTCGACCAGCAACTGAGAGGCGAGCGTCGGGTTAAATACAATGTTCGCGAAATTATGAAGAATTTACCCAATAGCGGCAGCCCCATGGAGATGCTACAGACCGCGGTTGCCAGTCTGGGTATGTTTTATGGCGGTGGTGATATCCTGACCGATGGTTATCAGGAAGAAGATGATTATTTTATTCATTCGATGTCGGTGAAAATTATTTCCCGTATGGCCACCATTGTCGCCATGTGGGAACACATCCGCAACGGCTATGATCCGGTCGAGCCACGCACCGACCTGACCCACGCCGAAAATTTTCTGTACATGTTTAAGGGCTGTGAGCCGGACCCTGAAGAGGCGCGTATTATGGACGCCTGCATGGTGCTGCACGCCGAGCACACCATCAACGCCTCGACCTTTGCCGCCATGGTCTGTGCCTCGACATTGGCATCGCCCTTTCTGGTTATTGCCGCCGCCATCGGCACCCTCGCCGGCCCTCTGCACGGCGGGGCCAATCAGCGGGTGGTAGAGATGCTGGAAGAGATCGGGCGCCCGGAAAACGTCAAGGACTGGCTGGATATGAAGCTGGCTGAGAAAGAGGTGATATGGGGCATGGGGCATCGCGAATACAAGACCAAAGACCCACGCGCGATCTTTCTGCAAAAAATGATGGCCGATTATGCTGAGAAAAAGGGCAATCTGAGTCCGCTGTTTGAAACCGCACTGGCGCTGGAAGAGGCCTGTGAAAAAGAGCTGGGGCCCAAGGGTGTGTATCCCAATGTCGATTACTACTCAGGAATTCTGTATACCGAGATGGGCATTCCCGCTGATCAGTTCACCCCGATCTTCGCCGTTTCACGCATTGCCGGCTGGATGGCGCACTGGCGTGAGCAGTTGGGTGATAACCGAATATTCAGGCCGACCCAGATCTATACCGGTTATGATTACCGCGATTATGTACCCATGGACAAGCGTTAGCCCGGATGCTCTTCAGTCAGTGTCGGTGAGAGCGGGGGGAGCGCTCAGAAATTGGTGATCTGACCCAGCATCACTGCCGTTCCGGCACCGGTGACAGAGGGCAGATTCCCGGGCTGATTGTTAATCCGGCGTTTAGCCAGCCAGGCAAATGCCATGGCCTCGACCCAGTCCGGATGAATGCCGCAAACTTCCGTCGATTCTACCTGGCAATCGGGCAGGGCGGAACGGATGCTCGCCATCAGATGCGTGTTATGTACGCCGCCCCCGCAGACCAGCAGATGCTGTATATCCCTCGCGTAGCGGCTGACCGCATCGCTGATGCTGCGAGCACTCAGTGCACACAGCGTCGCCTGGATATCGGCGCTGCTGAGCACGGCTGCATCGGGGACCTTGTCAAGTTGTGCAGATAGCCATTCCAGATTGAACAGTTCAAAGCCGGTGCTTTTGGCCGGTGGGGTGTGGAAATAGGCATCACTCAAGCAGCGCTTCAGCAACACCTCATTAATCTGGCCGGCGCGCGCAAACTCACCATTTTCGTCAAAACTCCGGCCACAGGTTTTTGTCATCCAGGCGTCCATCAGGGTATTGCCGGGGCCAGTGTCAAAGCCGATGACGGCAGAATATTCGTCGTCACAGGTGCCAGCGGGTAAAACCGTGAGATTGGCGATGCCGCCGATGTTGAGCACACCACGAGCCTCATTTTCACTGCTGAACACAGCGGCATGGAAGGCGGGGGTCAGCGGCGCACCCTGGCCGCCGGCATCTATGTCCGCGCTGCGAAAATCACTGATGACGCGAATGCCCGTTTGTTGTGCCAGCGTTTTGGCATCGCCTATCTGCAATGAAAAAGGTTGGCTGGCATCAGGGCGATGGCGCAGTGTCTGGCCGTGATTACCAATGGCGATGATGTCGGCGGCACTGAGCTTGGCCTTGTCCAGCAGGGCCAGCGTCGCCTCGGCAAAAATAGTGCCGAGGCGGATGTCCAGATCGTGTAGCAGGTGTAGTTCATCATCGGGAATGTCGCGACTGGCCATGAGTTGCTGATAAACGTCATCGGGCCAGGGATGGCTGTAAGCGCAAACAATTCGAGGTGTTTCATCGGCGAGGGGGCTGGAAAAATCCACCACCACTGCATCAATGCCATCCATGCTGGTGCCCGACATCAAACCAACATAATAGTCAGGCATGACCTGTACTCAGCTTAATTGTTTAAAGCAACCTGAGTGCGGGTGAGTCGTTCGAGCTGCGCCAGTATCGGCGTGGTCTTCAGTTCGAAATCAGCCTGATACTGTTTGGGCACAGGTGTTGATACCGGCAGTTTCACCGTTAGGGGGTTTCGGTGTACGCCATTGACGCGGAACTCATAATGCAGATGCGGGCCGGTTGCCAGACCCGAGCTGCCCAGATAGGCAATGACCTGACCCTGCTTGACTTTGGCGCCTACGCGTAGATTGCGGTGGTAGCCATTCAAATGTCCATACAGCGTACTGTATTTGGTGCCATGCTGAATAATCACGGCGCGGCCATAGCCCCCTTTAGTGCCTTTGAAAATAACCTTGCCATCGCCGGAAGCCGTGATCGGGGTGCCGCGTTTGGCAGCGTAATCAACGCCCTTGTGGGAGCGGAATTTATGTAAAATCGGGTGATAACGGCGGGTGGTAAAGCCTGAGCTGATACGCGTGAAGTTGACCGGTGAGCGCAAAAAAGCTTTACGCATGCTCTTGCCCTCCGGGGTGAAGTATTCACTGCGGAGGGTTTCTGGATTGGTGTAGCGCACTGCCTGATAGGTCTTACCCTGATTGCTGAAGGTAGCGGTGAGAATGTTGCCATCCTTAATCTTCTCGCCATTACGGTAAATTTCCTCATATAGCACCGTAAACTCGTCGCCCTTGCGAATGTCGAGAACAAAGTCGATGTCCCAGCCGAAGATACCGGCCAGCTCCATGATCAGGTTCTGAGAAATGCCCGCATCTTGAGCCGCGAGAAACAGTGATGAATCGATGACGCCACTGGCATGAGCAGTGCGGGTTTCTAGATCATGGCTGAAAGTATTGGCTTCAAGCGCACCGTCTTTACGCTCAACCATCAGATAATTCTCGTGGTCAATTTCGTAGCGCAGACCCAATAAGTTTTTGTCGTCGTCGATAAGAATACGGAGGATGTCATTCGGATAAATGTGGTTCAGCTGTTTAACAGCTTTCCCTGATTTCATCATCTCATCAAGCTGCTGTGCCTTGATGCCTGCGCGAGCAAATAATTTGGAGAGGCTGTCGCCCGATTTGACTTTGAATTCACGCCACTGTTTAGGGGCATCATTATTGATGTCGTCGATGATTTTTTGCTGAGCCTGCAACTCGGGCAGAGTCAGTTCAAAGCTCATGCGAACCGCTGTACGGGGCGATAATTCGGTTTCAGTAAAAACCGGTGTAATGTCCACATCCCCCTGGTTGATATTCAGTTCATCGGCAACTGCAATATCGGTGCTGTTATTGGTGCCGGTGCTGGCGATAACCAGACCTATAACCGCACATCCACCCGCAAATAGTAGCCAACGTAAACGCGGATGCTTATCGGCTGTCTCATCGGGTGTCTTATTAAAACGAAAATCTTGATTAATGAATGCCATTGCGATACCGGATATAACTTAAAAGGAAATTTAATAACGTGAAACTAGAAAACGGATCTAATAGTAACGTAGTACAGATGAAATGTAGTTGCTAAATATCAATAGGTCAACAAATTATGGCCTCTATCATGTCCGTGTGGGCTTCTTTTTTCAAGCCGATTTTCAGCGCATTGACATTATCAGTTGAGAAAGAGTCAAACGGCAGGCATGATATACGGCTTTTAGCTCGAAAACCAGCACGGGAACAGTGATGAAAAGCAGTGAATTCTCAATAAATGATCAGTTGGAAATCATACGGCGCGGTGCTGATGAAATTCTTCTTGAAGCGGATTTAGTCGCCAAGTTGAAAGAGGGCCGGCCCCTGCGTATTAAGGCCGGTTTCGATCCGACGGCGCCGGATTTGCATCTGGGGCATACCGTGTTGCTCAATAAACTGCGTCAGTTGCAGGACCTGAATCACGAAATAATCTTCCTGATCGGCGATTTTACAGGCATGATCGGCGATCCTACCGGTAAAAGCACCACTCGTCCGCCATTGACGGAAGAAGAGGTTAAGGAGAATGCAAAAAGCTATCAACAGCAGGTCTTTAAAATTCTGGACCCGGACAAAACCAGAGTAGTCTTTAATTCACAATGGATGGCCGGTCTCGGTGCGGCGGGCATGATCAAGCTGGCCGCCAGCAGTACCGTCGCCCGCATGCTGGAACGCGATGATTTCAGTAAACGCTACAAGGCCGGCCAGGCAATTGCCATCCATGAGTTTCTCTATCCTTTAATTCAGGGCTATGACTCCGTGGAGCTCAGGGCTGATCTCGAGCTCGGCGGTACCGATCAGAAGTTTAATCTGCTCATGGGTCGGCAGTTGCAGGAGCAGCACGGACAGAAACCGCAGGTGGTTCTGACCATGCCGATTCTCGAGGGGCTGGACGGTGTGCAGAAAATGTCCAAGTCGCTGAACAATTACATCGGCGTGGATGATGCGCCCAAAGACATGTTCGGCAAAATCATGTCGATTTCTGACGACCTGATGTGGCGTTATTTTGAGTTGCTGAGTTTTGAACCAATATCTTTGATAGAAATTTATAAGAATGAAGTAGAAAAAGGCAACGAGAATCCTCGGGATATTAAATATAAGCTTGCCGAAGAAATTGTTGCGCGTTTTCATGGTGGGCATTTAGCTGCTGAAAAAGCTAAACGAAGTTTTATCGAGCAATTTGCCAAAAACAGGATTCCCGATGATATTCCGGAATTTAGTTTTGCTGCCGGTAACGAGGGTTATGCCATTGCCAATTTGCTGAAAGATGCCGGCTTAACCGGAAGTACTTCGGATGCGATGCGCATGATTCAACAGGGTGCGGTGAAGCTGGATGGCGAGAAGATAGAGGATAAAAACTTGAAGGTGCAGGCGGGTACGGAAGGGGTGTTCCAGGTAGGTAAGCGAAAATTTGCTAGAATAACGGTGAGTTAGCTTTTATGCGGGCGGCTGAGAAGCCGGTTATTATCACAGGTTTTATTGCCATAGGGTTTACTCGTGAGTTAAATTCGGCCAGATGGAGATTTGCCGGATAATAAAACCACAGGCGGCGATTTCTTCATAAACTCTCATCTTGTGTCGGAGCTGTAATATTCTATAAAACGTAATGCCTTGATAGAGCGCCATCTAAAGATATGAAAACCCACGAAAGCAAATTCATCGACGACATCAGACAGGCCAATATACTCGTGGTCGATCATCATAAGCTCAATATTGCGATGATTAAAAAAGTACTGCAACGCGATGGTTATGAGGGGGCTCAGTCAACTCAGGATCCTTTTAGCGTGGTGAGTTTCTGCGAGGAGGAAAACATTGACCTGATTATTCTCGATATCAAAATGCCAAAACTGGATGGTTTCGGAGTGATCAATTCACTACGGGAAGAGCTGGGTGAAACCAGTATCCCTCCGGTTCTGATCGTCACTGATGTGGCTGAGCAGAAATTTCAGCGGGAGGCTTTAACTTGCGGTGCGCGTGATTACATTGTCCGGCCTTTCGATATTCGCGAATTTCTGGCACGGGTGCATAATTTGCTGGAAGTCCGGCAGGCGCATCAGATCGTCAAATTTCAGAAAAATGTTCTGGAAGAAAAAGTGCAGGAGCGAACCCGTGAGTTACGCGCGGCACATGATGAATTACAGGATAGCCGGTTGGAAGTGGTCTGGCGTCTGGGCCGGGCCGCGGAGTATCGTGACAATGAAACCGGCCTGCATATTGTTCGCATGAGTCATATTGCAGCAGTGCTGGCTCGGGCTTATGGCATGGATGAGGAGTCGACCGATTTATTGCTGGTGGCCAGCCCGATGCACGACATTGGCAAGCTGGGCATTCCCGACAGCGTACTGTTGAAGCCGGGCAAGCTCAACGCTGAGGAATGGACAATTATGCAGACTCATGCACAGATTGGCGCGGATATTCTGGTCGGTGGTCATTCTAATCTGATGATCATGGCGCGGGAAATTGCTTTGTCCCATCATGAGAAGTGGGATGGCAGCGGCTATCCCAATGCCCTGAAGGGTGAGGGGATCCCGTTAACCGCGCGCATCTGTGCAATTGCCGATGTGTTCGATGCGCTGACTTCTGAACGGCCTTATAAAAAAGCCTGGTCGCTGGAAGATACTTTGAAGCTGATTCGCGCTGAAAGTGGCAGGCATTTTGAGCCGCGACTGGTTGAGTTGCTGGAGAAAAATCTGCCGAAGATTCTGCAGATCAAAGCCAAATACGCCGAGACTTCCGATAAAACCATCTATTGATGGGAGCCGGGTTTCAGAAGTCCGGTTAAATTAATCGGCGGTTTATTTCAATCGCTCCGGCCGCCTATTTTTCCCCAGGTGTCGCGCAGAGTGACGGTGCGGTTGAAAATCAGGGCGTCGCTGCAGCTGTCCTTATCCAGCACAAAATAACCGGTACGTTCAAACTGGTAGCTGGTGTTGGCATCGGCATTGGCCAGCGCGGGTTCGAGCTTGCAGTTTTTCAATACGATGAGCGAGTCCGGATTCAGGTGCTCAATATAGTTATCGGTGCTGCCGGGGTTGGGATGGGTGAACAGGCGGTCATAGGCGTTCACCTGCGCGTCAACGGCGTGCTCGGCGGAAACCCAGTGGATGGTGCCCTTGACTTTACGCCCGTCCGGCGATGAGCCGCCCCGTGTTTCTGGATCGTAACTACAGATCAGTTCAATAACTTCACCCTGCTCATTTTTTACCACCTCAGTGCAGGTGATGTAGTAGGCATAACGCAGGCGCACTTCACGACCCACCGACAGGCGGAAGAATTTTTTCGGCGCATCTTCCATGAAATCGTCACGTTCAATGTACAGCGTTTTAGTGAAGGTGATGCTGCGTGTGCCCAGCGCCGGGTTTTGTGGATGGTTCTGCGCCTGCATCTCTTCGCTCTGGTCATCGGGATAATTTTCGATGGTGACCTTCAGCGGATGCAGCACTCCCATAACGCGCAGCGCGTGTTCGTTGAGGTCTTCGCGCACGCAGTTTTCCAGTGCCGCCATTTCAATGGAGCTGTCTTTTTTGGTAACGCCGATGCGTTCGCAAAAATCACGAATGGAGGCGGGTGTGTAGCCGCGCCGGCGGATGCCGGAAATGGTAGTCATGCGCGGGTCATCCCAGCCGCTGACGTGGCCTTCATCAATGAGCTGGTGCAGTTTGCGCTTGCTGGTGATGGTGTATTCCAGTTCCAGACGGGCGAATTCGATCTGCTGCGGGTGGCAGGGCGCACCCGCCTCGTCAAGCACCCAGTCGTAAAGGGCGCGATGATCTTCAAACTCCAGGGTGCACAATGAGTGGGTGATGCCTTCGATGGAGTCCGACAGGCAGTGGGTGAAATCGTACATCGGATAGATGACCCACTCGGCACCGGTGCGGTGGTGATGGGTGCGTTTGATCCGGTACAGGGTCGGGTCGCGCATGTTCATGTTGGGCGCAGCCATGTTGATTTTGGCGCGCAGTACGTGCGCGCCGTCATCAAATTCACCTTCTTTCATGCGCTGGAAAAGCCCGAGGTTCTCCTCCACACTGCGATTGCGGTAAGGACTGTCCTTGCCGGGCGCTTTCAGGGTGCCGCGGTATTCGCGGATTTCCTCAGCGCTCAGGCTGTCGACATAGGCCTTGCCGGTGGTGATAAGTTTGACTGCGTACATGTACAGGTGGTTGAAATAATCTGAAGCGAAATGCAGCTCGTCCCATTCGTAGCCCAGCCATTTTACGTCGGCCTCGATGGCGTGCATGTATTCGACTTCTTCCTTGTCAGGATTGGTGTCGTCAAATCTGAGGTTGCACTTGCCATTGAATCTTCTGGCCATGCCGAAGTTCAGGCAGATGGATTTAGCATGACCGATATGAAGATAGCCATTAGGTTCAGGCGGAAAACGGGTGTGTACAGTGGTGTGTTTGCCCGAATCCAGATCGTTCTGAATAATGGTTTGAATGAAATTGGATGGAATTGGATTGTCTTCAGCAGTCATGTTTACGCTTCGGTTAACGCTCAGGCGCGCGGTTAATGTATGGCGGCATATTGTACATGCTTATTTTACCTGCTGCTGTGCGAACTACAGTTGGCTTGAAGTTGTGTTTATGTGTTAAATAGCAGGCTTTTATCTATATGAAATACCCTGGATTTATGATTGAAGATCTGGATCTGAAAGAAATCAGGCGGCATCTGGGTCGCGACTGCGGACTGTTTTTGTTCGAAACAACCGATTCGACCAACCAGCAGGCCTTGCTGAAAGTCAGGGAAGGACAGGCATTGCCGCTGGCCTGTTTTGCGGAGCAGCAGACACAGGGGCGAGGGCGGCGTGGTAAAGTCTGGATTTCGCCGCCGCACAGCAGCATTTATTTAAGTCTGGCCTGGAAATTTGCAATGCCGGTGAATGCGCTGGGCGGCCTTTCACTGGCTATCGGCGTGGCGGTGGTGCGGGTGCTAAAAACGATTGGCCTGGAGCAGGCGGGACTCAAATGGCCAAATGATGTGCTGGTTGAGGGCAGAAAAATTGCGGGTATTCTTATTGAGACGACTCAAAACACCGCCGCGGCCACAACGGCTATTATAGGCATAGGGCTGAATTTTAAAATGCCGGAAGCGGCACCACAGCTACCGGATCAGCCCTGGACGGATGTTTGCTCACTTCTGGGCGAAGCATCATCAGCAGAGCGGAATAGAGTTGCCGGGTTGTTATTAAAAGAGTGTATGAGCATCTGTGCAGGCTTTGCTCAGTGTCGAGATGAATTGATGCTTGAATACCGTCAATATGATATTTGCCTGCAGCAACCGGTAAACATCTATCAGGATGAAGCTCGGTCGTTGCAGGGAATTGTGACCGGTTTCGAGGCCAACGGGGCGATACGAATAGAGATTGAAGGCGAGGAGCAATTGTTTAATAGCGCGGATATAAGTTTGAGAAAAATCAATCATGCTGACCATTGATATCGGCAACAGTGGTGTCAAATGGGGAATCTGGCAGGACGGGCAGTTGATTCTGGCCGAGGACAGCCCCTATCAGATAGGTTCGCTGCATGCGACTTTTGACAAGATTTATTCGGGTGCGCCTTATCAGGATGCTGTCTGGGTCTCTTGCGTTGCCGGGCCTGATGTTGAGCAGACACTGATGGACTGGATTCGCAAAGAGTGGTCCATCGAGCCAATATTTTTACGCACCACCTCTGAGCTGGGCGGCGTTTATAATATGTACCCGCGACCGGCGGATCATGGTGTTGACCGCTGGGCGGCGCTGCTGGGGGCGAAAAAATTATACGATGCCCCTGTGTGCATTATCGATGCGGGCACCGCAATCAGCGTTGATTTGATGGATGCAGATGGTGTACATCGGGGCGGGCGAATTATGCCCGGCCTGAAGATGATGCGAAATTCGCTGTTGCAGAATACAGCAGGGGTGAATAACGCAGAAGGCGATTGTCCTGGCTTTGCCATCAATACCGCAGATGCGGTAACCAGCGGTATCATGCACATGCTGCAGGCAGGCTTGCTGGAGGTCTGTGCCTCAGCCAGAGAACGTCTGGGCGATAAAATGAGAGTGATATTGACGGGCGGCAACGCGGAAGCGGTGCTGGCGTTACTGGCTCGGGTAGAGGGTATTCATGTTGAGCCTCATCTGGTTCTGTATGGCCTGTATAATGCGTCACAGCAGTAAATATTTTTTTCGGGCTGGAATAGCTCCAGTTGAAAAGAACACTAAATTTAAGCGGAATAGGTAGTCATGCGCTGGTTGTTTTTATTTGTATTGATGTTGAATTTTGCCTATGTGGGGTGGGAGTTGAGTCGGCCTGAGCCGGTGCCGGCTGAGCCGGTGGTCGACAGGCACGTACCCGGAATTGTGCTGCTGAGTGAAATTGGACAGGAGTCGGTAGCGGTTGCGAAGGTAGCGGCAGAGCGCACCCCTGATGAGGCTGAAAAAAAGCCGGCGGCGCAGGAGGCGGAGTGTTTTACCCTGGGGCCATTCAGAGATCTGGAAAAATTACGGGCGGTGACTCGGGGGATAAAAAAATACGTAGTCGCAGCCTCGTTCCGTAGTCATGAAGAGAGAGAGCAGGAGCGGTTCTGGGTGTATCTGCCACCCGCCAGCAGCTTTAGTGAAGCTAAAGAATTGGTGGGCAATCTGAAAAAGATGAAAGTGAGCGACTATTTTATCGTTAAGTCAGGCCCGCAGATTAATGCTATTTCACTGGGGTATTTCACGGAGAAAAAACGTGCTTATGCACATGCTGAACGTATGACGAAGCTGGGACTGAAGCCGGAAGTAGAAGCATTGTTCAAAAACTATACGATTTACTGGCTGGATTACGAGATTGCTGCGGCAACGAGTATTCCTGACAGCGTCCTCGGGAAGCACATCACCGGCAAAATTAATCATTTAATTCGGGATTGTTCGTGAAAAATGGAAAAAACTTGGTTTAATCACTAATTATCTCAATATCCGCATTGCTTTAGCGTGCCGGGTTCCCTAAAATTGCCCGCCTGTTTAGCCGGTGTAGCTCAGTTGGTAGAGCGCCTCACTTGTAATGAGGATGTCGTGGGTTCAACTCCTGTCACCGGCTCCAGTTTTATCAGCGGTAATATTAAGTTACGGTTGACAGATGCGTTGTCCTCAAGCATTATACGCGGCTTGATTTTGGGAGGGGTTCCCGAGTGGCCAAAGGGGGCAGATTGTAAATCTGCTGGTTCTACCTTCGGAGGTTCGAATCCTCCCCCCTCCACCATTATTTGACTGAGTTAAGGGTTTTGGAGGCGTTTACAGATTGCGGGTGTAGTTCAATGGTAGAACTTCAGCCTTCCAAGCTGAATACGTGGGTTCGATTCCCATCACCCGCTCCATAACTTGTTGAGCTCGACAGATTTATGCTCATATAGCTCAGTCGGTAGAGCACTTCCTTGGTAAGGAAGAGGTCACCGGTTCAAATCCGGTTATGAGCTCCATTAATAAGTTTTACAATTATTTTACATTAACAATTTAATATCCGGGGGAGACATTTAATGTCTAAGGCAAAATTTGAACGAAATAAGCCCCACGTCAATGTGGGCACAATCGGTCACGTTGACCATGGTAAAACGACACTGACTGCTGCGCTGACCAAAGTAATGTCAGAACTTC
>JAGXGK010000046.1 GCA_024636785.1 Gammaproteobacteria bacterium
ATGACGTTTATCAGACATAAATAAGGACTCTAAAAATGATCAGGCGGGAAAAACACCGGTGGACATATAACGATCACCGCGATCACAGATGATGGAAACGATCACCGCGTGCTCCAGCTCCTTACTCAGCTGCAACATGGCCGCGACTGCACCGCCCGATGAAATCCCGCAGAAGATGCCCTCTTTCGCCGCCAGATCGCGCGTGATCTGTTCGGCGTCCTGCTGGTTCACATCCAGCAGGCGGTCAACACGACTGGCTTCAAAAATGCCGGGCAAATAGGCTTGTGGCCAGCGGCGGATACCGGGGATGCTGGAGCCCTCTTCCGGCTGCACACCAATGATCTGAATCGCCGGATTCTGCTCCTTGAGGTAATGCGACACCCCCATAATAGTGCCCGTGGTGCCCATGGCGCTGACAAAGTGCGTCACCGTCCCCTCGGTCTGCTGCCAGATCTCCGGGCCGGTGCTGAGATAATGCGCATTGGGATTATCCGCATTATTAAACTGATCCAGCACCTTGCCCTTGCCTTCTGCCTGCATCTGCAAGGCCAGATCACGCGCGCCCTCCATGCTCTGTTCCCTGGTCACCAGAATCAGCTCGGCACCGAACGCCTTCATGGCGGCACGGCGCTCCTCGCTCATATTTGCCGGCATGATCAGCACCATGCGATAGCCCTTGATCGCCGCTGCCATCGCCAGCGCGATGCCGGTATTGCCGCTGGTGGCTTCGATCAGGGTATCGCCGGGGTGAATCTCACCGCGCTGCTCAGCCTGCGCAATCATATTCAGCGCCGGGCGGTCTTTCACCGAACCCGCCGGATTATTGCCTTCCAGCTTGACCAGCAGTGTATTTGTTGTCTCTCCCGGCAGGCGCTGCAAACGCACCAGTGGAGTATGGCCCACATAATCAGCCAGAGTTTTGTACATTGAATTCACCATTTTTGATACGAGGCCGCCGGGATTGCCGCGGCATAATGATTTACTACTCAGGTTTGAGAGTATATATTACAGGCTTTCTAATACCACCACTGAAAGCAGCCAATTATAAGAATGAGCTTCCACCAGCCGTATATCGCCACTGTAAATATCGCTCGCGCTGCCATTATCTCTATCATCGCTTTCACCCACTCCGCGCCACTACAGGCTGGTGATGATGAGCTGTTCTTTGAAATGCCGGTGGTGCTCTCCGCCAGCCGCCTGGAGCAGCCCCAGTCAGAGACCCCCATGGCGGTCACCAGCATCGACCGGGAACTCATCGAGGCCAGCGGCGCCCGAAGCATCCCCGAAGTTCTCCGACTGGTTC
Source organism: Gammaproteobacteria bacterium (assembly GCA_024636785.1). Classification (GTDB taxonomy): domain Bacteria; phylum Pseudomonadota; class Gammaproteobacteria; order SZUA-229; family SZUA-229; genus LH-M37. The sequence goes on from JAGXGK010000046.1 coordinate 1,304, forward strand.
CCGGCATTGTCGTCGGCAACAGCGTCAACGAATGGGGCGAAGAATCCAAATTAATTGTCTCCTATCACGGCCACACCGATCAGTATTCCAAACAGATGCAGGTACTGATCGATGGCCGCTCCGTCTACGAGCCTCTACTGGGCGGTGTAGACTGGAACATGCTGCCCATCAATCTTGAAGACATAGAACGCATCGAAGTCACACGTGGCCCCAATTCATCCACCTATGGCTCTAATTCGTTTCTGGCCGTAATCAATATCATCACCCGCCACGCCTCGGAAGATCCGGGTCATTATGTCCAGCTCAGGGCGGGCAATCATGACATTGCCGACCTGACTTATCGCTACGGCGGCAATAGTGGCGATCTGGATTACCGTGTCACCCTCTCCACGCAAAATGATGACGGCCTGGATGCTCGAAAAAATCTTGGCGCCCAGCAATACTCAGATGAGTTCGTCGACAACCACGATGACATCCATACCGGAGCCATTGACTACCGCACTGATTACCAGATCAACCGCCGCAACAACCTCACCTATCAGGGCGGTTACAGCAGCACCGACCAGGAGATCAATGAAAACTTTTCGCCTCAGGGCACAAGACCGGTGCGCGACAGCGAAACCATCCATGCCCACCAGTTTCTGAAGCTGGAGAACACCGCTGACAGTAAGAATTCCTATGTCGTGCAGTATTATTACAACCTGCAGGATAAAACCGATCAATCGACTTCAAAACTCATTGTGGTAGGTGGCGGCATTGATGATTTCACGCTGGATCTGGATTTCGGCCTCAAATCTGAAAGGCATAATCTCGAATTCACCCACTTCAATCAGACCACCGACAGCCTGAGACTGATCTGGGGCCTAAGCGCACAGCAGGATATTTCAGAATCCATCTACTGGCTTAACGACCAGGGCACCATCCGCAGAGAGACCTACCGACTGTTTGCCAACACGGAATGGCGAATTAATCAGCAAAATCTGCTCAACTTCGGTGCACTGCTGGAAAAAAATAGAACTCTGGGCACGGAAGTCTCACCCCGACTGGCCCTGATCCATAAATTCAACGAGAAACACAGTTTAAGAATCGGCATTTCAAAGGCCATACGCAGTCCGTTCATCAGCGAAGAGTTCGGCAACATCGCCTTCAGTCATGATCTGACCAGTGGCGGCACTCCCATTGGTGTCACGCTGGTAGAGCAACAGCTGGTACCCAATAGCAACATTGAGCATGAGACCATCATCAGCCGGGAAATCGGCTATTTCGGTCAGTTTCTTGGTGACAAACTGCTCATCAATGCACGGCTTTTCCACGACCATCTGGATAATTTAATTCAAAGAGAAACCATCCCCATCGCCACGGATAACTTTGATGGCGAGACACACATAAACGAAAACCTTATCGGCACTGAATTCACCGGCGCGGAATTTGAATTTGACCTGCGCCCCGGGCATGCATTACGTTTTTTTGGCAACGTCAGTTACCTGAAAATTAAAAGCCATGATGAGTTACTTACTTTAACCGCCGAAGAATACGTGAACTCTGCGCCGGAGTGGACTGCCTCACTGCTAATGATAAAACAGTTCAGCGAGAAATATAGCGGCAGCCTGGGCTTTTATCATGTCGGCGAGATGGGCTGGCTGGACGTACCGGACGAGCCGGCGAGCAGTTACAACACCATGGATCTCCGCCTGTCGAAAACGAACAGGCAGAGCAGCAGCCTGTCTAAATTGTCACTGGTATTAAAAAACCTGCTGGGCGAATATAACAACTATCACCATCAGCCAGACATCGGCCCCCGTGCTGAATTAAACCTGACTGGATATATAGAGTACTCAATTTCATTTAACTAGATAGATAAAACGGAAGTTATTTAAAGAATGGATCGATTGTCACTCACTTCGACGTTTAAGACAGCATCGGCAGCACTGCGCGGCGTATGCCTGCTGGCGTTTTTTTCCTGCACGGCTACCACTGCCCTGGCAGCACAACAGGTTGATATAATCAGCGCAGCCGATAGCGGGTATCAGCAATCACTGGTAGAAAACATTCGTGACAGCCTCCACGGATCGGGCATCAATGTTAGAACATTTAATACGAATTCAGATAAATCGTTCAATAACAATGAGCAACTAATCATCAGTATCGGCAGTGATGCTGCTTCACTTCTAAATCAAAATAACATTGTTACGTCGCAATTAAGAATACTGGCCAACGTCGATGCTGACAAAATACCTGCACAGAAAAATACGTCCTACCTGTCGATGACGCAGCCGCACTGCCGGCAATTTGCACTGATACGGTTACTCAATGATGAATGGCAGACTGTCAGCCTGCTGCTGCCTGAAGCGGATGTAGCATTGACCCATAGATTAGAATCCTGTGCCAACAGATACCAGCTGACACTGCAAGTGATACTAATTGATCAATATATCAATATCATAGACGCTCTCAATAGCGCTTTATCAGAGAGTGATGTCCTGCTGGCGCTACCTGATAATTCTGTTTACAACGCCGGTACGATTAAGAGCATCCTGCTCACCACCTATCGACATAAAGTACCCGTCATCGGCTTTTCAGAAAGTTTTGTACGTGCAGGCGCATTAGCTGCAATACATAGCTCGACTAAACAACTGGGCAAGCAAACCGCAGAGCTGATCAAAAAACACTATAAAAATCAGAGCATAAAACAGCATATTATTTACCCTGATGATTTCGATGTAACCATAAACAAGGACGTCGCAAAATCACTCGGCATTCTCACACCAGACAGGAAGGCCCTAATAAAAAACCTGAAAAATAAAAACAATGAATAACTGGGACATAAGAAAACAGATTCTCGCACTGGCACTGCTACCATTACTTATAGTAGCAACCGTGTTGACTGGCTATTTCACTTTGTCACAGTTGAATTACATTTCAGAATCAGCCGCTCGCCATGCAACTATTGTCACTAACCAGTTAGCATCAGTATCAGAATATGCGGTTTTTTCAGGGAACGTCGACAGCCTCACTCCTATTTTGCAGAATATTATTGCGGATGAAGATATCATAGAAATCAAATTAATCGACGCCGACAATGAGATTTTGACATCGATCAATGATTACAATTACTCGCAAGAGGATAAATCCTTATGGCACGAACTGGCATCTCAAGAACTCACTATTTTCAGAGAACCGATCAAAACCCAGGCGGTCAATGTTGACCTTCTGGAAGACAACATCAGCAATACCGGTAACGAGGAAGAAGTTATTGGCTATATTGAACTTACCGCAAGTTCCTTAAACATCAATGCAAAAAAAATGCAAACCTCCATTGAAGGAGGACTATTAACATTAATCGTGCTGCTGACTAGCATTATCGTCGCTTTGAAGTTAAGCAGAGAAATCTTTACTCCGGTTAAAATTCTCACCAGCACGGTTAAAAAAATATCATCGGGTGATTACAAAATACAAATAAACCAACAGACACCCGGTGATCTGGGAATACTGGAATCATGTGTGAACGTAATGGCGAAAGAATTACAGAACTCTCGCGAAGACCTTGAAGCCAGAATCCATGAGTCGACCCGGGAACTTCACCAAACCATGGAAGAACTAGAAGTAAGAAATGTAGAATTGGATATAGCACGAACTAATGCCATGCGGGCGAATAAGGCCAAAACCGAATTTCTAGCCCATATGAGCCACGAGCTGAGAACACCATTGGGCGGAATTCTTGGTTTCTCTGAGTTACTGGAAAGCACCAATCTTGAACCTCAGCAACGTGACTATTCTGAAATTATTAAAAAATCAGCCAACAATCTTTTACATATTATTGACGATGTACTTGATCTTTCTAAAATAGAATCCGGAAAACTGGAGCTAAACATCTCTGAATTCAATCCTATTAATGCGGTTGAAGATGTCATTGATCTATTAGCTCCAATCGCCTACGAAAAAAATATTGAGATTTTTTATTGCATTGATAAGACCACGCCCTGTTTAATCAAAAGTGACATCACTCGAGTCAGACAGATACTCATTAATCTTATCGGCAATGCCATAAAATTCACTGAAAAAGGTTACGTCTCTGTACATGTAAAATCTAATCAGAAATCAGAGTCACTTTCAACATTGTGCTTTTCAGTTACCGATACAGGTATCGGAATGAGTCCTTCTCAACAGGAACGACTTTTTAATGCTTTTACTCAGGCTGATGAATCAATAGAAAAAAAGTTTGGTGGTACTGGTCTTGGTCTGGTCATTTCTATGAAGCTGGCAAAACTCATACATGGCGGCGTTAGCTTCGAGAGCCAACTCGACAAAGGCTCAACATTTAGACTGGAAATCACCACTGAAGTGAGAGCATTTGAGCGCGTTATCGATCCTATTTTGAACGGTAAAAAAGTATGTCTTGTTGATACCTGCGAAATCTGCAGCCAGGGCATACTGGCTATGATTAACTCATGGGGAGGAATAACCAGTCACCACAGAGAAACTCCTGAAACAGTATCAGGATACGACTTGATTATTACCAGCATCTGCAGAGCGGACATGAATGAGAGTAAAATCAGATCATTTATTCCAAAGTGTAATACTGACATACCGTTGTTCGCTATCGCCAGCACTCGCTCTCATAAAGACCTTGCCGATATAAAAAGCTACGGCTTTAATGATGCCGATTTCCGCTCATCAAAATACGAATCTATTCGACAGATAGTAGTGAAGCTAATTAATCCTGGCGCAACCTCATCAACACCAAAAGAACTCTCAACATCTAATGCATTTGACTGGTCTGGATTAAACATACTCGTAGTTGACGATAACGACATAAATCTAAAACTGGCTGAAATAATTCTGAAAAAAAATGGTGCCAAAGTAACCACTGCCTCAAGCGGTCAAACTAGTATTGATCTGGCCTGCAATACTAATTTCGACCTGATATTTATGGACTTACAAATGCCCGACATGGATGGTTATGAAACTTCAAAATTTATTCGTAGAAAAATCAATAATGACACCACTGTCATTATTGCTTTAACCGCTAATGCCATGATAACAAAACAGTCACAAAAGATTGAGCAATACGGAATAGATGATATTTTGATTAAACCGGTAACTGAACGCAGCATTCAAAATATGTTTGATAAATGGCTATTAAAGAGCCCTAATCAGCAACATATAAAACAGACCACTCATGACATAGAGTTTTTTTCCAAATCCGAAGCGTTGGAGCTCGCCGCAGGTAATACCCAGCTTGCCAACGAATTAACCAGCATGTTGATCAATGAGCTGCCTGAACATTTAAAGCTCATCAACGAGGCGGTATCGCTTAATGATCGCACACGACTCAAACAACAGGCACATAAACTCCACGGTGCCACACGTTGCTGCGGTGCGCTGGCGTTGCGCAATGCTACCGCCCAGCTTGAACTGGATATTGACAAAGACACTCAGGAGAAACTAAGCGCCCTCTCGCACCCTCTAAAATCTGAAATTGCAAGACTGCTTAACGCTGACCACAGCGAACTTATTATTTAATTTATGGAAAAACTTGTTCACCGCAGAGAGCGCAGAGGAAAAACATTTTTATCTAAGTGTTTTTTCTGGAACCTTTATGCACACTACGTACATCATAGATATTGAATTTGATTTTATAAAAAGAAGGCTTTTCTCTACGCTCTCTGCGTCCTCTGCGGTGAAAAATCTTTAAGCATTACTAATCAAACCTACCCCACTTTCTCCATCACCGCAAAAGCCGTGGCATAGTGTTTTTCATCCGAGATGCTGAGCCAGGAAGCAGTCATACCGAGTTGCTCGGCACGAGCTTTTGCGGCCTGTGATAACTCAATCAACGGGCGGCCGGATTCATCGTGTCCGATGCCGATCATTTTCATGCTGACGCCTGCTGCAAAACCGGTACCCAGCGCCTTGGCCACCGCCTCCTTGGCGGCAAAACGTTTTGCCAGAAAACGCACCGGATATTTACAGTTTTGATACTCATGCAACTCGCTTTCACACAGTATCCGTTCTGCAAAATGATCGCCATGGCGGTCATAAATAAGCTGCATACGGTTGACTTCAACAATATCCATGCCCGTCCCTACAATCATGCACGTGCCTCGTTCATCAGTTGTTTATTGCTTTTTACCGACTGTTGCAGCACGAGCAGCGCATGACCCACATTCAACTGGACAGATCCCAGTGCGCCTTCCATCGTCAGCCATTTACTGCTTTCAGGAACCTGAACGGAATAATGCTCACACCTCGCCTGCCACAATATCGCCACATGATCGACATTTACTCCCAATAAAATTGTCTTTTGACTCACTTTCCGCCTCTCTGTCATATCATTACAAGGGTGCATATTATCAATAAGCCGTGCTTCAGTTATAGTTTCCAGCGATCATCTTTGCTATTTTTCTTTTATTGATAATAAAAGTGACGAAAACTACGCATTCAGTAGTAAATAAAAAATCAAAATTTCAGCTGTTATGATCGAAAAAAATTAAAAAATAAGTCCGCGAAAAACCTTTATTTACATTATCCCGATTCATCTGTGGACTAAATATTTTGAATTATATTTTTACCTTTTTCGCGTCATTCACTGACTAGATTTTAAAGCTTTTGCGGCTAACTGATAACCGTTAAATGCGCTTTTGACAGCCCCTCACCCCAGCCCTCTCCCGGCGGGAGAGGGGGTAGTGTATGCAGGTCTGCAAGTTTTTCCGGGAATCAGAGTTTTCACTTTTATCTGCCTTTATCTGCGGACTAAAGATTTTGAATTATCTTTTTGCCTTTTTCTCCTCCTTCGCGTTTTTCGCGGACAGACTTTTGCTTTTATCTGTGTTCATCTTTCGCATCCTTCGCGGTGAAGATATTATTAATACGACTAAGCTAACAGCTCATCCAGTTCCGCTTCGGTGATAACCTTTACCCCGAGCGCTTCGGCTTTGCTCAGTTTTGAACCGGCATTTTCGCCGGCTAGCACATAATCGGTTTTAGCTGAAACACTGCCGGTCACTTTTGCGCCTGCCGCCTGTAGCTTCTCCTTGGCCTGATCGCGCGACATCGTAGGCAGGGTTCCGGTAATAACAAAAACCCTGTCTTTTAATTTTTCATTAACCGTTGCCGAAACAGGCGGTTTTTTAATGCTAATGCCAGCATCCAGTAACTGCTGGATCACCTCACGGTTATGCGGCTGGGAGAAAAAATAGACCACGTGTTGCGCGACCACCGGCCCGACATCAGGAACCTGCAGCAAGGATTCTTCATCGGCCTCGCTCAGCGCTTGCAGTGATTGAAAAACATCGGCCAGACTCGACGCCGTGGTTTCACCCACTTCACGAATTCCCAGCGCATAAATAAAGCGCGACAGTGTCGGCTGTTTGCTGTCTTCAATGGCATGAATGAGATTGTGGGCCGACTTGTCGCCCATGCGATCCAGCGCGGCCACAGCTGCCACATCCAGATGATAAAGATCTGCCACGGTATTGATCAAGCCCGCTTCCACCAGTTGCTCGACCAGTTTGTCGCCCAGACCATCAATGTCCATGGCTTTGCGCGAAGCGAAATGTTTAATCGCCTCGCTACGCTGCGCCTTGCAGAACAGCCCGCCACTGCAACGTGCCACTGCTTCTGTTTCAGCCTGCTCGACATCCGAGCCGCAGATCGGACAGTGTTGCGGCAACTCTACTTTTCTAAGCTTTTTTATGGCATTATCGCTGCGCGCACTCGTAACCACGCGCGCCACTTCCGGAATCACATCACCGGCGCGGCGCACAATCACCTTGTCACCGATATAAATATCTTTTCGCCTAACCTCGTCCATGTTGTGCAGCGTGGCATTACTCACGGTAACGCCGCCGACGAATACCGGCTCCAGCCTGGCCACCGGCGTTAATGCACCGGTACGACCGACCTGAAACTCGACATCCAGAATCGTGGTGATCTCTTCCTGTGCCGGAAATTTATGCGCGATCGCCCAACGCGGCGCACGTGCGACAAAGCCCAGTTTTTTCTGTAGAGACAGCCGGTCAACTTTATAAACAACGCCGTCAATATCGTAACTGAGCTGATCTCTCTGCGCCAAAATGTCATGGAAAAAATCAAGGCAACCCTGTAGACCTGCAACCACGCCCGCCTCCTTGCAAACAGGCAAACCCCAGACTTTGAGCTGCTGCAAAATTTCGCTGTGGGTTTCGGGCAGATCATGTCCTTCTACAATACCCACACCATAACAATACAACGCTAACGGCCTTTGCGCGGTGATTTTTGGGTCGAGCTGGCGCAACGAACCGGCGGCGGCATTGCGCGGATTAACAAACGTCTTCTCGCCTTTTTCACGCGCCCGACGATTCAGTTCATTAAACCCGGCTTTGGGCATAAACACTTCACCACGCACCTCCAGCACATCGGGGTAATCATCGCTCATCAAGTGCAGGGGAATGGACTGTATGGTTCTTATGTTCTGCATTACATCTTCGCCCGTCTGGCCGTCACCGCGCGTCGCCGCCTGCACCAGCACGCCCTGCTCATAAACAATGCTGACCGCCAGACCATCGAGCTTGGGTTCCACCGAAAACGCCACCGGCTCGGTTGAATCCAGTCGATCCTGCACGCGTTTATAAAAGCGCTGCAACTCCTCTTCTGAAAATACATTATCGAGCGATAACATGGGGATGCGATGCTGTATCTGGGCAAACGATTTCAGCGGTTGCGCACCGACCCGCTGGGTCGGCGAATCGGCGGTAATCAATTCAGGATACTGCTGTTCGAGCTGCTCTAACTGACGGTAAAGCCGGTCGTATTCGCTGTCTGAAATTTCGGGATCGTTCAGTACGTAATACAAATAGGAGTGATGCCGCAGCTGTTGCCGCAAGTCATCGATCTGATGCTGGATAGTGTCGGTAGTCACGGTGAATAATAAGGAAAAACGCTAAGCGTTCTCTTTCTCCGAAATCAGCTGCCGGTAATACTCCGCGTCCTCCTGGGTGATAGGCCGGCGATGCTGATTACATAAATCAGCACCCAGCATTTCAGAGAGGTAATAAGCGCAGCGCAGCATCTCATCAAAACAATCGGAGGGATGCGCCGAAGTTGACAGCTGCATAAACATGGTCAAACCGGAGGTGGTCATATCATGGATCGTATCCGGATCAAAATTTCCCGGCTCTATCATATTGGCCATACTAAAAAGCGCCTGCTCCTCTTCATTAAGGCGATGAAAAATATTCATCCGGCCAAAAACAAGGCCATTGGCCCGGGCCGCGCTGTTTATGCTGTCGCCGGTCAACAGCTCGGGTGATTTAGCCAGAATATGCAACACGATAATATCGACATTAGCGCTGTTCCGCGCCTCCTTGTTGGCCTCCTGATTCTCAGCCGGCTGCGGTTCGACTGATGACTGTTTTGATGGCGGCTCGATTGGAGATTGTACAACTTCATCGCCGGCATCAAGCTGCTCAGTTACATCAAGCGGCTCAAAAGCCTCTTCGTTGTCCGGCAGATCTGTGTCACGCTTAAAGTCCGGCTCAAAACGCTGCCCTCGCGGCTGCAACCCATCAATGTCCGTCGGCTCGTCATAATCAGGTACCGGCGCCAGATCAACAGCCAGCGCCTCGGAAAAGTCATCGTCATCATCATCGCGCGCAACGATACGCACCTTGCCTACGCCTTCATCCAGCTCATCCCAGTCGCGGGCACTGAACTCCGGCAGTTCTTCGTTGGCATCAAAAAGATTAGACTTGTTGCGGCGCCGTTGTCGACGACCCGCAAAAAAGATGGCGAGAATAAAAATGATGCCAACGGCAAGTAGTATCCAGCGCAGGTTTTCCATTATCGTACTCTAAGTAAGATATCTTAAATTAAACCGCGGCCAGAGTTGCCGCTTCAGCCACATCCACCGATACCAGTCGGGACACACCCGCTTCACGCATGGTCACACCACTGAGGTGCTCCGAAATTTCCATGGTGGTTTTGTTATGGGTGATGTAGATGAACTGGATTTGTTCCGACATCTCTTTCACCAGCTGGCTGAAGCGTCCGACGTTGGCTTCATCCAGCGGCGCATCGACCTCATCGAGCATACAGAACGGCGCGGGATTGAGTTCAAAAATAGCAAACACCAGTGCCACCGCGGTTAAGGCTTTTTCACCACCCGACATCATGTGGATATTGGAAATGCGCTTGCCGGGTGGCCTGACCATAACGGTCACCCCCGTACTCAACAGATCATCGCCGGTGAGTTCAAGATAGGCAACGCCGCCGCCGAACAGACGCGGGAACATCTCTTTCAGCCGGTTGTTAACGTGGTCGTAGGTGTCCTTAAATCGGGTTCGTGTTTCACGATCAATCTTGCCGATGGCCTCTTCCAAAATTTCCAGCGCTGAAATGACATCCTTGTGCTGACCATCCAGATATTCCTTACGTTTGAGCTGTTCCTGGTACTCATCAATCGCGGCCAGATTAATCGGGCCCAGTCTGGAAATGCGCTGGGCGATGTCGGCAATTTTCTGCTCCCACGCCTGACTGTTTGCCGCCTCATCCATTTCGGCCAGCAGCGTCTCCACGTCACGCTCCATTTCCGCCAGTTGTTCCAGCGCGGTTTTGCTGCGCACCCGAATCTCCTGGCTATCCAGTTTCATTTTTTCCAGCTGGCTGCGTACTTCCTGACTGCGTTTTTCGTGCTCGGCACGCTGCTGCTCAAAACTGCGCAACTTCTGCGCGATGGATTCGACCAGACGGCGAGCATCGGTCAGTTCCTGTTCGGTGCCCAGGCGTTTTTCCAGCAAGGCATTGAGCTCTTTCTCCAGCGCCTCCACCGGTTCGGTGGTTTGCGTAAGCGCGCCCTGCAACTCCTGCTTGCGCTGAATCTGGGTCTGCTGCGCTTTTTCCATGCGCTCGATATTCTGTTCCAGACTCTGCTTGCGCGTAGCCAGGCCTTCAATTTTAATCGCCAGTTGATGCGCCCTGTCCCGCTGCTGCTGCAACTCGCTACGATCGGTCTGCAACTGTGCCAGCAGAACTTCGCGCTGACCTTCCTGCTGATCACGTTCTTTGCCGATGATTTCAATCTGCTGCAACGATTCATTACGACTCAGCGTAGCTTTTTCGATGCCGCTGTTTTCATTGGCGATGAGTCGTTCGGTCTCGGTTTTTTCCTCGTCCAGATTCTGACCACGATTAGTGATGTGTTCCTTGCGCGTCTGCCGCGCACTGATCTGGGTCTGCAACTGATTGAGCTGTGCATGAATGGCGTTCAGCGCCACCTGTGTCTCTTCGCGCTGCTTTTCTTTCGCTTGCAGGGACTCACGCTTGTCGATCAGATCGTCGTTCAGGGCAGTAGCTTCCTGTTCGAGCACTTGCAGGCGTTGATGCAATTCGCGGATTTCGGTTTCACGCGCCAGCACGCCCTGGCGTGCGTCTTTGTCGTTGCTGATGCGCAACCAGTGCCGCCCCATCCAGATACCGTCGCGCGTAACTACACTCTCGCCATCGGCCAGAGCGCTGCGCATCTGCATCGCCGCTTCCAGAGTGTCGGCAATACGAATGCCGTGTAGAAACTGATCCAGCTGCACGGATGCGCTGACCTTTTCCAGCAAATAGCCACTCGCAGCATTGCTGCCCGGCGTTGCCGACTGGGTTTCCACCAGCGAGAGATTGCTTTTATCCAGACCGGAGAGCGTGGCGCACAACGCCTCAATCTGATCGACACAAATCGCTTCCAGCGTATTGCCCAGCACGGTCTCAACGGCGGTTTCCCAGCCGCTGTCCACCTGAAGTTTTTCAGCGAAACGCGCCTGATTGGTCAGCCCCTGACGATCCAGCCACTGATTAACCGCCTTATCGGTTTTGCCCAGCGCGGACTGCTGCAAGGTCTCCAGCGACGACAGACGCCCCTGAGCATCGTGAATACCACGACGCTGTTCGGCAGATTTCTGTTCGGTCTTTACAATGTGCTCGCGGGTCTCGCGAATGGATGACAGCACCGATGACAGCTGCGCCTCCTGCGCTGTCTTCTGCTGTTCGACCTCGTCCAGCTTGAGCTTGAATTCGCCGATCTGGCTTTCAATATCCTCACCCCGCAACGCCTGCTGCTCGACATCGATACGCTGCAAGCGCTGGTTCAGCTGCTCAATGTGACGCTCCAGCTGCTCCATGCGTGAGCGTTCGACCTGGGCTTTCTGACTGGACTCCGAATATCGGCGATTAATAGCATCCCAGGAGGTTTGCCAGCTTTGCATGGCCACTTCCGAAGCGGTAAAGCGCTCGCTGATAATCTGCTCATCCGCCTTCAGCACCGCCAGCGCCGGCTCATCGGCCTGCAACTGCGAGGTCACGGTCTCAATCGCGTTGCGGTCACTCTCTAAAGTCTGGGTCGCCTCAAATAAAGCCTTCTCCACCTGTTCCAGATCGGCCTTCTGTCGCTGCTGCAAATCCTGCTGATGCTTGATGTTCTGCTCGATACGGGAAATATCGCTGCCCAGACTGTAATACCGCGCCTGCACCGCATTCAGAGCATCGTTGGATTCAGTATGCGACTGGCGATGAGTCTCGATGGCGGACTCCACCGCCCGCTGTTCGGCGATAATCTGCTCCAGCCGGGTATCGGTTTCCGCGATAACTTTGTCGCGCCCGTCCAGTTCCTTTTTCAAATCACGCCAGTGCAGCGCCAGTACTTCGGCCCTCAGCTGACGCTCTTCCGTCTTGAATTCTTTATAGCGTTCGGCAGAGCGGCTCTGGCGTTGTAGATGCGACAGCTGCTTGTCGATCTCTTCGCGCAGGTCATCCAGGCGATCGAGGTTGTCGCGGGTATGGCGTATACGGTTTTCGGTTTCCTTGCGGCGCTCCTTGTATTTGGAGATGCCGGCCGCCTCTTCCAGAAAGACGCGCAGCTCTTCGGGCTTGGCCTCAATCAGGCGGGAAATCATGCCCTGTTCGATAATGGCATAACTGCGCGGGCCGAGGCCGGTGCCCAGAAACAGGTCGGCGATATCGCGGCGGCGGCAGCGTGTGCCATTTAAGGAGTATTTGGATTGCCCGTCGCGGGAAACCGTACGCTTGACTGAAATCTCGTCATATTGCGCGAACTGTCCGCCGATCTTGCCCCTGGCTTCGCTGTTATCAAAGTGCAGCTCGACCGAGGCCATGCCTACCGGCTTGCGCGAAGAGGAGCCGTTGAAGATGACATCTTCCATGGAGCTGCCGCGCAGATGCTTGGCTGAGGACTCACCCATGACCCAGCGCACCGCGTCGATGACGTTGGATTTGCCGCAGCCGTTCGGGCCGACGATGCCGGTCAGATTTCCGGGTAAATGAAGCGTAGTGGGATCGACAAAAGACTTGAAACCGGCGAGTTTGATCTTGCTAAGACGCATGTGCGATGAGGTGTCCTGTTAGCGTGAAAGTCAACGTAAAACGGTGCTAAATATTAGCCGACAGTATACATGAGAAGGGGCCAAAATCGACAGGGAATTTATCCGTTCCGGCAGGTATAATTGCCGTTTTTTTAAAGGCGAAACTAACTCCATGTCGACTCAACCCTCAAAACAGCTGGAAGTCTTTGATAATCCACAGACAGAAAGCGATTACACCATCCGCATCAGCGTCCCCGAATTCACCTGCCTGTGCCCCAAAACCGGCCAGCCCGATTTCGCCACTCTGGAAATCGAGTATGTGCCCGAGCAGGCCTGCATCGAACTCAAAGCGCTGAAAATGTACGTCTGGTCGTTTCGCAATGAAGGCGCTTTCCACGAAGCCGTCACCAACCAGATACTGGCCGATCTGGTCGCCGCCTGCCAGCCGCGCTTTATGCGCCTGACAGCCGAGTTCAATGTGCGCGGCGGCATTTACACCAGCGTCGTCGCCGAACACCGTGCACCTGACTGGCAGGCGCCCGAGCTGGTACAACTGCCCTAAGTCTTATACTCTCAATCCACGTCCTGCCTATGCCACCCGAAGTCGCCCTTGCTGATTGCCTGTTTCTGGGTATCGATATCGGCACCTCGGGTGTGCGGGGTTGCGTCATCGATGCGCAGGGTGAAGAGCTGGCATCACATCGAATCGAACTGGAAGCTCCCCGTATTCAGGGTGCATGCATCGAACAGGATGCGCTAATCTGGAAACAGGCTATCGACAATATAATCAAAACGTTAACCAACAAAGTTAATGCAGATTACAGAGAAAAATCAATCGCCGCACTGGCCATCGACGGCACCTCGGGCACGGTGCTGGCCTGCGATGAACAGGGCACCCCGCTCTCTTTCGCACTCATGTATAACGATGCGCGCTGCACCGCCGAAGCCGCGCACGTCGCCGCCGTTGCCCCCGCAGACTGCGGTGCCCACGGTGCCAGTGCCTCGCTGGCCAAGGCCCTGTTTCTGCTCGAACAGCATCCCGAAGCACACCACATCTGCCATCAGGCAGACTGGATTGCCGCCACTCTCACCGGCCGCTACGGCCTCAGCGACGAGAACAACTGCCTGAAACTAGGCTACAACTCACTTGAAGAAACCTGGCCTAACTGGCTGAATAAGTTAGGTATAGCAAGACAGGTTTTGCCCGATGTCGTGAAGCCTGGCAGCCACCTCGCTAACATCAACGCTGAAGCCGCCGCCGAGCTCGGCCTGCCCGAAAGCTGCGAGATCATAGCCGGCACCACCGACAGCATCGCCGCCTTTATCGCCACCGGTGCCAACACAACCGGTGACGCAGTGACCTCGCTGGGCAGTACGCTGGTGCTGAAAATCATCACCGACCGCCCCGTTTTTGCTCCCGAACTGGGCATCTACAGCCATCGCTTCGGCGAGCACTGGCTGGCGGGTGGCGCCTCCAACAGTGGCGGCAGCGTACTCAAGCAACACTTCAGCCAGTCGCAGCTGGACGCCATGACGCCCCGGCTGAAACCGCAACAACCAACCGGTTTGCACTACTATCCGCTGCCTGCCACCGGCGAGCGCTTTCCCCGCTGTGACCCTGGCCTGAAGCCGCAACTCGACCCCCGCCCGGATGATGATCTCAGCTTCTTTCAGGCCATCCTCGAAGGCATCGCCGACATCGAAACCGAAGGCTACCAGCAGCTCGCCAAACTGGGCGCACCCAAGCCGCAGCGCGTCTTCACCGCCGGTGGCGGCAGCTGTAACCCGGCATGGCAACAGATCCGCGAACGCACCTTAAACGCCCCCGTCATCATCGCCGAACACAGCGAAGCCAGCTACGGCAGCGCACTGCTGGCACGACAGGGTTTTTTAGCACTGGCCGACTCGGCAGATAAAATATAGTTGGTCGTTGCAGCAAGGTAGTAAGCTGAAACATTCGCCCGTCCGCTAAAAATGGATACCGGCCTGCGCCGGTATGACGGTAAGTGTGCAGTGTGTATTTAGCAGTTAGCAGTTAGCAGTTAGCAGTTAGCAGTTGGCAGTTGGCAGTTGGCAGTTGGCAGTTGGCAGTTGGCAGTTGGCAGTAAAAGCTTAAATGCCCGGAAAAAACTTGCAAGCCTGCATACACTGCCCCCTCTCCCACTGGGAGAGGGCTGGGGTGAGGGGGCTTTCAAAAAACATAGTTAGCAATAAAAACTTTAGCCGCCAACAATATATTGTTTATGATTAGTTTTGTTACGTTGTTTACGTTTTTCACAAAACAAGATTTCCACCCTAATCATGGAACACGACCAAACAGTCGGTTAACATTCAAACCCTACAGGAGACATCATGATCAATTATCTAAAAGGCTTCAGCGAATGCTTCAGCGGCTTTAGCCTTATCTTTCTGCCGGGCATACGCCGATTCGTTATCATGCCGCTAATCATCAATATCGGCCTGTTCGGTACAGCCATCTACCTGCTCAGCCAGAAAATGGACGCCTGGATTCAGAGCCTGCTGCCGGGCTGGCTGTCGTGGCTGGAATGGTTAATCTGGCCGCTGTTTGCAATCATGATCCTGCTCTTCGTTTTCTACAGCTTCACCCTGGTCGCCAACCTGATTTCCGCGCCCTTCAACAGCGTGCTGGCGGCGCGCGTTGAAGCGCACCTCAGTGGCCAGGCCGTGGAAGAGGATAATGGCGAAAAACTGTGGCAACTGGTGCTGCGCAGCGTCGCTGCCGAGATCAACAAAATGCTGTATTTCCTGATGTGGATGATCCCCCTGATCATCCTCACACTGATCCCCGGTCTCAACCTGATCGCACCCTTCGCCTGGTTCCTCTTCACCGCCTGGGCGTTTTCACTGGAATATATGGACTACCCGCTTTCCAACCACGGCCTGTTATTCAAGGAAGTGCGTCTGTACAATCGCCGCCACCGCATGCGCGCGCTAGGACTGGGTAGCGGCATTTTCATTATGACCAGCGTGCCGGTGCTGAATTTTTTCGCCATGCCAGTCGCCGTTGCCGGTGCCACCCGACTCACCACCCAAACCAAAAACATCAGCTGAGATCCACCCATGGAAAACCGCGTTACCGAGCTTGAAATCAGACTCACCCACCTGGAAGACACCATCGACATTCTGGACAGCACCGTCATCACCCAGCAAAGCCAGATCGACCTGCTGATGCTGAAAATATCCATGCTGGAGAAAAAACTGAAAGCCGCCGGTGAATCTCAGGTCGCCCACGAGAAAGATGAGACCCTGCCACCACATTATTAATACGGCTACGCTGTGCTTTTTAAGCTTTTGTTCCTATTCAAAAATCATCTGCTTTTATTAGTTGATTTAAATCAATATCTGAAAATACCGGCAGGCTTCCACTGCCATCAATTAAACTTATACTTTTCAAGGAGAATTAACGGTTTATTGGGTACAGTATTGCGGTATTATGTTTATCAGGATAATCCTGTTTCCGGCCACCGCTGGTCAGGCATAACCCTCACCGTAACAGACTTTGCGTATCGGGCTCCACCTGTATTACCCATGCCTATGGCTACAGAAAACACCACCACTTCCGCAGGCTCCACCATGTCCGTTAAAAGAATATGATTCAGCCGATCTTCACTCCCGCCATCAACCTGCTGAACCGCCTGGGTTACACCAAAAAATTCACCTTGCTGTGGCTACTGTCCATGATTGCGATTGGCGTGGTAGTCTACAGCCTCTTCATCAGTCTGGACCGGGTCATCCAGCCCTCGCAACGTGAACTGGAAGGGCTGGTACTGATCGCACCCATCGCACGAACCATACAGTCTATCCAGCTGCACCGCGGCATTTCAGCGGCGCTGCTCAGCGGTGATGAGACCATACAGGAACAGCACAGCGCACAGGAAGCAATTGCTACCGCAAACTTCAGAGCCATGGAAGAAAAACTGCCCGATAGCCTGACTGCCGGGAAACACTTCCGCAAAATCCGCGTAAATTGGAAACGACTACACCAGCCGAAATCGGCCATGACAAAAGAGGCCAATTTTATCGTACACACCCAGTTGATCGAGGCCCTCCAGACATTCGAAGTATTCGTCGCCGATGAATATTTACTGACGCTGGATCCGGAAATCGCCTCTTTCTACCTGATTGATACCGCCATCAACATGCTGCCAAATACGCTCGAACATCTCGGGCGAATCCGTGCCTACGGCACCGGCATTCTTACCAGTCAGCAGATTACCGAGCCGCAGAAGATCTTGCTACATACGCAGATTGCCGAGCTCAGCACTACACTCGATGATCTACATAAAAGTATCGACAAAATCATCCACAACAATGCGACGGTGAAGGTGAATCTTCAACTAACCCTAAACAAAATTAACCACTCGGCGCAGCAGATTATCGATCTGGTAAAGAGTGACATTATTACCGGCCAGATGAACACGCACCACAAAACCTTTCTGCAGATGGCCACAGCAGAAATCGATAACAGTTATGCGCAAATGTACGACTCCATGCTGCCGACCATAGAATCACTCCTTAAGGCTCGTATCGCCAGCGCAAAAAACACCCTGCGTATAAGTGTCAGCATCGCCCTGCTGGCATTCATGCTGGTGGTTTACCTGTCGGCCAGCCTCTACTACGCCACCATCAACAGCATTCACTCACTGTCGTATTCCGCCCGCGCCTTTGCCAGCGGTGACATGAGCATGCGCGCCCAACTCAACACCCGCGATGAACTCAGCGTGATTGCTGACAGCTTCAACGAAATGGCCGAAGGCTTCAATGCCATGCTCGAAGCACGCCTGCGTGCCGAAACACTGCTGCTGAAAGAAAGCCACAAAAACCAGATGCTGCTGCGCGCCGCCAGTGACGGCATTCATATTCTCGATCTGGACGGCCATGTCCTGCAGGTCAACGACGCCTTCTGCAAGATGCTGGGCTATAGCGCAGAAGAGCTGGCAACCATGAGTGCAGCAGACTGGGATACACAATGGACCGCCGAGCAGATCAGGGAAAATATCCACAAGCTGGGCGATGAGGCCGTCATTCTCGAAACCCGGCATCGCCGACGTGACGGCAGCATCATTGATGTCGATATCAGCATCGCCAAAGTAAATATTGATGGACAGGTGCTGGTGTATTGCTCATCGCGCGATGTCACCGAACGCAAACAGGCCGTGCAGGCATTGACTGAACATCAACAAAAACTCAACTCCGTAATCGAAACCGCGCTCGATGCCGTAGTACAGATGAGTCCCAAAGGCATTATCACCAACTGGAACAAACAGGCGGAAAAGATTTTCGGCTGGTCTCGCGAAACCGCCATTGGCAGATCACTGAGTGAAACCATCATCCCTCTCCAGTACCGCGAAGCACATGAACAGGGGCTGGCGCGTTTCCTGACTAGCGGCCAGAGAGGCATCATGAATTCACGTATCGAACTGCTGGGGCTGCATCGCGATGGCCACGAATTTCCCATCGAGCTGTCCGTCACCTCGGTCAATATCTTGGGCGAACATGAGTTCAACGGCTTCATCCGCGACATCAGCCAACAGAAAGAAGCCGAAACACTAATCTGGAAACAGGCCAATTTCGATGTCCTGACCGACCTGCCCAACCGCCACATGTTCCATGACCGACTAGCGCAGGACATCAAGAAAGCCCACCGCGCCAACCTGAAAACCGCATTACTGTTCATCGACCTCGACAAGTTCAAGGAGGTCAACGACACTCTGGGTCATAGCATGGGTGACACCCTGCTGAAAGAAGCTGCACAGCGCATCAGCCAATGTGTGCGCGACACCGATACCGTGGCGCGTCTGGGCGGTGATGAATTCATCATCATTCTGGCTGAACTCGACGAACCCGATAACATTGAACGGGTTGCCAAAAACATTCTGCAAGAGCTGGCCAAACCCTTCTCGCTGGGCAATGACATTGCCTATGTTTCAGCCAGCATCGGCATTACCCTGCACCCTGTTGATGCTACTGATGCAGAAGAACTGCTGAAGAATGCAGATCAGGCCATGTATGCCGCCAAAAATGAGGGCCGCAACCGTTTCAGTTATTTTATGCCAGCCATGCAACGGGCCGCGCAGGAACGCTTGCGTCTGTCCAACGAGCTGCACGGCGCGCTGGCCGC
>JAGXGK010000012.1 GCA_024636785.1 Gammaproteobacteria bacterium
AATTGTGATCTGATCCCGGTTTTTCATCCAGAACAAGCGCAGGCTTTCCCCGTCTACGACGAAGATAATTGATCAGCTTCAGTGTGGAACCACGGGACACAAGCCAACGTTCAAGGCGATACTTGCCGGGAAAATTCATCAGCGCAATTCCCATCATGATCGCCAACAAACCTTGGCCCGGCAATACCAGCATGGCAATTCCGAGCAGCACTAGCACGCCTCCGATCAGGTTCTTAATAACCAACAACAGCCAGGAAAGAGTCGAATCAGGACCAATCCGGTACTGCTTAGACCGTCTCCGGCCCGCAAAGTAATCTTCCGGGATGCGTACCACCAGCCATGGCACCAGCACCAGTCCCGTTAGAAAGCTTACAAGCGAAAAAGCCGCTAGCCAGAAGGAAACGGCCTCATGCGTTCGAATAATTTCAAGCAGGTTTGTCATATGGATATTTGGGAAGAATAAAACCGGGTCGGATCACAGTATTCACTAATATTAGACACAATTGTTATCTGACCTCGGTTTTACCCTAAGACACTATGTAATTTTGTTAACAATAGCGTCTATGGCATCTAGAGCTTGATTACGATATTCGTTTTTAACCTGTACCCGACGACCACCTAAGGTTAGTTTACCTGTAGGCATATTGGAGAATGGACAGCCGCGAGCAAATGCAACCACACCTGTTGTGCCAAAGTCACGCACATCAATTGTTGCATTGCTTACGTCATTAAATGTAAAAAATTGTGGATACTGTTTTATTAGTGCGCGCAAGTCTTGGTCTATCCCAATCAACACAGCATGGTATGCAGACGCTGACCCCATGTACTGAGTTAGGCGATTTTTTAAAATTAGATGGATCTTTGGAAGAGTTCGTCCTGCGTCATTCAACTTTTTAGCGAAAGTGTATTTAGAATAAATTTCTGAAGGTAGCTTCAGTCCATAAATAAGTGAAAATGCGTTTTGTATAGCACGACGAGACGAATCATCAGCCATTACCGGTAGAACTACACGATCCGAAGCAGCCAAGGCGATCTGGGTATACATTGAAAAGCTTGGGTTTGTATCTATGAAAACATAATCGTATTCAAGTCTTACAAGTAGCTCACGAAGCCAGTCAATAACCGCAAGCCATGCGTTGACCCCCGGGATATCAGCATTAGCAAGGGTGTTCATTGCTATTGCTTGCAACTCCAGCAAGGGGTCGCCACAAACTAAGTCAATGTTTCTAGGAATAGACTTGTTAACATCGTAGGGCTTAACTACATAGTCCGTAGCCGTAATGTTTGGGGGTGTAAATGGTGAGCTCAATCTCAGATCGAAGTAGCCTCCAATACTACTGCGTGGAGTTTTACCCTGACTGGCAAGAAGATTTGTGCTTCCGTCACCCTCTTGGCCTCCCAGTAATATTTCTGACAGGTTAGCCTGTGGGCACATATCAATAACCAGCGTTTTTTTCGTTGGATTTTGCTGGGCAAACCGCGTAACTGATTGAAATGCAAGGCTGGTTTTTCCAGTCCCACCTTTATTGTTCCAAATTGAGTATGTAATCATATTATCCTCCAAGAGTCTGTATGAGACAATAGCATGTCCAATACGGACATGCAAGAGTCTAATCTGGACGATTTGGAATTATTTGTATGTGGTTAGCCTAAACATATCGAAATAACGCTGCCATAAACGGAGGCAAAAACTACGGAGGGAGGGAGGAACGAGCGGCGCAGTTTTTGACGTCCGAGTTTATGGCCTTGTTATGCGAATGATGCAATTTTAATAGATACACTCGATTCTATATTGTTTATTACCCAGGTAGGGGCGATCATAAATAGTAGCATTTCAAGCTTGTATGGCTCACTACCTTTCCCAAATATCAAAGGTGCCAACATGCGTATAAGCTGACAATATTCGTGGAATGCGACATTGTAAGACCTATACGTGACTTCCTGCTTAGTCAGGCGGAATATTGTTTGCATATCATACTTTGCCAAGCTGGCGCTTCTGCCAGCAGGCTGTGGAAACAACGACTTTTCATCTGTAAGGTTGAATAGCAACCAGTTCAGTGAGTAGATCACTCTTGAGTCATAAATGACATACTTCTCTGGCTCTATAAATGATGCGACCTTCGACAATGATGAAATGCAACTGAAAGAGTCCTTTGTTAATCTCTCTTTCGGCAACTCTTGCATGAACTTATTGATGCGTTTGTCGTTCCTTACATTTTTCTTAAAAGACCCGATTCCTCCCCATTCTTGTATTACCCAATAATGGCTGCTCAAACCCTCATCGTTAGAAATATGCTGATGAAAGTTATCTTTCAGGTACACATTCTTTTCATAACCACTAGAAGACGATAAAGGGATTTCTATAGGGCAATTTGAAGGTATCTCCCATTCGAAATCCTCTAGGTGGACCGATTCAGAAATATGATTCAGTTTTTTAACCAGCTTTTCCATCATGTCTTCTTTATTCCGCATAACGCCCCACATCAGCGGCAAATTGCGAAGCGTAGTGCAGCAATTTGTCCGACTGCATGCGATTGTTAGTGGGATTAGTCTGCTGAATGCTCAATAACCTGAAAACCATTCCTGCTCCATTTGTATCGGGTGTAACTGTAATTTTTTAGCTCTAATACAAGATCGTGTCCGTTATTAGAATTTACTGACTCGACACTAAAGCCCTTAGGTTTATTACCACTAGTTCTTATAAATATTGCCTGCGACTGATTGTAAGGCAACTCTCCTGCAAGAAGCACTACGACATACGTCTTGTACCACGGGTCACCAGTAGCATATTCTTCCGTCGGTTGCACTTCGGTAAGTACTGCTGCCACATCAACTTTTCCATCTCGGTTAAAATCGCCCACTGCAATTTGTGAACATGAATGGTTGTAAGCAGTTAAGCCCAAAATTGGGAAATGGAATTCGAGGTAGAATTTAAGGTTCTTTTCTCCTGGGCATTCACTGCTTGCTTGGGCTGAATTGATAAGAATCCAAAACAACAGCATTGTAAGAAAGACCTTCATTTCACCTAACTAGCTAACGTAAAAATTCAGCGGCGCGCTTTAGCGCGACCGGTGGAGGGCCGAAGCCCCGGAACGAACTGGAATACCTTGTTAGGTGCGGCCATACCGGCGGGCACATTCAATAAACTCCTGCCGATTCTTCAATGACGAATTGCGCCTTATTTTCTTTGCACCACGTTTCAAGCTCTTGCTTAAGCGTAGGATACAAGTCTCTCGCCCAAGCGGGAGCCTTTCGCTCCCAAGCTGACTCCGTTGGCAAGTAAGCAGAGAGAATCCCCATTGGCAGTTCGAGGATGAATGAGCCGCCTGGGCCCGTTACAACAAGCTCCTCTTTCCATCTTGGCTGAAATCTAAATGTATCCATTCCCGTTGACACTTAACAGTGTATTAGACAGAAGATTGGGTTTATTGGGATAGACAGAATTCTATCTGTCCCCTGAAAAACAGGTATATTATAGAAATAATCCACAATGCACCCTCCCCGATAACCCTGTGCTTTTTTGATATGAAATTGTTTTTTACGCGATTCCATCCTGGAAGGCAAGGTTTCGTTTTTAACCCCCCTGTACAACCTGCCTCAGTTTTCGACTTTGGTAGCGGCAATTTGCCATGGACGGCGACTAAATTTGACAGGATCAAATTTGAACGCGCGCAGTGCGGCCCGCAGGGAAAACCACATGGATGTGGTTTGTAATTGAGGCATGCGAGCGGAATTACAAAATACTTCCATGTATTTTGCCCTTCGGGCCAGCCATAAAACGGCTGTTCAATTTCGATCCCATCGAAATTAGTGCGAGTCAGACCGACGCGTAGGCAAAGTTGGAAGCTGAGGCTTGCCCGACAGGGCAGGTTGTAAGGGGCGGCCTTTTTCTGGGTACTCTTTTTTGGCTGTAGAAAAAAGAGTACCACGCCCGTGGGTGCGGGAACCCACTGCCACCAAGCCTACAAATTACTACGAGATTTTGTAATTACGCAAAAGCCCAAACGTGGATACCGGCCTTCGCCGGTATGACAACTTATATGTCTGCGTGGGAATGACGGACAAGGATAAACCCACACCCTACCGTATATTCAAATACTCCCTCTCCGAAATATCATCCCAGGCAATGACCTGCTTACGAAACTTTGCGTATGATTCATATATCCGTTTTGCCGCTGGATTTTTACCGGCCAGTTCCAGTACAACTTCGTCGGAGAGGGCTTTTAGTTTTTCCAGTACGTCATCGGGCAGGCGGCGGACGTCGACGTTGTGTTCGTTGATGAGGGTGTCGAGGGCGGCGTTATTTTTTGCGGTGAATTCGGTGGACATGTCCTGATTAACCACTTTGCAGGCGTACATGACGATGCTCTGTAAATCTTTCGGTAATGATTCCAGCGCTTCTTTGTTGATGATGGCTTCGAGGGTGGTGCCGGGTTCGTGCCAGCCGGGGTAATAATAATATTTAGCGGCTTTATAAAAACCGAAAGCAAGATCGTTGTAGGGGCCGACCCATTCGGTGGCGTCGATGGCGCCGGATTTTAACGAGGTGAACAATTCGGCACCGGGCAGGTTTACCGGGGTGCCGCCGGCGCGGCGTAGCACTTCGCCACCCAGACCGGGGATGCGCATTTTCAGGCCTTTCAAATCTTCCACGCTGTTGATTTCTTTGTTGAACCAGCCGGCCATTTGCACCATGGTGTTACCGGCGGCAGCGGGCACGACGCCAAACGGGGCGTAGGTTTCGGTCCACAGTTCCATGCCGCCGCCGTGGTACAACCAGGCGTTCATTTCCTGTGCATTTAAACCGAACGGTACGGTGGAGAAAAACTGCGCCTCTTCGACTTTGCCTTTCCAGTAGTAGGCGGAGCCGTGGCCCATTTGTGCGGTGCCGCGTGAGACTGCGTCGAACACTTCCATGGCGGGCACCAGTTCACCGCCGCCGTAGACTTTGATCTTGATGCGCCCGCCGGACATTTCTTCGATGACTTCGGCCAGTTTGTTGGCGCTGGTGCCGAGGACGGGAAAGTTTTTCGGCCAGGTGGTGACCATTTTCCATTCTATGGCGTCCTTCTCTTCTGCTTTACACTCTATGACGTCCTTCTCTTCGGCGATGGCGGGTGCGGTAAATGCGCTGGCGGCGACGCTGCCGAGGGCGGCGGTTTTTATAAAGTCACGACGTTTCATGTTTTTTCCTTTTTGTATTCACCACAGATATGGCATAGAAAATTTTAATATTTTTGAATCTTTATTTATCAGGCTGGTTGCAGGTTGGCGTAACTCATCACCAGCCACTTGCTGCCTTTGTATTCGAAATTTACTTCAACCCGTGCGTGTGCGCCACTGCCTTCTAGATTGATGATGATGCCTTCGCCAAACTTGCCGTGCGTTACGCGCTGGCCGATGCGCAGGCCATTGATCGATTCGGTTTCTTTCGAGGCCATCGCCGAGGGTGAATACAGCGGCTGGCTGATGGTGGGTTTGGCGCGCACTTCGGTGAGCAGATGCTGAGGGATTTCGCTGATGAAGCGCGAGGGTTCAGGGTATAGATCCTGTCCGTAGAGGCGTCGATGTTCGGCGCAGGTCATCACCAGTTTCTGGCGCGCGCGGGTGATGCCGACGTAACACAGCCGACGCTCTTCTTCGAGCTTGCCCTCTTCTTCCAGCGAGCGCTGGCTGGGGAACAGCCCCTCTTCCAGCCCGACCAGAAACACCAGTGGAAACTCCAGACCTTTGGCGCTGTGCAGGGTCATCATCTGCACGCAGTCCTGCCAGGCATCGCCCTGACTTTCGCCCGCTTCGAGAGCGGCGTGGGTGAGAAAGGCGGTGAGTTCGTCCATGCCGGCCAGCTCTTCGGCGTTGGCATCAAACTCGAATCCCCGACCGGCGCTGATCAGCTCTTCAAGGTTTTCCACCTTGGCCTCGGCCTTTTCAGTTTTCTCCTTGCCGTAATGGGCGATTAAACCGCTGTGGTGAATGACGTGATCGATGCGCTCGAACAGCGGCAGCGATTCGGTATCGGCCGCCATGGTGTCGATCAGGGTCATGAATCCGCTCAGTGCATTGGCGGCGCGGGCGGTGAGTGCGTTTGTGTCGATCAGGCTTTGCGCCGCCTGCCACAGGGCCACGTCCTGATCGCGGGCGATTTCGCGAATGCGTTCGACGGTGCGATCACCGATGCCGCGCGTGGGCGTGTTCACCACCCGTTCGAACGAGGCCATGTCGTTGCGGTTGTTGATCAGGCGCAGGTAGGCCAGCGCATCCTTGATTTCGGCGCGGTCGAAATAGCGCAGACCACCGTAGACCCGATAGGGAATGCCTTCGCTGACAAAGCGTTCCTCGAACACGCGTGACTGTGCGTTGGAGCGGTAGAGAATGGCGATGTCCGAGCGCGCCCCGCCCTGTTCGATCCACTGTTTGATGTGGTCGAGAACATAGCGGGCTTCGTCATATTCGTGGAAGGCCCGGTAATAAAGGATGGGTTCGCCATCTTCGCCGCTGCTCCAGAGTTTTTTGCCCAGGCGGCCGCTGTTGTTGTCGATGATGGCGTTGGCCGCCGACAGGATGGTGGTAGTGGAGCGGTAGTTCTGTTCCAGACGCACGATGTCGGTGGTCTGGAAGTGTTTCTGGAACAGCTGGATGTTTTCCACACGCGCGCCGCGCCAGCCGTAAATGGCCTGGTCGTCATCGCCGACGATGAAGACGTGGTTTTTGCTACCCGCCAGCAAGCGGATGAGGGCGTACTGGATGGTGTTGGTATCCTGAAACTCGTCGACCAGGATGTGGCGGAAACGCTGCTGATAATGCTGCTGCAGAATGGGGTTATCACGCACCAGTTCCAGGGTGCGCAGCAGCAGTTCGGCAAAGTCGACCGCACCGGCTTTTTCGCAGGCCGCTTCGTAAGCGCTGTAGATGCGCACGAGTTGCACGTACAGCGGGTTGCGTCCAGTGTCGATATGTTTGGGTCGCAGGCCTTCGTCCTTGCGGGCATTGATGAAGGCCTGCGCCTGTTTGGGCGGCCATTTGGCTTCGTCCAGACTCAGGCCTTTGAGGATGCGGCGGATCATGCGGTACTGGTCATCGGAATCGAGAATCTGGAAGGCCTGCGGCAATCCGGCCTCCTGCCAGTGCGAGCGCAGGAAGCGGTGCGCCAGTCCATGGAAGGTGCCCACCCACATGCCGGAGAGCGGAATGCCCTGGAGTTTCTCCACGCGCTTGCGCATTTCTGCGGCTGCCTTGTTGGTAAAGGTCACTGCGAAAATGTTGTAGGCAGAGATGTTTTCCACCTGATTCAGCCAGGCGATGCGGTGCACCAGCACGCGGGTTTTACCGCTGCCCGCCCCCGCCAGCACCAGCACGTGACCCGGCGCAACCGTGACCGCTTCGCGTTGCGCGGCGTTCAGCCCGTCGAGAATATGTGACACGTCGGTGCTGTCGCACCGGATAAAGTCTGAAGGCATAACACCGCTATCGACTTCACTCATTAAACTATTTCCCCGTTATTTATTACTAACTCTGCGGCCCGATGGCTGAAAAACTCAGCCTAATCCTGAAAGGCGAACAATAAAAAGAAGCCGCCGATGCCGCCCAGTATCCAGGAGATTACGGGCGCGCCCATGAAGGTGACGGGCGCATAACCGTCCAGCCCGAAAACAATGAATGCGCTCAGCAGCAGACTGGCGCCGCCGATGGCGATGACATTACGCTGATTGCCGCGCTTGATTTCGGCGCGGATTTTTCTGATCTCCTGCAACTGCGCTTCCTGATCCTGGCCTTCGGCTGAATTTTTCAATGTCTGGTAGATCAGCATCGGCAGCTCGGGCATTTTTTCCACCATGTAGGGCAGATTTTCCTTAAAGCCGCGCAGCATGGCCTTGGTGCCGATCTGCTCATCCATCCAGCGTTCGAGGAAGGGTTTGGCGGTGGTCCAGAGATCGAGATCGGGATACAGCTGCCGGCCCAGGCCTTCGATATTGAGCAGGGTTTTCTGTAACAGCACCAGCTGCGGCTGCACCTCCATGTTGAAGCGCCGCGCGGTCTGGAACAGTCTCAGCAGCAATTGCCCGAATGAGATATCTTTGAGTGGGCGTTCGAAAATTGGTTCACATACACTGCGAATGGCCGATTCAAACTCTTCCACGCGGGTGCCCGCGGGCACCCAGCCGGACTCCACGTGCAGGCGTGCCACCTTGTTGTAATCGCGGCGGAAGAAAGCCAGAAAATTTTCCGCCAGATAGCGTTTATCCACCTGACTAAGCGAACCCATGATGCCGAAATCGACTGCGATATATTGCGGCGACTCCGGGTTCTCGGTATCCACGAAGATATTACCGGGGTGCATGTCGGCATGGAAAAAGTTGTGCGTGAACACCTGTCTGAAAAAGATTTCCACGCCCAGCTCGGCCAGCCTTTTCATGTTGGTGTTCTTGTGCTTCAGCGCTTCGGTGTGGCGTATCGGTGTGCCGTAAATGCGCTCCATCACCAGCACATTTTTGCGCGTGTAGTCCCAGTAGATTTCGGGCACGTACAGCTCTTGCGAGTCTGCAAAATTCCTGCGCAACTGGCTGGCGTTGGCGGCTTCCCGCATCAGGTCCAGCTCATCGACGATGGTTTTTTCGTATTCCGCCACCACCTCGACCGGACGCAGGCGGCGAACATCTGATGAATAGCGCGCCGCCCATTCGGCAATGATGTACAGCAGGGAAATATCACGACTGATCACGGGCAGGATATCGGGGCGCAGTATTTTAACCACCACGTCTTCGCCACTTTTCAGGCGCGCCACGTGAACCTGCGCCACCGAAGCCGAGGCCAAAGGCGCTGCTTCAAACATCTCAAACAGCTCTTCCAGCGACTCGCCAAAAGCTTTCTCCACAATGGCGCGCGCTTTTGCATTGCTGAATGGCGGCACGGCATCCTGTAGCAGCTCCAGTTCGTCGGCGATGTCGTCGGCGAGCAGGTCTCTGCGCGTGGACAGCATCTGCCCGAATTTTATGAACACCGGGCCGAGGTCTTCCAGTGCGCGGCGGATGCGTGCGCCCCGGGGAGCACGCTTGGGTCG
Source organism: Gammaproteobacteria bacterium (assembly GCA_024636785.1). Classification (GTDB taxonomy): domain Bacteria; phylum Pseudomonadota; class Gammaproteobacteria; order SZUA-229; family SZUA-229; genus LH-M37. The sequence goes on from JAGXGK010000012.1 coordinate 9,059, forward strand.
AAACCAGTTCCAGGGCAGAAAGTAGATCAGAAAACGAAACGGGCGCAGCAGATGGGTGGCGAAAATAATTTCATCCAGCCCGTGCCGCGCCAGTACGTAATTGATGCGCAGCAGTCGAACAAATTGTTTCGGTCCAATTAATCTCATTATTTTTCAGGTCTGAATTCGGGTCGTTGAAGTTATTTTTTTATTTGTTTTTTTACTGTTTTTTGTTATTGATTTTCAGCGCATCGAATCGCGCCTGCGCCCGATCAAGCCGGGTTCGCAGCGCATCGACCTCTTCATAAAATATTTCCAGCTCGGGTTTGCTGACGACATCCCGGCTCTCTTCCTGTAGATATTCAGAGATATCCGAGGCGACATCAGTGCCCGCCTGCTGCGCCCAGTTTATTATTATTTTGGCCATGCTGAACAGGTGATGCGCCGGTGCATCACCGATGACCCGGGCGAGGTATTCCTCCCAGTCCACATCTATCTCAGTGAGTATTTTCTTGAAGCGGCGACCCAGGCGGACATCGCCTTCGATCTCAACTTCGCCCTTGAGCATGAGCGCGGCGACATCCCGGCTCAGGCTCATTTTCAGCAGGGCGAGCGGTGAGCCTTTCAGTGTGGTGTCGGCCTCACCCTGATACTGCTCGGCCACGTTCATGCCCGCCTGATGCGGAAAAAAGTACAGGGTCTGGTTCAACCCGGTGATCTGTACCGCGATGACCTGGCCTTCGAGCGCGGCCAGCTTTTCCTGCACTTCGGGATCCAGTGACAGATACCGGTTGATCGCAGCGTCGAGCCAGGCGATGGCGGTTTCGGTCATTGAGCCTTGCATCTAGAGCTTAAAACCTTTGTGCAGAGCGACGATGCCGCCACTCATGTTGGAATATGTGCAGCGCTCGAAACCGGCGTTGACCATCATCTCTTTCAGCGTGGCCTGATCGGGGTGCATGCGGATGGATTCGGCCAGATAACGGTAACTCTCTTCATCGTTGGCGATCAGCTTGCCCATCATGGGCAGCACCTTGAACGAATAGATGTCATAAATTTTATCCAGCCCCGGCAGCACCGGTTTGGAGAACTCCAGTACCAGCAGACGTCCGCCCGGTTTAAGCACCCGATACATGTCTTTCAGCGCCTTATCCTTGTCGGTAACATTGCGCAGGCCAAAGGCGATGGTGACGCAGTCAAAGCTGTTGTCTTCGAAGGGCAGCTCTTCGGCATTGGCTTCGACAAATTTGACGTTGCCGACCACGCCTTTGTCGATCAGCCGACGCCGCCCCTGCTCCAGCATCGCCGGGTTGATGTCGGAAATAATCACCTCGCCCGTAGCCCCGACCTGCTCTGCCATATATAAGGTGAGGTCGCCGGTGCCACCGGCCACATCCAGTGCGCGCTGGCCCTTTTTCAGGCCGGTGTGCATCATGGCAATTTTTTTCCAGATGCGGTGCACGCCCATAGACATGACATCGTTCATGATGTCGTACTTGCCCGCCACCGAGCTGAACACGTCGGCCACCAGCGCGGCTTTTTTGTCCGCCTCTACCTGCTTGAAACCAAAATGGGTTTTCTTTCCGCTCATGTTATTTCCTGGCTTGTATGCGCTTAAGCCTTGCGTTCGTGCCCGGCTTTGCTCAGGCGATCCAAATAGTCCTGCCACTTTTCTTCGTACTTTGAGCCCAGCTCATAGAGGTAGTCCCAGGTATACAGGCCGGTATCGTGCTGGTCGTCAAACACCAGCTTGATGGCATAGTTGCCCTGCGGCTCGATGCCGGTAATGTTGACCTCTTCCTTGTTGAGTTGCAGCACTTCCTGCCCCGGTCCATGGCCGGTGACGGCCGCTGAGGGCGAATAGACTCTGAGGTATTCGCAAGGCAGTTCAAAATGGACGCCGTCGTCATAAGTCAGTTCAAGTATCCGGCTGTTTTGATGCAGGTTGATGTCAGTTGGTTTTGCCATAATCTTTTCTCGTTAATGCGTGTTTTATAAAATGTAGCGGCTCAGGTCTTCATCCTTGGCCAGCTCGCCCAGGCTGTTTTCAACATAGGCCGCGTCAATGATGATTTTTGAGCCGGACTTGTCGGGGGCGTCGTAGGAGATTTCATCCAGCAATCTTTCCATCACGGTGTGCAGCCGGCGCGCGCCGATATTCTCGGCGCTTTCATTCACGCTGAAGGCGATTTCAGCAATCCGCCTGACGCCATCGGCGGCAAATTCCAGCTCCACGCCTTCGGTCTGCATCAGCGCACTGTATTGCAGGGTTAAGGCTGCATCCGGTTCGGTCAGGATGCGCTGGAAATCCTCAGCATTGAGGGCATCCAGTTCGACCCGGATGGGCAGGCGCCCCTGCAACTCAGGAATCAGGTCGGAGGGTTTGGTGAGATGAAAAGAGCCCGAAGCGATGAACAGAATATGGTCGGTTTTGACCATGCCGTATTTTGTGCTCACCGTGCAGCCTTCAACCAGCGGCAATAGATCGCGCTGCACGCCTTCGCGTGAGACGTCACCACCGCTGCCGGAATCGGCGCGCTTGGTCACTTTGTCAATCTCGTCGATAAAGACGATGCCGTTCTGTTCTGCATTTTCGACCGCGCGATTTTTTATGTCCTCCTCCTTGAGCAGCTTGCCCGCCTCCTCTTCAAGCAGTATTTTGTACGCCTGATCGACGCGCATCTTGCTGGTTTTTTTGCGCTCTTTTGCCATATTCTGAAACATGCCCTGCAACTGGCTGGTCATCTCTTCCATGCCCGGCGGTGCCATAATCTCCATGCCCATGGGCGTGGCCGCCACCTCAATTTCTATCTCTTTATCGTCCAGATCACCATTACGCAGTTTCTCCCTGAATTTCTGCCGGGTGCCTGACTCCTGCACTTCCGGCTCACCAAACTCATTGCGCGCAGGGGGCAGCAGGACATCGAGAATGCGCTCTTCGGCGGCCGTTTCCGCCAGATGCTTGACCTTTTCGATCTCCTGTTCGCGCGCTGTTTTCACCGACATTTCCACCAGATCACGGATGATGGAGTCAACCTCGCGGCCAACATAGCCCACTTCGGTGAATTTAGTCGCCTCCACCTTAATAAAGGGGGCGTTGGCGAGGTGCGCCAGTCGGCGCGCAATTTCGGTTTTTCCGACCCCGGTGGGACCGATCATCAGGATGTTCTTGGGGGTGATTTCGTTACGCAGTTCTTCCTTAATCTGCATCCGTCGCCAGCGATTGCGTAGCGCAATGGCGACGGCACGCTTAGCCTTGTGCTGACCGATAATGTATTTATCCAGCTCTTGTGCAATTTCGCGGGGGGTCATTTCAGACATAGTCTTAACCTGTTAATTAGTTCGTGCTCACAGCTCTGTTGCTGTGAGGGCGTCTCTCTTCACTTTATAGTTCTTCAAGAGTTCGATTTTGATTGGTGTAGATGCAGATGTCACCGGCGATGGCCAGACTTTTTTCTACAATATCACGGGCCGGCATCTCGGTGTTATCGAACAGGGCGCGTGCCGCCGACTGGGCATATGGCCCGCCCGAGCCGATAGCGATAAGATCGTCCGGAGTATCCACCACGTCGCCGGTGCCGGAAACCAGCAGGGAGGTCTCCCTGTCGGCCACAATCAGCATGGCTTCCAGTTTTCGCAGCATGCGATCGGTGCGCCAGTCTTTGGCGAGCTCGACGGCGGCTCGCTTCAGCTGCCCGCTATGGCGCTCCAGCATGCCCTCGAATCTTTCCAGCAGGGTGAACGCATCGGCGGTGGCGCCGGCGAAGCCCACAATGACCTTGTCGTGATAAATTTTACGAACTTTTGTGGCATTGCCTTTCATGACGGTGTTGCCCAGCGTGACCTGACCATCACCGCCGATGACTACATTGCCGCCACGACGCACTGTCACTATGGTTGTACCATGAAATGTTTCCACGCTTTTACTCCCGATAATCTTCAAGACCGGTAATTTTACACGAAACGCCGGCCGTAAAGACCTACTTACGTGATCTCGGGTGGGCTTTGTCGTAAACCCCGGCCAGATGCTGGAAATCCAGGTGGGTGTAGATTTGCGTGGTGGTGAGGTTGGCGTGGCCCAGCAGCTCCTGCACTGCGCGCAGGTCGCCGGATGATTCCAGAATGTGCGAGGCGAATGAGTGCCTCAGCATGTGAGGGTAGGCATTGCCGTTGAGGCCCTGTTTCAGCGCCCGGTTTTTAAGCCGCTGCTGCACGTTACGATTGCCGATGCGCAGACCGTTTTTGCTCAGAAACAGCGCTGCCTGCTCGTGCTTGAGGAACTGTGTCCGCGCTGTCATCCAGGTATTCAGGGCTTCCAGGGCTTTTTTGCCGAAGGGAACGCGCCGCTGTTTGTTGCCCTTGCCCATCACGGTCAGAACCTGCTGCTGCCAGTCGATATCCGCCAGATTCAGCCCGGTCAGCTCGGACAGGCGCAGGCCACAGCCATACAGCAACTCCATCATGGCGTGGTCGCGGTGCGCCAACGGGTCATCATCGGGCTGCGCCAGCAGGCGGTTGAGCTGATCGACCCCAAGCGTTTCGGGCAGGCGTTTGGGCGATTTGGGCGCGGGGATACCCACCGCCGGGTTGTTTTTCAACCCATAGTGGCGGCGCAGATAGTTAAACAGGGTTCGAACCGCGGACAGCCGTCGCTGCAAACTTCGACCGGAGAGCCCCTTTCGGTGCTGGCTGGCGACAAACTGCCGGATCAATGCTTCGTCAATCTCTGCCCAGTCAGTCTGAAACTGCTGCACGCAATAAACGGTGAAGGCCTTGATATCGCGCTGATAGGCCGAGAGGGTGTGGCTGGAATACTTGCGTTCGGATTCAAGATAGATGAAAAACCGTTCTAACGGCAGAGTCCATTCTGATGGTGCCGTATGCTCTGCCGACGGCATGGCCTATTTTTCCAGATGCACGGCCAGCGCGGCACTGACCAGCTCACCCATCTGGCTGAGAAATTCGGTGCCCATCGAGGCCTGAAAGCGGGCGATTTCACTACTGCCCAGTCCCAGCAAGCCTAATTCGGAACCGGCCACCAGCGGGATCACGGCCGCCGAGGCCACCTGCTCGGCATTGTCGCCAAACAAAAAGGCGTTCTGCTCGGGGGAGCAGCGTCCGCACACCGGGTTTTTCTGCTTGAGCATGATGGAAAAGTTGCTCAGTGCCGGGGTGCTGGCGGTCACGAACAGGCCGGGGTGTTTTTCGATCAGTTCGCTGTCATCCGAAAACAGCCGGATGTCGGCGAACTCAGCCTTGAGCTCATTTTTCAGCTCGTCCAGCAAAACACTGATGACATCAACCAGATCGCGCGATCCGAGCAGGTTGATGGCGATACGATGCCGGCTCTCTGCCAGACGATCGTTGGTTCTGGCGATTTCCATCAGTTCGCGCAAATGGGTTTCACTGGCTTTCAGTTTACCGCGCAAAACGCTGACCTGACGCTCGATAAGCGAGGTGGCACCGGAGGTCGGATGGGGGACTTCCAGCTCGGCTAGCAGTTCAGGGTGTTTCTGCAAAATATCCCGATGGCGCTTGAGCAAGCTGATCAACTGCTGCTCTTCGTCTTGTTTTTCTTCTTCCGGTGTCGTCGTTGAAGTCGCTTCTTTTTGTGTTATCAAAGTTCTATCTGCCCTATAAATACAGTTTCCGCGGGTCCCGTCATCATCAGATGACTGCCTGGCCCCGGCCAATAAATGGTTAAATCGCCCCCGCGCAGTTCCACCTGTACACGCGTATCGAGCAGGTGATTTCTGATTCCCACCGCCACCGCTGCGCAGGCACCGGTTCCGCAGGCCAGAGTTTCACCCGCGCCCCGTTCATAAACGCGCACGCGGATATTGCGCCGATCTTCAATCTCCATAAAGCCCACATTAACCCGTTGGGGGAAACGCGGGTGACTCTCGATGGCAGGGCCCAGCGTTTTTACCGGGGCCTCGCGCAGCGAATCCACCAGCAGCACCGCGTGCGGATTGCCGATAGATACAGCACCTATAGCATATTTTTCGTCATTCACCACCAGATCGTGGTAATCCGACGCGCCTTTGGCATCGAAAGGCAGGCTTGTAGGGTTAAAATCCGGCTCGCCCATGTCCACGGTGACGCGGTCATCCTCTTCCAGTTGCAGGGTAATCAGGCCTGATTTGGTCTCCACCGGAATGACCGTGCTTTCGGTCATGCCGGCATCGACCACGAAACGGGCAAAACAGCGCGCACCGTTGCCGCACTGCTCAACTTCACCGCCATCGGCGTTAAAAATTCGATAGCGGAATTCGGCGTCCGCCCAGCTGCTGTTTTCGACCAGCAGCAGCTGATCGCAACCGACGCCATAATGGCGATGTGCAATATGGCGGATCTGTTCACGGCTCAACGCGACTTTCTGGTTAATCGCGTCAATGACGACAAAGTCGTTACCGATGCCCTGCATTTTGGTGAAGTTTATCAACATGCGTCTAGCATAACCATGCGCTGCATTTTGTGCCAGCCATAAAATAAAAAAGGCCGCTCTGAAACAGAGCGGCCTTTTATCCAGTCACGTCCGGCGCTGCCGGAGCGGTGGTCTTATTTACCCGGTACGGTGCTCAAACCCAGCACATTCCAGTCCTGCATACCACCACGGTACCATTTGATTTTTTCTGCAGGATAACCCATCTTCAACAGGCTCTTGATGTTGTTGGGCGACTGTCCACACCACATGCCGTTACAGAACATTACCAACGTTTTAGCACCGGAGAAGTCACGGTTTTCATCTGCGCCGCGAACATCAAACTGTTCGTACATGATGTCGCCAATTGAAATGGGATCTGCTTTTGACGAATTCAACTTAGTCCAGGGGATGTTGATCGAACCGGGAATAGTGCCTTTCTTGGTCCAGTCCGGTGTGCGTGAATCAATCACCAGAATAGAGTCGTCGCCTGCTGCCATTTTTTTCAGATAATCGATGACTTCAAGTTCCGCAATCGTTTCTACACCCGGTGCCAGTACTGCCGGCTGAATACAGAAGGGAGGACAGGGGCGTGAAGTTTTTGAAAAATCCTGCGCAATGGTATTGCTGGTATCCTGATTACGCTTGATTGTTGCTTTCTCACCATGATGAATAACTTCTGCACTCATCATGTCCGGGGTGATCTTTACCGGTTTGTCTTCTTTTGCAAATGCATTTACAGAAAAGGCAAAACTTGCTGCCAGTAATGACAGTGTTACTGTTTTTATCATCTTCTTCTTCCTCACTTTTAGTTTTGTTTTTTACTTTTTATTGACTTACTTTATTGCTAAACATTCTCATTTACATTGGAGAGCACTAATCACAATCTGGCTCTTTTTCCATGATTACACCACTTTGGGTTTTTTTATCTTCAGTCACTTTTTCTGCTGGTTCATTCTGCTCTTTAGTGGGCATATCGGAACACGCCTGTATCTGCAAAAAAAACAGCATCGAAAAGACTGCGGCTACTAATCGAACTAGTTTATACATTTCACCTCCTGCAATATTTTTTTAATGGTTAATATCTTTTAGTAGGCCGATAGTAACCCCATTACTATTTATTTTACAAGCCTAAATTTTTTTCAATCGCGGATGATGATTCCTGTCAGAAAAATTTTTCGACAAAAAAACAGGCCGGAGCTTTACGCTGTGGCGATTACTGTGATCACCGCGCTGCTGATCAAGGATATGAAATCTTCACCTTTATAGCGTGCATCGAAATTAAATGCAACGCACGGGTTTATTAACGTCATTATAAAAACGGCACACTCGGGCTGAGTGTCCTTTAACGGCGTTTGATTTCATTAAACAGCAACGAGCCCCGGCACTCAAATTCCTGTTTCGTATTAATTCTCATTCCGGACTTCCAGCCAGTATTGATTCACTTGCAAACAACTGCTCGATGGTTTCACGCTGACGAATAACATGAGCACGGCCACCATCAACCATTATTTCGGCCGCTCTCGGGCGGCTGTTGTAATTTGAACTCATGCCAAAGCCATAGGCACCCGAAGAACGCACTGCCAGATAATCGCCCTGATGCAGAGCCAGCTTTCTATCTTTACCCAGAAAGTCACCGGTTTCGCAAATCGGCCCGACCACATCATAGTTCTGCTTTGCTTCATTTTCTCTGGGCACCAGAGGCACAATCTCCTGCCATGCGCCGTACAGCGATGGCCGGATCAGATCGTTCATGGCGGCGTCGACAATGGCAAAATTATGTTCTTCACCCGGTTTCAGATACAGCACTTCGGTGAGCAGCACCCCGGCATTGCCGGCAATGGCCCGTCCCGGTTCAATAATAATTTCGACATCACGCCCCTGCAAATGTTCAGTCAGCGCTGCGGCCAGCTCTGCCGGTTGCGGCGGCTGCTCGTCGCGATAGCAGATGCCCAGTCCACCGCCCAGATCAAGATGCTGCAGGACGATGCCGGCATTAGCCAGTCGATCGACCAGTGCCAGCACCCGCTTCAGGGCATCGACAAAAGGCGCGACTTCGGTCAGCTGTGAGCCAATGTGGCAGTCCACGCCGATGACATTAATAGCCGCCATGGCCTGGGCTTTTTTGTACACCTCAAAAGCCTCTTCGATGGCGATGCCGAATTTGTTTTCTTTCAGGCCGGTGGAGATATAGGGGTGGGTTTTGGCGTCGACATCCGGATTCACACGCAGGGAGACCGGGGCCTGGATTTTTTTCTGTGCCGCAATACTCGCAATCACTTCCAGCTCGGCTTCCGATTCCACATTAAAGCAGCGAATACCCACGTCCATAGCGTGCTCGATTTCATCTTTTCTTTTGCCTACACCGGAAAAAACGATTTTACTCGCCTCACCCCCGGCATGGAGTACGCGTTCCAGCTCGCCGATGGAGACGATATCAAAACCCGACCCCAGACGCGCTAGTACATTTAAAACCGCCAGACTGGAGTTGGCTTTTACCGCATAACAGACCAGATGCCGGCAATCCTGCAGAGCCTCATCAAAAGCCAGCCAGTGGCGCTCGAGCGTGGCCCGTGAATAGACATAACAGGGCGTGCCCCATTCGGCAACACCTGCCTGCAAATCCACCGCTTCGGCGAACAGACGGCCATCGCGATAATTAAAGCTATCCATGGTTCATCACCTCTTCCTTCATCACGGGTACCGGATGAGCATCCTTTTCATTGTCACTGTCCGGCAGGTACAGCGGGCCGGTTTTTCCGCAGCCCGAAATCAGCAGCGTGAACAACACTGGTATTAATAAACGTATCATCAATTTCTTCTTCTGTTTTGTATTAAGACGTGGATTATTGCAATATTCCACCTGCAGGCAAACCCGTAGCAAGGGGGCTTTACGCGCCAGCGGTCATTTTATACTTTATTAGCAGCAAAAACGGGAGCGTATTGCACCATGCCTGAACTTGATTTTATTAAACACCAAACCGGCCCGTATCCCGATGCCGCTGTCATCTGGCTGCACGGTCTGGGTGCGAGCGGCCATGACTTTGCCGCCATCGTGCCTCAGCTGCATTTACCGCCTGAACTGGCCATTCGTTTTATTTTCCCCCACGCCCCGGTTCGCCCCATTACCATCAATCAGGGCTACCCGATGCCCGGCTGGTACGACGTTGCCAGCCTTAAAATAGCCGATGATGAAGATGAAGCGGGTATCAAGGCCTCCAGCTCCGACGTTCGTGCCCTGTGCCAACAGCAGGAGGCAGCAGGCATCGCCTCCCGGCGTATTATTGTGGCGGGCTTTTCTCAGGGCGGTGCCATCGCGTTACACTGCGGCCTCGGTTATCCGGCACCGCTGGGCGGTATTATGGCGCTCTCCAGCTACCTGCCCCACTGCGCTCCGCTGGGGGCTACAGCCAATCGGAACACCGAGATCTTCATGGCTCATGGTCGTCAGGATAACGTTGTTGAATTCGATTATGGGCAAAAAAGTCGCGAAGTTCTGGAAAAATACAGCTATGCAGTCAGATGGCACGAGTACGCCATGGCGCACAGTGTCTCTGCCCAAGAGATTCAGGATATTCGCCACTGGCTGATTGATAAATTCGAATAGTTCCGCTTCAGGATTTTTTTCCGGTTCACGTGCTAATATCAGCCAATCACTGTTTTCTGGCCGTTATCATGAAAGAGAAAGAGGTCACCTTAAGTCTGAGCATCAACCCTGCCGAACCGCTCTGGCGAATCGCACCCACCCGGGATAAAGCGGGCAATCGAACCAGCGACCTGTTGATGATTATTCCCCGGCTCAAATCCAAACCACGGCACCATATACAGCGGACGCTGTCTGAAATCGAAATCGCGCTCACGCCCTTCCGACAACTGATTCTGCTGGTGAATGTCGATATGAAACTGAATACTCTGTGGATTTCATTTCAGACTCAGCCCGGCCTATTTGCTAAAATAATCTCCGCCGTGAAGCTGCACGTTCCCGAAGCAGTACTGGTCGGCGAAACTATCAACCCCCTTAATAAATAACTTTTAGAGACCCTTATGACTCAGCCCGCTTTAGATTCACGCGCTTATGAAGAAATGAAAGAAATTATGGAAGAGGTGCTGCCTGAGTTGCTCAACACTTTCATCGAGTACATGCCCGAACAGCTTAACGACTTAAACCATGCCATTGATGACAACAATCCGGATCTTCTTTTCGGCATCGCACATCGCATGAAAAGCTCCTGTAATAGCCTGGGTGCGCTTGGTCTGGCCAAAATCGCCGAAAGCATCGAAATGCTCGGTCGTGCCGGCAGCATTGAAGGCGCCCGCGAAAGAAGTGCTGAGCTGGAAGCGCAGCTCAATGAGGTGATCGTGTTCTTTAAAGGAGAGCTGAAAGCCCTGGGCTAAACCGACTCCAGCAGGCGGTTTCTGGCTTCGACCACCGCCCTGCGCACCTGCTCGGGCGCGGTGCCGCCGATATGGTTGCGTGAGGCCACCGAACCTTCCAGCGTCAGCACCTCGTAAACATCCTCGTCGATCATGGCCGAAAAGCCCCGCAGCACTTCCAGGCTTAGCTCACTGAGATCCTTCTGCTGCTCCATCGCAACCGCAACCGCACTGCCCACCGCTTCGTGAGCATCGCGGAAGGGCAGCCCTTTGCGCACCAGGTAGTCGGCCAGATCGGTGGCGGTTGAAAAGCCCTGTCTGGCGGCGGCGTACATATTGGCGTGCTTGCACTGGATGGCGGGGATCATGTCGGCGAAGGCGCGCAGTGAGCCCAGCACGGTATCCAAGGTATCAAAAATCGGCTCCTTGTCCTCCTGATTATCCTTATTGTAGGCCAGCGGCTGCGATTTCATCAATGTCAGCAGGCTGACCAGATTGCCGTTCACCCGCCCGGTCTTGCCCCGCACCAGCTCGGGCACATCGGGGTTCTTTTTCTGCGGCATGATCGACGAGCCGGTGCAGAAGCGATCGGGCAGCTCGATAAAATTGAACTGGATCGACGACCAGATCACCAGCTCTTCCGACATGCGCGACAGATGGGTCATCAGCATGGCCGAGGCGGCGCAGAACTCGATGGCAAAATCCCGGTCACTGACCGAATCCAGTGAATTTGCAGTGGGCGCATCAAAGCCCAGCAGCTCGGCGGTGAACTCACGGTCGATGGGGTAGCTGGTCCCGGCCAGCGCGGCCGCACCCAGCGGGCACATGTTCATGCGCGCGCTGCAATCTTCGTAGCGGGAGACATCGCGCGCCAGCATCTCAAACCAGGCCAGCATGTGATGCCCGAAGGTCACCGGCTGTGCCGCCTGCAGGTGGGTGAAGCCGGGCATGATAGTGTCCGCTTCGGCTTCCGCCAGCCCCAGTAAGCCATGCTGCAACCTTTTCGCTTCGTTAATCACCTGCACAATCTGTTCGCGCAGATAGAGCCGGATATCGGTCGCCACCTGGTCATTGCGCGAGCGCCCAGTATGCAGGCGTTTGCCGGCGTCACCGATGATCTCGGTCAGGCGCGCCTCGATATTCATGTGCACATCTTCACGCGCAATCGACCATTCAAAACTGCCATTGCCTATCTCCGCTTCCACCTGATCCAGACCGTCAAGAATTGCCGCCAGGTCATCATCGGACAGTACTGCGACCTTGTTCAGCATGCGGGCATGCACACGCGAACCGGCGATATCCTGACGATACATCCTCTGATCGAATTCCACCGAGGCGGTAAAAGCTTCGACAAAGGCATCGGTCTGCTCGCTGAAACGTCCGCCCCATGACTGGTTGACCTGCGCTTTTCCGGCCTGTTTTTTCTGATCTTCTGTACTCATAATCTCTGCACGCTTGATAGGTTTTTTTAATTTTTTCCACGTCGTACGCAATAATTCTGCGCCGCCGATTTATTGCATAAGTATATCAGGGATGCCGCTGTGAGCGCCGCCTATGACGCAACTTTCCAAAGCAAGCCGGCGTTTCACTTGCAATCCAGCGGCGCTCGACTATCTCTAGTAGCCATGGAAAACAATTTACAATTTATCGACCTCAATCTCAGCGATACCGGGCTGCTGCCCAATTTCTGTAACGTCAACGTTATTTTTATGTTGATCCTGCTGGTGGAGATGCTGGCGCTGGTGCTGACCTCTGCGCCGGCAACGGTTAAGTTCTGGGATCAGCTCGCCTTCATTTCGATGCTTATGCTCTGGATTGGTCTGCTCAATGCCGCCGTGCTCTGCAGCGCCCGGCGCTGGTTAAACGACCTGCCCACCCGCGCCGGCGTGAGCCTCAGCTTTGCCCTGATGATGCTGATCAGTTTCGCTTTCTGCCTGCTAATTATCGGCACCAATCGCTGGCTGGAACTGGACCCGGTGACCTCGCCGCTGGGTGATTATTTTCTGGCGCGCATCATGCTCATCAGCGCGGTAGTCTATACGGTGAGCCTGCGCTATTTCTATGTACACCAGCAATGGAAAATCCACATCCAGGCGCAATCCAAAGCCGAAATTCAGGCTCTGCAGGCACGCATCCGTCCGCACTTCCTGTTCAACAGCATGAACACCATCGCCAGCCTGATTGCCTTTAACCCGGACAAGGCGGAAAAGGCGGTCGAAGACCTCTCCGATATTTTTCGCGCCAGCCTGCGCGAGCAGACCACCAATACCCTCGCCGATGAGCTGGAGCTGACCCGCAGTTACCTCGCCATCGAAGCACTGCGCCTGGGCGAGCGTCTAAACCTTGAATGGGATATTGATAAGAGCCTGCATGCGACCGAAGTGCCCGCCTTATGCCTACAACCGCTGGTGGAGAACGCCATTTATCACGGTATCGAACCCCTGATTCAGGGCGGCGTTATCTCCATCTCTGCGAAGCGCAAAGACCAACGGCTCGTACTCGGCGTCAGCAACCCTCTGGGCAGCGGCGCCATGAGAAATCATAAGGGTAACCAGATGGCGCAGAATAATATCCAGCAACGCCTCGCGCTGGTGTATGGCAACAGGGCCAAATTCAACATCCATGCCGGTGACGATACCTATGCGGTCATTTTAGAAATTCCACTGGAAAGCCATAGTATTTAGACTCATACTCTCTGTGTATCATAGAAGCATTACGTTGCCAGGATACACTGTCGGACCTGGGATAAATTGGCTGCGGAAGCGGAAGAGCGGCCCCGCTTCAATCCCGCTAAACCCGACAGCATCCTGAACGCTGTTTCTTAATAATGGGTATACCAATGTGAAAATTCTAATTGTTGATGACGAACAGCTGGCACGCCAGCGTCTACGGCATATGCTGTCAAAGTCAGAGAAACACACCCTTGTCGGTGAAGCAGCGACAGGTGAGCAGGCGCTGGCGCTGGCACAAAACCTCAAGCCCGATCTGGTATTCATGGATATCCGCATGCCGGGCATGGATGGTCTGGAAGCGGCCAATTATCTCAGTCGGCTACCCAGACCTCCAGCCATTGTTTTCACTACCGCCTTCAGTGAACACGCCTTAAGTGCGTTCGACAGCAATGCGGTCGGCTATCTGCTGAAACCCGTTAAGCAAGAACAGCTGGATCAGGCCATCCAGTCGGCCGGCCGCCTCAATCGCGCCCAGCTCAACCAGCTGAAACAGGATGAAAACCCCAATACCCGCAGTAAGATATGCGTGAAAATTCGGGGCACTCTGGAGCTGGTGCCGATTGAAGATATCATCTATTTCAAGGCCGACCAGAAATATGTCACCCTGCGCACCGACGAGCATGAATACCTCATCGAAGAATCACTCAAGGCGCTGGAGTCCGAGTTCGCCAACAGCTTTATCCGTATTCATCGCAATGCGCTGGTATCCAGAGACTATATCCACGGCCTGCAAAAAAACGAGCAGGGGCATGTCTGCCTTAACTTCAAGGACATCGATGATTTACTGGAGGTGAGCCGCCGCCATCTTCCTGACATTCGAAAAATCATTAAATCCACCCGCCGCTGATATTTTTAGCACTGGTAATTACCGCTCTACATGAACCCGACCCTGCCCCTTAAAGACAGAACCGTTCTGGTGACCCGGCCCGAGGAGCTGGCCGGGACTCTGCTGCGACGGATAGGCGAAGCCGGTGGCACTGCTTTGCACTATCCGGTGATACGCATCGGCGATGTTAGCGACAACCCGGCGCTGGACAATATTATCGATCACCTGTCTGATTTTGATATTGCTGTTTTCATCAGCCCGACCGCAGTGCAAAAAACGCTGGAAAAAATTACGGCATTACCGGACAAACTTACTCTGGCAGTTATCGGGCGCAGCACCGAGGCCATGCTAAAAAAACATCACCTTGCAGCCGACATCGTACCTGAGGGCTTCGATACTGAAAGCCTGCTGCAGCACCCTGCACTCCAGCCGGACAGCCTCGCGGGTAAAGTGGTGGTCATCTTTCGCGGCGAAGGTGGTCGTGATCTGCTTGCCGACACGCTGGTGGATCGTGGTGCCGAGGTCACTTATGCAGAAACCTATCGGCGCGAAAAAAACCACCTCGACTCGCTCGACCTAAGTATTCTTTTGCAACTGGATGCTCTGACCGTGACCAGCAATCAGGGCCTGCAATTCCTGTACGAGCTGACCGACGAGGGCTGTAAATCCACGCTCACCGCTCTACCCCTGATTGTTCCGGGTAGCCGTTCTTACGCCCTCGCCCAACAACTCCGATTCCAGTGCATTATTCAGGCTGACAACGCCACCGATGACGCCTGTCTGCACGCACTCGCCGTTTTTTTTTCCCAACCTCAACACAACTAGCCACAACCGTGGCTTTTCTGAGATAATCAGTCCTTCTCTTCAGTATTATGGATAATTGACTATGGCGCGCTTCATTATATTTATCCTTGTTGCCATTGCCGCTATTTTCGGCTTTACCCTGTTCAAGATGCAGGACACTGGCTTTATCAATATCAGGCTGGGTGATTTTCAATACGAGACAAACTTGCTGATGGCGGGCGGTGCGCTGATGGCGGGCGTTCTGGCGCTGCTGCTTCTGTTCAAGATTATTTCCCTGTTGTACAAAGCCATTGTCTATTTTGGGGCGCAGCGCAAGGAGCGTCTTATGGAAAAGGCGCGGGTTGCACTTTCCCATGGTCTGATTGAACTGGCGGAAGGGCGTTTTAAGGAGGCTGAAAAGCTGTTGCTGAAACACATCCAGTACAGCGAAAATCCCCTGCTGTCCTATCTTTCCGCCGCGCGGACAGCCCAGCGTCAGGGCGAACATGAACGCCGCGATGAATATCTGCGTCTGGCACACGAGGCTAATCCGGATGCCGAAATTGCCATCGGCCTAACCAAAGCGGAGCTTCAGCTCGACCACGAGCAATATGAACAGGCGCTGGCCAACCTCCGGCACCTTTACACGCTTTCCCCCAAACACGCCTATGTCATCAAGCTGCTGCTGAAAACCTATCGACGCCTTGCAGACTGGTACAACCTTCAGCTGCTGCTTCCCGAACTTAAAAAGCAGAAACTTCTGTCCCATGAAGAACTGCATGCGCTGGAGCTGGAATCCTGGCACGGCCTGCTGGATGAAAAGGCTCAGCCCAATGACACCGCTGCGCTCACCACGCTCTGGAACCACATCCCCGATAGCTTCAGGACCGATGCCGGTCTGGTACAGCATTACGCCCGGCTGCTGATCGAATTAAACGCGCTCGAACAGGCCGAGCAGGTGTTACGTCACACGCTCGATCGCCACTGGTCAGAAGCGCTGATTGTGCTCTATTCGGAACTGGATATGGTTATCGATAACAAGCAGCTGGAGCAGATCGAATCCTGGTGTCATCAGCACCCGCACAACGCCCATCTGCTGCTGGCGCTCGGCAAGCACTGCCTGGCCAAAAAACTGTGGGGCAAGGCGCGCGCTCATCTTGAAGCCAGTCTGGCCATTCACCCCATGCCGGAAACCTATCTGAAACTTGCACAATTGCTGGATCAGCACATGGATGACGCCGAACAGGCGCAGCATTATTATCGGCGCGGACTGGAGAGTCTGGTTGTAACTCCTCAGCATGAAGGTGAGCAGGAGCAGGCAGAAAATCCAACACCGCAACTAGAAAAAGCTTAATAAAAAGTCACTGGGTCGCGAACAACGAACAACGCATATGTCTCTATCTGCATTTATCCGGGAGCCATATTCAAAATAACTGTTTTTCAGCAAGGACGGCCATTATCTGTCCAGAGGCTATCGGGTTTAGGGTTTCGGTTTTTTAATTCCCATGGCACTCAAGGCATCATCAGAATATTCAAAGGAATCGGAATAAATCTGAGTTTCAGGCAGACCTTTCGCATAAAAGGCCTCCATACCCGATTTAACCATCGGCGGCGGGCCGCTTAAATAGATATCGTAACCGCACAGGTCGGGATACTCTTCCACCACGGCCTCGTGCACATAGCCGACTTTACCCTGCCAGTTGTCATTCTCATCCGGGTTGGACAGCACCGGGGTATATTTCAGGTTGTCGTGCTCTTCCTCCCATGCTCTAACCATTACCTCCATATACAGATCACGTTTGGCGCGCACCCCGCAGAACAGGTGGATCGGTTTTTTGAAGCCGATTTTGAAGGCGTGTTCGAGCATGCCCTTCAAAGGCGCAAAACCGGTTCCTCCGCCCACCAGTATGACCGGGCGATCGGACTCTTCTCGTAGATAGTAACAGCCGTGCGGCCCTTCGATTCGGAGCAGGGTTTTTTCCTTCATCTCGCTGAATACATAATCGCTGAATTGGCCGTCCGGTACATGGCGAATATGCAGCTCAATCAAGTCGTCGTCGTGCGGGGCGTTTGCAATGGAGAATGCACGGCGTTTGCCGTCCTTGAGGATAATTTCCAGATACTGCCCGGCCAGAAACTGCATACGCTCGTTTTCCGGCAACTTTAGCTCCACTTTCATGACGTCATGGCTCAGCAGTTCCATGTTTTCAACACGACATGGCAGGGTTTTAACTTCAACTTCCTGAGCGCGGGTGATCTCCGTGACCTCTATTTCCAGATCTGAACAGGCTCTGGCCTGACAAAAAAGAGTCTTACCCTGATCGTAAAGTTGTCTGGCAGCGTCCTTCAACGCACTCTTTTCATACTGTACTTCTCCGGAGCGGAGATTACCGACGCATTTACCACAGGCGCCATTGCGACAGCCGTAAGGCAGACCAACCCCCTGTCTCAGCGCAGCATCCAGTATGGTCTCATCTTCTTCAACGCTAAACTCGTGCCCGGAAGCGGGGACTGAAACGTGGTAGCTCATGTAAAATTATTGTCCAATTGGTCTAAATGAAAAAGCGTCTCATTCTACTTTTTTTAACTGATAAAAGAAAACTCTTAATCTTTTTGTTTAATATACTCTCTATTTTAACCACTTATACGGAAATGCATTGCATGGCTCAACTCACCCTCTTCAGCACCGGCATTTGTCCGATCTGCGACAAAACCAAACAGTTATTGCAAAAATGGGGGATTCCCTACGACGAAAAACGCATTGATCTCAATCCAGAGGCTCGCCGGGAGTTCGCCCTAAAAACCCACGGTGCCCGCACCGTGCCTCAAATCACCATTAATGGTGAATGGATTGGCGGCTTCAGTGAGCTGACCGAATTGCATATGGATGACAAACTGAACGCGTTAATGCAATAGGCTAATGTGCTCCATGCTTTTTGTGTGCGGGTAATACAAAATTACTCTGTTCAACGCATGGTCTTAAGTTTCCAGCTGCTATACTCGATTGCATGATGAAAAATAAAATACTTCAATCGGTGGTCGAAGTGACCAGGCAGCGTGACCTCGATTCCATGGAGTCCAGTCTGGTCGCGACGCTGGCGCAATTGTTACCCGTACACGCTGTCTCTATTCTAAAATCCAGCCGTGAAAATAATGTCGTTTCCAGCGAAGTAGTGGTCTCGCTTACTATCGATAAGAGCAAGAAAGCGCCCTACTGCTGGGACGTTGATTCTCACATTGATGTCACCCCCGAATATTTAACCGCCTGCACCCAAAACGCAACAATCACTACTTACCAGCATGGATTGGGTTATTTTCGCTATCTGTTCCCAATTTTTGAAGAATCACAGGCGACTGGATGCCTGGTCGTTGACAGCCATAAAGAGCTGTCCACGCAGATGAGCCTGATTGAAGCTTTTGCCCAAATTTATCAAAATTACCGGATTCTTTTTAACGAAAGCGAGCGAGATAAATTAACCGGTCTGTACAATCGCCGGACTTTTGATAACAAATTATCCAAACTGTTCAAAATCCAGCAGCAGCTCGATGCCAATGCCAAACTTTCCCAGCTGCAGGAGCGGCGACACTCTAAAGACCATGATAGCGCCTGGTTGGTTATCATCGACATCGATCACTTCAAGCGGGTCAATGATATTTATGGTCACGTTTTCGGTGACGAGGTTATATTAACCGTGTCTCAAATCATGAAGTCCTGTTTCAGGAAGACCGATTTGCTTTTCCGCGTGGGTGGCGAAGAGTTTGTTATTTTGCTTGAACCAGCCACCGAAACTGTTGCGGTGGATTTGATCGAGCGTTTCCGAAAAGCCATTGCAGACCACGATTTTTCGCAGATTGGCACAGTCACGGTGAGTGCAGGTTATGCCCGGATCAACGAGAACGATTATCCGCCGGCGGTGCTGGATTTCGCAGACAAGGCGCTTTATTACAGCAAGGAGCATGGACGTAACTGTTCTCACAGCTATGAAACGCTGGTGGAACAGAGAAAAATCATTCCTTCCATAAAGGGCGGTAAGGTCGATTTTTTCTAGGAGGCTGTCGTGTTTAGGGGGGTTGAAGCGAGGCCACTCTCCCACTTCCGCAGCCAATTCATCCTAAACCCGACAGCCTTATAGCCCGTTTCAGTCCAGACCCAGTTCCTGCCATATCTCATCAACACGCCGCTTTATCTTTTCATCCATGACGATGGGCGTTCCCCATTCGCGCTCGGTCTCACCCGGCCATTTATTGGTCGCATCAATGCCCACTTTTGAACCCAGTCCCGAAACGGGCGAGGCGAAATCGAGATAATCGATTGGAGTGTTTTCGATCATGGTGAAATCACGCACCGGGTCAACGCGGGTGGTCATCGCCCAGATGACATCGCTCCAGTCGCGGGCATTGATATCTTCGTCCACGACGATGACGAACTTGGTGTACATGAACTGACGCAGAAACGACCACACCCCCATCATCACGCGTTTGGCATGACCGGGATACTGTTTCTTCATGCTCACTACCGCCAGACGGTAGGAGCAGCCTTCGGGGGGCAGATAGAAATCGGTAATTTCCGGAAACTGTTTTTGTAATATCGGCACAAAGACTTCGTTAAGCGCCACCCCCAGCACCGCTGGTTCATCGGAGGGGCGACCGGTATAGGTGCTGTGATAGATGGGATTTTCGCGGTGAGTCAGCCGCTCGATGGTGAACACCGGGAAGCTTTCGACCTCATTGTAGTAACCGGTGTGATCGCCAAACGGCCCCTCCTCGGCCTTTTCACCGGGGTAGATAAAGCCCTCCAGCACATATTCGGCCGAGGCCGGCACCTGTAACTCGCTCAAGCCGCACTGCACCACTTCGGTTTTACTGCCGCGCAACAAACCGGCAAAGCCGTATTCGGAAAGGCTGTCGGGTACGGGAGTGACCGCACCTAAAATGGTTGCCGGGTCAGCGCCCAGGGCAACCGCGATGGGAAAGGGTTCACCGGGATTTTTTTTCTGCCAGTCGCGGTAATCGAGGGCACCGCCGCGCTGCGCCAGCCAGCGCATAATCACCTTGTTTTTGGCGATCACCTGTTGGCGATAGATACCCAGATTCTGCCGCTCTTTTTCCGGTCCGCGGGTCACCACCAACCCCCAGGTAATGAGCGGAGCGACATCACCCGGCCAGCAGGTTTGCACCGGTATGCTGGCCAGATCCACCGCCTCGCCTTCGTAAACCACGTCCTGACAGGGGGCCTTTTTGACCAGCTTCGGCGCCATATTCAGCACCTGCTTAAAGATGGGCAGCTTGTCCCAGGCATCTTTCATGCCTTTGGGCGGATCGGGTTCTTTCAGAAAAGCGAGTAACTGACCGACTTCGCGCAAGGCGCTCACGTCATCCTTACCCATACCCATGGCGACGCGCCTGGGGGTGCCGAACAGGTTAGCCAGTATGGGCACCGTCGAGCCTTTTACATTTTCGAACAACAGCGCTGGGCCCTGCGCTTTCAACGTGCGGTCACAGATTTCCGTAATTTCCAGATAGGGGTCAACCTCAATCTGTATGCGCTTGAGCTCGCCCTGTGATTCCAGCTGCTGTATGAAATCGCGCAGATCGGTATAGTTCATGCGGGTGACAACAGATCAGGTATCAATATTAGTCGCAGATAGCGCGTTTCTTTCAATGAATTCACGCCGTGGTTCCACATGGTCTCCCATCAGGGTAGTAAACACCTGATCGGCGGCCACCGCATCTTCTATCTTCACCTGAAGCATGCGACGGGTTTCAGGGTTCATGGTGGTATCCCAGAGCTGATCCGGATTCATCTCACCCAGACCTTTATAGCGCTGAACGCTCAGACCTTTGCGCGCCTGCTCCATCAACCACACCATTACCTCTTCGAAAGAGCTGACCACATGCTGTTTATCGCCGCGTTGAATGTAGGCATCTTCGCCTAACAGCGCATCAACCTTGTCGCCCATTTTAACAATCTGTCTATAATCGGAAGAGGTGAAAAATTCTTCATCAAATATGTAACTGTGATCCAGACCATGCAATTGACGAATCAGCTCTATTGCTGGCCTGGCCTCTTCATCGGTGATTATCTGATAGCGATAAAACATTCCTGACAACTTATGTTTATCTAATAAAATCAACAAGTTATCAGCATATTTTTTCAGTGAATCCACATCCCCAAGCTCTTCCTTATGAATACCGCAGAGGTTTATCATCTCATTCAGTATATTGAGATCCACTCTTCTAGCCAGACGTTGAATCGATGATCTCGCCAGCAGATAACTCTGCGCCAGATCTTCCAGTGCGGTATCGGACAACGCAGGGGTGTCTTTATTTACAAATAATTTTGAGCCGTTTAGTGCAATCTGTAGCAGATGGGCGTTTAATTCATCATCATCTTTGACATAACGCTCCTGCTTGCCCTTTTTCACCTTGTACAACGGCGGCTGGGCGATATAGATATGGCCCCGCTCCACCAGTTCCCTCATTTGACGATAAAAGAAGGTCAGCAACAAAGTGCGAATGTGAGAGCCATCGACGTCCGCATCAGTCATGATGATGATGTGATGGTAGCGTAATTTATCTGGGTTATATTCGTCTTTACCAATGCCGCAGCCCAGCGCGGTTATCAAGGTGCCGACCTCAGCAGAGGCGATCATCTTGTCAAATCGGGCTTTCTCGACATTCAAAATCTTGCCTTTCAGCGGTAAAATGGCCTGGGTTTTTCTGGAGCGGCCCTGTTTGGCCGAACCTCCCGCTGAGTCCCCTTCCACTAAATAAAGCTCGCTTAAGCTGGGGTCCTTTTCCTGACAATCGGCCAGTTTTCCGGGTAGCCCGGCAATATCCAGCGCGCCTTTACGTCGGGTCATTTCCCGCGCTTTTTTAGCCGCCTCCCGCGCGCGTGCTGCATCAACGATCTTCGCGGTTATCGCTTTAGCTTCAGCCGGTCTTTCCAGCAGAAAATCATGCAGCTTTTCAGCCATGGTTGATTCCACAATGGCTTTCACTTCCGAGGAGACCAGCTTGTCCTTGGTCTGCGAGGAAAACTTGGGATCCGGAACCTTCACCGACAACACGGCAGTCAGGCCTTCGCGCGCATCATCACCCGTCACCGATACTTTGTTTTTAGCCGCCAGCCCCTCTTTTTCCATGTACTGATTCATGCTTCGAGTCAGAGCACCTCTAAACCCGGCCACATGGCTGCCACCATCTTTCTGGGGGATATTATTGGTAAAAGGAAAAATGCTTTCCTGATACGAATCATTCCACTGCATGGCGACTTCCACTATCACCCCTTCCTTTTCGGCAGTAAAGTGGATCACCGTTTCATGCGAAGGGGTTTTATTCTTATTCAGATGCTCAACAAACGACTTTATACCGCCCTTGTATTCAAAAACATCTTCTTTTTCGGTGCGCTCATCCTTGAGGACAATGCGTACACCTGAATTCAAAAATGACAGCTCGCGCAGACGTTTGGACAGGATATCGTAGTGATATTCGATGTTTTTGAATATATCTACGCTGGCCCAGAAGCGTAATTCGGTGCCGGTCTTATCGGTCTTACCTATAACCCGCATATCTGCAACAGGGTCACCATGACTGTATTCCTGCTGATAAGTCTCGCCATTGCGCTGGATGGTCAGCAGCATCTTCTCTGACAGTGCATTCACCACCGAAACACCGACTCCGTGCAGGCCACCGGATATCTTGTAGGAGTTTTCGTCGAATTTTCCGCCCGCATGCAGGACAGTCATAATGACTTCTGCCGCCGAACGCCCCTCTTCTTTATGAATATCCGTGGGAATACCGCGACCGTTATCCTTAACCGTTACCGAACCATCATCGTTTATCTTTACGTTAATTTCGGTGCAGTGGCCTGCCAGCGCTTCGTCGATAGAGTTATCGACGACTTCGAACACCATGTGATGCAAACCGGTGCCATCTTCGGTATCGCCTATATACATCCCCGGGCGCTTTCTAACGGCATCAAGTCCTTTTAATACCTTAATATTCGTGGAATCGTAAGTGTTTTCCGTGCTCATTGAATTAACCATTTATCAACAAAGGGTCATTATATCAGGTCTTTGAGCTGACCTTGTTCCACGTGGAACATTTTTTTAGTCTCCCACCCTGACAGGTCAATCTGCTCCGCTTCAATCGCTGTTAAAAACAGCTGTATTTTCATTTTAACCAGCACTGCCAGTATTTCCCGGCGATGCCTGGCGTCCAGTTCCGCCGCAAGGTCGTCATACAGAAGAATGCAGCTGCGACCGGTACTTTCAGTAAAATGCTGTGCCTGGGCGAGGCGCAGCAGTGCAACCAATGTCTTTTGTTGCCCGCGTGAGATACCGGTCTGTGCCGACTGGCCGTCAACCCTGATTAATAGCTCTGCCCGATGCGGACCGTACTGGGTAAACCCTCTCATGCGATCTCTGTACAACTCTGATTTAAACAGAACCTTCAGATCACTCTCTTCCGACCACCCTCGTTTATAACTAAGCTCCACATCCTGATCTTTAAAAAACCGCTGGATCAACGCCTGCAGATAGGGATAAAGCGCATTCATGTAACCATCGCGCATCTGATCAATTCGAACAGCCATGTCGACAAGCTCATGATCCCATAATGCACAGTATTCATTATTCTGCTTTGACTTCAGCGCTGCATTGCGTTGTTGCAGTGCTTTTTTATAGCGTTGCCATATAGCAAAAAAGTTATGTTCCACGTGGAACACTCCCCAGTCCAGATATTGCCTTCTGTAAGAAGGTCCTCCGGTAATGAGTTTATAGCTGTCAGGATGAATAGCGATGACCGGAAACAGTGCTGCAATGTCGGCGACTCTTTTTACCGGCTGATGATTGGCGCGCACTTCCAGTTTGTTGCGGCTACGCAATATTCCCAGAGGTATCTGATGATGAGAATTAGTGTGAATTTTAGCCACCAGCTGTAGTTGAGTGGCCTGTCGATTTATGAGATCAGTAATCTGGTGTGTTCTGAACGAACGCAGATGACTGAGATAGTAAATAGCTTCAAGTAAACTGGTTTTACCCGAAGCATTAAGTCCTGTTATAAGATTGACGCCAGCTACCGGTTCGAAATCAACTTTAGCCAAATTTCGAAAATACTGGATCTGCAACCGCATTAAATGCATAACAGTCCTTTATAGATCCGTTATAACTAAAGTCGCATTGGCATGATGACGTATTTACAATCGCCTAGATCGGGATAGCTCAGCAGACAACTACTGTTTGAGTCTCTCAGTGTTAGCTGTACCATGTTTGAATTGGCCGCATTGAGGGCATCGATCATGTAGTTGACGTTAAAGCCAATCTCCAGGGCTTCGCCTTTGTAATTGACCTCCAGATCAACATCCGCCTCTTCCTGATCCGGGTTGTGCGCCTGCAGACGCACCAGATTATCTTCCAGAATCAATCGGATACCCCGATATTTTTCATTGGATAGGATAGAGGCGCGAATCAGAGCCTGTTTAAGGGTTTCGCGCTCGGCTGTCATTACAGAATGGCCATCATCGGGAATTACACGGTTATAGTCCGGGAAACGGCCATCGATCAACTTGGAAGTAAAGCGAAGATTGTTAAGCTCAACCCGCAGGTGATTGCTACTCAGAATTATTTTTACCTTATCGTCGGTGTATTCGAGCAATCGTGCCAATTCAATGACCCCTTTGCGGGGCAGGATAACCTGTTTGATTTCAGCCAGTTCACAGTCGGTCTCTTTTTCACAAAAAGCCAGGCGGTGACCATCAGTGGCGACAGCTCTGAGTACTTTGGAGCCCACTTCCAGCATCAGGCCATTCAAATAATAACGCACATCCTGCTGAGCCATGGCAAAAGCGGTTTTATCGATAATATCCTTCAGGATTCTCTGTGGTAACTCAAAGCTAGAATTAGAGCTGATTTCATCCAGGGAGGGGAAATCACTCGCCGGCAGGGTAACTAGTGAGAAACGGCTGCGCCCTGATTGAATCATGGCTTTATCACCTTTAAGGCTGAAATTTACCTGCGAATCTACCGGCAGTGATTTACATATATCCAGCATTTTTCTGGCTGGAACAGTAATTTCACCCGGTTCGTCAATAATCATGTCCATCTGCGTAAGAAATTCGATTTCCAGATCAGTAGCAGTGAGTGACAGAGAATTCTGATCAGCTTTGATAAGTACATTGGATAATGCTGGCATCGTCTGCCGTTTCTCAACTGCACCGATTATCTGCTGCAATGAATTAAGCAGGTTGTCCCTTTGAATTTGAAATTTCATGGTGTGGCCTTAATTAGTATTAGTTCTTTTATTTATATACTTATTGTTATTATAAGTCTCGCTCAATATCAGGGATAACTCTGACATATACTTATATTTCAACAAGATGCGAAATATATTTAGCAATATTGACGGGGGTTATTCTACCCTTATCCTGTAGATGAAATGTGGATAACTTTATCCTCTGATTTCCTCTACATGTTACACCCCAGCTGATAACAAGTTTATCCACAGCTTATTATCAGTTACTCAGGATGCGCATCATATTAGTGTAATCTTCGCTTATCTTCGCGTCAGAGTCTCTAAGTTCGGCTATCTTCCGGCAACCGTGTAATATTGTTGTATGATCCCGACCCCCAAAGGCAGCACCGATTTCAGGCAGACTGTGATTGGTCAGCTCTTTGGCCAGAGCCATCGCCAGCTGTCGAGGTCGGGTAATGGAACGACTACGGCGACTGGATAACAGGTCGGAACTGCGAATTTTGTAATATTCAGCCACCGTCTTCTGAATATTTTCGATGCTGATAGCCCGGTCCTGAATCGCAATCAGGTCGCGCAGAGCATCTTTAGCCAGATCAAGCGTAATCGCACACTTGGTGAAATTGGCCGTGGCCATGACCCGGCGAAACGCTCCTTCCAGCTCGCGAATGTTTGAGCGGATGCGTTTGGCAATAAAAAAAGCCACTTCGCTGGGAAATTTGAGTTTATATTCCTCGGCCTTTTTCTGCAAAATGGCCACGCGTGTTTCCAGCTCGGGTGGTTCGATGCACACCGGCAAACCCCAGCCAAAGCGGGAGCGCAGGCGCTCTTCAAGCCCTTCGACCTCTTTCGGATAGCGATCGCAGGTTAAAATAATCTGGCTACCCGATTCGAGCAAGGCATTGAAAGTATGGAAAAACTCCTCCTGAGAACGCTCTTTGCCGGCAAAAAACTGGATATCATCGATCAGCAGCGCATCCAGAGAGCGATAGTGCTGCTTGAATTCATCAATAGCGTTATGTTGCAAGGCCTTGACCATATTGCCGACAAAACGCTCCGAATGCAGGTAGACGATACGGGCATCGGGGTTGTTTTGCAGCATCATATTGCCAATGGCATGGATAAGATGGGTTTTACCCAGACCAACGCCGCCATACATGAAAAGCGGGTTGTATGCATGACCGGGGTTGTCCGCGATCTGTATCGATGCGGCCTTGGCCAGCTGGTTGGATTTACCCTCGACAAAACTGTCAAAGGTAAATGCCGGGTTGAGATTGTGTTCGATAGGGTGCTGATTGCTACTGGAAAGCTTCTGTGGTTCGAAAATACGCGGTTGAGCCATTGTCGGAACCGCAGTAAGAGCGGCTTTCGCAGGTTTGGCCTGTGAACCAATCTCAAAATTAAGCGCCACCTCGGCAGCGCCTATTTCCACAAGAATGGTCTGAATCTGTTCCTGAAAATTCTGTTTAACCCAGTCAAGCACAAAACGATTGGGCGCCAGTAAAGTGATGGCACCCGCCTCTTCCTTAATTTGAAGCGGCCGTATCCAGGTATTTAACTGCTGATCAGAGAGTTTCTGCTCGAGTTGCTGTAAACAGTTTGGCCAAAAAACAACGCTCAAAGGAAGAAGGTCTCCGTGAAAAAGTGAGTTTAAATCTAAGAAGGAGCGGAGATTCTATACCTGTTAATAGGTGTTATCCACAGGCGAAAGTTAATATAAAACGATAAACCATTAACTTGTTGAATAATAGTGGAATCAGGCTTTGACTAAGTGCTGCTGCATCAGTAAAATGCGCGGTTCGCTGAATCAATAACAGTTACAGGTTAACTACCATGAAAAGAACATTCCAGCCCAGCACTCTGAAAAGGGCAAGAACACACGGTTTTAGAGCGCGCAGTCGTACTGTTGGCGGTCGTAGAATATTGAAAGCACGCCGTGCCAAAGGTCGTCATAAACTGACCGTATAAAGCTGGCTGATTTTCAAAGTTAGCCATTGTGTCGAGTGCAGGCCTACCCAAGCAAGCCAGGTTACTGAATGCCGCTGATTTTAATCGGGTTTTTGAAAAACCAACGCGAGCAGGCGACCAATTTTTTACCGTTCTTACCCGCTCCAACGAGCTTGGCCGTCCAAGACTTGGGATGGCCATTTCAAAGCGCAGGGTAAAACTATCGGTAGGCCGAAATCGAATTAAACGTCTGGTTCGTGAAAATTTTCGTCTCTCGACACACAATTGCAATGCTGATTACGTCGTACTGGCCGGGAAGCAAGCGGCCACAGCAACCAATCAGCAATTGTGGAAGTCTCTCGAAAAGCATTGGGTAATTTTGAAAAAAAAATGCGCCGACTCTTAATCGCCCTTATTCGTTTTTATCAACTTGCACTGAGTCCTTATATTGCATCGGGCTGCCGTTATACGCCTACCTGTTCCAGTTATGCGATAGAAGCCGTGCGCAGCCAGGGTGTTTTTCGGGGTAGCTGGTTAGCAATCCGTCGCCTGGGCCGCTGTCACCCCGGCTATGATGGGGGCTACGACCCTGTTCCAGGCAGTGAAGTTACTAATTGCCGCTCGACAACGTGTAAATCTTCAGTGTGCAAGCCGGAAGATCACAAATCAATAAACTCCAACCCTGAAAACGGGAAAACCTCGGAAAGCCATTAGTGATGGAAAATCAAAGAACCCTGCTCTATTTCGCCCTATTGTTTCTGGTCTATTTACTGTGGGCACAATGGCAAAATGATTATGCACCCCGCCCCGAAGTCGCCGTAGCACCGGAAAAATCCGAACAAATCGGCAGCAGCGAGATGGACAGTGACGTGCCACCGCCCATTAATGCAGTTGCTCCCAGTGCGGAGATAGAGAACAGGCCGGCAGCTGCAAGCAGCAGTCGAGTTATAACCATCGTAACCGATGTTTTGGAAGTTGAAATCAGTACCCGCGGCGGCGATGTACGCAGGGCAACCTTAAGAAAATATGCGGTTAATGCGGATAAACAGGATGAGAAGGTCGATCTGCTAACCGAAGATAGAACTAATTTCCATGTCGCGCAGTCCGGGCTGGTTTCAGCCAACAAGGAGACCGCCCCTACCCATAATGCAGTTTATACCGCCGAGCAGGACAGCTATCGCCTGGCCGAAGGTATTAATGAGATAAAAGTCCCTCTCTACTGGACCGGCAAAGACGGAACAAGAGTCACCAAGGTTTATACCTTCCGCAGAAACGATTACACCATTAATGTCGATCACGCCATTGCCGCCGGTGAGAAGGGCTGGAGTGGCAGTCAGTACATGCAGCTGTATCGCACCGAGCCAGTCGATGAAAACGCATCCATGTTTATTCACACCTATACCGGTGGCGTCATATATAACGACGAAATCAAATATGAAAAAATTGATTTCGGTGATATGCAGGAAAAGAATCTAAACAGAGAGCTGGAAAACGGCTGGCTGGCGATGATTCAGCACTATTTCCTGATCGCGTGGATCACGGACAGTAACGAAAAGCACCTCTACTTTTCCCGTTATAACTCCGACAGCGGGCGCTATATACTCGGTACGCGCTCAGAGGCAAAACGATTACAAGCGGGTGAGCAGAGCAGTTTTAACAGTCGCCTGGTCGTCGGTCCCAAACTTCAGGACAGGCTGGCGAAAGAGCAGCCCGGTCTGGAATTAACCGTGGATTACGGCATACTCACCATCATTGCCAAACCCCTTTTCTGGTTGCTTAATCAGTACCATAATCTATTTGGTAACTGGGGCTGGGCCATTATCTTTCTGACCATTACGGTCAAAGCGCTATTCTATAAGTTGTCAGCGATGAGTTATAAATCGATGGCGAAAATGCGCAAAGTCGCGCCGCGCATGAAACAGATGAAGGAACAGTTCGGGGATGACCGTCAGGCCATGAGCAAGGCCATGATGGAAATGTACAAGCGGGAAAAGATCAATCCCATGGGTGGCTGTCTGCCTATCCTTGTACAGATACCGGTGTTCATTTCACTCTACTGGGTGCTGCTGGAAAGCGTGGAAATGCGCCAGGCCCCGTTCATGTTATGGCTCACCAACCTGTCAGCACGTGACCCCTATTTCATCCTGCCATTGCTGATGGGCATATCAATGTTTGTGCAGCAGAAACTGAACCCGGCACCGGTCGATCCAGTGCAGCAGAAGATCTTCCAGTTTATGCCCATTGGTTTTACCGTTATGTTCGCCTTCTTCCCCTCCGGTCTGGTGCTGTACTGGGTCGTGAATAACCTGCTGTCGATTGCACAGCAATGGGTCATCACCCGACGCATTGAGAACGAGAAATAAAGTCCGGAAGAGAAAACGCATAAACGATTTCGACAGTCGTTCAATCGAGAAGTGATAAGCATGGCGGAACAAGACACCATCGCCGCAGTCGCCACGCCTCCCGGACAGGGAGGCGTGGGCATCGTTCGCGTTTCGGGTAAACAGGCGCGCCATATTGCCGGGCAGCTGCTGGCCAAAAACATCAGCCCACGTTACGCCCATTACCTGCCATTTCTCGATGCAGAAAACCAGACCATAGACAGCGGCATCGCCCTGTTTTTCGAAGGCCCCCACTCCTTTACCGGTGAAGATGTTCTGGAGCTACAGGCCCATGGCGGGCCTTTCATCCTGGACATTCTGCTCAAGCGAGTGCTCTCGCTCGGCGCCCGCCCGGCCAGAGCCGGTGAGTTCAGCGAGCGTGCTTTTCTCAATGACAAAATTGACCTGGCCCAGGCCGAAGCCATCGCCGACCTGATCGCCGCCGAAAGTCATGAAGCTGCCCGCGCCGCCATGCATTCGCTGAACGGCGAATTCTCCAGAGAGATAAATGCACTGGTCGAGCAGCTCACGCAACTGAGAATCCACGTCGAAGCCGCGTTGGATTTCCCTGAAGAAGAGATCGATTTTCTGGCCGACAAAGCCATCGAAAACAAACTCAAAATCGTCACGGAAAAATTGCAACAGGTTAAAGCCAGCGCAAAACAGGGTCGTCTGCTGAAAGAAGGCATGACCGTAGTCATCGCCGGCAAACCCAACGCCGGCAAATCGAGCCTGCTCAACCAGCTGTCCGGTCAGGACACCGCCATCGTCACCAACATTCCCGGTACCACCCGCGACATCCTGCGCGAACACATTCAGATTGACGGCCTGCCCTTACATATTATCGATACCGCCGGCTTGCGCGAGAGTGAAGACATCGTCGAAAAAGAAGGCATCCGCCGCGCCCTGAACGAGATTGAAAAAGCCGATCGCCTGCTCTACGTTATGGATAGCGAATCAGCCGAGGAAGAAAAGGAGGTCATCAATAATTTTTCCGAAAAACTGGGCATCACTTTTGTGCGTAATAAGATTGATGAAAACAATCTCGCCGCCGGTGTAAAAGAAAAAAGCGAAAAAATAACAGAAATATATCTGTCGGCGAAAACCGGCGAAGGCGTCGACTTATTAAAGCAGCATCTTAAAGAATGCATGGGTTTCGAAACTCGCGTCGAAGGAAAATACATGGCCCGGCGCAGACATCTGGAAGCGATCGAAGCCGCCGAAAAGAATCTGGCCAGTGCCGAATTGAATTTAGAATACAGACAGGGCGAACTGGTCGCTGAAGAACTCAGTATGGCGCAGAATCAGCTGGCCGGCATCACCGGTGAATTCAGCAGTGATGATTTACTGGGACGAATCTTTTCGGATTTCTGTATAGGGAAATAGCCGATCAAAAATATCCTGCAAAGAAATCAGGAAAATGTTTTATATTATTTTTAAAGAGCGGTGAAGATAGATATGCGCGTACTTTCATCGAAAGCTTAAGTCAACTTTGACGCAAGCAGGTTCAACGTTAATGAGCATTTCTAAATATCCTTCAAAGCTAAGCCTGCCCCAGAACAACCCCGGCGTTGAAAGTGTGCTGGAGTATCTTATTGCTAAATTCCCGGCCATTAATGCCGACGTGTGGCGGCAGCGTGTCGCTGGTGGCAAAGTGCATTGGCATGATGGCACATGCATTACTGCCGAATCACCCTTTCAGCCGCAACAACGGGTTTACTATTACCGCGAAGTCGAAAGTGAAACAGTCATTCCCTTCGATGAGGAAATACTGTTTCAGGACAAACATATTTTAGTCGCTTATAAACCGCATTTTCTGGCGGTAACACCGGGCGGGATTTACATAAAAGAGTGTCTGCAAAACCGGCTGCGTGACAAAACCGGGCATGATAACTTGCAGGCACTGCATCGACTGGATAGAGCCACTGCAGGTCTGGTGTTATTTTCAATCAATCCCAGTACACGCCATCTTTATCATCAGCTGTTTAAAAGCCATAAAATAGAAAAAACCTATCAGGCCATCGCCAGAATAGATGGAACTGAGAATTTAACGGGACGATCATGGGAAATTAAAAATCGCATCGTGAAATCGGAACCGCGATTTCTCATGAAGATTGTTATCGGTGAAGCAAATAGTCATTCGATGATACGCTGTTTGAAGCAGTGTTCCGACAAAGCATTATTTGAATTAAAACCGATTACCGGCAAAACACATCAGTTGCGACTGCACATGCAGGCAGTAGGCTATCCCCTGCTGCACGACCGCTACTATCCGAACTTACAGCCGGAATCCCCTGATGATTACGCCAGATCCTTGCAGCTGCTGGCGAAAGAGCTACGCTTTATCGATCCGATCACACAGCAGTACAGAGTGTTTAGTAGCCGGATAAATCTGGAGATAGAGTAGCGCCGCTTTTAGCCTGATAAAGGCATGCTAAAATAACAAAAATTCTTAATTTGACCACTCTCAATTTAACTATGGCGGAAATATATAAAGTGATTATCAAACCAAAAACTCGCGGCTTTATTTGCACCACCACGCACCCTACCGGCTGTGAAGCCAATGTAATGGAGCAGATAGCACGGGTAAAAGCTGATGGCGAAATGGCAGGTAGCCCGAAGAAAGTTTTAGTCATCGGCGCTTCAACCGGCTATGGTCTGGCCTCACGCATTACCGCCGCCTTTGGTGCTGGTGCAGCCACACTGGGCGTATTTCTGGAAAAACCCGCCAACGACAAAAAGCCCGGCTCTGCCGGCTGGTATAACTCAGCCGCTTTCGAGAAAGTCGCACACGCGGAAGGCCTGTACGCCAAAAGCATCAATGGCGATGCCTTCTCCAATGAAATGCGCGCCAAAACCATCGAAATGATCAAAGCCGATCTGGGCCAGGTAGACCTGGTTGTCTACTCGTTGGCCTCGCCGGTGCGTAAACTGCCCGATAGCGGCGAATTGGTTCGCTCCGTATTAAAACCCATCGGCGAGACTTACAAAGCCACCGCGATCGATACCAGCAAAGACGTCATTATCGACGCTGAAATCGAGCCTGCGAGCGAAGCAGAGATACAGGACACCGTCACCGTTATGGGTGGAGAAGACTGGGAATTGTGGATGAGCGCGTTAAAAGAGGCCGGTGTTCTGGCCGATGGCATCAAAACGGTTTCCTACAGCTATATCGGCACCGATATTACCTGGCCCATTTACTGGCACGGCGCTCTGGGCAAAGCCAAAGAAGATATGGACCGCGCCGCCGGCGCATTACGCCAGTCACTCGCCGATATTAATGGCACCGCCAATGTCGCCGTACTGAAAAGCGTAGTCACCCAGGCCTCCGCCGCCATACCGGTTATGCCTCTATATATCGCCATGAGCTTTAAGGTGATGAAAGAACTGGCTATTCACGAAGGCTGCATCGAACAGATCAATCGCCTGTTCCGTACCCAGTTATATAAGGAAGGCGGTCCGGACCTGGATGATAGCGGGCGTCTTCGTATGGACGACTGGGAACTGCGCGATGACGTACAGAACAAAGTGAAAGATCTCTGGCCCCAGGTCAACAATGAAAACATTTTTGAGCTCACCGATTATCAGGGCTATAAAGATGAATTCCTGAAACTGTTCGGCTTTGGCATCGCAGGCATTGATTATGATATCGATGTGGATACATTGGTTGAGTTTGAGCCTGAGACGATTTAAAGATAACTTTCAGGATAAGGTGAACCGTGGATATAGGTATTATCGGCATAGGCCTGATGGGTCACGCATTTGTGGAGCGCTATCTGGCACAGGATTATACGGTCAGGGTTTTTAATCGCAGCCGGGATCATGTCAAGGATCTGGCCGAGAGCGGCGTTATTATCTGTTCAACTGTGGATGAACTGATCAGCTTATCCTCCACTATTATTATGATGGTCAGTGATGCCGACGCAATCAGTCACCTGCTCCAGCTAAATCAACCGGACGATAAACCCGCAGACCTGCACGATAAAACAATCTTACAGATGGCGACGATATCACCTTCCCAGTCCAGAGAGGTAGGTGAAGCAATTTCATCCTGCGGCGGTCGCTATCTGGAAGCGCCGGTGCTAGGCAGTATTCCCGAAGCAAAAACGGGTGCGCTGATCATCATGGCAGGCGGATCAAAAGCAGTGTTCGAAGATGTGCTGCCGACGCTACAGGTATTGGGCAGCGCGCCGCGTTACATCGGCGAAACAGGTTCAGCCGCCGCGCTCAAGCTATCCATGAATCAGCTGATTGCCTCGCTCACCGCCGGTTTTTCACTGAGCTTAGGTTATGCCATCGAAAACGGCGTCGATACGGAACAGTTTATGGAAACCGTGCGAGAAAGTGCACTGTATGCAAAAACCTACGACAAGAAGTTGCAGAAATATATTGAGCGTGATTTCGGCACCGCCAATTTTTCAACCCGGCATCTTTTAAAAGATATACGTTTGTTTATCGATGACGCCAAAGCCGCCGGTTTGAATACGGATGCGCTGGAAGGCATTGAAAGAATAACAGACCAGGCAGTTGAGAACGGTATGGAGAAGATGGATTATTCATCGATTTTTCAGGTGATATGCCCGAAAAAATAGTTATGGCCTGATCTTTCGTTTTGGGGCGAGTTCGTCATCCCGGTATGCTTTAACTGTTATAGTACGGTTCAAAATTTAATTTCTTCCTTCC
This sequence comes from Gammaproteobacteria bacterium, assembly GCA_024636785.1. Taxonomy (GTDB): domain Bacteria; phylum Pseudomonadota; class Gammaproteobacteria; order SZUA-229; family SZUA-229; genus LH-M37. The sequence goes on from JAGXGK010000012.1 coordinate 43,439, forward strand.
TTTTAATTTGTAAAACAACATCATGAACAGCAAAAACCCGTCAGATCTTCACCTTAAACTCCGCAATCTTGAAAAAGAAGATTATCCGCAGGTCTCAAAATTAATGGAAGAAATTTATGCTGACATTGGCGGTGCCTGGTCCCAAAGTTCGCTGTTCGCACTGATCAAGGATTTTCCCGAAGGCCAGATAGTAATCGAAGACAACGGCAAAGTTGTCGCAGTCGCGCTTACGGTAAAGTGCAGTTATGAGCGCTTCAGTCTTACCCATACCTATGACGACTTGATCGGCCGCCGCGATCGCATTAAACATGATGAAAAAGGTGATGCACTCTACGGCATGGATATGTTTGTCAGTAAGGAGTACCGCGACTTACGACTGGGTCGAAGATTGTATGATGCACGCAAGGAGCTTTGCCGAAACTTCAACCTGCGCGCCATTCTGGCGGGTGGCAGAATTATAAAATATCACGAACATGCAGAGATGAAACCTGCCGACTACATAGAAGCTGTGCGTCGCAGAGAAATCCACGACCCGATTCTCAGCTTCCAGTTGGCCAATGATTTTGAAGTCAAACGCTTAATGAAAGGCTACATGCCGGAAGACAAAATGTCACTGGGATATGCCACCCTGCTTGAGTGGAATAACATCCTCTATGAGCCGGAATCCGGTGCCGCGGATTCTATGCGAAAAACAGTAGTGCGCGTTGGCATCGTGCAATGGCAGATGCGGCTTACCGACTCATTTGAGACGTGGTTGAATCAGGTGGAATACTTTGTCGATTCCATGTCGGCCTACAAAGCGGATTTCGTCCTGTTCCCGGAATTCTTTAATGTGCCGCTGATGGGCATCGGTGATCAGCATAACCAGTACGATGCCATACGTTTTCTCGCCACCTTTTCTGATCGAATCGTCGAATCGATTTCGCAATTTGCAGTGACTTATAACATCAACATTATTGCCGGCAGTATGCCCGCCATGTCCGGTGATAATTTATACAACAACGCATACCTATGTCGGCGTGATGGCACCGTAGACGTGCAGCCAAAAATCCACATCACCCCGCATGAACGACGAGACTGGGTTATAGAAGGCGGTGATAGTCTGCAAGTGTTTGATACCGATGCCGGGCGCATCGGCATACTGATCTGTTACGACGTCGAGTTCCCCGAGCTTTCACGACTGCTGGCAAAGCAGGAAATGGAAATACTGTTTGTACCTTTCTGGACGGATACAAAAAATGGTTTTCTACGCGTGCAACGCTGCGCCCAGGCAAGAGCCATCGAAAACGAATGTTATGTCGCTATCGGCGGCAGTGTAGGCAACCTGCCCCAGGTCGAAAATGTAGATATTCAATATGCGCAATCAGCCGTCTATTCACCCTCAGATTTTGCTTTTCCTCACGATGCAATCATGGCGGAAAGCACACCGAATACCGAAATGGCACTGATTGCTGACCTTGATCTGGACAAACTGGTCCAGCTGCGACATGAAGGCTCAGTCACCAACTCCAGAGACCGTCGCGATGATCTGTTTGAATTGAACTGGCTGGGAATAGAAATAGAATCAGAAGAGCGCTGATATTTGTTTTTATAATTCTATTTTTAGTTAAAACCAAAAGCATTCACCGCAGAGGCCGCACTAAAATGCCGTGAGCATTTAAACGCACGTAGGGCGACCCGTAGAGCGAGTTACAGCAAGTAAAGAGCGCAGCGGAAAACAAATATTGCTTCAGTTGTTTCTGAAACAAATCCCTTATTTACGTTTACAGAAATATCGCGGTCAAGCCTTCAGCACATGCAAAACGAAAAGCCCGCCTAGTGCTTCATTGACTAACCAACCAGCACTCTCCCAGTAGCTGCAGAGTCTGCTAACATACTACTAATGAAATTTCAGCTATTAAACGCATTGCGCTGTCTCAGCTTTCTATTCCTGCTCCCCACCGCCGCGCCGGTTGTGGCAGACAAGGCGGAACTGATATTCGCCGTACATCCTTATGATACTCCCAGCCGCATCATCATTCGCTTCCAGCCGGTGTGCGATTACCTGACCGAGGTGCTGCAGCGGCCAGTGAAGCTGTACATTACCACCAGCTACGAGGAGCAGATCCGTAAAATCGCCCGGGATGAGGTGGATATCGCCTACATGGGGCCCTCTCCCTATTTAAGGGCGCATGACCGATATGCGGAAAGCGGCAAGTCAAGGGTGCAGCTTATTGCGGTGGAGCCACCCTATCAGGGTGTCATCATCGTGCGCCGCGACAGTAACATCCACAGTCTGCGCGATTTACAGGACAAGACCTTCGCCTTTGGCGCGCTCCAGTCCTTTGCCGGCCATTACATGCCACGGGTGATGATGCTGGATGCAGGCATCACTCTGGCCGATCTCAAGGACTACAGTTTTCTCGACCGGCATGAGCGAGTGGTGCTGTCCGTGGTACACGGTGATTTCGACGCCGGCGCCACTACTCGCGGCATTGCTGAACACTATATCGACCGCCCGCCAGGGTTGCGTATTCTGGCGCTGACCCCGCCCCTGCCGCCATTGTCCCTGGTAGCCCGCCCCGGCCTGGATGCCGACACCATGGCTCGACTGCGCCAGGCGCTGATTGAGCCGGACATCGATGGTATACAGGCCCTGAAATCATTGGGTCAGAATGTCAGTTTCAGCATCATTGACGATGCCTCCTTCGATGAGGCGCGCAAGGTGATGGAACGTATAGAACGGAGTGGTGCTGCGTCTTCCCCGCCTTGAAAGCCCCTTCTGATGCTGGTCTGATTTTGTCGCCAACCATGACTGGTCATCAGCTGTTACTGGCACAATTCATGCGTATATGGATTGGTGCAAGACTGTTACTAAACGCTTTGCATATTTTGTGAAATTGACTCGCAGGCTATGTGCTGCGGCGGTCGATACAAGACTCCAGCTATTTTCGGGTGCCTTATGGCACCCTTTTTTTTGGTATAGTCTTACAAATACCATGGCATTTTACCCTTGTGCTGACCACTACGGATGCGCCCACCTAATTGCCCATTGTTTCGATAAATAAATTGTGAAATCAATAAGATAGTGGCCTTCTTGTTGTCTGTATTCCATTGGCACGTATCTTGCTGAATAGGTTGTACAGCGCATCTGCAAAATGGTGACGTCTGATAAATCGATAACAACATGTGACGGGAGTCATCAATGAACAAATCCTCAACTCGAACAACAATCCGTATTCTGCCACTGACTAGTGGCGTACTGCTGGCGCTTGGCAGTCTGGTCACTCATGCGGAACCGGTGGCCGGTGCCGAAGCCGCCCAGGTGTATGGCCAGGCGCGCCTGCATGTACTTAACCGCTCCGATGATTTCGGCACCAGCGGTACCGGAACCTCGCTGCAGAGTTATTCATCTCGCCTTGGCGTGAAAGGTAATATTAAGACTAATATCGAGGGAGTAGATGCTTTCTACAAAATGGAAATGCTTTATGACACCACCGATGCAGTTTCCGGTGATAATTTGAAGGGGCGCGATGCCCTGGCCGGTCTCAAGGGCAATTTCGGTAGCATTAAGGTGGGCCGTCTGTCTGTCGCCTACAAAGGCACCCTGACCAAAATAGACCCCTGGAACGATTCTGAAATGCAGTCTCGCGGCTTCGGTGGTAAACAGGGTTCATCAGCACTGCATTCCAGCTACTTTAACAAGGCCCTCGAATACGTTTCACCCAAAATGGGCGGCGTGACCCTGGCGGCCTGGACTTCGCAGCAGTTCGATAACACCACCACCTTGGGTACCTTGCACAATGCCGGTCCCATTAAGGAATTTGAAGGTGGTAGTGCCTCAGGTGTCGGCCTGAAATATGACGCAGACAACCTGTTCGTTGGTGTCGACATGATCGACATCAATGCCGATAACATCACCAACGCCAAACTGGCCAACGATTCCGGTATGCAGATCGGCGCCCGCTACAAAATGGGCAGTGTCAGCGTCGCTGGTTTCTACGAAGATGTGGAAGATATCGGCCTGGGTAAAAATACTTGGTTGAATGTCATCTACAAACAGGGCAATACCCGTTATATCGCCGGTTATGGCACCAACACCGATGCACGTCGCTTCAATAATGAAGAGTCAGCCACTTATAATGTGGGCGCGGTATATAGCCTGAACAAGACCTCCCAGTTGTTCGCTGCCTATAACAGCCGCAGCGAAGATAATTCCGGCAATGACTTCAATACCATTACTGCCGGTCTGAATCTGAAATTTGGTTATTAACAGGCATTTAGAGTTGATGTCGCGACCGCTCTGGGCGGTCGCTTTTTACAAGAGAAGAAGTTATGAACAGGAACTTACTGAAATTATTACCTCTGGTTTTTCTACTGTTCAGCCAGATCGTTCGCGCCGATAGTCGGGACTTTCTGGTGGACACCGAATGGCTGGAGGCGCGCATTGACGATCCGGAGCTGGTGCTTCTGGAAGTGCGCTATCACCCCCACCGCTATTTCACCATTGGCCATATACCGGGTGCGGTTCAGGTGCAGCGCTTCAAGGATCTGGGCGATAACACCGCCAGCCCGCTGATGCGTTTCCCGTCACGGGAAGATTTCCAGAACACCTTGCGCAGCTGGGGCGTGAATGATGACTCCCTGATCGTCATCTATGATGACTCCCGCACAGCCCTTGCTTCCCGGCTGTTTTTTCTGCTGGAACTGTATGGTTACGACATGCGCCAGGTCAAAGTGCTCGACGGCGGCACACTTAACTGGGGCCCGTTCAATGAGCTGACACAGGAAACGACTACACCCAGCCCAGGTAATGTCAGCCTCAAGCAGGCCAATGCCGATCTTTATGTCGAATGGCAGCAGGTCTATGACGACGTGCTCTCCCGTCGTGATCCGAACGTAGTGCTGCTGGACGCCCGTCCCCATGACATGTACACCGGCGAGATCATCCGCCATTCCATCATGGCCGGCCATATCCCCGGTGCCGTCAACGTAGTCAGTCTCGCCGGCACTAATGCCCAGTCGCAAAAATGGCTGTCCACTGAAAGTCTGGAGCAGATGTACTGGAATATACCCAAAGACAAGCGCATTTATGTCTATTGCCACGACGGTTTTCGCATGAGCCTGGCCTGGATGCAACTCAAGTCACTGGGTTATCAGGACGTGCGCCTTTACAACGGCGGCTGGTCCCATTGGGGTAATGAGCTGACCCTGCCTACGGTTTTGGGAGAGGAACCCTATGACGAGGAGTATGCGTTGTAATCCGTCAGGCCGAGGTATTATCAGGAACCACCGCACCTGATGTTCAGTGATTGGCGGGCATGCTAAGGTTAGCTTGCATGTATCCCCAAAGTGAAAATGAACCATCCGTTACCGTGCCGGCACGCCAGCCTCCGACCCTGTCCATGCAGATCGGCCTCTACGCCGGTCTGGCCCTGCTGCTGGCCGGCCTGATGGTACTGGGCATGAAACGCATTCTGGAAGACAGCCTGATGGACAAGGCCAGTATGCTGGCACGGCAAATCGCCACCGTTTCCCTCGATGCGGTACTGATGCACGACTATGGAGTGCTGGAGCGTTACAGCGCTGACCTCTCCGGCGCCGATGGCCTGGTTTATCTGCGAATCCGCCGGGAAGACGGCACCATACTGGCAGAGGCCAGCGATGCGACGAATACACAGCCCCTGCTGAAAATCGAAAAACCTATTCTGCTGGCGGATCGGGTCGTCGGCGATGTCACTGTCGCTTATGAACGCAGCACCATCGATCGGGCCATTTCCCGTTTTACTTTGGTGGTGATTCTGGCGGTGGCCTTACTCTCTGTCCTGTTCTTTTTTACTCTGCGCGCCCTGTTGAAACGGCGTCTGATCGACCCCATTGAACGGCTGGCCCGCGAGCTGCATCCGCTGCACCCTGGACGTTCCAACTTGATGCCACCAGTCCTCGGGAAGTACACGAGCTGCAACATAACTTTGAGCGGTTGCGTAGCGAAATACGCCAGCATATTGGCGAGATCGAACAGGCCAATAGCCTGGCTCGGGCCGCCACGCAACGCCTCTGTCATGGCCAGCGCATGGCTTCCATCGGCCAGATGGCGGCCGGTCTGGCTCATAGCCTGAATACCCCCCTGGGCAATATTCTGGGTTACGCCCAGCAGGCCCGGCGCAAGGCTGGTGACGAGGACATGCGCGCCCGCATGGAGGTCATAGAACGCCAGGCTGAAGCCTGTTCGGACATAGTACGCAATCTGCTGAGCGCTGCCCGCGGACCGGACATACGCATCCAGCCCTTCGATCTGGCGGAACTGTCCCGAGCCACAGTAAAACTGTTGCGCCCGGTGGTTCATGACCACGGCGTCGAGCTGTTACTGGATCCGGGCGTTGAGCATCTCAGCCTGAACGTACTGGGGGATGTAGGTGGCGTGGAGCAGATTCTGTTCAATTTGGTCAATAATGCGGTACAGGCCGGCGCCAAAACCATCCGTGTGCACTTGTGCAACGACAGTCAATGGGGCCGGTTACAGGTAGAAGATGATGGTCAGGGTATTGCCGACGAAATTCGCTCCCGGATATTCAAACCCCTGTTCACCACCAAGGCCGCAGGCCAGGGAACCGGGCTGGGTCTGCACCTGTGCCAGACTCTGGCCGGCAGCATGCAGGGCAGCATTGAGCTGCTGGACAGCCGCCCTGGCAACACCCGGTTTCAGCTGGATCTGCCTTTGGCAGCGCCGGGAGTGTCACCATGAATGATGATCGATTGTTGATTGCTGAGGATGATCTCGACATGGCCAGACTGCTGGCCGAAATTGCGACCGAAGCCGGCTTCAGTACACAGATGGTACACAATGGCGCTGATGCGGTTGCGGCTCTGCGCGCATCCCCGCCCGATGTGCTGCTTACCGACCTGTGCTTGCCAGCGCCGGGTGGTCTGGAATTATTACGCCTGGCGCGGGAACTGGACGGACAAACCGAAGTGATCATGATCACCGGCTATGCCACGGTGAACGATGCGGTGGAAGGTTTTAAGGCCGGCTTGCACGATCTGGTCACCAAGCCTTTCAATACCGATCAGGTGCTGGCGCTGTTACAACGGCTGAAAACCTATCTGCTCCATCGCCGCCGTAGTGAACAGCTCAGCACCCGCCTCGCCCATCTGGAGAACGCATCACGGCAACCGGTCATGCAAAGCCACGCCGCACGCCACTGTCTGGATCTGGTACAGCAGGTCGCACCACTGGATGTGCCGGTATTGTTGCTGGGTGAATCCGGTACTGGTAAAGGAGTGCTGGCGCAGCATATCCACCAGATCAGCCCGCGCCGGGACGGCCTCTTCTTCGAGCTGAATTGCGCGGCGGTGGCGGAAACCCTGGTGGAAAACGAGCTTTTTGGCCACGAAAAAGGCGCTTATACCGGTGCCGGCGAACGCAAGCGCGGCCTGCTGGAGCTGGCCAACGGCGGTACACTGCTGCTGGACGAAATCAACAGCACCAGCCTGGAAATTCAGGCCAAGTTACTGCATTTCATGCAGAACCGCAGTTTACTGCGTGTCGGTGGCGACCGCCCCATCACGGTTGATGTCCGCCTGCTGGTGGCCAGCAATGAAGATCTCGCCGGCCTGGTGGAACAGGGCCGCTTCCGTCGGGATCTGTATTACCGGCTTAACGTGTTCCCTGTGGCCTTACCCCCACTGCGTGAACGCCGCGAGGATATACTGCCCCTGGCGGAAGGTTTTCTTGTCGACTACGCTGTGCGCTACGCCAGTCCGGCACGCCGGTTTTCCCCTGATGCCCTGAGTCTGCTGACCAACTACGACTGGCCGGGCAATATCCGTGAACTGGAAAATATCGTACAACGCGCCGTGATCCTGGCTCATGAAGAACAGGTCGACAAGGCCCATCTGCCCCATGAACTGGCTGCCGGCGGTTCATCGCAGGCGATAGTGGCACTGGCGCTGAATGCGGATGCTTCCCTGGCCGATGTGGAGGCTTGCTGGATAAAACAAATGCTTGCGCGTTGCAGTGGGAACAAGGCAGATGCGGCACGGCGGTTGGGTATAGACGTCTCCACCCTGCATCGCAAATTACGACAGGCAACAAACATAGATGACAAACAAACGAATATAAAAGGCCAGGTATAATAATGGTTTGTTCAGCCTATATCACGGTTGAATTTGACTTCAAACTACACCACAAAAAACCCGCCTGGTGTTTAATGGCATGACGATCTAGCCCCCTCTCCCACCGGGGGTAGAGGCTTTAATTACTGTTATAGAATAAGGCGTGACACGAACCATATCAGCTGCGTACTTTTGTCTGTAATAAATTAATTAAGGATCGATAACTTTCAATTATCGCCTGCTACATAAAAAACACGGCGCATTAACCAGCAGATAAGTGCGCAATAAGCATCTGCCTTAGCTCATCAATATTATATCCCGCCTTCGCAGGCACCTGAATTAACGGCAGGCATGCCGATACACAGGCAGCGCTAAGAAATGCATCTCGAAGCTGTCTACTTTTTGAATTATGTGATTTGTCATCAAGCTCTATTACACACAAAACAGAAAGATCGTTCTTATCGCATAAAACAAAATCAAAGTGCTTGCTGTTTATTTTATTAAAAGCAATTTGCCATAACTTACAATCCGAATTTTGTTCTGGCTTAATGACATCCGCCATGCGCACTTTGCCAAACACAAAAGCATTGCCATCAACCGCCTGACTTAATACACCGAGAAACGAACGTTCAGCAGGGCTGAAGAGAGAGTCAATTTTTTTATAGGAATGCTCATGAGAAGAGCTACCGGATTTTTGTTTAAACTTGATAAATATTGCGAAGATTAACGCTATAACGATAAATGAAAATACGATCCAGATCATGAGTTTTCCTTGTTATGCTTGATGATGAAAAAGTGTTGGTATCCTGAATCTCTTAAAGCATTCACCGCAGAGAGAAAAAAATATTTGTTAAGTCATTTTTGAAACAATAACCAATATTTATGATTATATCTGCAAAATAAACCTGACACATACCACTCCAGTCTCGAACTTTTATCCGTAATTAATATTGATTAAATATTAACGGCCTCCAATATCTCATTTATTAAATCGTTTTTATAACGACAGATGAATACTGGCTCTCACGGCCGTCTGTGTCGTAGGTTGTGACAACGAAATAATAAGTGCCGGTTGGCAGGTCAGTGAAGATATAACTGACTGCGGTGCCATCGGCGATGTTAACCGTATTAGGGTACTGACCTAGCTCGCTGCCATAGTAGACGTTGTAGCCGGCGATTGCCGATAGTAATATTGGCGTGTTGTCTTCGCGTTCGCTGGGAGCAGTCCAGGCAAGGCTGATAAGAATGGTGTTGTCGGGTTCTACAGGGTCAGTGATAGTGGTAGGTGAGTCCGGTTCTACAGGGTCAGTGATAGTGGTAGGCGAGTCCGGTTCTATAGGGTCAGTGACAATGGGCGCGCTCGTATCATCAGTTCCGTTGATATTAATCACCAGTGTATGTTCTGTACCGTCAATACTGTTGATGGTTATGTGTTCGCTCAATGATGCGCCGCTGTCCAGATTCTGGATCACGGCCTGGTCGTTGTCAGCGCTATAGATCCAGATTCCATCAGCGCTTATGGTAAGACTGCCATAGGCACCTTCAATTGAAATTGCGACAAAGGCATCTTCTGCGGCATCGATTTCTGTAATCGTCAATGTTCCGCCGACCTTCAACAGGTTGTCACCATCCACATCAATGTCTTCGGTAACGCTACCGCTATCAACGCCGGTGATTACGGCGGCATGGTTAACGTCAGTTATACCTGGAGGGTATGGCTCGACGAGATACGCCGTGCTGGATTTAGAGGACTCGCCGGTGCTGCATGCCGATATTTGCAGGGTGATGAATAAAAACAGCAGTATTGATGTAAAACGGGTGTTCGCCAGGTGTGAGATTTTCATAAACGCTCTTCAAAACTAGAGAGACGGCACATCGAGACAGCGTGAGCCA
>JAGXGK010000047.1 GCA_024636785.1 Gammaproteobacteria bacterium
CTGCCTCACCTTTGAGATACAGCATTTCGGTACACAGGCTGGTGGCGCAGCTGGTGGCCGAACGGGCAGCCTGCCAGTTGATGCCGACGTACAGGTCGCGGGTTTCATCGGCGTTTAATATTTTCCGGTCATCTAATTCAACGATAACTTCTTCCTGCGTGACTGCGCACCGGGACAACACGCGGCTTTTACAGTGCGCCATGGCGGAGGGTGCGAGTGCGTCCAGCGCGCACATTGCATGCACGGTATGACCATTAATTTCTATTCGGCTGACGCGGGGTTCCGAGCTATAGGGATAAGCACCGGTGATTTCGCCTCCAGCATTGGTGACTACCATGTCTTTGTCGGCAAGGGTGCGTAGAGCAGCCTGCGCCTGCGGTGAAACCACCTTGAGTTTGGCTAATGTGGGCGCCCTGCCCTCGGTGAGATAGCAGTGCCGGATAGCGTGATAAATTTTGCGGGTGTCTGCATCGAGGCTTTCCAGATTCTGCCGCAGTGGCAGTATCGAGGCGAGGTGCTGGATGGCGGTGGTGATTTTATCTGGAGCTGACATTTTTTATGACCCTTAGTGAACGGAAATGTCAGAGTGGCTTTACCGTGTTTCTGCCTGCTGGATAATGTTCAGCACATACTGTGGCAGGGCAAAAGCGGCCTGATGGATTTCCGGGTTGTAGTATCGAGTCTGGAGGTTAGCCTGCTGATAGCGCTGGCGCAATGTCTCCAGATCAAGCTGGCGGTAAGCCGGGTTATCGCTGCCCCAGGCAAAGGTCATGATGCCGCCGATATAGGTGGGGATGGCGGCACTGTAGAAAGTGGTGTCGTCAAAAACACTGCCCAGCCGTCGTGTGGTAGTGCTGACTTCATCGGGCTGCATAAAGACCACGCCGTTCTGTGCGACCAGAATGCCGCCGGCATTCAGGCAGTGTTGGCAGCCATCATAGAAAGTTGATGTGAACAGCACTTCGCCGGGGCCGATGGGGTCGGTGCAGTCGGAGATGATGACGTCAAATTTCTCATCGGTTTCGGTGACGAACTTGATGCCGTCTTCGATGACGATGTTAACGCGGGGATCGTCAAAAGCGCCGTTGCTGTGGTTGGGTAAATATTCTCTGCACATGTCGATCACGGCCTGATCGATTTCGACCTGGGTGACGTGTTCGACCGTGCTATGACGGCAGACTTCGCGCAACATGCCGCCGTCACCGCCACCGATTATTAACACCCGTTTGGCAGCACCGTGTGCCAGTAACGGCACGTGGGTGAGCATTTCATGGTAGATGAATTCATCTTTTTCGGTGGTCTGGACGACGCCGTCGAGCACCATGACCCGGCCGAACATAGCATTATCAAAAATCATCAAATGCTGGTGTTCGGTTTTCGATTCGAAGTAAATCTTATCGACGGTGAAGGTCTGGCCGTAGGCGTCGTGAAGCGTTTCTAACCAGCGTTCACTCATTCCCTTCAACCACCATACCGCGCAGGTGTTCGGTCATGTTGACCTGTTCAGGGGTAAAGGCATTTCTCAGCACGGGGATGGTTTTTTCAGGTTCGGCATCACCGCACATGAAGACGTCAAAAGCCGCATAGCCGTGCTCCGGCCAGGTATGTACGCTGATGTGTGACTCGGCCAGAACCGCGACGCCGGAAATGCCGCCGTTGGGCGTAAAGTGATGCAGATGAATGTGCAGCAATGTCGCACCGGCGACCTCTACACTTTCGCGCAATGCGGCTTCCATCAGTTCGAGATTATCCAGCTGACTGGCGCCCCAGAAATCGAACACCAGATGGGTACCGGCAAAGACAAGGCCGTTGCGTCTGACGAAGTGATCGAGTGGAGCCTGATCAGAAGTAATTTTCTGAACATGCATTGGCCACTGAGCAATATTGTCGTTGATCTTTTCTTTTTGGGGAATATCGACAGGAGTGTCAATATCAGCCTGTTTTTTGACGGAAATTATAGCCATTGTTAACCTCACAAATAGAGCCGTACGGCGGTAAAACAAATTGTTATTGCTTGAGCGCCTTACTAGTGAGGACGCTTGGGCTAGGTATACATAAATACTCTGTATGTAAAAAAAAGTGCGCAAATTTTAAGAGTTATCAGCTAAATAGCAAGTAAAAACTTGCTCTGGTTCGCAATGAATGCCATTCGTATGATTAGTGAGGAACAGAGAAAGGCTTATTCGGCACGTAAAGCGTCGACAGGATTCATGCCGGCAGCCTGTCTGGCGGGCATGACTCCGGCTACCAGCCCGACAATGATCGCCAGTGCTTCAGCCATGAGTACATAATGCCAGGGCGTGTGCACCGGAATCGCAGGGACGATGAAATGTATCAGCTCTGCTATAGACAAGGCCAGCAGCAGCCCTAATATTCCGCCCAGCGCCGACAGCAGCATAGCTTCGGTTAGGAACAGAATCAGGATCTGGTGGCGTTCGGCGCCCAATGAGGTTAACAATCCGATCTCCGAGGTGCGCTCTTTTACGGCAATGGTCATGATAGTGAGAATGCCCACGCCGCCGACGATGAGGGAGATGCCGCCGAGCGCGCCCACGGCAAAAGTCAGAATGTCGAGCACCGAGCTCAGCACTTCCAGCATCTGCTCCTGGGTGACGATGGTGAAATCCTCCTCGCCATGGCGTGCCAGCAGAACCTCCTTGATGATACTGCTGACTCTGTCGGCATCAAGACTTTTTTCGTAGAGGATATCGATTTCCATCAGGCTGTCGCGATTAAACAGCTCCATCGATTTGGCGGCGGGGATGTACACCGCATCGTCGAGATCGAAACCCAGCAGCTGGCCCTTGGATTCCATGACGCCGATGACCCGAAAACGTGAGCCACCGACCCGGACGATTTCGCCCAGCGGAACACGGTTGCCGAACAGCTCCTGTTTGACCCGGCTACCGAGCACGATAAATGAACGCGCCGCGCGCGGATCATCATCCGGCAGGAACTGGCCGGCAGCGACGCCAATCTGCCAGACTTTGGGCAGATCTGCGCCGACGCCGAAAATATAGGTGCTGCGCTGCAGACCACCGCCCTTGACGGTGGCATTGCCCTGAATCATCGGCACCGCCGCAATCACCTGCGGCAGTTTGGCCAGCACGGTGGCGTCGTCGAGCGTGAGTGGCCGCACATTGCTCATCACCGCCCCGGAGGCACCGTGGGTGGTGGTTTTACCGGGCGTGACGGCGATCAGGTTGGTGCCGAACTGGCTGAATTCCGCCAGCATGAATCGGTGCAGGCCCTCGCCCATTGAGGTCAACAGCACCACGGCAGTAATGCCGACGGCAATGCCGAGCGCAGTCAGACTGCTGCGCAGGCGGCGGGCGCGCACTGCGCTGAAAGATAAATTGAACAGGTCTTTGAGAAGCATGATGACCGCCTGTTCAGCGCCCGGACAGGGCCAGCACCGGGTTGAGGCTGGCGGCGTGCCGGGCGGGCAGCAGGCCAAACAGCAGGCCGGTGAACAGGGCGATGCCGACAGCGGCCCACAATGCCCAGTCAGGTGCCTGAAAGGGGAAATCAGGGAAATAGAGCTGCAACACCTGATTGGCGCCGAGACCGAAAATCAGCCCGAGCAGTGCGCCGATCATCGACAGACAGGCCGATTCGGTGAGAAATAGCAGTATGATCTGCCGGCGGGTTGCACCCAGTGCCTTGAGCAAGCCGATCTCCGCGGTGCGTTGCGCGGCGGCTACCAGCATCACGTTCATAATCATGATACCCGCGACTAACAAACTGACCGCCGCTATGCCGCCGAGTGAATAGGTGAGCGCGATGAGTATCCGGTCGAAAGTGCTCAGTAACGCATCCTGTGACAGCACGGTGATGTCATCTTCACCTTCGTGGCGGGCGCGTACGATGTCGATGATGTCCTGACGGGCTTTATCCATGACCTCCTGACTGCGCGCCACCACCAGAATTCTGAACACCGAATTAATATTAAATAATGTCTGCGCTGAGGCGGCGTGCATCACCACTGAATCACTGAGATCCATGCCCAGGCCGACCCCCTCCTCCTCCAGCACACCGATAACCCGGCAGCGGTATCCACCGACTCTGACCCATTTGCCCAGCGGTGATGCGTTACCGAACAGTTCTTTTTGCAGGGTGTGACCGAGCACGCAGACCGGTGAGGCGCGGGTCATCTCCTGCTCCGGCAGAAACTGGCCGCGCGCCATGTGTAATTCCCGAATTGAAAAAAGACTGGCTGTGGTGCCCGTAATCATCACTTCCCGCTCCATCTGCTGGTAGGAAACCGGTGCTGCGCCGACAACAATGGGGGTAACTTCTTTTATGTGATAGCTTCTTTGCAGCGACATGACATCCTGCAAGGTGAGGTCGCGCGGCGTCTCGCCGGTCATCGGCGGCATGCCGCCAGTGGTTTCGGAACGCCCCGGTAATACAATCAGTAAATTGGTGCCCAGCGAGGAAAACTGCTGAGTCACATACAGGCGCGCGCCCTCACCCAGCGAGGTCAGCAAAATCACCGAGGCGACGCCAATCGCCATCGCCAGCAGCGTCAGGTAGGTGCGTGTGCGCGCCCCATGCATGGCCCTGAAAGCAAATTGGATAACGTCATTGAGGTGCATTACGGCAACACCTTGCCATCCATCATGTGAATGATGCGTTGCGCACGTTCGCCCAGTTCAGTGTCATGCGTGACCAGTAACAGGGTGATGCCCTGTTGATTAAGCGTTTCAAGAATGTCGATCACTTCCACGCCCGAGGCGTGGTCAAGATTGCCGGTTGGTTCATCAGCCAGTAGCACCACCGGTTTGGTGACCACGGCGCGCGCGATCGCCACCCGCTGCCGCTGCCCGCCGGATAACTGATCGGGTCGGTGGCGAGCTCTATCGCTAAGGCTTAGTGATTTGAGCGCAGCGTTGACACGCTCGTTGCGCTCATCGTGCTCAACCCCGGCGAGAGTCAATGGCAGGGCAATGTTTTCAGCGGCGGTTAGTCGTGGTATTAAATGAAAAGTCTGGAAAACAAATCCGATTTTTTCACGCCTGGTATTTGCCAGCTCAAGTTCAGACAGTTTGGTGGTATCTTTTCCATCTAAAAAATAATGGCCCTTATCGAGTTGATCGAGCAGGCCTATGGCGTTTAACAGCGTGGATTTGCCGGAGCCGGATGGCCCCATAATGGAAACATATTCACCCGCTTTAATCTCAAGCGTGACATCGTCCAGGCCGTGTACCAGTTCATCGCCGACCTGAAATGTGCGGGATACGTGATCGAGTTTAATCATTTATCTTCAGTGGTGTCTAGCTTGGCAAAGGCGCCATCCTCCACCCCTTTTCTGTTGATGGTGATAACAACCTGTTCACCCGGCTTTAGGCCGCTGGTAATTTCCGTCCAGTCCCAGTTGGATAAACCGGTTTTAATATCACGTAGTTCAAGGCTTTCATCATCGGCATGAAAAACATAAACCTGATGTTTATCAACGATGGTTTCAGTCGGCACACGCAATGTATTTTCGCGCACGCTCAGAATCACTTCGGCATCGGCGCTGTAACCCGGCAGCATGTCAGCCATGTCTTCGGGGTTATCAAAAATCACTTCGATATCAACGGTACGCGCCTGCTTTTCAAGGTCGAGAACATAATCAGCAATGCGACGCACTGTCGAAGGAAAACGCCGGTCCTTGAAGGCATCGAGTGAAATGCGCGCCGGCATACCGTGTTTGATTTTTGGCGCATCGACTTCATCGATGGGTACGGCCACATAAAAGCAGCTGTGATCCACAATGTCGACCGCGGGCAATGTTGGAATGCCCGGCGGTGAAGGCGTCACATACTCACCGACTTCGCCATTGACTTCAACGGCGATACCATCGAACGGCGCGGTCAGGCGGGTGCGTTCAAGCAGCGCTTCAGCAACGGCGATTCTTTCGTTGCTGACGATGGCTGAGGTTTGTGCAGCCACGCAGTCGGCGCGCAGTGATTTTGCGGTGGCGACTGCCTGATCGACCAGTTCTTCCGAAATGGCCTGGGTTTTGCGCAAGTCGGTTTTACGTTTGGCGTTGATCTCTGAAATATCGGCCTGCACACAAACACTTTCTGCGCGCGCTTCCGCCGCTTTGGCTTCAGAGCGAGCCAGACCGGCTTCGGCACGCAGATCATCATTCCAGAGTTCGAGCAAGACATCGCCCTGCTTCACTTCATCGCCTTCTTTTATGTACAGTGCGGCAATCTGACCGCCCATGGCCGCTGACATCTGTGAGCGTCGGCAGGCTTTCACCGTGCCTGCGCGGGTATTGACGGCGGTCTCCTCGACGCTACCCATTTCAGCGGTTTCAACCATAACCAGTACAGGTTTGGGACGGGTGCTGTATAACAGCAACGACACAATAATAACCACCACAGCCGCAACTATGAGCAGATGTTTGTTTCTTTTTATCACGCTTTAATCCCTGTTAGTTAACCGAAAATATCGAATACATTATCTATACAATCATACACTTCAGCGTGAAATATGGATAATTAATTATTTTTTATGAGTTCTTCGACGCGATGTAAAGTTTTTTATTTTTTTCAATACGGGAAATGTATTACATACAAGAAATTCGGTCTTTGATGCGGCATTATCCATAGCAAAAAAACGTCCTGCCACCTCCCCTGTGGTAAGCCGTTAATGATTTCGATTGATTAGAAACGAACCAATGCGCCGACTGCGATAGCGCTCAGATCGAAGTGATCTGCATCGAGGTACTGCATGTATTCAATATTCAGCGCTACGTTATTGAGAATGCCGATGTTGACACCTACGCCATATGAGAGATCACTATCAGCTTCTGTCGAGTTGACAGCGGGGAATGCCGGGACACTGGCTTTGGCTTCGACCCTGCTGCTACCGACTATTGCATACAGTGACGATGACGCGGTCAGGTTGAGGTGACCTGCGAGATAAACGCCTATTAGCGAATTCAGCTCTAAAGTGCCATCAACGCCGTTCACACCCAGTTCGGGTATAAATTGGGTGTCATCATCCAGCCCCATTCCCAGCCGCGCTTCCACTGCAACGTAGGGATTGAAAAATTTTCCGAATCGACCCACGATCATGGAGGGTTCGAAGCTCGCTGAAATCCCCTCTTCGTTATAATCGCCTTTAGCATATTGCGCGCCGGCATAGTAATCACCGTAGGGTTGGGCGATAGTCGGCTGATTAAATAGCAGTAACGAGCAGGCCAGTATTATATAGACCAGTTTATTTTTCATGAAAATCTCCGTAGTAGTGTTTATACAACAGGATTATTTTTCATCAGTTGATTTCAGCACTGTCTGATCATTTCATAAGCACCAGTGCGTCGGCACCAGCGACATAGGCGCGGCCATTCATCACTTCAACATCGGCAGCAGCATCCGCTGTATCAACGTGTTGCACCAGTATCGGATTGGCAACATTGGTCCAGTCAATCTTGGCGACACCGGTGGCATCATGGGTGACATAAAACAGATGTTTGCCACCCACTTTGTGCGCAAACATGCCCTGGGCGCCACCACTTGAATCAGCCAGTTCATCATTGCCACCCAGCATCGAGTCCTGCAGGTTGAAGCGGGCAATGCTGATCGGGCGTGCACCAATCTTACCCGGTGACCAGATTTCGGTAGGGTTCATGCCTTCGGGCAGCGGTTTGATCAGATCCTCGATACGGTAGGCCACAATGCCGAAGCTGTCGTAGGTGAAGTAGGCGTATTTATCGACTACCAGCACATCGACACTCTTGCCATCGGCTTTGCCGTATTTGAAAATGCCGGGCTCCTTTTCTTCGATCTTGATAGGTTCAAATACTTTAACCAGTGCCATGTTGGTTGCATCGGTGACATCGACTACGCCAATACCGGCTTGACCTGAAGCGACGAAAGCATATTTTTTGCCAGTGGTTGCATCATTCCAGAGCTTGAGGCTGGTGGCATGTCCCAGCGGCGGCTGGCTTTGGGTTCCAGCGCCAATATTGCCGATCACATAGCTCTCATCAGTTAACGGTATGGACGGATCCTTGCTCAGATCGTACACGGTGAGGCCGTTGCTGCCATCGGCGACGAAGACAAGCTTGCCGTCGATGACGAGGTCATTGGCGCGGTGCTGCATGCTCAGACCACCAACGCTGCCGCTGCCGCTATTTTGCTCATAAATACCGCTCAACAGTGGTTTGAGTAACACAGGCAGTTCTGCATCGTTAATACCATCGACGCCCACACGGCGCAGACCTCGACTTAGCAACATCAGATAGGCTTTGTCATTTGCGGTATTGAGCGCATATTCATTCCGTAGGGTATTAGCTACAAGAGGCACTTCATTCATCGGGGAGCAGCCATTTTTATCGGCAATTTTCCATGCCGTCGTGCCATCAGCCAAAACAGGAATGTTGCATTGAGTGAAGTCGGAAAAAAGTTCGTCATCGTCACCGTTACAGCTAAGCAGGCTGAGGCTAGTCCAGAGCATCAATCCTATAGCAGCAGTTGTGCTTGAATTAAATGATTTTTGTATGGTAGATAGTCTGGTCATTATGATGCTCAAAAAACGCGATTACGGTGGAAATAAGCTATGTACATGATCGCTTATGTACGCATTTAACAATGTAAAATTTTGTAATAAATAAGGCGCAATAGTAATGGTATTGCAATTGTTGAAATAATTATCAAGCTGTAGGTCAATTAATCGCTGTAAAAATGCTTTAGAACGGCAATCAGAATTATTTTTATCATTTGCTTATTTGTCATCAAGTATTTGATGGATAAGGTTTGACCTGTCGTTTTATAGCGGTATCATTTAACACAAAGAGCAATAAAAACATTAGCATCTTGCGGGTAATAGAAATATTGAAAATAAAGCTGGATATTTAATTTTATTTTTTTCTGATAATGTACTGTCTGGTAGAGCCGTCACCGACACCACAAAGAGTGTGTAAATGAACATGGAACAATACTACTTTCAGACCGATCAGCTTCAGTGGTTGCTGGATAATTTGCTCGATGAAGGTTACCGCTGCGTCGGCCCGCAGGTTCGCGATGGTGCCATCATGTACGATGAGCTCAGCCGGGTGGAGCAGCTGCCACGTGGCATGACGGAAACACAGGCGCCCGGAAGTTATTCTTTAAAAAAGCATGCCTCGCAAAAGTATTTCGACTGGGCCAATGGCCCGCAGGCGATTAAGCCCCTGCTGTTCGCGCCGCAAGAGAAGCTCTGGCAAAGCGCGCAGGCAGCAGACGGACAGATTTCATTCAACACTGCCGGACCCGAACTCAAACCCGTTGCCATAATCGGGGCGCGCGCCTGCGATATCGCTGCTATGAAGCTTCAGGATCAGCATTTTCTGCAACAACAGTACTCCGACCCATTTTACAAATCACGGCGCGAGAATCTTCTAATCATCGCGGTGAACTGCGGCCATCCGGCGGCGACCTGTTTCTGTCACAGCACTGGAGACGGCCCCTTTGTTGAAGATGATGAGGCGGCAGCCGACATGGTGCTGACTGAGCTGGAACACGGCTTTCTGATTGCTGCGTATACGGATCGGGGCGAAAAAATTCTTGAAGGTCTGGCGCTGGACGGCTGCAACCAGCAGCATCTCGATGAATCAGCATCAATCAAGGCCCGCTCTTCGATACAGGACAAACAATTGCCGCAGTTTGATATCAGATCAAGCCTGCTTAAAGAGCTTGATAACAAAGCCTGGGATAGCATCGCTGAAACCTGCCTGAGCTGCGGTAACTGCACCTCCGTCTGCCCGACCTGTTTCTGTCACAGTGAAAATGACGTGCCTGAACTCGACGGCAAATCATCCAGCCATTTTCGTGAATGGGATTCCTGTTTCAGTCAGGGCCACAGTTACATCCACGGCATCACCATTCGCAGCAATACCAGTCAGCGCTACCGGCAATGGTTGACGCACAAATTCAGCACCTGGCACGATCAGTATGGACGATCCGGCTGCGTGGGTTGCGGGCGTTGCGTTACCTGGTGTCCGGTAGGCATCGACGTGATCGAATCACTGGCTAAGTTCGGCGGAGATGCCTCATGATTAATGCACAGCACAATCCACATCAGCCGCATGAAGCCATCATTGTTGAACGCATTGATGAAGGCGCGGATATGTTCAGCCTGCGCCTGAAATTCAGCGATCCGAAACTTCAGGATGATTACGAATTTGAACCCGGCCAGTTCAACATGCTGTATCTCTATGGCGTCGGGGAGATTGCGATTTCAATTGTCTCCGATCCTGAAGACAGTCATATTATTGATCACACCATTCGTATCGTCGGCCGAGTTACGCGGGGTATGGCTAATCTCAAAACCGGTGATCGCATTGGTCTGCGCGGCCCTTATGGCCGGGGCTGGCCGATGCTCGAGGCAAAGCAAAAAGATGTGATCATTGTCACCGGCGGTTTAGGCTGTGCGCCGGTGGTGTCGGCTATTAACTATATCGAGCAGCGACGCGGAGATTACGGGCGCCTGAATATCGTCCAGGGAGTTAAGCACAGCGCCGATTTAATCTGGAAGTCCCGCTATGATAGATGGCGTCAATTACCGCAGACCAGGGTGTTTCTGACTGCCGATGTTGGTGATGTACTCTGGCCGTGGCACGTCGGACCGGTGACGACGCTGTTTGATCAGATGGAATATGATCCCGATAATGTTACCGTCATGATGTGCGGCCCCGAGGGCATGATGCACGCCGCCTGTACTCATCTGCTGGAAAAAAACATTGCATCATCACAGCTTTTTTTATCCATGGAAAGAAACATGCAATGCGCCCTCGGTCACTGTGGCCACTGCCAGTATGGCAGTAAATTTATCTGCAAGAACGGGCCGGTATTCAGTTACGATAAAATCGCCGATCTGTTTAGCGTCAAGGGGTTTTAAACATGAGCCATAACAAGCCTGCCATAGCGGTACACAAATTTAGCTCCTGTGATGGCTGCCAGCTGGCGCTGCTTAATCTGGGTGAGTCATTACTAACGCTCAGCAGTATGGTCGATATTCTGCATTTTGCCGAAGCCGGGCCCGTCGATGAAAATGCAAAAGTTGATATTGCCATTATTGAAGGCAGCATTTCCACTACCGACGATATAGAACGCATTAACAGAATTCGAGAAAACAGCACTCTGGTCATGACCATTGGTGCTTGCGCCACGGCGGGCGGGTTGCAGGCACTGCGTAATATGGCGAACACGCAGCAGTGGATCGCTGACATTTACGCCAACCCTGCCGTGATTAAAAGTCTGGAAAAAAGCACCGCTATCAAAAAACATATAAAAGTGGATCTGGAGTTATGGGGTTGCCCGGTCAGCTCGCGCCAGATCGTGAGCGCGATCCGCGCATTACTGTTTGGCGTGCTGCCGGAAGAGCAAAACGACAAGGTCTGTATGGAATGCAAACGCCGGCAAATTGTGTGCGTGATGGTGGCGAAAAACGAGCCCTGCATGGGGCCGGTAACCCGCACCGGTTGTGGTGCGCTCTGCCCGAGTGTGGGTCGCGACTGTTACGGCTGTTACGGCCCGGCGGAAAATCCAAACACGCAGGCCATGGCCAATCGACTTGAGGGTCTGGGCCTGGTAAAAGATGAAGTGGCCCGACGCTTTCTGTTTATTAATAGCGGCGCTGAAGCATTTCATCGGCAGGGCGTGCGCAGCCGGGAGGCCGAATAAATGTCCACCGATACGATCAAAATAAACGTCCCCGTACTGGCGCGGGTGGAAGGTGAAGGCGCGCTGGATTTAACCATTGAGAACCGGCAGATTACCGATCTCAAATTACGCATTTATGAACCGCCCCGTTACTTTGAAAAGTTTCTCGAAGGCCGCAACTATTACGACGTGCCCGATACCGTCGCACGCATCTGCGGCATCTGCCCGGTGGCCTATCAGATGAGCGCCTCCCAGGCCATCGAATCGATATTCGACATCACCGTCACCCCGTGGATTCGATCCATGCGCCGGGTGTTCTACTGCGGTGAATGGCTGCAAAGCCACAGCCTGCACATTCATCTGTTAGCCGCGCCCGATTTTCTCAGCTACAACAGCGCAATCGAAATGTCCGCGCAGTACGGCGATGAAGTCCGGCGCGGGCTGAAACTGCAGGCGCTGGGCAATGATCTGATCACCCTCTTCGGTGCGCGCTCGGTGCATCCGGTGGGTGTTAAAATCGGCGGCTTCAGCCGCGCCCCGGATCAAAGCAAGGTCGATGAATTATTGCCGCGCATTACCGCGGCGAAACAGGACGCGGTTGATCTGATTCACTGGCTGGAGACGCTTGAACTGCCGGACGACAAACAGGATTTTGTCTCGGTAGCCCTGCACCATGGTGACGAATACCCGCTCAACGAAGGCCGCCTGATGAGTGATAGCGGTCTTGATATTCCCATCAGTGAATTTGAAAATCATTTCCGCGAAATGCACGTTGATCACAGCACCGCCCTGCACTGTCTGTTCGACGGCAAACCCTATCTGGTTGGACCGCTGGCAAGACTAAACCTGAATGCAGACCAGCTTCCCGAAGAAGTCAAGGCGGTCATGCAGTCACTGAAAACCCGCTTCCCCTCGAAAAACATGTTCCACAGCATCATTGCCCGCGCCATTGAAATACACTTTGCACTGGTCGAAGCAGAACGCTTGCTGAGCAGCTACCAACCGACTGAAGAACCCTGCATGAAATTTGAAATAAAAGCCGGCACCGGTTACGGCTGCACCGAAGCACCGCGTGGTTTCTTATGGCACCGCTACGACATGGATGAAAACGGCTGCGTGAGCAAAGCCGTTATCGTGCCGCCGACCAGTCAGAACCAGCCGCGTATCGAACAGGACCTGAAGGACTCACTGATCAGTTTTGGTCTCGATAATGAAAAGCATGATTTACAACTACACGCTGAAAAAGTGATTCGCAATTACGACCCCTGCATTTCCTGTGCTACGCATTTTCTCAATCTTAAATTAATGCGCGACGGTGTGATTGAGAATGCAGAACACACAGAGGCGATAACGACATTCAAAAATATTGATCTAAACAAAGCCGCTATTATCGGCATCGGTTCACCCAATGCCGGCGATGAACTGGGCTGGCGGATGATTGATCTCTTATTGCAAAACAACACCATGGCCTCTCTGCAACAGCAGGGCCTGAGTCTGCTTAAACTCGACCGCCCCGGTATTGCATTGGCTGAGCATATAAAGCGTTATGATCATGTTCTGGTTATCGACGCCATGAAATCCGGCGAGGTTAATGCATCATTCGTCAGCATTGATGCAAATCAACTGTCCTCAACCACCAGCCAGCTTTCAAGTCATGAAGTGGGTGTTATAGAATCCACCTCCCTGCTGGCATCTCTGCAACAGCTGCCTGAGCAGCTGGTAATAATCGGGATCGCGGATTGCAGGGATGAGTATGTGAAGAAAATTGTAAAAATGTTTTAAAAAAACAATGTTATGAAACATTCTTTACAGAATGGGTAATATTTTTCTGCTCATGTATTGATTGATTTAAAGCCCCCTCACCCCAGCCCTCTCCCAAAGGGAGAGGGGGTCAAAACGCAAATCAAAACCAGTTGAAGGCGCTCTGCTTTTAATTACTAACAACTAATAACAAAGAATTAAGAATTAAGAATTAAAAATTAACCACCAATTCGCAGCATAATCAATTCGTTCGCGCACATCTCTATATTTGTAGCCCCCTCTCCCACCGGGAGAGGGCTGGGGTGAGGGGCGCTTTTGATCTTCCGCAACAGACGCAAAACAGTTCGCACACACTCATCAAATGTGTAAACTCTTAAATTTGTTGAAGCACTTTATTTCTTAATAAATACTTTCACCACCACTGCAACTATCCCCAGTGCTGCAAGCACGAGCAGATGTTCGGCGTGTAAAAATCCATGCACTGTTTCGTTGTGCAGGTGGCCAGTGTGCGCCAGCGTAGCGGTTGCGCTCAGCGACAGCACGGCCAGCGAAGAAAATGCAGTGAGTAAGTTTTTCATTACAGTACCTTTACCTTAATTAATTCGTTTCCATCCGGATCGGTCAGGTGAACGGCGCATGCCAGACACGGGTCGAAGCTGTGGATGGTGCGTAGTATCTCGATGGGTTGCAGCGGGTCGTGCAGGGTGTGGTTGTCGGCCAGAGCGGCTTCGTAGGCACCGGGCTGGCCGTTGGCGTCACGGGGACCGGCATTCCAGGTGCTGGGGACCACGCACTGGTAGTTTTTAATGATCTCATCTTCGATCACAATCCAGTGTGCAAGTCCGCCGCGGGGGGCTTCCATAAAGCCCACGCCCTGAGCACTTTTCGGCCAGGAGGACGGTTCCCATAAAAATTCATTGAAGGTTCTGGTTTCACCGGCCTTGATGTTAGTGATGAGATCGTTGTACCAGCCCTGCATGGCATCGGCGAAAATTTTTGTTTCCAGAGTCCGCGCGGCGGTGCGACCCAGTGTCGAGAACAACGCTTCTACTGGTACATCGAGTTTGTTCAGGGTCATGCCGACCAGTTCTTTGGTCTGTTCATGGCCGTTGGCGTACAGCATCAGCACGCGTGCCAGTGGCCCTACTTCCATGGCATGGCCTTTCCAGCGGGGGGATTTCAGCCATGAATAGGATTGGTCAACATCGAGATAATCGTAAGGCGGCTTAGGGCCGGTGTAATTCAGATTGGTTTCGCCATCGTAAGGATGCAAACCAGCGTCTTTGCCGTTTTCATAGTCGTACCATGAGTGCGATACAAATTCCTGAATTTCTTCTGGCGCATTCATATCGACTTCGTGAATGGTGCTGAGGTCGCGGTTGAGAATTGCACCGGGGGGGATCATGAAGCCTGAAGGATCGTCCATGCCATTGGATGGAAAATCGCCATAGGTCAGGAAGTTGCCCAGCCCTTCGCCGCGACTGCCCCAGTCTTTGTAGTAACTGGCTATGGCCAATGTGTCAGGTACGTAGACCTGATCAACAAAGGTCATCATCTGATTAATGATGTCCTGTACCTGAGAGAGTTTTTTCATATTGATGGCTGAATCTGAATTCAGATCAATCGCACAGGGAACACCGCCCACGACAAAATTGGGATGTGGATTCTTGCCACCGAAAATGGTTTGCAGGCGCGCCACATCACGCTGCCATGAGAGCGCTTCCAGATAATGTGAAACCGCCATGAGGTTGGCTTCGGGCGGAAGCTTGTAGGCGGGATGCCCCCAGTAGGCGTTAGCGAAAATTCCCAGCTGCCCGGCTTCGACAAAATTTTTCAGTTTCTTCTGCATGTCGGAGAAATAGCCGGGCGATGATTTCGGATAACTGCTCAATGACTGGGAAAGTTCAGAGGTGGCTTTAGGGTCGGCCTTTAATGCTGATACTACATCGACCCAGTCCAGCGCATGCAAATGGTAGAAATGCATGACGTGATCGTGAATATACTGCGCACCTGACATCAGGTTGCGAATCAGGTCGGCATTTTTTGGAATTTTATAATCGAGCGCGTTCTCGACCGAGCGAATCGAGGCGAGGCCATGTACCAGCGTGCAGACACCACAGATGCGTTGGGCAAAGGCCCAGGCATCGCGCGGATCGCGGCCTTTAAGAATGGTTTCAATGCCGCGCACCATGGTGCCGGATGAATAGGCGCTTTGAATTTTATTCCCTTCCATCTGGGCTTCAATGCGCAAGTGCCCTTCGATTCGGGTTATCGGGTCGACAACAATTCGTTCACTCATTTTTTATCCTCAAATCGGTGGGTGGGTTAATCCTCAAGGTGTTCTGCCAGAATTTCGGTCAGACTGAGCAATGGAATATCCATGCCATATTCTTCCAGCCCTTCTTCAAGGTGCAGCCTGCAATTGGAGCAGGCACTGATAATGGCATCGGGTTTTATTTCATCCAGCTGATCTTTCTTGCGCTGGAAAACTTTCAGCCGAATCTCATCGGCGCGCTCATTGGAACTGACGCCGCCGCCTGCGCCACAGCACCAGTTCATCTTGCCTCGATCGGACATTTCAACGAAGTTTTCAGCAAACATGCCGATCAGGTTTCGAGGCTCATTAATCACCCCGCCCCGGCGTGAGATCTGACATGGATCGTGATAGGTTAGCTTCTGTGTGTCCATGCTGGATGTTTTCAGTCGCCCCTGTTGGCGCAGCTCATCAAGCACTTCGAGAATGTGCCTGACCTTAAAGTTAAAGGACTTGCCTACCAGGTTCGGCCCATCCCAGCGGATTGCCATGTAGGCGTGACCGCATTCAGGGCTGATGACGGTTTTCACTTTCAGTTTTTCAGCGGCATCAACAGTACGCTGCACCAGTTCGGCAGCGATGTCTGAAACGCCAATCTGGATGCCGCTGTTGGTGGCTTCGAAGGCTTCAGAAGAGAGGGTCCAGGTAACTCCGGCCTTGTTGAATATTTTGGCAACCGCGCCGATGAATTCGGGAAAATGCATAATTTCCATGGATGACAGCAGCAACATGTAATCCGCGCCTTCAACATCAACCGGGATGGTAAGGCCGGTGTCTTTCTCCACATGTCGGATCTGTGCCTGTAATGCAGGAAGCTTTACGCCCATCGGACTGCCGATGGTGACGGAACGTTTGGTGGCGGCAATGAGCCCTTCCGGTGCATGTCCTGCGGCGGCCATACCTTCGCGGGTTTTGCGAATGAGCAGCGTTATATCATTGCCGACCGGGCAGACCATTGAGCAGCGCCCGCACAAAGTGCAGCTATCGTAGACCAGCGTCTCCCAGTCAGTGAGCAATTTTTCATCGACTTTTTTACCCAGACCGAAGAGTTTTGCAATGCGTCCCGATAATGTATATTCAGACTTCCATATCCGGCGCAGCGGTTCGGCTTTAAGGATAGGCGTTTTTGACGGATCGCCGGTTTCTGTGTAGAACAGGCAGGCGTCGGTGCACATGCCGCAGTGCACGCAGCTACTGAAAAATGCAGCGACGGTGGAATCGACCTGCTCTTTCAGGACATTAATACCTTTTTCCAGTGAGGCGCTCATGACTGTACCCCCCGGTAACCGGATATCGCGCCGTTATACCATCGCGCCAGTACAATCGTGAAAGCGTGCATGAGTTTGGTAAAGGGGAAAAGTACCAGCAGCAGTTCAACACTTAGAATATGCAGCGCCAACAGCGTGGGTGCGGTGGCGCCGACGCGGTGAAAAGCAAAGTAGCCGGTGATTAGCGGCAATATTGTGACTAGCCAGACCAGAATATCTTCATAGTTGGTCAGAAAACGTAAAACGGTATTGCTCATGCGATGTGCGAGCACCAGAAAGAGCGCAATTATGGTAACGACAGTAACGGCATCAACAATCGGTGTGGGCAGTGCCGGCCAGCTAAGACCACTGACATCTTTGAACAACAGGATGTGCGGAGTGAAGAAAAAAATGGTGATAAGCAGGCCGATATGAAAAATAAAGCCGGTGACGATGACAAAGGTCGAACGTTTGAATGTGCTTTTTTCGGGTATCGATCTGGAGAAAATGGTACGAAGGCCACTGCGCATGGCAGAGCCTTTGGCTTCCGCCAGGTTGGGCTTACGACCCAGCATTAGTATTTCAACAAGACGGATGATGATGCCCGCGACGAAGATAATGACGGCGATTTGAAAACCCGGACCGCGTACCCAGTTCAGAAAATCTATTTCATTCATAATTTGGTCCTCATTGATGAGACGCTATTTTTCCAGATCATCGATTGTGGTTTTACTGTGCGAGGCGACGGCACTGTTTTTTCTGCCTTTTTGAATTGCGCCAATGGCAACCCCGGCTGCGACCGCACCTGCTGCTGTGTAAATAACAGTCTTGGAAATATCTTCGGTGGGCATCGACAGTGCTTTATAAAAACCGCCGCCATCCCAGAATTCAGGTTCCGAACAGCCCAGACATGGATGCCCCGATTCAATCGGAAAACTGGTGCCGTTGTTCCATTTGGTGGTGGCACAGGCGTTATAGGTGGTCGGCCCCTTGCAGCCCAGTTTGTACAAACACCAGCCTTTTCTTGCACCTTCATCATCGAAGGTTTCTGCAAACTGGCCCTTGTCATAAAAGGTCCGGCGGTAGCAGCGGTCATGAATGCTTTGACCATAAAATACTTTGGGTCGGCCGATATGATCCAGCTCGGGTATGGTGCCGAAGGTCAGAAAATGGGTGAGCACACCGGTGATAACTACAGGGATAGGCGGACAGCCGGGCACATTGATAATGGGTTTGTCTTTGATGATCTCGCCGACTGAGACGGCACCCGTAGGGTTGGGTTTGGCGTGGGGAATGCCTCCATAAGCGGCACAGGTGCCCACCGAAATAATCGCCGCAGCGCCTTTGGCTGTTTCCATCAGCATGTCGTAATTACTGATGCCGGCGATGGTGGAGTAGCCGGGATTGCCGAGCGGTATCGAGCCATCAACAACCAGTAGATATTTTCCATAGTTTTCTTCCATGGCCGCCATGCGCGCCTCTTCAGCGGCATGGCCGGATGCAGCCTGCAAGGTGTGGTGATAATCCAGCGAGATGGAATCAAAAATAAGGTTTTCAATGGTGACGGAATGTGCGCGGGTGAGTGATTCGGTGCAGCCTGTGCATTCCTGAAATGAGAGCCAGATGACCGATGGTTTTTTAGCCCGTTCCAGCGCGTGGGCGATGGTCGGGATCATCGATGGTGGCAGTGCCATCATGGAAGCGGTGGTAGCACAGAATTTTAAAAAGCTACGCCGTGAAATACCCCGTTGACGCAAAACGTCACCGAGCGTTTCGTCTTTACCCTCTGGAATGTCTGTCATGCTGATTTCTCCACCGATGATTCATGAATGTTTTGTCCCTCTTTCAGCGACTCTGAAAGATGGTTACGGGCTTCGATCATATCTTCAGTTTGTGAACAGAGAATGTCAGGCATAGAGGTGATTTCGATAAAACGCCCCATGATTTCATTCTCATCGTTATAGTGACTCACAATCCACACGCCTGCATATTGTGTTTCGATAATTTCACTCTGGCCCAGCGCATAGAGCTGAGCTTTAATCTCACCCTGACCCAATATATTTAATATTTTATCTTCTTCGCCCGGTGCCAGCGGAATACTGCGCAAATCAATAATGGTGGTTTCATTGTTTTTAATGAGGTTGTCAAGGGCATGTTTCACCTCATGCAGTAGCGGCGCTACATTCCAGGTCAGGTCGTCGCCTATCTGGATATTAAACTGTACAGAATGAGTAGTCATTGGCAGCTTGCTCCAGCTTAAACATCCGTTACGTTAGAGGTCGTAATTAAATTATTACCGTTGAATTCTGCTGTGGAAATTATTTCGTCAGGTTTGATGCTCTGCCATTGGTTTATTAGTGCAGCTGCTTCACTGGCAGCGATAGCCAGTGCATTTTTAACACTCGCTGTCGGCTCCATGCCCCAGTCCATAAATTCGGGTTGAATGCCGATTAAGGCGCGATTTTTCGGGAGGTGTTCAGTGAGACGGACGATATCCAACAGATCGAGTAAACCGACTTCATGGGCGCTACGTTTGCTGGAGCCGAGAAAATCATCCATGTCCGTACCGACAAAAGTCTTCACCGTGCCGGCTGGCTGATGCAGCTCGGTGGCGTCAAAAACAATAAGATTAGTGCAGTCTTCAATCCAGACGGCCAGCGTGAAACTGAGCGTGCCGCCATCAATGAAAGTTAGGTTAGGTATATCAGGATATGCTAATTGAAAATAATTGAGCGCATGAATACCTGCACCCTCATCAGTCAATAAAGTATTGCCTATACCTAATATTAAAGTTTCGTTGCGCTCCATAAGATCTTCCTGAAAACTTTATTATTTTTTATTTTGAAATAAATAGTGCTACTCTTCTTGACAGGTGTCAACTACTTGCATTAATTTTCAAAGTTAAATGTGTTCAATAATAAAATTACCGGATGGATTAACTTATGTGTCTCGGCATACCCATGCAAATTAAATCCATCGATGGCTTTAACGCCCGTTGCGAGGCCAAAGGTGTAGAGCGTGATGTCAGTCTGTTCATGATGCAGGATGATGAACTCAAGATTGATGACTATGTGGTCGTGCATGTCGGTTACGCCATTCAAAAAATCTCTCAGCAGGATGCACAAACCGCCTGGCAACTGTACGATGAAATGCTGGCAGAGACGCCTTAACATGCACGAGCTCTCGATCTGTCAGGCATTGATGCATCAGGTGCAAAATATTGCGCAGGAGCGCGAGGCAGAGTATGTTACTGAAATTGTTATCGGTATGGGGCCGCTGTCTGGTGTCGAAGCGCAACTGTTAAAAAATGCTTTTCCCATAGCCAGCGTAGGAACTGTGGCGGAAACGGCAAAACTTATTATCAATGATCTCCCGCTTCGTGTTAAATGCGGTCAATGTGGCGCTGAATCTGAAGTCACACCAAATAAATTACTATGCAAAAATTGTGGTAACTGGCGCACCACACTCATCAGCGGCGATGAACTCATGCTAATGAGCGTCGAACTGGAAAAACATAAAGAACCGGAAGCGGTACATTGACAGAATGATATTTAAATATAGAAAAGATTTTTTCACCGCAGAGAACGCAGAGGTTTATTGTTTGTGCTTTGCACAAATAACCAGGGATTAGTTTTTCTCCGCGCTCTCTGCGTCCTCTGCGGTGAAAAAGGTTTTAATGTTTGTAAAATGTATTTGCGCCTCTGCGGTGAAAAATGTTTTTATAATAATTTAATTTGGAGCAATAATTATGTGTGATACCTGCGGTTGCAACATTACACACGGTAACGAAAGCCTGATCAGGCCTGGCGGTAAGCTGGCGAAGACCGAAAGTGGCAAAGAAGCGGTGACGGTTCTGCACAGTCTGCTGCACGAGAATGACCACGCTGCTCAGCATAACCGCGAACATTTCGACCGCCATAATGTACTGGCCGTTAATTTAATGTCCTCCCCCGGCGCAGGTAAGACTTCGCTGCTCGAAGCGACTATTCAGCAGCTTGACCCTGATCTTCGCATCGCGGTGATCGAAGGTGATCTGGAAACCGAAAACGATGCTGAGCGTATTCGCAAACACGGCGTCAAGGCGATTCAGATCACCACCGGCAGCGCCTGCCATCTGGATGCGCACATGATTCATCAGGCCGTGCACAACCTTGATCTTTCCGAGCTGGATATCGTCTTCATCGAAAACGTCGGCAATCTGGTCTGCCCGGCCAGTTTTGATCTGGGCCAGCATCAGAACGTTGTCCTGCTCTCGGTGCCTGAAGGCGATGACAAACCGGTGAAATATCCGGTGATGTTTCGCGCCGCCGATCTGGTGATGATCAGCAAAAGTGATCTGCTGCCGATACTCAATGATTTTAAAATCGAGAAAGCAAAACATTATCTGCACGACATTGCCAGCACGGCGCCGGTAATTGAGCTTTCATCCAAAGACAGTTCCGGCATGGCTGTGTGGCTGGAGTGGCTCGATCAACAAATTGCCAGCCGCAAGGCGTATTTACAAACCTATCGTAAAGCGGCTCCGCTTAACGGCGCACTGAGTCCACATTTACATACCATGAATCATCCTGCTCACAGCAACAAAGTTGTTAAATAATGGCCGTCAGCGCTGAACAGTGGCTTGAACGTATTCGCGCACTGCCGCATACGGGCAAGGTGAAAATCATGAATGTCTGCGGCGGGCATGAACGCTCCATCACCATGGCGGGTTTGCGCAAGGTGCTGCCCGATTACATCGAACTGGTGCCCGGCCCCGGCTGCCCGGTGTGCATCTGTCCGGAAGAGGATGTGTTCGAGGCGATTCAGCTTGCCCTCAACGAGGACATTATTCTGGTCGCCTTCGGGGACATGCTGCGCGTGCCGGTCAATGTGAAAAAAACCCAGGCGCGCACGCTGGAGCAGGCCAAGGCACAGGGCGCAGATATCCGCCCCATCGCCTCGCCTACCGAAGCGGTGAGCATCGCCCGAGCCAATGCCGACAAAGCGGTAGTGTTTTTTGCCGCCGGTTTTGAAACCACCACCGCACCGGTCGCAGCCATGCTGGTGGAAGGCGTGCCCGATAATCTCTCGGTGCTTTTATCCGGTCGTCTAACCTGGCCTGCCGTGGCCATGCTGCTGGAATCGGGTACGCCCGGTTTTGATGCGCTGATCGCGCCCGGCCATGTCTCTACGATCATGGGGCCGGAGGAATGGGAATTTGTGGTTGAGGAGCACAACATCCCGGCGGCAGTGGCCGGGTTTAAACCGGAGAGTCTGCTCGCGGCCATGTATTCCACCTTGCGCCAGCTTCATGAGGGTCGCTATTTTCTGGATAACTGCTACTCCGAACTGGTTCATCCCGGCGGTAATAAATCGGCGCAGGCTCATCTTAAAAAAGCCATGAACGTCTACCACGCCAACTGGCGCGGGGTGGGTGTTATCCCCGACTCCGGCTACCAGCTGGATAAAGCTTATAACGCGCAAGACGCCAGAAAACTATTTCCAGACTACGCCGATGACGCCCGCAAGCGCGCCGGTAAAATGCCGCCGGGTTGTGACTGCGCACAAGTGGTGCTGGGAAAAATCTACCCCAATCAGTGCCGTTTATTTGGCAAAGCCTGCGTACCCCGAAACCCGATCGGGCCGTGCATGGTGTCAGACGAAGGCGCCTGCCGCATCTGGTGGGCAGGAGGCATGCGTGAGAGTGCTTAAACCTTTAAATCTTGTTCACCACAGAGGCGCAGAGGGCGCAGAGGTTTTTATTATTTGTGCTTCGCACAAAAACTATTAATTAGGTTTTCTCTGCGCCCTCTGCGCCTCTGCGGTGAAAAAAGGTTTTAATGATTAAAATGGATATGTAATTGAAAAATTTACAAGAATGCCGTGCTTCTCTTTCAGCTAGAAAAATCGTCTTGTCCGGGCTGGTTCAGGGTGTCGGTTTTCGGCCTTTTATTTATCGGCTGGCTATTGAACACGGTCTGCTCGGCTGGGTGAAAAACTGTGTGGGTGTGGTTGAAATTCATGTACAGGGGCAAGCGCATAATCTGGATGATTTTCAAAATGACATTTTCCTTAATAAACCATCGATAGCCCGTCCAAAGCTTGAGTCTGAGCAGCAGGCGGATGTCGGTGAGTTCGACAGTTTCAGCATTCTGCAAAGCCAGGCTCAGGGCGATGCGCACATCAGTGTACCGAACGATCTTTTTCTGTGCGATGACTGTCTGGCGGAATTGAATGACCCATCAGACCGCCGCCACCGCTATCCATTTATCAACTGTACTCAGTGTGGTCCGCGTTATACATTAATTCGCGCCCTGCCCTATGACCGTTCTAACACGACTATGGCGGCGTTTGATTTATGCCCGTTATGCCGTGCAGAATATACAGACCCGGCCAATCGACGCTTTCATGCCGAGCCGGTAGCCTGCCCGGCCTGCGGCCCTGTGCTTTCGTTTCATAACGGTACTGTCGCGGTGAACAACAACAATGAAGCCTCACTGACTCATGCCGTTGCCGCACTGCATCAGGGCAAGGTGATTGCTGTTAAAGGTATTGGTGGTTATCACCTGATGTGCGACGCCGGTAACACAGAAGCGGTGATGCATTTGCGCCGCAGCAAACCCCGCCCTGCTAAACCGCTGGCGGTGATGTTCCCGGCACCGCTGAACAAACCGTTCAAATTTTCGCAGGCGTCAGTGATTTTAAGCGATAACGATAAGGCTTTTTTGCTGCAAGCCTCCAGACCGATTCTGCTGGTGGCTAAAACTGTATCGACTGAGTTGTCTGAACAGATCGCACCGGGTCTGAATGAAGTCGGCGTCATGCTGCCCTACAGCCCGCTGCACCACCTGCTGCTCAATGATTTCGGCGGGCCGCTAGTAGCGACTTCGGCGAATCTCAGTGGCGAGCCGGTATTAACCGAAAATAGTGAGGTGGAAAAAAGGCTGGCGCATGTCGCAGACGGTTATCTGCATCACAACCGCGCCATTGCACGCCCTGCTGACGACCCTGTTTATCGCACCATCGCCGGCAAAGCCAGACCGATTCGTAGCGGGCGCGGTTCTGCGCCGATGGAGTTGACACTGCCGTTCACTCTGAAACATCCTGTGCTCGCCGTCGGCGCGCAGATGAAAAATACCATCACGCTGGCGTGGGACAATCGTGCCGTCACCTCGCCACATATCGGCGAAATGGACTGCGTTCGCAGCCTTGAGGTTTTCGAAAACACCATCAACGATCTGCAAAAACTTTATGGCGTCGTTGCCGAACAGATTCTCTGCGATGCTCACCCCGGCTACACCGCCTCACGCTGGTCGAACAAACAGGCGCTGCCACTGCATCCTGTCTTTCATCACCATGCTCATGCCTCGGCGGCTTATTATGAATGCAACACCGACGCAGCCGTGCTGGTATTTACCTGGGACGGTGTCGGTTACGGTGAGGATGGCACGCTCTGGGGCGGTGAAACTTTTCTAGGCAAGCCGGGTGCCTGGAAACGCGTGGCCACTATGCGACCCTTTCATCTGCCCGGCGGTGAAAAAGCCGGTCGCGAACCCTGGCGTAGCGCTGCCGCCTTATGCTGGGAAACAGGCCACAGCTGTGAGCAGCTGGCTGAAATAGATCCATTGTTGAAGCAGGCCTGGCAGCTGAAAATCAACAGCCCGCAGACCACTTCAGTGGGCCGGTTATTTGATGCGGCCGCTGCATTAACGGCGGTGCGCAGCTCGGCCAGCTTCGAAGGCCAGGGGCCGATGGAACTCGAAGCGCTGTGCAACAGACAGAATTTATACATAGACATTACATTAGAAGAGTCTGATAACATATTGATTAATAACTGGAAGCCACTGGTGTCTTCAATGCTAGATTCTACTTTAAGTATTAAAGCGCGTGCCTCCCTGTTCCACACCTCGCTGGCACAAGCCATACTGAAACAGGCAAAGATTTTTCGAGATAAACACGGCGTCAATGACGTCAGTTTCGCCGGTGGCGTGTTTCAGAATCGAGTACTGACCGAACAGGCATTGGCATTGTTATCACACGAAGGCTTCAAAGTTCACCTGCCCGAGTTGATAGCGGTGAATGATGCAGGCATCAGCTTCGGGCAAGTCATGGAACATGGCTATGAAAAATAAACATAAAATCAAAGGCATTCACCGCAGAGACGCAGAGAAAAACTAATTAATAGTTATTTTGTGCGAAGCACAAATAATAAAAACCTCTGCGACCTCTGCGTCTCTGCGGTGAAAATAACAACTAACAGGAAACACATACATGCAAGACACACACATCTCCCTCGCCCACGGTAATGGCGGTCGTTATATGCGCGAGTTGATCGAGGAAATTTTCGCGCGTCACCTTGCCAATCCTGAGCTGGATGTTCAGGCGGATGCGGTGTCTTTGTCGCTGGACAGTAATGACATTCTATTCACTACCGACGGCTTCACAGTACAGCCGCTGGAATTTCCCGGCGGTAACATCGGTTCTCTGGCGGTGCATGGCACGACCAATGACCTGGCGGTGGCCGGAGCGATTCCCAAATATCTCAGCCTGAACGCGTTTATCGAAGAGGGGCTGGAAATAAAAACACTGGATCGCATTATTAAAACCCTGGCGGAGACCGCCTCTGAGATTGGCGTGAAGGTGGTTGCGGGCGACACTAAGGTGCTACGTCGCGGTGAAGGTGGTGGTCTGTATCTGGCCACCACCGGCATTGGTGTTCGCAATGGCCACCTCTTAACCATGAAAAACATTAAAGATGGCGATGCGATTATTGTCAGTGGCCCGGTGGGTGATCATGGTATTGCGGTGATGCTGGCGCGCGAAGCGTTCGGCTTACGGGGCGATATCAAATCCGATGCGGCCAGTGTGCTGAATCTGACCAAAGCCGCGCATAAATTTGCAGGTTTGTGTTTCATGCGCGACCCTACGCGCGGCGGCATTGCCACCGTCTGTACGGAGATGCAGCGCGCCACCGGCATGGGTGTGCGTTTAATGCAGGCTCAGCTACCGGTGCGTGAGCCGGTGCAATCGGTGTGCGATATGCTGGGTTACGATCCCATGTACCTCGCCTGCGAAGGCCGGGTGGTTGCCGTGGTCGATGCCAGCGAAGCACCGGCCCTGCTGCAAGTCTGGCAGAGCCTGGAAGAAGGCCGAGAAGCGGCTGTCATCGGTCGAATCGATTCAGCAATCCCTTACGTGTTAATGGAAACCGAAATTGGCGGTGAACGCATCCTCGAAGAACTGGAAGATGATCCACTGCCCAGGATTTGCTAGATGACGAAAGTTCTGAAAAAAATCAAATTACAAAGGCATTCACCGCAGAGGACGCAGAGAACGCGGAGAAAAACTAATCTTTGGTTGTTTGTGCGAAGCGACGAGGGTGGTGCCCATGTCAAAAGTTTGCTGCGGTTATATGATTATCAATCAGGGTCGGTAGCTTTTGATTACGTCGACATAATTACTGTGTTCGTATGCAGCGGGATCCAGCGCACACGACTGGCTGACGCTGCCCTGCATCTGCTGCACCGATTCGTATTCGCGCTCGGTTAGCCACGTCTGTAACTGCTGTAATAATGTCGCGCAATAATCCGGGCCTTTTTCCAGTAACACGCTACATAAATAGACGACGTCTGCACCGGCGAGCAATGCCTTGATGATGTCGTCGCTCTGATGAAAGCCGCCGGTGGCGGCCAGCGATAGCTCAACCCGGCTTCTGATCAGGGCGATCCATCTTATTCTGAGCAAAGATTCGTTGGCGTTCGATAATTCAAGGTGTGGTTTAATGCGCAATGTTTCCAGATCGATGTCCGGCTGATAAAAACGATTGAACAGCACGACGCCATCAGCGCCTGAGCTCTGTAATTTTTTTACCATATTGGCAACCGATGAAAACTGTGAAGACAGTTTCATGGTGACAGGAATACTGATCTGGTTACGCAGAGTGGTCAGCAGCTCGATATAACGCGCTTCCACTTCCGCACCCGCTTGCTCGGGATCGGCTGCGACGTAATAAACATTGAGTTCCAGTGCATCCGCACCCGCCTGCATCAACTCATTACCAAAGTCGATCCAGCCGCTGGTAGAAATTCCATTCAGACTGGCGATGACCGGAATGTCCAGTGATGACTTGAGCTTTTGCAGGTGAGCAAGATAATTATCCAGTTCACAGTTATAGTCTTCAGGCACAGGCTGAAATGAACCGGCCTCATAATTACCCAATGATTGCGAAAAGACATATTTATCCAGCAGCTTCTGCTCATAGTACACGCTTTCTTCAAACAGGGAGGGTAAGACAATGGCGGCAGCGCCGGCATCTTCCAGACGTCTGACAGTATCAGCATCAGCCGTGAGCGGTGAAGATGAAGGTACTAACGGATTTTTCAGCGTCAGCCCCAGGTATTGAGTCGATAAATCAATCATGATTTTGGCTCCTTACTGCTCTCTTGTTGTGGTTTGTCATCAGCGAATTTGCGACGTACTGACTGTATGCTGGTTGAATTATCCCAGGGCAAATTCGCCAGCTGTTCGTAATAATGGTAACGACGCAAAACATCCTGCTGTGACTGTTCCAGTAACTTTTCGGCCACTTCGGGATGTGTGCGCCAGAGCATGTTGAAGCGGGTTTCCGATTCAACAAATTTACGATATGGAATGGAAGGCGGCTTGCTGTCCAGGTTAAGCGGGTTAATACCCTGACGGGCTTTTTCCGGGTTGTATCGGAACAGTGGCCAGTGACCACTGTCAACGGCCAGCTGTTGCTGCTGATGATTGTTTTTCAGGTCGATGCCATGTGCAATGCAGGGTGAATAGGCAATGATTAACGACGGCCCCGGATATGCCTCGGCTTCGTTAAAGGCATGGATGGTCTGGATATCTTTCGCGCCATAGGCGACGCGGGCGATATAGACGTTTTCGTAATCCATCGCCAGCAGGGCCAGATCTTTTTTGGGCGTGGGTTTGCCGCCCGCTGAAAATTTGGCGACTGCGCCACGCGGTGTGGCTTTTGAGGTTTGACCGCCGGTGTTGGAATAAACTTCCGTATCCAGCACCAGGATGTTGACATCATTGCCGGAGGCCATGACATGATCGAGCCCGCCATAACCGATGTCGTAAGCCCAGCCATCACCGCCTATAATCCAGACGCTCTTGCGTAACAGATTCTCTGCCAGAGTCTCCAGTTCACGCGCTTCGACTTTGTCGACGGCGCTCAGTTTTTCGCGCAGCTGTTCAATGCGCTGACGTTGTTGCCCAATGCCCTCCTCAGTCGATTGATCGGCAGCTAAAATATCATCGATCAGGGCGTCAGCACCCAGCTCGGGTTTCAATTGCTGTAACAGCTCTGTCGCATACTGCTTTTGTTTGTTAACAGCCAGACGCATACCCAAACCGAATTCGGCGTTATCTTCAAACAGTGAATTCGACCAGGCCGGCCCCCTGCCCTCGGCGTTTTTCGCCCAGGGTGTGGTGGGCAGATTGCCACCGTATATCGATGAGCAGCCGGTGGCATTGGCAACCAGCATACGGTCACCGAATAGCTGGCTGGCGAGTTTGATATAGGGGGTTTCACCGCAGCCTTCACAGGCGCTGGAAAATTCAAACAGCGGCTGTAAAATCATCGCGCCCTTGATGGTGTTTCTTTTAATCAGAGTACGGTCGTATTCGGGCAAGCCGAGGAAAAATTCCCAGTTCTGTTTTTCCTGCTGGCGCAGCGCCTGCGTGTAAGGCACCATGTTCAGGGCTTTGTGACTGACGTTGCTCTTGTCATGAATGGGGCAGATGTCGACACACAGGCCGCAACCGGTACAGTCCTCCGGGGAGACCTGATAAGTCATGTGCAGATTCGGTGCGAAATCCTTACC
Organism: Gammaproteobacteria bacterium; assembly: GCA_024636785.1. GTDB lineage: Bacteria > Pseudomonadota > Gammaproteobacteria > SZUA-229 > SZUA-229 > LH-M37. Next base: position 28,802 of record JAGXGK010000047.1, read on the forward strand.
CTTTACCGACATTGATTTGTAGCTTTCCGGGGCATTTTCAATCAGGGTTTCATCATAGACTTTGGAGCGGATGACACCGTGCGGACACACCAGCGGACATTTGCCGCACTGGGTGCAGAGGTTTTCATCCAGCACGGGGATCTCCAGCGCGAGGTTTCTTTTTTCATAAGACGCTGTACCGGTGGGGTAACTGCCGTCTGCGGGAAACAGGCTGACCGGGATCTGATCACCCCGCCCGGCAATGAGTTCGCCGGTGACGTTTTTGATAAAATCAGGGGCGTTCTGCGTGATTTTGTTTTCCAATGTTACTTCTGAGTCAACCTGATCGGGCACCTCAACCTGATGTAGATTGGCCAGCGCTTCATCAATCGCCTTGAAGTTGGATTCAACCAGGCGTTTGCCTCTTTTGCCGTAGGTTTTTTCAACCGCCTGCTTGATCTCGGCAATGGCCCGGTCTTTGGGCAGGATGCCGGAAATGGAAAAGAAACAGGTCTGCATAATGGTATTGATGCGCTTGTGCATGCCAGCAGTTTCAGCGACCTTGTAGGCATCGACGATATAGAGTTTTATATTCTTATCGATGATTTGCTGCTGCATTGTCTTCGGCAGAGTCGGCCAGACCTGCCCGGCAGGCGCAGAGGTATTGAGCAGAAATATCGCCCCTTTGGCCGCCTTGTCCAGCATGGGATAGCGTTCCAGAAATACCGGCTGGTGGCAGGCGACAAAATCGGCCTCAGCATCACCGATTAAATAGGTGGATCGTATCGGTCTATCACCAAAACGTAAATGCGAGATCGTGACCGCCCCGGCTTTTTTGGAGTCATAAACAAAATAACCCTGAACGTACTTATCGGTATTCTCACCGATGATTTTTATGCTGTTTTTATTGGCGCTGACAGTACCGTCACTGCCCAGGCCATAGAACATCGCCTGAAAACAGTGCTCGTGCGCATCGGTACGAAAGTGCTCATCCCAGCGCAGACTGCTATTAGTCACGTCATCAATAATGCCGACGGTAAAGTTATTCTTAGGTGTAACTGAAGCCAGTTCGTCAAACACCGACATGACCATGCCCGGGGTGAACTCTTTCGAAGACAGACCGTAACGGCCACCGGTGACCAGAGGCATGGTTTTGAATTTACTTTCTGCGCTACAATAATTTTGCGCGATGCCGGTAATGACATCCTTATAAAGCGGTTCACCGTCAGAGCCCGGTTCCTTGGTGCGGTCGAGTACGGCGATTTTTTTCACGCTATCAGGAATCGCCGCAAGCATGGCTGCGCTATCCAGCGGCCGGAACAGGCGCACCTTTAACAGCCCGACTTTCTCGCCCTGCGAGGATAAATACTCAACCGTTTCATGTGCCGTTTCCGCGCCCGAACCCATCAGTATAATAATGCGTTCTGCATCATCGGCGCCCACATAGTCGAACAGCTGGTAGGCTCGCCCTGTCAGTGTGCCAAATTCATCCATGATCTTCTGGACGATGCCCGGCATGGCCTGATAATAACGGTTCACGGACTCACGGGCCTGAAAGAAAACATCCGGGTTCTGCGAGCTGCCCCGCAATACCGGGTGCTCCGGCGACAGGGCACGTTTGCGGTGTTCGGTAATGCGCTGATGATTGATGAGCTGTTTCATGGTATCGGTATCAATCGATATTACTTTTGCGATTTCGTGGGAGGTTCTGAAGCCATCGAAAAAATGCACAATTGGAATACGTGATTCCAGAGTCGCGGCCTGTGCGATCAAGGCCATATCCATGGCTTCCTGCGGCGAATTCGACGCTAAAAAGGCAAAGCCTGTGGAACGCGCGGCCATGACATCACTGTGATCTCCAAAGATGGAAAGCGCCTGTGCTGCGACCGAGCGCGCGGCGACATGAAACACGGTAGGTGTGAGTTCACCGGCAATTTTAAACATGTTCGGGATCATCAGTAACAATCCCTGTGAGGCGGTAAATGTGGTGGTGAGCGCGCCAGCCTGTAGAGCGCCATGAACGGTGCCGGCGGCTCCGGCTTCGCTCTGCATTTCAATAATGTCGGGAACCGTGCCCCAGAGATTGGGCTGGTGACGCGAGGTCCATTCATCGGCCCATTCCCCCATGGGTGATGCGGGTGTGATCGGATAAATGGCAATGACTTCGTTGCAAATATGAGCAATGGTTGCGGCAGCCTGATTACCGTCGATGGTGAGCGTTTTTTTATGTGACATTACCCGTCATGTCCTCCGGATTTGTTTGCAAGTCATTAAACACCTTTAAGGTATTGAAATGCAATGATCCCGATCAATAAGATCAATGTTATATCAATCTGTTAATGGAGTCCGGGCAGATTTAGTAGGGGAATATAACGAAATAACTCTGCTCGCAGACATCAGTATATCCTGCAAACAATGCAAGGTTTAGATGACGGATTTATAAGCTACCATTGAAGAGCATATATTTTTAAGAAAAGATGTTAAGTATCATTTGTACACCGTATATATGGATAATAGTAATATGCTGTCTTCCAGAAACAAACGATCATATCTGTTATATCTCATCGCACTATGTGCGATCTGGCTGGTAATCCTTCTTATCGCCTCATCTTTTATATACCAGTTCGAAATAGACAGTAAAGAGACTAAGCTCAATAATATTCACGATAGAATTTATTCACATGTTGCCGACACTCTAAAAGTATATGAGGTGTCGATAGAATCATTTGCCAGTATGCTGGCGGCAAAACCAAACAACGATTTTGAGGATGCCAGAAACTTTGCCAGACATTTGCGCAACCATTATCCGGACATCTTTATGTTCGAAATTGCCATAAGAATTTCACACAGTGAGCGAGGTGATCTGGAGAAATACATGCAAAAACTTGGCTACAAGGATTTTGTCATGCACTCTTTTTCCTATGGTTCGGATAGAAAAAATTATCCGCTACCAGTAAAAGAATTTTATTACCCGATTGTATTTATCGAGCCCGAATTAGAACATTCAAAGGGGGTTCTGGGTCTCGACCTGTCAGAGGGGAATTCGGTGCTGAGTAAAGGGCTTGAAAAGTCGTTTAACCTGAATACAAATGTGGCATCACGTCCTTTTTTTCTGATGGAGGGAATTTATGGCTATGTTCTTTATCGAGAAGTTAATGTCAATGATGAATATTACCGTGATAGCTTTACATCCAGACATGATCTCTATGCATTGTTAGTGGTTAATGCTGCAAAACTTATTCCTGACTGGGTACCAAGTGTTAAGGGCGTAGCTGTTTCTATAACGAAGAGTGGTAGCGGCACTGCCGTGAACGGTAATTATGAAGTCATTAAATACGTTGACGCCAGCTTTACAGAAGATGATGTTTTGGAGCGATGGCTACTTCCTGAGTTTTCACAAACGGCAGTATTTGAAAGTAAATCACAACCGCTTACCCTGGTTACGCAGTACAAGGTTCAGTGGTCAGATATAAATCTGACTAATATCATAGCCTACATCATTGTCGCAATTATAAGTTTTCCAATCGCATTCTGGTTATCTCTCAGGCTATACAGAAATAAAATTAAGTCGGTTTATGAGCATGAGAGAAATTCATATCTTGCCAATTATGACCCGTTAACTAATCTGCCAAACAAAAATCTCGCAAGCGAATTATTTAATCAGTTCAGTCGCACGACTAAAAGAAATAATACAAAACTGATTATATTGTACATCGATCTTGATAAATTCAAACAAATTAACGACAGTTACGGACACCATATTGGTGATATCTTGATAAAAAAAGCGGCTAAGCGACTAAAAGAAACGCTGCGTGATTCTGATATGCTGGCAAGGTTGCACGGTGATGAGTTCGTTATATTTCTTAATGAAACCGATGATTTGTCAAATGTTGATACTGTTATCGAACATACCAAAGCGGCATTTAAAGAGCCATTTGTTATTGATAACTATAGCATCACTATTAGTCTGAGCATCGGCGTTTCAATTTTCCCGGATGATGCTAAAACCTTTGATGATCTGCTGGGAGCGAGCGACAGAAATATGTATGCCGACAAGAAAAGGGATCGACCAACAAATGTAGATACAGATGCAGATAGTAATGATTAATAAATTCCGCATCCATATACAATGATTATATAGATTTTAAAAATCACAACTCTATAGCCTGTACGATGAAACGCTGACTACCGCCCGCAACGATACTGTTAAAGGGATAACAGGTGGCCAGTACCAAGTCATAGTCTGAATTAACAGCGTCGATCGAATACCTCAGGCTATCAACCACTTTAATAGCTTTAACCTGATATTGCACAATGCCGTCGACTGTTGTGACATATATCGCATCATCAACCGTTATATGCTGTAGTTTTTTAAAATGTGTGTCACGATGAGCGCTGATCAGCTTAACCCCCTCGGCATTCAGAGCCGCCCCTGCCGGAGATAACCCCGGACCGAACGCCAGCGCCGAGCCGCTATCACCGGCGAGCACAATCTCGATTAAGTCGACAGCCGGAATTGCAATTTCTGCCACCGGCCAGGTGTCTGACCATGCCCAGGGCTTGCTGATGGCTGCGGTAGTCAGTGTGGTTTGCCATGCATCCCTGATGAGAAATGTCGCGGCATGGGCTTTGCCCAATATCCATGATGTACTGGCAAGATGCCATACCCCGAAGCTGACGCTCAGTAGCAGGGCAACACGGAGCAGTGATTGATGTTTGCTCACAGCCTGAACCTCATGCGCTGTATAACCAGGGCCAGTAATGCAAACACGATAGCCAGAATAAGGTGCTGGTAGCTGGGTGTTGCTGTTTGCGGTAGATATATCTGTTGAGCTGAAATAGTGCGGCCATTTTCCTGTGAGCGGGTCCAGCCATAGGGGAGATTATTTTTAACCGTTTCTGAATACAGCTCCCCGCTCTGATTAACCGGTGTTTGTTCCACTGCCACCAGACTGGTGAACTGGCTGATCAGATGATGTTTTATAGACTCTCCGATAATTTGCAGTTTCAAATGGTATTTAAGATTGCTGTCGTTCTCATCATAATGACTCCGGCTCAGAAGGCTGATCTTTTCACGCGCCCATGCCAGCCTTACCCCTTCGTTATCAGAGCCCTGAGTGAGTGACAGTTTATGCCGCCATGGCGTAGCGCCAATGTTCCCTGTCAGAGTGACGGTATTCAGGCGGTTTTTTGCGCGCACCAGTACGGTGACAGGCTCGCCAATATATAGATCGGGTATGGGCTCGTGATAAGTTTCTATGTCATCACCGAATATCGTCAACGCTATATCCGTGAGTGCGGGCGTTTCCAGTTTTCTGAACAGTGTCTCGGTGGTTTTGCCGACCTCACGGGTATCACTGATAAATGTAAAGCTACCCCGCCCTGCCTGAGCGGCCTTCTTCATGAAGAAGCTGCTGGGCGCGGAACCAATGCCAACAGTGAATAATCGACTGCCATTCAGATTGGCGTTGATGTAGGCAAAGAGATCACGTTCGTTACTGACATTGCCATCGGTGATAAATACAATCTGCCGTAGCAGCTCCGGTTCGGCTGCGGAAGTTAACGCCAGTTTAAGTGCAGGTAGCATTTCAGTGCCGCCATTCGCCTGTAATGAATTAACAAACTGCCGCGCCTGTTGCACATTACCATTGCTGGCAAAGCGTGCATTGAAATACATTTTCTTCGCGGCAGTGTTGAACCAGATGATGTTAAATTTATCCGATGGCTTGAGTCTGTCCAGCGCCAGTTGCAAAGCCGATTTCGCCTGCTCGATGGAGGCCCCCGACATGGAACCCGATACGTCTAGTATAAAGATGACCTCTCTCGGTATGTCGAATGCGTTGTAAAATTCGTTTTGCGGCGGGTAGACCGTGATCAGACTGTAGTCATAGCCTTCATGTTTTTGATTGAGCACAGCAGCTTTGGGCAGCTTGCCCAGCTCCGGCGTCCAGCTCAGCAGGAAGTCCCGATCGGCGGGTACGGTCGCTTCCTGTAAAGTGATGTCATAGTGATTATCGGCCTGAGGCCTGACCATAATCTCGTGGCTGCTGCTGACAATATTGGCCAGTGATATTCCGGCTTCCAGATGAACATTGATCGATGTAAGATTTAACGCTGTCGAGGTGGTCGATGATTCGGTGTAAACGCCGGTGTCATAAGCGGAATCGGTAGCGCCCTGTCTGGATGGGGTGATGTAGCGCTCGCCTACCACCAGCGGGTAGCGTAGCGCATATTCACCGTCACGATAAACCAGCGTCTGCTGATATTCAATTTCCACACTCAGCGCTGCACCCGGCGCAATATTGGCGAGTTTGGTGGTGAATATGTTAGGACGCTGCTGTTCGATGAGGCCGGCTCTCTTACCATTCTGTTTTGCTTGTTGATAGGTCTTTCGAGCCTGTGTTTTTTCCTGAATTTCCCCTTCGATAACGCGACCATCGATGATCAATCGGAAATGATCGACAGCGGCGTTCTCCGGCAACGGGAAAACGTATATCCCTTCCGCCCACAGGCTGCTGGTATTCCTGAACTGCTGTTTTACGCTCGCTCGCGCAATCATGCCGCTCACCTTGATGTCTACTTTCGATTCTAGTTCCAGCGCTTCAATATAAACACCGTCACTGGGCAGCAACCAGGTAGATGCGCGTGTAATGGAGCTCAGATCTGGAATCTCCACACTGCTGCCTGTACGTGCATAGACATTATTGGCCATCAGGTAAAAAAGCAGAAATACGATGATGGTAACAACTAAACGATACAGCAGTTTTTTATATATGTTGCGTTGGTTATACGAATACATATAGTCATGTCTGTTTTTCATATTATTCTCCTTGAGAGGTTTTTAATGTGGTGAGGTCTAGCGCTGACCGCTCGGACCAAAGCGATGACCGACGGCAATAATTCTTTCCTTTGACATCACCACATAGGCATCCATCATGTCATCGAGTCTTCTGACCACGATATGTCCGGCCTCCTCACATAACGTGCGCTTACTGTTCTTGTCAAAATAGATAACAGTAGTGCCATTCATGCCGGTAATGCGACAGCCGAAACGACGTAACCATTTAATAATCAACGGTGGTATCGGACGTTGTTTATGCTGTATTTTTTCCTGATGTGTAATATTCATAATAAATACCTGTATCTAAAAAAGTTTAAAAATCTGCCGGCTTTGGCTATGGCTTCAAAGCCGGCAGCAGATCACAGTGAAGATGCGCCGGTAATGGCGGCTACGTTGTTTTTAGTATTTTGTGAAGGGGCTTCAAAACTCAACACGACACGGCGGTCAAAAACGTATTTTTCCAGTTCTCCCGGTTTGGAGAAAAAGTTTTTTTCTCCATGAGCCCGGACAGTGATACGATTTTCATCAATGCCATTATTCACGAAATGTTCGCGCACTGATTGCAAGCGTTCAGCAGACAGTTTTAGATTTTCAGCCGCATCACCCTGCCGATCTGAGTAGCCATCCAGCTTCAATCTGAGATCGGGAAGCTCGGTGAGCAAGCTTGTAATTACGGCTAACTGCTGCGCATAAAACTGCTCGACATCAACACTGCCTGCCTTAAAGTAAACATCCATGCTGAGATCATTGCTGACAATCTGTTTCAGGCTGTCAGTTATTTCAGGTGTATCGTTTTCGATTACCGGCACGGAACTGTCTGATGTTGCCAGCATTACCGGTCCGGGTGCCTGTTTCTGTTTCGAGGTGTCGAGCATTTCACTCAACATCGATTCAGTTTCAGCAAGGTGATCTATCTCTCTGGCTTCAGGATTGCTGTGATCACGTCCGGCTATGGCACCGACGATGCCGCCCACGACCAGACCGACAGGTCCGGCAAGGAGTGCGCCGCTAACTGCACCGACGCTGATGGCGGTATATTGTTTCTTGTGGTTGGTCACACCCTCCTCCTGCTGGCTGGCCAGAGCCTGACCTGAGGTTGTGGTGATGACACTGGCAATGACGATGGCTATAATTTTCTTTTTCATGGTTTATCTCCTGATTTAAAATTGGCGCTTCACACACGTGAGAACACCTCGTTACGGTTGCTATTAAATCAAGCACACGGAGTTCAATCTTTGGCAGTGCATGGAAGGAAAATGGATAAATTATGGAGATGCAGGCAATTCACTCTACAATCTGCACAAAATAAGGTAGATTGCAGCCATGAGTGATCCCGCCAGCCAAAGCCGACAGAAAACCATTGCCATCGTTGAAGACGACGCCAATCAGCGCCAGCATTATGCCGAGGCATTGCGCAGCCGTGGTTATGAAGTGCTGGAATATGCGGACAGGAAATCTGCGATTTCAGGTTTTCAGCAGACACTACCCGATCTGGCGATTCTGGACATCATGCTGGGCGATGAGGTTGGTGGCGGTTTTGAGCTGTGCCGCTTTCTAAAAGATAGAGACGCCCAGTTCCCGATTATTTTTCTCACCAGTCGCGGTGACGAGCTGGATAAAATCTATGGCCTGCAACTGGGCGCGTGGGATTACCAGACCAAACCGGTATCGCTGGAATTTCTTATCACCCGTATTCAGTCACTGTTTCAGATCAAAGCGAATACCGCTTCCGGCAGACCATCTAACAACACTCGCCACATCGGCGACATCAGCATCGATGAAGCCAGCATGTTGGTGCAGTGGAAAAAAACGCCGGTTAATTTAACACCGACTGAGTTTGATATTTTACGCGCCATTCTCAACACCCCTGATGGCGTCAGCATCGAAGATCTGGTCAACGCAACCCGCCAGGGTGTGGTGGAAGATAACACCATCAATACTCACATTCTGCATATACGCAAAAAGTTCAAGCAGATCGACGCCGGATTTTCCTGCATTAAAACCCGCTACGGTTTTGGTTACAGCTGGGTATGCTGAGCAGAAATAAAAAACTCCGCCGTAGACTTTCACTGGCGATGCAGATTATCGCCTTCAGCGCGCTGTTTCTGATGGCCCTGCCCTGGCTGGGTTATCGCTACATGGACGAAATGAAAGAGTTTCTGGTACAGGGTCAGGGGGACGCGCAGCTACTGGCCGCCGGTGCCATCGCCACGGTGTTGCACAATCGTTCTGATCTGTTCAACGTCTCCTCCAAACCCGGTGACTCGCTGGTTGAAGCCAGCGCACTTTACGTCTACCCGCTCGACCAGCGAATTGTGCTTGATGGTTATGGCAGCGACTGGAATCTGCTGCTGTCGCAAAAACGAACTTTCGGTGCGGAAAGCCTGGTTTATGACCGTACCGCAGGTTCAGTCTCATCGGTTTCTTTTGGTCTGCTGCTGGGTGAGCACAGCAGTCACCTGTATGGTCTGGTCAGCGTCACGGATGCTGATATTGTCTATCGGCATCCACAATATGCACGTCTCGATAATAGCGACCAGGTTCGCATCGAGTTCATCGATACCGCAGGTGAGACCAAAAGATATTTACTGATCACTGAAACCGCCGGTAATGCCAGTGTTTATGAAATGCACGAGGACTGGGTGCGGCCGCTCACCGGTGAGCCGGTTTATACCTTAAATGCGATCTGGCGTGAGACCGGCAACGGCTATGATGTTGAGTTCCGCTTTCCCATGGCGTGGCTGAACGAGGATCAGCAGTTAATGATCAGTGTCGCCGATGTCAATAGCCAGACCGAACGCCGTATCGATACGGTCGTTACCACCATCACCAGCGACAACGCCGGAGCTCTAAACAAACTCATCATTCGCTCACCCGAACTCGACAGGATCATCAGGGGGCTAGGTTATGCCGATGCCAGTGTCTGCATCGTTGATCAATACCGGCGGGTACGCGCGGTGCTGGGCAGCAATGCCGAGCTGAGCACCCTGTGCACGCTGACCGACAAGGTTGCACCGAATCTGGTGGTCAAAGCGCTGCTGGGCGAAAGCAATGTTTACCGGCGTCTGCTCGATTCTGGTGAAGCGCTGGTGCTGGCCTCGCATCCGATTTATCAGGACAGCGAAATCATCGGCGCGGTGCTGGTCGAAAAAAACAGCAGCACGATACTTTCCCGGCAACGCGATTCACTGAACAAAATTATCATCGCCACAGCGATCGTGTTCATCATCGCGATTATCGGCCTGCTGTTATTCAGCAGCCTGCTGGCCTACCGCATCCGGAATCTGCAAAAGGAGGTCGCAACCGCTTTTGATATGGATGGCCGTCTGATTAAGGATGCCATCGCTGCCAGCAGTCATGCCAATGATGAAGTCGGCGAGCTGTCGCGCGGTTTCTCATTGCTGCTGTCGCGCTTGAAAAGTTACACCGGTTTTCTGGAAAGCGTGCCCCGAACCCTGCGCCATGAAATTCTGAATCCGCTAAATACCATCAGCATGGCGCTGCAAAAAATGAGTGCCGCCAGTGTCTTTGACGAGAAGCTGGTCAACAGCGCCAATCAGGCTTCCAGACAGCTGGAACTGATCGTACACAGCCTGACCGAGGCGGCGCACATTGATGATGCCCTGTCGCAGGATGAAAAAGAGCGTTTTGATCTGGCCGCTTTGTTGTCGGAATACATTGTCAATATAAATCTCAAACATGGCGAGTACACCTTTACCTGTTCCGGCCCGAGCTCAGGCTTAGAGATTGAAGGCAGTGATTTGAGAATCACCCAGCTGCTCGACAAGTTAAAGGATAATGCGATTGATTTTTCCGAGGCACAGTCGGAAATAAAATTCGAATTGAGTCGGGACAATAGTGAAGCCATTATTAGTCTGTGCAATAAGGGCGCATTGATACCGGAAGCCATTATCGACAATTTATGCAATGGTATCATCTCCCATCGTCAGGGTGTGATTGGTGAGCCGCATCTGGGTATCGGTTTGTATGTGGCCTCCAGAATCGCAAAATATCATAATGGCTCTTTAAAAATATTTAATCGCAGCGACAGAGACGGCGTTTGTGTGCGGGTACAATTGCCGCTATGTTAGTGATATCGCGGATTATATATCACAATTTAATAGCGACTATTTATCCCTGCTGGTAATTTTGTATTTAATGAAAACACCGATAAGGCTGACTGCGGATAATAGAATGAGCGGTCCGTAGGTGGAGAAATCCAGCAGGTTTTCCAGGGTAGTCGATGCGGCGGCGTTGTAAATCACTTTGGAATAGACATAAGACTTGATGCCAACGCCTAATATTGCCGCCGCGATGAAGTGGCTGAGTTTTACCTTGAGAATACCGGAACTATAATTGACCAGCGAATGCGGAAAGGCGGGCAATACACGCAAGGCGAATAAAGCGAAGAAGTTATCCTGATTGTGAAGAAGTTTGTAGGCATGTGAACTCTCAACTTTTCTTATCCAGTCTTCGGTCAGTCGCAGTGAAAAGAAATAGGCACCTATACCGCCAAAGGTCGCACCTGCGGTAAGGATAAATGCGGCCATTGCGGGAGGATAAAGCGGAGCGACTACCCAGAGAAAGACTGAGCCGGCGAGCGCGAAGGTGAACAATCCCGCCTGTATTAAAATCAGTACCAGCGCTAGCCACCAGTGTGCGCTGTATTCTCTGGCGATGCTAACCAGCTTCTCGGCGTCAAGTAAGCCTGCTACCTGTAGAGACAGGCCTATAGTCAGCAGCAAAACTATTATAAGTAGTTTTTTAATATAGGGTTTGATCATGGTTTTATATCCGGGCCGGTTAAATATGATGCAGTGGCATAGCGTTTTGCATCGGCAATACAGTCTCGAATATGCCCTCATCTAAAATTGTCGGTCTTGCTGTATGGCTAATCATTTTACCTTCAGTTATTGACGCAATTGATAAAATGATGTAAATATCGTTTTTGTGCTATCTTATAACATCTACAAAACTAAAACCTGAATCCTTAGCTTGACTGTGGATTCAGGTAAAAATAAACAGGGAAAATAATCATGGCCACACCTAAATCAGCAACAAAAAAGAAGTCCGCTGTTAAAAAAACAGTGAAGAAAACCGCTGTTAAAAAAGCTGCCGTTAAGAAGGCTGCCGTTAA
>JAGXGK010000048.1 GCA_024636785.1 Gammaproteobacteria bacterium
AACTTGCCGTAACCGGTGACGATTTGAACCTTGCGCTGTTTGGCCAGACCGGCCAGACCACCGGTCAGGGTGGTGATGATCTTGTCCTTGTTGGCGACGATCTTCTTGATGTCGATCTTCGGCTTGCCGAAAGTCACGCCATGCGCGCTCATTTCTTCGGCTTCGCTGATGATGTGCGCGGTGTGTAGCAGGGCCTTGGAGGGGATACAGCCCACATTCAGACAGACGCCGCCGATGGTGCTGTATTTCTCGATCAGAATAACGTTTTTGCCCAGATCCGCCGCGCGGAAGGCGGCGGTATAACCACCGGGGCCGGAACCCAGTACCACCAGTGCGGCGTGCATATCGCTGCCTTCCGGAATGGCGGCGGCTTCAGGCGCTGCCGCTGTTTCCGGCTCGGCTTTTTCGGCTGCTACCGGTGCCGCTTCAGGCTCAGATTCACTGGCCGTAGGCACTTCGGTAGCAGGCACATTTGCGTCAGTGTCAGCAGCCGATTCCTCGGCCACTTCCATGCTCAATATGACGTCGCCCTGAGAGACGCTGTCGTTGACCTTCACCTTCAGCTCTTTCACCGTGCCGGCGAAAGGGGAGGGGATTTCAATGCTGGCCTTATCCGATTCCAGCGTAATCAGGGTCTCCTCTTTGGCGACCTCGCTGCCGGCTTCGACCAGCACTTCGATGACATCGACATTGGTAAAATCGCCGATATCAGGGACTTCTACGTTAACAATTTTGGACATGAGTGATTCCTAACTAACTTTAAAGTACCAGTCTGCGGGTATCGGCCAGAATTTTGCCGAGGAACGTGGTGAAGCGCGCGCCGGCGGCACCGTCGATCACGCGGTGATCGTAGGACAGCGAGATCGGCATCATCAGGCGGGGGACAAATTCACCGTCCTGATAAACCGGTTTCATGGCCGCGCGCGAGACGCCGAGAATGGCCACTTCCGGGGCGTTCACAATCGGGGTGAAAGCGGTGCCGCCGATGCCGCCCAGGCTGGAGATGCTGATGCAGCCACCGGACATATCGCTCGGGGTCAGCTTCTTATCTCTGGCTTTGACGCTGGTGTTGACCACTTCCTGGGCGATCTGGAGCAGCGATTTGCACTCCACGTCGCGGATCACCGGCACGACTAAACCGGCCGGGGTGTCCATGGCAACGCCGATGTTGATGTATTTTTTCATGATCAGGTTTTCACCCGAAGCATCCAGCGAGGCATTGAAGCGCGGGAACTCCTTCAGTGCCGAAGCCATGGCCTTGACCAGAAAAGCCACCATGGTGACCTTGATGTTCTGGTCTTTGTGCTCTTTGTTCAGCTCCTTGCGGAAGGTTTCCAGATCGGTAATGTCGATCTCGTCAAACTGAGTGACGTGGGGAATGTTCACCCAGTTGCGATGCAGGAACTTGCCGGTGAGCTTGTTGATCTTGCTCAGCGGCTGGGTCTCGATGTCGCCGAACTGGCTGAAATCGATCTCGGGCATGGGCTCTACGCTCAGTCCGCCGGTGCCTGCGGCCGCTCCGCCGCTGCTGAGTGCCTGTTTGACGAAGGCCTTGACGTCATCTTTCAGGATGCGGCCTTTCTCGCCCGAACCGCTGATCCGGGCCAGATTGGCACCCAGTTCGCGGGCAAATTTACGCACCCCCGGACTGGCGTGTGCCTTGCGGAAACCGGCTTCATCAAACGGTTCGGTGCTGGCTTTTTGCGGAGCCGGAGCTGATGCCGGTTTGGCGGCGGCCGGCGCGGGAGCTTCGGCTTGTGGCTTCTCCTCTTGCGGCTTCTCCGCTTTCGGAGCCGGTACATCTTTGGCGGGTTCCGGCGCTTTTTCCTCGGCGCCGGTATCAGCCGGCGCGGCAGCTTCGTCAGCCACTTCAATCGTCATCAGCACGTCGCCCTGTGAAACAGTGTCGCCCATGTTGATCTTAATCTCTTTAATCACGCCCGCGTATTCGGATGGGATTTCCATCGCGGCCTTGTCCGATTCCAGCGAAACTAATGCATCTTCCACATTAACGGTATCGCCCACCGAGACAATAATCTCGATGACTTCAACGCCCGAAAAATCGCCGATATCGGGAACAAGAATGTTTTTTATTTCTGCCATGTCCTGATCCTTCCTACGCGTAGAGCGGGTTGGGTTTGTTGATGTCGATACCGTATTTCTTGATGGCGTCGTTGACCCTGGCGACCGGGATGGTGCCTTCATCAGCCAGTGTTTTCAGTGTCGCCAGCACAACATAATGGCTGTTCACTTCAAAGTAACGACGCAGTTTCTTGCGCGTATCCGAGCGGCCAAAGCCATCGGTGCCGAGCACGGTGTAGGCCATCGGTACGAAGCCGCGAATCTGTTCGGCGACGTTGCGTACATAATCCGAGGCTGAAATCACCGGGCCTTCACTGCCTTTCAGTGTCTGTTCGACATAGCTGATGCGCGCCTTCTTCGAAGGGTTGAGCATGTTCCAGCGCTCACAGTCGCGGGCTTCGCGTGCCAGTTCGTTGTAGCTGGTGATGCTCCAGACATCGGCGCTCACGCCCCAGTCTTTCTCCAGCAACTCCGCCGCTGCAATCACTTCGCGCAGAATGGTGCCGCTGCCGAATAGCTGCGCTTTGGGCTGTGCCTTTTTAGCCTTACGAGTGCTGAATGGATACATGCCTTTGAGGATGCCTTCTTCCGCGCCTTTGGGCATGGCCGGCATCTGGTAGGTCTCATTCATGGCTGTTATATAGAAATAAACATTTTCCTGTTCCTGCATCATGCGGCGCATGCCGTCCTGAATAATCACCGCCATTTCGTAGGTGAAGCAGGGGTCATAAGCGATGCAGTTAGGGATGGTTGAAGCCACCAGCAGGCTGTGACCGTCCTGATGTTGCAGGCCTTCACCGGCGAGGGTGGTGCGCCCGGCGGTGCCGCCGATGAGAAAGCCGCGTGCCTGCATGTCGCCCGCAGCCCAGGCCAGATCGCCGATGCGCTGGAAGCCGAACATGGAATAGAAAACATAGAACGGAATCATGCTGACGCCGTGTGAGCTGTAAGCGGTAGCGGCGGCAATCCATGCAGACATGGCACCGGCTTCGTTAATGCCTTCTTCCAGCACCTGACCGGTCTTGTCTTCTTTGTAGAACATGACCTGATCTTTATCCTGAGGCATATACAGCTGGCCGACCGATGAGTAGATGCCCAGCTGGCGGAACATGCCTTCCATGCCGAAGGTGCGTGCCTCGTCAGGGACGATGGGCACAATTTTTTTGCCGATAGTCTTGTCGCGGGTGAGCAGGGTGAGCATGCGCACAAAACCCATGGTGGTCGACATTTCGCGCTCACCGGAACCCTCCAGTATGCCGTCAAAAATGCTGAGTTCGGGCACGGTTAGCGGTTCCGCGAAACGGGTGCGGCAAGGCAGGTAACCGCCCAGTTCCTGGCGGCGCGCCTGCAGGTACTTTATCTCCTCGCTGTCTTCAGCGGGGCGGTAGTACTCGGCATTTTCAGCCTGCTCGACGGAGATGGGTATGTCGAAACGGTCGCGGAAGCGTTTCAGACTTTCGATGTCCATCTTCTTCTGCGAGTGAGTTGTATTCTGAGCTTCACCGGCCTCGCCCATGCCATAACCCTTGACCGTCTTGGCCAGAATAACGGTAGGCTGACCTTTGTGTTTAATCGCTGCGGCATAGGCGGCATATACTTTGTGCGGATCATGGCCGCCGCGGTTCAGACGCCAGATCGAATCGTCCGACATGGTGGCGACCATGGCTTTCAGTTCCGGATTGGCACCGAAGAAGTTTTTGCGCACATAAGCGCCGTCTTTGGCCTTGTAGTTTTGATAATCACCGTCGACCACCTCTTCCATGCGCTTGCGCAGCAGGCCGTCTTTGTCCTGATCGAGCAGTGAATCCCAGGAGCTGCCCCAGACCACCTTGATGACGTTCCAGCCAGCGCCGCGGTAGAGTGCTTCCAGCTCCTGGATGATTTTGCCGTTGCCGTGAACCGGGCCGTCCAGCCGCTGAAGATTACAGTTGATAACAAAAATAAGGTTGTCGAGCTTTTCACGGCCGGCGAGTGTAATCGCCCCCACTGACTCCGGCTCATCCATTTCGCCATCGCCACAGAATGCCCAGACCTTGCGGTTGCTGGCTTCGGTAATGCTGCGATCGTTCAGGTATTTCATGAAACGCGCCTGATAGATCGACATGATCGGACCCAGACCCATGGAGACGGTGGGAAACTGCCAGAAATCGGGCATCAGCCAGGGGTGCGGGTAGGAGGAGAGGCCGCCACCATCGACTTCCTGACGGAAATTGTCCATTTGCTCCTCGCTCAGGCGACCTTCCAGATAGGCGCGCGAATAGATGCCGGGTGATGAATGGCCCTGAATAAAGACCAGGTCACCGCCGTTTTCGTGTTCAGCGCCGTGGAAAAAGTGATTGAAACCGACATCATAAAGTGTCGCGGCTGAAGAGAAACTGGCGATATGACCGCCCAGCTCAGACGACTCCTTATTAGCGCGTACCACCATGACCATGGCATTCCAGCGAATAAGCGAGCGAATGCGACGCTCGATAGCCGAGTCACCGGGGGTGCGTTCCTCCAGATGTTTGGGAATGGTGTTCAGGTAGGCGGTGTTATTGGTGAACGGTAAATTGCTGCCCGAGCGGCGGGCATTATCAATGAGTTGTTCAAGCAGAAAATGGGCCCGTTCAGGGCCTTCATGTTCAATAACAGCGGAGAGCGCATCCAGCCATTCACGTGTTTCCAGTGGATCGATGTCGTTTAAATCAGTCATATATATCTCGCATGTTCGAGGAAAATACCATCAACTTCCGTTAATTTTTTTGGCATTTCTACGAAATTGTTCGTTGGACGTTTTTTTGCCGCGGCCAGCCTAGTGCAGCAGGCAGGCTCTACAATAAAAGCCAGAGGCCGGATTATAGAAGTTAATCGGCAGTTAGTCGAATTCGAGCCGGTGAAAACAGGTGGTGCGAAGCAGGATCATCGGCAAGATTAAGCGCAGATAAGCCACGGATTTTTTCTATTGAGGGCCGCTCTCCGGTATAATCGGCCCCCATTAATAGACCTGCAAAACGGAGCGACCTGATGTCTGCCAGAAAAACCAATATCAAAAAAGCCGTGCTCGCCTATTCGGGCGGCCTGGATACCTCCATCATTCTGAAATGGCTGGAAGATGAATACGGTTGCGAAGTCGTCACCTTTACCGCAGACATCGGTCAGGGTGAAGAGGTCGAACCGGCGCGCGCCAAGGCGCAGGCCATGGGCATCAAGGAGATCTACATCGAAGACCTGCGCGAAGAATTTGTGCGCGATTATGTCTTCCCTATGTTCCGCGCCAACACCATTTACGAAGGCGAATACCTGCTGGGCACCTCGATTGCGCGCCCGCTCATCGCCAAACGTCTGGTCGAAATCGCCAACGCCACCGGCGCCGACGCCATCTCTCACGGTGCCACCGGCAAGGGCAACGATCAGGTGCGTTTCGAACTGGGCGCCTATGCGCTCAAACCTGATGTGCACGTGATCGCACCCTGGCGGGAATGGGACCTGAACTCGCGCGAAAAGCTCATGGATTACGCCAAAACGCACAACATCCCGGTCGATTTTAACAAGGGCAAAAAATCGCCCTATTCGATGGACGCCAACCTGCTGCACATCTCCTACGAAGGCGGCATTCTGGAAGACCCCTGGGCCGAAGCCGAAGAGGATATGTGGCGCTGGTCGGTCTCGCCCGAACAGGCCCCCGACAAAGCCACCTATCTCGAACTGACTTATGAGCAGGGCGACATCGTGGCGCTCAATGGCAAAGCCATGAGCCCCGCCGAAGTGCTTACCGAGCTTAACCGCGTCGGCGGTGCCAACGGCGTTGGTCGTCTCGACATCGTTGAAAACCGCTATGTCGGCATGAAATCACGCGGCTGCTACGAAACCCCCGGCGGCACCATCATGATGAAAGCGCATCGCGCCATTGAATCGCTGACCCTGGACCGTGAAGTCGCCCATCTCAAAGATGAGCTGATGCCACGCTACGCCAGCATGATCTACAACGGTTACTGGTGGAGCCCCGAGCGCACCATGATGCAGACCATGATCGACGAATCACAGAAAACTGTGAACGGCGTGGTGCGCGTTAAACTGTACAAGGGCAGCGTCTCCGCCGTGGGTCGTAAATCGGCCACCGATTCGTTGTTCGACGAAAGCATCGCCACCTTCGAAGACGATGCCGGTGCCTACAACCAGCAGGATGCTGAAGGCTTTATCAAGCTGAATGCGTTGCGCCTGAAAATTCAGGCATCACGACGTAAATAGTTTTCTGTTTCTGTTAGCGCGGCGCAAAAATGCGCAGTGCTAACAGGCAGAGATATAGAATCTGCATTAGCTGCAAAATAAAAATTCCTATCTGTAGTGTGATGAAAAGTGCGGATTAAAATTTGAAACCAATCTATAAATCAGGCGACATAACAGAAGCGCATATTATTGCCGGCCTGCTGAATGTAAACGATATCGAAGCCCACGTCAGCGGCTTTTATCTACAGGGCGGTATTGGCGAATTAGCGGCGACTGACTTTGTCAGTGTGAATGTGGTAGATGAAGATGTTGAGGCGGCTCATTTAATTGTCACTGAATACGAAAGCAAAAACAGACAGCAGGCCAAAGAGACTTCAGAAAATACTCCCGCCTATGTGCTGCCGCTGATAGTCATAGGCATTTGTGTATTAATAATACTGATTGCTGCTGTGGCATCCGGTATTGGTCAATAGCCGAAAGCTGAACAAAACAGCATTTGGTTCATGACGCTAACGCCTTAAACCGGCAACCCGTAAACGCTCTGGAAAAAAGAAAATGACGCAAAGTAAAAAATACGATTTTCGAATCGAACAGGAAGATTCCAGCTGGATCGTAGACATTATAAGAAGAGTTACATCCAGAACCGTCGTCGTCTCAAAAAGCCAGAGCGGTTTTGCTACCGAAGCCGAGGCAAAATCCTGGGCAGAAGACGAAGTCAGCAAGTTTCTGAAACGGCATAACCTTAACGAGCAGCAGAAACGCCGCGCCAGAAAAATCGAAGATGAAAAAAGAATCTCCATGAAAGCAAAGCCGGAAGAGAAAGCGGAAGAAGACCAAAAAGATTAAAGTTTACAGGTTGGCTGACGCAGGAAACTCAACAAGTTTGTACCTCACTATGTTATACGAGCTGACTGATGTATCTTGTATTGCAACAATAGCAGTTATCCCATAGCCGTCATAATCTAAGCAGCATCCAGATTTTCACTTGCCGGTACAGGTATATGGCTTTCGATATAACGCTCCCGCTTTTTTTGTTTTATGGTATCCATGTGCATAAAAATCAGCGCATCAACACAATGTGAAAAATCGGGGTCGATGTTAAAGCCCAGGAATTCACATCCTCCCGGATGGCATACCTCTACATATTGTTTATAAAGTATCGGTACGCGCACTCCATACTCAGCGAGTTTCTCTTTCAGAATTGCATATGCCTGTTTGTAATCATCCTCATCAGTTACGCTTTTGAAGGCAGTAAAGTCTTCATTCGGCATGAAGTGAAACGGCAGCCTGGGTGCAGCAAGATTATTATCACTGCCGAAAAGCTCAGTATAAAAACTGGCAATAAGCGCCCGCGCGGCTTCAGGGTATGAGGTGCTGAGTGAGACCGGCCCGAACATGTAGCGTATATGCGGGTGCCGTTGTAAATAGGCGCCGATGCCATACCAGAGATAATCAAGACTGCGCTTACCCTGATATCTTGGCTGGATGAAACTGCGCCCCAGTTCTATGGCATTTTCAAGATAGGGGGTGAATGCCTTATCGAACTTGAACAGGCTCCGGGTATACAGCCCGGCTTCGCCATGTTCCTTGAGGATCTTACCCGCTTCACCAATGCGATATGAGCCAACGATTTCCAGTTCGTTCTCATCCCATAAAATAAGATGACGGTAATAACGGTCATAACTATCGATGTCGAGGGCATTTCCGGTACCTTCCTGCGCCTGCCGGAAAGAGAGTTCACGCAAGCGGCCGATTTCTCGCATGACGCTGGAATTGGATATATAGTCGAATAGATAAATGTGCATACCATCCTGGGTTTCGCCAAGGAGTTGTGAAGCCCTCAGTTCCCTGCGGATTAATTTGGCAGCGACCGGGTGAATAATGTTTTCAACCGGCTTGAACAGCTCTTTCTTCTTATTTTTTCCATGCAGATATACCTGCTTGCGCATGCGTTTTGCGATAGCCGATTTTGGCATATCCAGCATGGCGATAGACTCCCAGGGAATGGGTCTGCCAACCCGAAACGAAATTTCACTATCCTGCTTATTAAGCATCTCATTCACCAGCATCATGGTGCCAAAAGGCTTGTAGACGCTGGAAAGGCCGTAAAAAAGTGCCGAGTTTCTGCCTTGAATATGCACCGGAACAATGGGCGCCCTGGTTTTTTTCGCCAGATATAAAAAACCGGTTTTCCATTTGCCATCGCGAATACCATTGGGTCGTATGCGCGAAACCTCGCCTGTGGGAAATATAATCACCGCCTGTTCAGATTCCAGTGCGCTTACAATCTGGCGCATGCTTTTAAGATGCCCGGACTTCTTCGGTAGATTATCAACTGAATGAAATAGATTTTTAAGTGGGTCGATATGGCTAAGCAAAGTCGTCGCAACAATTCTCACATCGACCCTGATCTCGGACACCAGTTTTAACAGCGCCAGACCATCCAGTGAACCCAGCGGGTGATTGGCGACAATAATCACACGTCCCTGATCTGGAATTTTGGAGCGATCTTTATTCGACACCCGAAAGGTGAATTTAAGATACTCAAGCACAGCATCGTTAAACTCAAGACCTTCCAGATGCTGATTAGTCTGAATAAAATGATTGATCTCATCCTGATGCAGCAGCTTTTTCAGAATAGAAGTAGTAGCCTTCACCAGCGATTTATTTGATTCATCCAGATTCGGTAAATAAACTCTCAGCAGGGCATCAACATCAATCATCTCATTTCTCGCAATCAGGCTATATTTATAGAAACAAAGATATATGTCTAATATGACGGATATAAGTCATTACTGTGACAATGCAGTGATACTTGAGTGGGTTTTATGGTGTGAGTTAGAGTTGATGTTTGTTGGATGGTAGCGGCAGGTCGGCAAGCCTTTGCCGACGGAATGAACAAGTCGAGGTAGAGACAATTTCTCTCTATCCCGGATTTTGGCTGACCTTTAACATGATTGTGATCTCGAACGCATGTGAGAGATCCTGGTAAAACTATTTATCCATTGCTCAATAGCAATAATTTATTTCCCTGTTATGACAAAAAAAATAATCGATATCCTCATTGAATTTCTGTGGAAGAAAACATGCAGTGGCCGATTAGTGGAATGTCTTAGCCGCGAATGCTTAGGTTAGGTCTGTCATCTGTCTGTTTATCGGATGCGTCGTAAAAATGCAGCCGTTTAGAAGTGGATTTTTTGGCCTTATACATGGCCTGATCTGCGGCTTCCAGCAAAGCGACAGGTGAGGAAGCGTCCTCGGGGTAGAATGCGATCCCGATGCTGACAGAAATCTGCACAGGCTGTTGCCCGATATGGAAAGGCATCACGAGTGCATCAATAATGGTCTGAGCCACAAGCTCAACATCCTTGCGTTGCTTAACGCTGGTGAGAATCACGGTAAATTCATCACCGCCCATACGGGCAACCGTATCGTCCTCCCGGACACAATGAGTAAGGCGTTTTGCCACGTCAGACAGCAAACGGTCCCCCGCTTCATGGCCGAGCGTATCGTTGACCTCCTTGAAGCCGTCAAGATCCATAAAAAGTACGGAAAGGGGCAGGCTACGGCGTTTTGCATGTTTAAGCTCCTGTTCCAGACGATCCAGAAAAAGACGTCGATTCGGCAGCCCGGTCAGAAGGTCATGGTGGGCGTTGTGCCATATTTTTTCTTCGGCGAGTACCCGCTCGGTAACATCCCGGAAAATGCTGACAATCGCTTCGGTGTTACCGTACTCGTCCAGCACGGGCGCAAGCAGATACTCGAACCTTTCACCCAGGCCGGAAGCGAAGGTGTGGACAAACTTGCCCCGGTAGGTGGTCTGGTCAGTCACCACCTTTTCAAGGTTGTGCTGAAAGTCCGGTGCGAACGAAAACCCGAGGTCAAAGGTGGACTTTCCGATGATCGCTCTGGGATTCAGAGCGAAAAGATCGGCGGTGGCCTGGTTGGCATAAATAAATCGGCCTTCGAGATCCAGTACATAAATTGGATCAGGCGATGCGATCAGAACGGCGCCGAACAGCCGGGTTTCCATTTCTTTTGTGGTCGCATAGTGCTCCAGCGATTCCGCGACGGCCTGGTCTATGGCTTCATGGAATCGGGTGAGGTCTACAAGCTGCCGGTCACTGATCTTTGGATGAGTTTTAGTCCAGTGTGACACCACGCTCGCACGCAGCGCCCGAAACTCGGAAACGGTCTCATTGACGCTGAAGCCGCTGGTCTGTCGATCGCTACCGTGCACTTCTGCCCAGGACTCCTCCCCATGCTTCGGCTCACAGCCTTTCGATTTGGCAGCCTGTTCTGATTCACTCTGCTGTGTATCGAGATCGTCGGCAATTTCCAGCAACATATCCCTGGCGTGGTCGCGCAGCCCGGTCTTGCCCATATGTTTGGCATGAAGGATGGTTTTGGCAAATGCTTCCCAATCCTGAAGAATCGGCTCTAACTCCGCCCGAATAAAATCTGCGAATCGTGTATTCATTTGTAATCATTGGCTCACTATAAGAATTGAGTAATAGGGTCAGTCTTGTCTTTTGGTACCCTGAAACTACCTGTTAGCCAATTGATAATAAGCCAAAAAGAAATATAAACTACCATGATAAATTGCTGTAAAAAGGAGTCCGACTCATTTATTTAGTGACCCCAGTGATTCTGTGTTTATCCATAACATTTGTTGCGCTCTTGCTGTACGGGTTTCTTTCTTTTTCGAAAAAAAGAAAGAAACGTCAATGTTCGCGAACCCGCTAGTCATAATGTTATGACTTATCAAGAAGATTAATAATTGCGCAAATGTGTTCAGCGTATACATTCCCGGGCATGAATCCAATAACCACCATAAATACGAAAACAGCAAGAAGACAATCTGGTGCAATGCTCTGCACCCACAAAATAATTCCCTCATCTATTGATATAAAAAACCATCCATTTATACTCAATCAATCGTTATTGCCAATGATGCATCGCCATGAATCTACGTGATCTTAAATACCTGATTGCTATCGCCGAGACCGGCCATTTTGGTAAGGCGGCGGAGCGCTGTTTCGTCAGCCAGCCGACGCTGAGCGGGCAGATCAAAAAACTGGAGGACGAGCTGGGTGTGGCGCTGTTCGAGCGCACTAATCGTTCGGTGGCGATCACGCCGATGGGTGAGGCGATTTTGCAGCACGCGCACCGCATCATGGAGCAGGTGGACAGCATTCAGCAGATGGCACGTTCGCATAGTGATCCGCTGGCGGGGCCGTTGCGGCTGGGGGCGATTCCGACTATCAGCTCTTATTTAATGCCACTGATTTTGTTGCCGTTGAAAAGTCAGTATCCGCAGATGCGGCTGGTGCTGTCGGAGGAGATGACCGATACCCTGCTGGCGCGGCTGCATAACCATGAAATTGATGCGGCGCTGTTGGCAACGCCGGTGGAGGATGCGGACTTGCAGGCGATTCCGCTCTATGACGAGCCATTCTGGCTGGCTTGTGCGCAGGGCAGTGAGCTTGAAGCGAAGGCCAGCATCAGCCGGCGTGACCTTGAGCGGATTGATCTGTTGCTGTTGTCCGATGGCCACTGCCTGGCCGAGCAGGCGATGCATATCTGCCGTTTGCGCAGTCGTGATAATCAGGGTGAGATGGCGGATCTGCGCGCGGCCAGTCTGGAAACACTGTTGCAGCTGGTGGCGGCGGGCATGGGTTCGACGCTGGTGCCGGCGTTGGCGCTGCGCGGGTCATGGGGGGCTGGTAGTGAGATTGCGATTCGCAAGCTGGATATGGCCGATGCCTATCGCCGTGTGGTGATGGTGTTCCGCAAGAGTTTTCCCCGCCGTGAGGCCATCGAGATGCTGGTGAAGGTTATTCAGGCGCAGTTACCCGATAGCGTCAAAAAACGCTCGCTCAAAAAAATCCGTTAGAGCATGCTGCTCGCTGGTTCTTCCGGCATTTTTAATTATCGTCAAAGCCTATCGTATTAATCAAAACAAACGATTTTAATAATGGTTGGCTGACGCGCATAATGCTTCCCATGCTGAAGATTAATTCAGTGGCCATGTCGACAGGCGTGGCTCTTAGACAACAATCGGAGATTATTATGTTAGAAAATCGTGAACAGAAAAATGTACCCGCAGTCACTTTCCACACCCGTCGTGACCACGAATGGGTGGATGTGACTACAGATGATGTTTTTAAGGGCAAAACCGTGGTGGTATTTTCATTACCCGGCGCATTTACCCCGACCTGCTCATCCACGCATCTGCCGCGCTACAACCAGTTGGCGCCGGTGTTTAAAGCCAATGGTGTCGATGAGGTGGTCTGCGTATCGGTGAACGATGCGTTCGTGATGAACGAATGGCGCAACGAACAGAAGGCGAACAATGTGACCTTCCTGCCCGATGGCAACGGAGAGTTCTCCCGCGGCATGGGCATGCTGGTGGCGAAAAATGACCTGGGTTTTGGTGACCGCTCATGGCGCTATTCGATGCTGGTGAAAGATGGCGTGGTCGAGAAGATGTTCATCGAACCGGATTTACCCGGCGACCCGTTTGAAGTTTCCGATGCCGATACCATGCTGGCTTATGTAGCACCCGAGGCGACAGTGCCGGCGGATGTCGCCATTTTCACCCGCGAAGGTTGCGAGTTTTGTGTACGCGCCAAAGGCATGTTGCGCGATGCCGGTATCGATTTTCAGGAGATGGTGCTGAACCGTGATTACACCGAGGCCACCTTGCGCGCCGTATCAGGCAAGGCAACCGTGCCACAGGTGTTCATTAACGGTGAATGCATCGGCGGTTCCGAAGAGCTGGAAGCTTATATGAAACAGATTAATCAGGCGGCATAACGACCCCGGCTCTGCTGTAACGGCAGAGCCAATTCATACCAGGAGTCTGTTGGATTCATTGGCTGCGGAAGTGGGTGAGCGGCCCAAATCTCCCCGATTTTTCGTTGCGTAGAATAACTATGCGCCTCAAAATCGGAGAAATTTGTGCTCACTCTCCCACTCCCTCGCTTCAATCCCCCTAAACCCGACAGACTCCCAGGCATGAATCAAATATTGAGGAGATGTAGAGATGAGCAGGCATTATGATTTAATCGCCATTGGCGGCGGCAGCGGCGGCATTGCTGCGGCTGAGGCGGCGGCGAAACTGGGCAAAAAAGTCGCCATTATTGAAGGTGCGCGTCTGGGCGGAACCTGTGTGAATAACGGCTGCGTGCCGAAAAAAATAATGTGGTATGCGGCCAATCTTGCACACGCAGTGGCTGACGCCGGCAGCTTCGGTATTGATGTGCAGCGTGGAGACACCGACTGGCACAAACTGATCAGCGGTCGCGAAAAATATATCAGCGATATCAATCAGTACTGGGATCGCTATGTGCAAAAAACCAACATCGAGCACATTACTGGCTACGCGAATTTTGTCGACGCGCACAGTGTGAAAGTTGACGGCGTGATTTACAGCGCTGAACATATTGTTATCGCCACCGGCGGTCGGCCTATAGTTCCGCCTGTACCCGGTGCTGAACTCGGCATTACTTCGGATGGCTTTTTTGAGTTGCAGCAGCAGCCCAAAAATGTCGCGGTAGTTGGCGGCGGTTATATCGCAGTGGAACTCGGCGGGGTGTTGAATGCGCTGGGTTCGGCGGTGATTATGTTCGCGCTGGAAGATTGCATCATGGAAAACTTCGATACCATGATCAGCGAAGTATTGAGCCAGGAGATGCAGGCGCAGGGTATTAAAATTAATACCGGCTGTGAGGTATCTGGCTTAACAGAAGACGAAAGTGGCATTACCGTCATGACTAAAGAGGGGCACAGCGTCAGCGGTTTCGATGCGGTGATCTGGGCAGTAGGTCGCACACCCAATACGCGCCAGTTAAATTTAGAGGCGGCAGGGGTGGCCATGCAGAGCAACGGCATGGTGCCGGTCGATGATTATCAGAACGCCAATGTCACTGGCATTTATGCTGTTGGTGATGTTACCGCTCGGATGCCATTAACACCTGTGGCGATTGCCGCAGGGCGCAAGCTGGCGGAGCGGATTTTCAATCCGGCTTATCAGGGTAAACAGGGTGGCCCTAAAGTGGATTATGAAAATATTCCCAGCGTGGTGTTTTCGCATCCACCCATCGGCACCATTGGTTTGCAGGAGCAGGAAGCGCGCGCACGCTATGAAAAAGTTAGCGTATATAAAACCGAATTCACGCCGATGCGTTATGCCTTGGCCGAACACGGCAGCCGCACCGCCATGAAACTGATCTGCGCCGGCGAGGAGGAAAAGGTCGTGGGCATCCACATCATTGGCGATAACGCCGACGAGATGTTGCAGGGTTTTTCGGTGGCAGTAAAAATGGGCGCAACCAAGGCTGATTTTGACGGCACCGTCGCCATTCATCCCACCAGTTCAGAAGAACTGGTGACGTTGAAAATCGCCGACCGTGAAGTACATGATGTGGATGCGGGTAATGAGTGGAAGCAGGTTTGTTGAAAAGGATAGTTGGCAGTAGGCAGTTTGCAGTTGGTAGTTAAAATCTTTAACAAAAAGTATGTTTTGTTCTTCTCTGCGTTCTCTGCGGTGAAAAGCCTTAACTGCCAACTAATGACTATCTTTTTCCTTGCACCATTTGTCATAACAGTCCATGCCGCAGAAATGCAGCATGTAGTCATCGGCTTCGACATTCTTGGCTTCTGATCGGGGTATTTCCTTGAGGCAGACTTCGCAGGGCACGGTTTCGTGTTCGGTGGGTTTGTTTTTGTCGCTCATAACAATAAACCTTTCAATGTAGGTGGGTATGCAGGCACAGGCCTGAATGGTTCTAAGTTAAGCTGCTTTAGCGTGAAATGCAAATGCAGCAATAAGCCCTCGGCAGCAGGACGGGGTGTGGTGCCTGAGGCAATGGCCTGGCATCAATGGGGCAGGGTTGATGCCGCGTTGGCGCACAGGCGTTCATTTTTATTGGCTGAATGTGGGCATCCGGCGTGACGGTAAATACAGACCGGAATATAAAGAGGAGGGTGAACTTATAGTGTATTGCCTCATGCGGTGAGCCCGCTGTTTAGCAAAACATCAATACTAATGGCCGAATGAACTTGTTAAGCTGAGTGCTGACCGATATTGTCTATGCACCGCTGGTAGCGGAACAGTTCCGCAGGCATAAACAGGTTTGTGGCGCATGACTGCTTCATATTAGTTATGATTTTTTTAAAGGTCATGATAAATACATAGATGCATAAATAAACAGCACCGCACTGCCGATTTTAATTCAACAGGAGACACTCATGATATTTCAGCAATTGTTTGAACCCGATTCCAGCACCTACACCTACCTGCTGGCCTGCCCGCAAACCGGACAGGCGCTGCTGATCGACCCGGTGCTGGACACGTTGCAACGCGACCTTGATCGGCTCCAGCAGCTGGATCTCAAACTCATGTATACGCTGGATACTCATCATCATGCCGATCACCTGACCAGTGCGCGCTTGTTGCGCGAACGCACCGGCTGCAAGGTGGCGTATCCGGCGATCGAAAAACCGGAGTGTGCCGATATTGGCGTCAAGGAGGGTGAGCCATTCAAGATGGGTTCGGTTGAACTTCAGCCATTATTCACCCCCGGCCACACCTCGCATCACCACGCCTATCTGCTGGATGACGGCACGCAGAAAAGAGTGTTCAGTGGCGATGCCCTGCTGATAGAAGCCTGCGGACGAACCGATTTTCAGTCAGGCGATGCCGCGACCCTCTACCGGAGCATTCATGAAAAACTTTTCAGCCTGCCTGACGAAACGCTGATCTACCCCGGCCACGATTATGAAGGCCGTTTCATCACCAGCGTTGCGCAGGAGAAGGTGCGTAACCCCCGCCTTGGCGGTGATAAAAGTCTGGAGGAATTTGTCGCCATCATGAACGGCCTCGACCTGCCGTACCCGCGCAAGATCGACTTTGCCGTACCCGGTAACGAAATGTGCGGACAGTGCCCGGATAATGTTCCCGAACAATATCGAGGCCCCTGTGATCTGCATGAGCAGGGTTAGGCCGGGTAGACTAAGCCGGTAGCGTGTATAGATTACGCGCTACATTAGTTGTGTTTGTCCGGGTCGCGCTAATTCAGACCGGTGTAAATAATATTTACGCTGGTTTTTATTTCCTGGGTAAAAAATCCCGCGCGTGACATAGTCAGGGAGAGTTCAACGCCCTTGTCATTGGGCCAGGTCACTATTTTTGCCATACTGTCATCAGACAGGGTGATGTGCTCGCCAAATTGCCGGTCGAGATTATGGAGCAATTCGTTGTAGTCATTGACCTGAAATTCAACAGCGACACTATTCAGTCTCTGTGCGGGATCGAAGCCGAAGGTGATGAAGGCATTGCGTTTGCGTTCGACATTGAACAGCGGGCGGCCGTCTCTGACTACATACAAAACGACCTCCTTGTAGGCTTCACGTTTGCCGGCGGGGAAGACCGCTTTGACCTCTTCCATGGAGTTACCCCAGCGGGTATCGAAGACGCCGTGTTCATACAACTGGGCAATCTCGCCGGAAAATACCGACTGAGAGATAAAGAAAAGACCGCATAATAAAAGCCTGCGCATAAAAATCGACCTCATTTCTGTTTGCTGTTATGGAGCGTTATTTTGGGCTACAACCCTACACTTTTCGAGTAGGTATTAGCAAGATCTGAATTAATGTTTTTGACAACAGGGCACGTTTATGTTGGCTGAATAAAGGCTTCGATAACATCAAACAGTGCTGGAAAGCGCTGACGCATGCCGGCGGCGCGAGTCAGTTCCACGTCCCGTTAGTGTTTGCTTGTTCACAGCCTTTGGGCTTTCCAGAATTTATCTTTCCAGTAGACGTTATCCAGGCTGGAAATCATCACCCCTCTGCTGGTTGAAGCGTGTAGAAAACGGTTGTTTTCGATATAGATGCCGACGTGTCTGACTTTGAACCGGGTCTTAAAAAATACAAGATCACCGGCCTGAAGCTGGTGGCGACCGATGCTTTTTCCGACCGACGATTGTAGCTCGGTGGTGCGGGGGATGTGGACGCCGAGTTCCGAGCGAAAGGTACGGTAAACAAAGCCGGAGCAGTCGATGCCATTTTTGCCCAGCCCGCCCATCCTGTATTTCACGCCACGCCAGTTTTCATGCTGGTTATGGAGTTTGTCTTTGACGGCGACGGAATTTTTCAGATCCACTTTTTTTCCCAGCGGAATATTGCGCTCGGCCTCTGATTGTACGTAGGGTGTTGAGCTACAGCCCGAAATAAAGAGCGCGAGAAGGAACAGGAAAAATACATTTTTATGCAGCATGATAGAAATCTTTTTAGGTCGGGGTTATGTTTTAGCAGTAACAATCCTGTGTATTGTATTGCAGTTCAGGCCGATCATTGCACCGGCGGTCTGAAAATAAGCTGCGTGCTGAAGTGTTGTTAATAAATACCATGAATAATCCGTTCTGCGGTTGTATCATTAAGTTATAGAGTATGATTTGAGAAAAGGCTTTAATAAGATGTGTTTGCCGATTTTCTGAAATATGAATACCAGCGTAGCTGAAATGGTTGCACCCCTGTATCCCATGCTCACGATGTTCAGGTGGACGGTCGCTGAAAATACGCTATAACTTATAAACGGTTCTGAATATGGCTAACAGGAATTAATTTTGCAGATTGGTACACGCGAACAACTGGTGGTGCTGTTAAGTCTGCTCATCTGCATTGCGGTGTTGCTGTTTGATATCGCTTCACCCTTAGGGGTTGCCGCCGGTGTTCCTTACGCGGCGCTGGTGATGGTGGGGCTGATTACACAGCGCCCCCGGTTTATTCTGGTTCTGGCTATTCTGGGTAGCGTGCTTACCGTGGTCGGTTATTTCATTTCGCCACCGGGCGCCACTTATGATGTCAGCGTGATCAATCGAGGCCTGGCGCTGTTCGCCATCTGGGCGACGGCTATTGTTTCCTATTCCCATTTGAGTATCCTGTCCAGGCTGGAGCCGATGGCGATTACCGACCACCTTACCGGTTTGTACAATCGCCATTATTTTACTTCCGAACTGGTCAAGCAGATTAATATCTGGCGACGTTATCAGCGACCCCTTTCCATACTTATTCTGGATATCGATTTCTTCAAAAAAGTGAATGACACCTATGGCCACGCTGCCGGGGATTATGTTCTGGAAACTCTGGCGAAGATATGTCAGGAGGTGGTTCGTGACATCGACACCGTCGCCAGAATAGGGGGAGAGGAGTTTGCCATCCTGCTGCCATCAACGGCAATAAACGGTGCCATGCAGACAGCGGAACGCATCCGCAGGCAGACCGAAGCTTATGTATTTCACTATGATGGTCATCGCTTCCGGTTAACAGTGAGTCTGGGCGTGGCTGAACTCAACGATGAATCATGGAGTGTTACCGAGTTTATCAAGGCCGCCGATGAGATGCTCTACAAGGCAAAAAATTCCGGGCGTAATCGCTGCATGGCCAGGAACATTGGTTAGCTGAGTGGGATTTAGGCAGGTGGAAATTTATATTAAAAATCATGGTCCACAGATGAACGCAGATAAAGTCAAAATCTATATCCGCGAAGAACGCCAAGGACGCGAAAAGTGCAAAAAATAATAATGGTTTAAACGCTTTTTTCGCGTTCTTGGCGTCTTTCGCGGACTCGTATTTTTAGGGTTTTTATCTGCGTTTATCTGCGTTCATCTGTGGACTAATGCCTTTTATGGTTTTTTCCTTTTCGCAGACAGTTATTTTTTTGTCTGCGGACACTGTCTCCAGTTTTTCGTAGCAAAAGTTCGGTAGCAAATAAAATCAAACCAGCAGGGGTGGCATCGGGCAATCGAGGATGTCGGCGATGGCGCGCAGTAATTCGCTCTCGGTGGTGGTGACCATGCGGTCGGCGGTGATGCAGGCTGCGCAGGCTTTGAGCAGGCGGGGTTTTTCCAGCGGTTTAAGCTGTACCAGTTGATCCAGTGACTGGTTCAATGTTTTTAAATTCAACGTCTCTTTTTCCTGCAGCGCAATATTAAAATCGCCCAGCTGCTGTTTGCCCTGCTCGAAAGCGTGGCGCTCAGCCAGACTCTGTTGCCTGCCGGCATGGGCCAGAAACGACAGCAGCACGGCGCAGGCATGTTGTGTTTTGTTCAGGGTTAAACGGTTTTTTTCAGCACTGCGCCCGGTCTCAAAAATGCGATCAAGATGGTGCGTGACTATCTTCTGCACTACCCATTCAAACAGGCTGATTTTTTCATCCATGCCAATCAATGCATCCAGATTCTTTTTGAATAGCTGATACTGTTTTTTGGAAAGCTGGCGCAGGCTCGACAGCGCCATGTCGATCAGTGCCAGGCGATATTCATTTTCGAGCTGGTCAACGTTCAGGTTGAGTTTGACGGTTTCCCGGTAAGCGCCGGGGTCGGCGTGTGCCATCAGATGTTGCAGCTGTTGCCGGCGTTGATCGGGGTCATTATCCAGCACCAGAAAATAGATAAGCGCGCGTGCGCCACAGGGTTCGTGCGCCGCCTGCTTAAAAATATCGGGGATGCGGGCGATCAGTTGGCGGCTGTAATTGAGGTGTTCAACACCGGGCTGGCCGATGCTGCTGGTGACGGCATCAGGCTGCATGGCAGCTGCTGCTGTGGCCAGAATGGCGGCGGCGCGCGCCGCTTCAGAGTTATCCGGGGCAGCGCTCTGTTCGGCGGTAGTTGCGGGTTCGGCCATCGGGGCGAAGTCGAATTTCCCGTCCCAGCGCGGGTCCACGCGCTGGATGCGTTTACCTAGCGGCGGGTGCGTGGCGAATAGCCCGCTCAGAAAACCGCTGATGCCCTGACTGAAAAGTGCGTGGCTGATTTCGGCGGTGTGCGCGTTTTCCATGATCGAGCCGGTGGCGTCACCGCCAATGCGTTTCAGTGCGCCGGCGATGCCGTCGGGGTTGCGCGTGTATTGCACCGCCGAAGCGTCGGCCAGAAATTCACGTTGCCGGCTCACCGCGGCCTTGATCAGGTTGCCGAAAAAGGTTCCGGCATAACCGATCACCAGCAACCCGATAGCCAAAGCCAGGATACCGCCGGCACCGCTGTCTTTCGAGCGGCGGCTGCGGCTGCGTCCACCTATGTGCAGCAGGTAATAACCGACCAGGCCGATAACGGTGATGCCGTGCAGGATGCCGATGAGCCGAATATTGAGGCGCATGTCACCGTTGAAGACATGACTGAACTCATGCGCAATAACGCCCTGCAACTGCTCGCGCGAAAGTTTTTCGATGGCGCCACGGGTAATGCCGATGACCGCATCACTGGCCTGGTAACCGGCAGCAAAGGCGTTGATGCCGTCTTCGTCGAGAAGATAAACCGGCGGCACCGGTGTGCCCGAGGCGATGGCCATCTCTTCCACCACATTGAGAATTTTCTGTTTGTTGAGGTCGCCGTTATCCTCGACGATGAGCTCGGCGTCCATCATTTCCGCCACTCGCGCGCCACCGCCGGAGAGGGCGTGAACCTTATAAAGGCTGCCGAAAACAACCACGCTGACCACCGCTATCGAGACCATGGCGAATCTGGCCCAGTCGAAATGAGCGGTGATATTGCCGTTGTTAAGCGTCTCGGGGTCGAGGTAGCCGAAAACCACCATCACCAGAATGTTGGTTAACACTATCAGCGAAATCACCGCCAGTGAAAACAGCACAATCAGCCGGGTGGTGTTTCTACGGGCAATGTCCTGCGACTTGAAAAAATTCATTGCAGCTTAACGGGCGTTTTCTAAAAGGAGACTTTGGGCGCGGCCTGAATTTCCGCACTGTCTTCGAATTCCAGCAGGCTGGCATCCTGGGCATGGCCGAAAGCAGGGGCGAGGATAACCTGTGGGAAAGACTGTTTGTAGGTGTTGTATTCCATGACCTGATCATTGAAGGCCTGGCGCGCGAACGCGACTTTGTTCTCGGTGCTGGTGAGTTCCTCACTGAGCTGCATCATGTTTTGATTGGCTTTAAGATCGGGATAAGCTTCCATGACGACATTCAACTTGCCCAGTGCACCGGTGAGCGCACCTTCCGATTCAGCCAGACCTTGCATGGCCTGCGCATTGCCGGGGTTGGCTGCGGCCGCCGCTAAATTGTTGGCGGCACTGTTGCGCGCATTGATGACACTCTCCAGCGTCTCCCTTTCATGCTTCATGTAGCCCTTGGCGACTTCGATTAAATTAGGGATGAGATCGTAGCGGCGTTTGAGCTGCACTTCGATTTGGGCAAAGGCGTTCTGGTAGCGATTACGCAGGCTGACCAGCGTATTGAAAATAGCGATCACATAAAAGATGAGCGCGGCGATAATAACCAGAATGATGATGCTTGAAGTTTCCATAATGATTGACCTGTTGCAGTAATTTATATAAGGAATATAGTCGCTAGCCCGAGAAATGCAGCTAGACCGACAATGTCGGTGACGGTGGTGAGTACGACGCTGCCGGCAATGGCGGGGTCAATTTTAGCTCTGCGCAGAATGAGTGGGATGACCACGCCGGAAAAGGCCGCGACAAATAGATTGATAACAATGGATGCGCCGATGACCACGCCGATCATGATATCACCAAACCAGAGCACGGCAATGACGGCGATGACCAGCGCCCAGCCGAAGCCGTTTAACAGACCCACCACGATTTCCTTGATCAGTAGCCAGCGCTTGTTGCTCTTGCTGACCTGACCCAGCGCCAGCCCGCGGATGACCAGCGTCAAAGTTTGCGAACCGGCAATGCCGCCCATGCTGGCGACAACATTCATGAGCACGGCTATAGCGACCACCCTCTCCAGCGTACCTTCGAAATTCGATACCACCCATGAGGCCATGAACGCGGTGACCAGATTGATGCCCAGCCAGACAGCCCGGCGGCGCGCACTGGGCACTACCGGCGCAAACAGATCCTCATCCTCGGTCAGACCCGCCATACCGAGCACATTATGGTCGCCTTCGTCACGGATAACGTCGACCACGTCATCGATGGTAATTCGACCCAGCAGCTTCATGTTGTCATCAACCACCGGTGCGGACAGCAGGTCGTGGCTTTCGAAAATCTTGGCCACGTCATTGTCTTCGGTGGTGGCCTTGATGAACTCGGTTTCACGGGTCATGATATCGCCGACAGTGAGGTCGGTATTGGACGTCAGTAACGTGGTCAGGGGCAGCAGGCCGATATAGGTATTGTCCCGACTGGTGACAATCAGGCTGTCGGTATTTTTGGGGATTTCACCCAGTGCGCGCAGATAGCGCAGCACCACATCCAGCGTGACCTCGGCGCGAATGGTCAGTGTGTCGGTGTTCATCAGACCACCGGCACTGTCCTCCGGGTAGGAGAGCACCGTATCCAGACGCTCACGATGCTGAGCATCCAGCGAGGTCAGCACCAGATCGGTCACCCGGTCGGGCAGGGACTGGATAAAGTCGGCGAGATCGTCGATATCCAGCCCTTCGGTCGCGTTGATAAGATCCTGCAACGACATGTCGCGCATCAGGCTGGAACGCAGTTCATCACCCAGCTCCAGCAGTACCGCACCCTCGCGCTCCTTATCCACCAGTTCCCAGATCAGGTTACGTTCAGTATGCGGCAGCGATTCGAGCAAGTGAGCAATTTCAGCCGAGTGCAGTTCGTTCAGCATACGCGCAGCATGCTGAATGGTGCCTGTTTTCAGGGCAAGGTTAAGCGCCTCGAACTGGCTTTCGGTTTTTTCAGAGTGGTTGGCTTCTGTCATCACTTTATCTACATATAACTACGCGCCGAACATGAAGTCGGGTGCGATGAAGAGTTGGCATGAGTGTAGCATGTCGTTATCGGGTTTACTGGGTAATCTGGGGAATGTGGCTGGTTGGGATGTATATGCCACACGTAAATTGTGATTGTTGTTTTGTGGGATTGTCATCGTTTGATATTGTCATATCGAACGCATGTGAGATATCTTGGTTTTGTTTTTCAGTATTAATGATCTGGTATTACTCGTTCTATACTTGAATGCATGCACTGTATGTATTTGTGCAATTATTAACCTTCTTGATAAGTCATAACATGGCGGGTAGTGGGTTCGCGCACCCACGGGCGTGTTACTCTTTTGTCTACAGCCACAAAAGACTAACGAGAAAAAGGCCGCCCATAACAACCTGCCCCGGAAAACCACCGGGGCGAGCCTCAGCTTCTAACTTTGCCAACGCGTCGGCTGGATCAGCGTCCCTGCTGACCAACCTCAATTTGCCTTCCATGGCAAATTGCCGCTACCAAAGTTAGAAGCTGAGGCAGGTTGTAAAGGGGGGGGGTAAAAACGCTTTTTTATTTCATGCTAGCGCATGAAAAAAATAGTGTGTGATGTTCTTTGATTGTTGAGTGTTGCTGGCAGTTTTTTTGCGATGAAAAAGGTAAAACAAAGGACTTGGCTATAATTTTAATTGTAGGATGTGGTGAGCTTGCGAACCGCATCTGTCGAGAAATTTATAAGTTTATAACTAGAGCATATAAATTACACGATTGATGCGGTTCGTGCCTCACCACACCCTACAAGGTTGTCTGGTGTTTGAATTGCAGCATGGAAAGACCTGTCCCCCTTGCTCTTCCGTGCGGATGTCTCAGTCTCTGACACCTTGATCTGCTTTATGCTGCAGAAAGTTGTTTAACATGCAGCTCATTACGATGTTGCTCAGCTTGCCAGAGATCATATTGTGTTTGCTGATTTAGCCAGCTTTCCGACGATGTGTTAAAAGCAATGGATAATCGAACCGCCATTTCAGGACTAATACCAGACTTGCCATTAAGAATAGCTGACAATGTTTTACGGCTAACACCAAGAGCTTTCGCGGCCTCTGTAACAGTTAACCCTAAAGGCTCTATACAAAGCTCTTTTAATACTTCGCCGGGGTGGGGGGGTTGTGCATTAACATAATATAGCCTCAGTGATAATCTTCATAATCAACGACCTCGGCATGGACATCATTAAAACGGAAAGTAATGCGCCAATTGCCGCTAACTTTTACAGACTAGTATTTAGTGCGTTTGCCGGAGAGTTGATGTAGATACAGGCCTGGTAGATTCATGTCTTCGGGTGATGTGGATGCATTAAGGCGACCTAGAATTAATTGCAGCCGATTTGAATGCCTGGCCTGAATGCCGGATTTACTACCAGTTTTAAAGAGCAGTTCTAGTCCTTTATGCTTAAAACTCTGTATCATTCGTAAATCGTAACCTATAACGTTCGAGTTATGCTGCCGGAGTGCAGCGCAGAATACGGTCAATGTTCCGCTAGTTATTTGGAAGAAAAAAATGCCACGAGAATTGTTCTAATTTTTGAGTTTTTCTGATTCGTCTTGATTGAGCTGATTGAGCAGGGTTTCGGTTTTATGGGCTGATTGATGCTCGAGTATTTTTTTGATTTGCCCGCGCAGTTTTGATAGCGAGCTGTTGTTGATGATGTTTTTTATTTCCAGCATGACGTTGGCCTGTACGCTGAAGTATTCCAGCCCCATGCCGAGTAGCAGGCGGGTGTATTGGGGGTTGCTGGCCATTTCGCCGCATAGTGAAATGGGGATGCGTGCTTTTATGCCGGCGTTGATGGTGAGCTGGATCAATTGCAGCACGGCGGGGTTGAGCGGGTTGTACAGGTAGCTGACTTCATCATCGATACGGTCCAGTGCCAGGGTGTACTGGATCAGGTCGTTGGTGCCGATGGAGAGGAAGTCGAGTTGTTTGGCGAAGGCGTCGGCGGAGAGGGCGGCGGCGGGGACTTCGATCATGGCGCCGACTTGCAGGTTGGCGTCGAAGCGGATTTTCTGGTCGTGCAGGCGTTGCTTGGTTCTTTCAATAAGATAGAGAACCTGATGCAGTTCTTCGATGCTGGTGAGCATGGGGATCATCATGCGCACCGGGCCGAGGGCGGCGACGCGGAGTATTGCGCGCAGCTGGGGAATGAATGATTCCGGTTCTTTCATGCAGCGGCGGATGGCGCGCAGGCCCATGGCCGGGTTGTGTGCCATCGGTCCCTGATCGATGGTCTCCTGGGTCTCCTTGTCGGCACCCAGGTCGACGGTGCGGATGGTCAGGGGTTTGCCCTTAAGTCGAAATAGCGCACGCTTGTAGGCTTTGAATTGAGTGTCTTCATCGGGGTTAGTGTTTTTTTCGATGAACAGCATTTCAGTGCGGTATAGCCCCACGCCGGTGTCGTCGAAGCTGCGCAGAGTTTTAATATCTTCGGGGCGATCAATGTTGCCGTGCAGGGTGATGGCTTTACCATCCAGCGTAACGGCGGGTACATTTTTAAGATCGTAGAGTAAAACTTTGCGCGCAGTTTCGGCTTTTTGCAGTGCCCGGTACTGTTTGAGCGAACGCTTATCCGGTGAGTTAACCACCATGCCCTGTTCGCCGTCGATGATCAGCATTTCACCGTTCTTGATAAGCTGGCGTGCATGATGCACGCCGACAATCGCAGGGATGCCGATATTTTTCGACAGGATGGCGGTGTGAGAAAGCGGGCCGCCGAACTCGGTGACGAAGCCGGCTATTTTATGATGCTGTAGCATCAGCGTGTCTGCCGGGGTTAAATCATCGGCGATGATGATGCGACCTTTTAACTCTCGATCGTCGGGAACATGCTCGGGGGTATCAGCCAGACATCTCTGAATGCGGCGCACTACATGCAGCACATCATCCTTGCGGGTGCGCAGGTACGGATCTTCCATTTCATTGAAAATTTTCACCAGACGTTTGCTTTGCAGCTGCAGGGCCCACTCGGCATTGCGGGAGTATTTTTTGATGTTGGCTATAGTGCCATCATCAAAAGTGGGATCTTCCAGCATCAACAGGTGAGTATCGATAAACGCCAGAATATCGGGGGGTGTATCGGCTGCAATTTTATTTTTAATTTCATGCAGCTGCTCGTGAGCTTGGGCTAATGCAGCTTTGAAACGCCTGATTTCCTGTTCTTGCTGTGCCACAGGAATCTTATATTCACGCACCACTTTCTGTTCGCGTGAATAAACATAGGCTTCACCGATAGCGATGCCACTTGATACCCCTATGCCGTTTATGAGAATGCTCAAGGTGATTTACTCTTCTTCATCGAAACGATTGTTGATTAACTGTTCGAGCTGATTAAGGCTCTCTTCAGCATCATTACCGTCGGCGTAAATGGTGATCTGTGAGCCTTTGCCTGCGGCCAGCATCATAACGCCCATAATGCTTTTGCCATTAACACGTCGGTCCTTGCGCTCTATCTCGATCTGGCTCTCGAAGCTCGATGCCAGCTTGACAAACTTGGCGGCGGCGCGGGCATGCATGCCCAGTTTGTTGATGATTTCGACATCGCGGCTTAATGGCATGAGGGGTGCTCGCTGTTATGCTGGGCAATGCTCTGATGCCCGCCGACGATAATTTTATCGACAAGCTCGGCTAGAGGCAGATCGCGGTAATTAATCGCCTTGATGATCATTGCCAGATTAAGACCGCTGACAAGGCGGGTATGTTTATTGGTGACAAAGCAGCTGGCGATGTTACTGGGGGTGCCGCCGTAGATGTCGGTGAGAATCAGGATGTCCTGATCAGGATCGAGCTGATCGATCTTTTTTTGAATATTCTGCTTCATGGTATCAACAGAGGCATCCATGGGGATTTCGATGTAGGCCATGTTGCCCGGGGTTTCGTTAATGATAGAGGCGGCAGTGGCCAGCAGATTGCTGGCAATGCCTTTATGTGAAACCAGTAGCAGACCTGTGCTCATTGCATTTCTCTGTGTCGGACCGATACATTATCGTTGGTTTCGCCGAAATCTTCCCATAATTTCTGGGCGATAAAGACGGAACGATGTTGACCCCCGGTGCAGCCGATGGAGACTGTGAGGTAGTAGCGGTTTTGTTCTACGAATTTGGGTATCCATGCCTGCATAAAAGACCTTATATCTTCAAGCATGTTCTGAACATCCTCCTGGGCCTGTAAATAGTTGATGACATCCGGGTCCAGCCCGGTGAGCGGACGCAGGTTGGATTCCCAGTGCGGGTTGGGCAGGCAGCGTACATCGAATACAAAATCGGAATCACTGGGAGTGCCGTGCTTGAAGCCAAAAGATTGAAATAATAATGAGAGTTTAGCGCCGCTGTTCTTGACGATTTGCGTTTTTATCTGATCGCGCAGCTGATGAATATTGGTATAGGTGGTGTCGATAAAGAGATCGGCTTCGGAAGCGACCTCGCTTAAAAGCACGCGCTCCACTTCGATGGCTTCGGACAGGGGCAGGCCTTTGGTGGTGAGCGGATGTTTCCGGCGGGTATCACTGAAACGCTTGATCAGGGTATTGAGTTCGGCCTGTAGATAGATAACTTCGAATTCGATATCTCTTTCCCGCAGCGGTTTGATAATTTCATTGAAGCGGCGCAAATCATTAGACTCGCTGCGGGCATCAATGCCTACCGCGATGTTTTCGTAGGGCTGTAGGCTTCGCTTGCAGATGCGGTCGACAAAATCGGGTAACAGGCCCAGCGGAAGATTGTCGACGCAGTAGTAGTCCTCGTCTTCCAGAGTGTGCAGTGCGACTGTTTTGCCGGAGCCGGAAAGTCCGCTGACGATGATGATCTTCATGACTTATGAAACCTGGTTCGAATTGATCGCGAGTTGCTGAAGATGGATCAGCTCTTCGGTGGCATCGTAGCCGCTGTGTCTAAGTATGTAAT
Source organism: Gammaproteobacteria bacterium (assembly GCA_024636785.1). Taxonomy (GTDB): domain Bacteria; phylum Pseudomonadota; class Gammaproteobacteria; order SZUA-229; family SZUA-229; genus LH-M37. The sequence goes on from JAGXGK010000048.1 coordinate 27,948, forward strand.
TGCGCACCGCCGCTTCCACCAGTACTGATAGATTGCGTCCGGGGGCGACCGGCAGTTGTACTTCGGGGATGGAGACGCCCAGGATGCTTTGCATACGGCGAGCTCCCTCGAGGCGATCTATCTGCGCCAGCTCTGTTTTGGACAGACGCACCATGTGCACAATCAGGCGCAGATGCTTGTTCATTTTCAGGGCGTTATTACCGTACATTTCGCGAATATTAAGCACGCCCAGTCCGCGAACCTCCATGAAGTCGCGCAGCAGGCTGGGGCTTCTGCCGTCAAGTATGTCGGGGCCGATGCGGGTCAGTTCGGGCGCATCATCGGCAACCAGGCGATGCCCGCGTGAAATCAGATCCAGCGCCAGTTCGCTTTTACCGACACTGCTTTCGCCGGTAATTAAGACGCCGGTACCGAGCACTTCCATAAACACGCCGTGCACGATTTTCTTATCGGAGAACAGTTCGTGCAAATAAAATCGCGCGATGTCTACGACTTCGTTGCTGTGCGTTTTACAGCTTAACAGGGGCACGTGTCCCTTGTTGGCGAACTCGATCAGTTTGTCGGGCACGGGCAGGCCGTCGGCCATAATGATGGCGACGGCGTAATCGGAAAAAATCTGTTGCAGTACATCGTTGCGAAATCCTTCGCTGAGGCTTTGCAGGTAGTCACATTCGGTTTTGCCGATAACCTGAATAATGTTTTTATGGATCAGGTTGAGATGGCCGATCAGGGTGGCATGTTCCCTGACATTGACTTCATGGATGGGACGATCCGGGTCTTCCTGACCGGCGACCCATTTCAGCTTAATCTTGCTGGAAAGATTAACAATGATCGATTCGGCGGAAAAAAGTTGGGTCATGATTCCCTAAGAGGTCTGTGTGGTGAGATCCCAGCTGATGAGCTGGTGATAGAGTTCCGCATCGGTGTCGGCCGTGCGCAGTTCACGGCAAAAGTCCTCGTCGCTGAACATTTCCGCCAGTCCGGCGAGAATATTCAGGTGCTCGTCAGTGTAGTGCTCCGGCACCATCAGGGCAAACAGCAGGTCGGTGGGTTGCCGGTCGGGGCTATCAAAATCAATGCCGTGTCTGGTGCGAATGAATACGCCGACGGCCTGATTGCATAAATCGGTTCTCGCATGGGGCAGGGCAATGCCCTGTCCCAGCGAAGTCGAGCCCAGTTTTTCCCTTTCCGTCAGGCGCTGAAAAATCTCCAGTGACTTATCCGGATCGGTTTGCCGGGCCAGCAATTCAGCCAGCAGTTCGAGCGCTCTTTTTTTGCTGACAATGTCAGCATTACATATAACAGCTTCCGGGCTGACTAAATCTTTAAGTTTCATTAATCTTCAATTTCTGGTGTAGGTGTAGGTACGTTTTTATGATGCAGGTGGTTGGTGATCTTTTCCTTGTGCTTTTTCACCTGCCGGTCGAGTTTAGCTACCATGGCATCAATAGAGGCGTACATGTCCGCTTCGTGCGCTTCAGCGAAAATATCATTGCCGCTCATGTGGACCGTGGCCTCCGCTTTCTGTTCATTCTTGTCAACGCTCAGGATGACATGGGTGTTGCTGACTTTGTCAAAATGACGTTCCAGTTTTTCCATTTTTTCGTTGACATAGTTACGTAATGAATCGGTGATATCAACGTGGTGACCGGTCAGATTAATTTGCATAAGAATACTCCAGTTGGTTTAAGCGAGACGCTTTCTCTCGTTTGAAGGAGGAATCATCATAGATTCCCGGTATTTTGCCACAGTTCGACGCGCAACATTAATGCCTTCTTTGATCAGAAATGCAGAAATTTTGTTATCGCTTAGGGGTTTTTGTGGATTCTCGTGCTCGATGAGTTTCTTCATCATGGAGCGAATCGCCGTGGCCGAACATTCGCCGCCATCAGAGGTGCTCACCCGGCTTGAAAAAAAGAATTTGAATTCGAATACCCCGCGCGGGGTGTGCATGTATTTTTGCGTGGTCACCCGTGAGATGGTCGACTCATGCATCTCCAGCTCTTCAGCAATGTCGCGCAGGATCATGGGTTTCATGCCTTCCTCGCCGTATTCCAGAAACAGGCGCTGGCGTTCGACGATGGCGGTGCCGACCCGGATCAGGGTTTCGTTGCGGCTTTGCAGGCTTTTAATAAACCAGCGCGCCTCCTGCAGACTGTTTTTCAGCTGTGAATTGTTGTCGCCCCGGCCGGCTGCCTTCAGGTGATCGGCATAGATCTGGTTGACTCTGATTTTGGGCGCGGTTTCCGGATTGAGCTCGACACGCCACTGGTCGTTGATCTTCCGCACATAAATATCGGGAGCGATATAGTGTGTGGTGCTGTTGCTGATGATCGAACCCGGTCTGGGGTTGAGCTTTTGTATAAAGGTGATGAGTACGTGCAGTTCATCTTCATTGCGGTGGGTTTTGCGTTGCAGCCGGGCATAATCGTGGGCACCGATCAGGTCGAGGTAGTTTTCAATCAGCATTCTGACATCCGCCAGCTCGGGGGTGTCGGGGTCAAACTGTTCCAGCTGGAGTAACAGGCATTCACGCAGATCACGCGCAGCCACGCCCAGAGGATCGAAATGCTGGATGCGGTGCAGCATCGCCTCCACTTCATCGATATCAATGTCCACTTCATCGACCAGGCTCTGGTGAATGTCTTCGATGCTTTCGGTGAGATAACCGTTGTCATCAATGGCGTCGATGATAGAGGTGCCGATTAACAGATCGGTGGCGCTGACCGGGCTGTTGCGAAGTTGCCAGAGCAGGTGATCCTGAAGATTTTGCTCGCCCGATGACTGGTTTTCCAGATAATCACCACTGCCCTCACTGCTGGAGCTGCTGGTGTTGCTGGGATTGACGTCATAGATCTCGCTCCAGTCACTATCAACCGCTAATTCATCAGGAATCTCGTTGTTGCTGTCCAGATCCAGCTGCGAATCGGTGTTGCTCGTTGTGCCCTCATTCTCGTTGCCCTGTTGTTCGTTGCTGCGGCTGTCGTCATTGGCGTCACTGACTTCGCTGTTGTCCTCCTCCAGTTCCAGCATCGGATTTTCTTCCAGCGTCTGCTGAATTTCGGACTGGAGCTCGAGCGTGGAGAGCTGTAACAGGCGGATGGCCTGTTGCAGCTGGGGGGTCATGGTTAGATGTTGCCCGATTTTAAGTTGGAGCGAAGGTTTCATCACGTGATCAGGATCTCCCGTTAACGCTATATAAACGGTAAAGGTCTGAAAAAATTAAAATGGCCGGCGAAGTTGACCCGGTATTGTCGTTGAGCGTTGTTGCGAATAGAGGTTGATACATATTTTATATTTTATAGTCGAAAATCATGTCCAAGGTAAACATTACGCACCTGCTCATTTGCCAGAATCTCTTCCGCAGTACCTTCGGCAATAATCTCACCGTTACTTAGAATGTAGGAATGCCGGCATATTCTCAGTGTCTCGCGCACATTATGGTCAGTAATCAGCACGCCGATATTGCGTTCAATCAAATGACTGATAATTTTCTGTATCTCAATGACCGAAATCGGATCAACTCCGGCAAATGGCTCATCAAGCAGGATGAAATCAGGCTGCGACGCCAGCGCACGGGCAATTTCAACGCGCCGCCGCTCGCCGCCGGAGAGGCTCATGCCCGTGGATTTGCGGATATGCTGAATCTGAAAGTCTTCCAGCAGCGATTCCAGCAGCTGTTGTTGGGCGTTTTTATTCAGCGCGGGATTATGCTCCAGAATGGCCTGAATGTTGTCTTCGACCGACAGCTTTCTGAACACCGAGGCTTCCTGCGGCAGATAGCCAATGCCCCTGCGGGCGCGGGCATGCACCGGCAGGTCGGTAATGTCTTCGTTATCCAGATAAATGTGGCCACCGCCAACGGCCACGAGTCCGACCATCATATAGAAGCTGGTGGTCTTGCCCGCGCCGTTGGGCCCCAGCAGGCCCACAACTTCGCCACTTTTGACTTCAAGGGAGACATCGTTGACCACGGTGCGGGTTTTGAAGCTTTTGACCAGATGTTGTGCATACAGTATAGACACTAGGGTTTCTCGGTATCGGTGGGGGCCGGGTTGTCTTTTTTAGGTTTCAGGATGATGTTGACGCGTCCTTCCGGCTTGCTGTCTTCGCTGCCGGCCATCACGATTTTGTTGAGGGTATCATAAACGATACGCTGGCTTTCTATGGTGTGGTCGGGCTGTTCCAGACGCGCATCCCCGGTCATCACCAGTTTTTGCCGGCTGGAAAAATACTGCATGTGCTGACTGGTCGCATAGATGCTGTTTTCAGTATGCTCGTCCTGAATGTATCGAGCCGGTTGTCCATCGACATTGATTTGTTGAATCTCGTTGCTTTCACTTAATATGATAACGGTTTCCCCATAAATCTCAATGTTATTGTGGGTGATTTTGACACCGCCTTCATAGGTGCTGCTGCCCGTGTTCAGATCGAACTTCATGTAATCGGCCTGCACCTGCACACGGTCATTGTTCATCGGCGCGGCCAGGCCGAACGGGGCTTGCAGTAGCAACAGTGTCAGCGCTACATTGCGGGGGGAAAGAAGTGGTGTTTTATTAAAACCGGTCATAGCTGCCTTCAACATTGTTGAGAAACTCGAGTTGTCCGTTGATGTTATCCAGTATCAACCCCTGTGATTTTACCTGCAAGCCCTGCTGGGTGATGCTCACCTGCCGGCTGCTGGTGGCGATCTGCCTGAGCAGGTCGATGTCCAGTTGCGCGGTTTCCAGTCGTATCGGCTCGGGCACGTCCTGTTGCTCAATGACGACTTCATCGCGCAGGCTGATATGCTGGTTGTCATCAGCAATCTCACCGCTTTTGGCAACGATAGTCCAGCGATGTTCATTTTGCAGCAGCTCCAGCATAGGGGCGTCCATAATCGCGAATTCATTATCATTATAGTGTTCGAGCAGTCGCGCTTTCAGGGAATAACCCGGCTGGCCCTCATCATTCATGATGGTGAGGGTGAAATTACGGATGAAGACGTTTATATAATGAGGGTCACTGTCATCTATAGCATCAATGCTAATGCTTCTCTCCCAGGTTTGTGAGCCCCAGAAAATTAGCGCGGCGATGATAATAAGAGTGAGGGAAAACAGGCGTTTCATAAAGTAGAAGCCAGATGCTAAGCCGGAACGTAAAGATACGATTCAAGCTTGTCGGCCAGCATGCCCTGTGCTTCGAGAATGAATTCACAGACATCGCGCACCGCGCCCTGGCCACCACAGCGGGGGGTAATCCAGTGGGCGTGCTGTTTCACAAAGGGGTGCGCATCCTGCACCGCGATGGCGAAATCAACCCGCGACATGATGGGCAGGTCTACCACGTCATCACCGACATAGGCGATTTTGTCCATGGAGATGCCCACCTCCTCAATCAGGTGTTCGAAGGCCGGGGTTTTATCGCGATAGCCCTGATACACCAGGCTCACGCCCAGATCCTTCATGCGGTGTTCTACCACCCGGGATTTACGCCCGGTAATGACCGCCGCTTTCACGCCGCACTCCAGCAGCATGCGCATGCCGTGGCCATCCTTGGAATTAAAGGCTTTGTATTCCTGGCCGTCGTCACCGATGAACAGGCTGCTGTCGGTCATGACGCCGTCGACATCAAAAATGACCATTTCTATTTTTTTTGCTTTTTCTATGATGTCCTGCACGATGTGCTCCTGTTAGGTTGTTATTCAGACCACGCCGGCGCGTAAAAGGTCATGCATATTGAGGGCGCCAATGAGTTTGTTACTGTCGTTGGTGACCAGCACGCCGTTGATGTTGAAGTCATCCATGAGCTTCAGTGCCTTGACCGCCAGCTCATGTTCATTAGTGGTCTTGCAGTTTTTTGTCATCACCGCCTCGATGGCGGCAGTGTGAATGTCGATGCCCTGGTCGAGTGAACGACGCAGATCGCCGTCGGTGTATATGCCCAGCAACTGATCATGATCATCGACCACTGCCGTCATTCCCAGACCCTTGCGGGTCATCTCCATCAGTGCGGCTGAAATCGTCGCCTGTTTACCCACCTTGGGGATTTTCTCCGCCTTGTGCATGATGTCGCCGACATGGCACAGCAGCCGTCGGCCCAGCGTGCCGCCGGGGTGCGAAAGTGCAAAATCTTCCGGGGTGAAACCGCGCGCCTGGAGCAGGGCGATAGCCAGGGCATCGCCCATCACCAGTGAAACCGTGGTGCTCGAAGTCGGGGCCAGCCCGTGCGGGCAGGCCTCCTGCGCTACGCTGACATCCAGATTGACATCAGCTTCGGTGGCCAGTGTCGAGCGGGGGTTGCCAGTGAGCGTGATCAGCGGCACGCCGAAGCGCTTGAGGATGGGGATGATGGTTAGCAGTTCCAGGGTGTTGCCGGAATTGGAGAGCGCGATGACCACATCCTTGGGGGTGATCATGCCCAGATCGCCGTGACTGGCTTCGCCGGGGTGGACAAAAAACGCCGGGCTGCCGGTGCTGGCCAGCGTGGCTGCGATTTTGCCGCCGATGTGGCCGGATTTGCCCATACCGGTGACTACGATGCGGCCTTCGCAGGCGAGCATGAGTTTGCAGGCGGTGGAGAAATCGTCGTTGATGCGTGATCGTAGGGCCTCTACAGCAGTCAGTTCGGTATCGATGACGGCGAGGCCGAGTTTTTTAAAGTCGGCGTTTTCCAGATCAGTGGTTGGCATATTTTTAATAGCAGCTGATAGTTTTAATGGGTTTAATATTACATCATCCGGCCGGGGTCGGTCGCAGTTGCTTCAGGCGGTAAAATACAGCAGCGTCTGGTAGGCAAAAAAAGCGCCCAGAAGCAGGCCGCCTTCAACCCGGGTGATGCGCCCGGGCTGTCTGAAGCCGTAAGCGATGACAAACAGCGCAATGGTCAGAATAAAGGTCACCGGGAAATCGCGCTCTAGAACGCCTTTAGCCAGCGGAGCCGGGGCCAGCAGGCCGGGCACGGCGAGAACACCCAGGGTGTTAAACAGGTTCGAGCCGACGATATTGCCGATGGCGATATCGTGCTCTTTTTTCAGCGCACCGACGACCGTCGCCGCCAGTTCAGGCAGGCTGGTGCCGATGGCGATAATGGTCAGACCGATCACCAGTTCGCTGATGCCCATGGAAGTGGCGATATTGACCGCGCCCCAAACCAGTATTTTGGAGCTGGCGATTAACAGAATCAGGCCTGTGACCAGCCAGAAAATGGCTTTGGGCATGGGCACGCCGCGCGGGATTTCATCGTCGAATTCATCATCCAGCGCATCATGAACCCGTTCATTGAGCGCAGTGCGCGTAATCCACCACATCACCACAACCAGCCCGCCGAACAGCAACGCGCCATCGAGCAATCCCAGCGCACCATCCGCCAGTAGCGCCAGCGTTAGCAGCGTGGCAATGATCAGCAGGGGCAGCTCTTTTTTCAGAATGCCGGAATGTACATTCAGTGGAACAATGAGCGCGGTCGTGCCCAGCACCAGCGTGATGTTGGTGATGTTCGAACCCAGGGCATTACCGATCGCCATAGCCGGGCTGCCATCGAGAGAGGCGAATGCAGCGACCATCATTTCAGGCGCAGAGGTGCCGAAACCGACAATGGTCAGGCCGATAATTAGCGGCGAGATGTTCATGTTGCGAGCGGCGGCAGCGGCACCAAAAATAAACCGGTCAGCACTCCATATCAGCAAAATAAAACCGATAATAATGGCAAAGCTATTAATGAGAAGACTATCAACGGGCATAAACAGACTCTATATAGGGTAGGCGATGAAATTACATTGGTGGCTAAATCGCGAATGCCGCCATTATAGGCGAACTCGCCACGGTTGTTGTAGCTCTGTCCTGAATCCGTGGTTTAAACGTGGAATCAAGAGCTTGTGCCAGACGCCGAAGTTAAGCCACAGATTCAGGTCTGTGTATAAACAGGTGCATGAACAGCCTCAAGCGCATACAATACGTGCCTGAGTCGATGGTAAAAAGAGCTCAGACGGTACAGTGATTAGGCGATGTATAAAAGGATATCAACTTGAGTGAAACGCTGGTAAAAATTCGAGGGCTGACATTCAGCCGGGGCAATAATTTGATCTTTGATAACGTGGATATGGATATTCCGCGCAAGGGCATTACCGCCATCATGGGCCCCAGCGGCACCGGCAAGACCACCCTGTTGAAATTGATCGGCGGGCAGTTGCAACCCGATTCAGGCAGCATCGAAGTGGATGGTCAGAATATTCACCAGCTAAAAACCAGAGAGCTGTATGAGTTGCGTAAACGCATGGGCATGCTGTTCCAGAGTGGTGCACTGCTCACCGACCTTTCGGTGTTCGAAAACGTGGCTTATCCCATCCGCGAACACACCCGGCTCAGCGAATCGATGATACGTCAGCTGGTGTTGATGAAATTGAATGCAGTGGGTCTGCGCGGCGCCAGAGATCTGGAGCCTGCCGAGCTGTCGGGGGGCATGTCGCGGCGCGTGTCCATGGCCAGAGCTATCGCCCTCGACCCGATGATGATTATGTACGACGAACCCTTTACCGGGCAGGATCCTATTTCCATGGGGGTGCTGGTGAAACTGATCAAAAGCCTGAATGATGCGCTGAATTTTTGCAGTATCGTGGTGTCACATGATGTCCGTGAAACCATGTCTATCGCCGATTATGTTTACCTCATCTCGGCGGGCACCGTGGTCGAGCACGGTACGCCCGAGGCCATAACTAACAGCGAATCAGAATGGACCCGGCAGTTTATAAAAGGACTGGCTGACGGGCCGGTGCCCTTCCATGTGAAGGCAACGCCTCTGCTTGATGATCTGCTGACCACTGCGGAGAGAAAGCGTGGTTGAGACTATATTGAATCGTACACAGATGCTGGGGCGCGCTACTCTGGATGGTTTCGCGCGTCTGGGTCGGGCCAGCCTATTTCTGCTGGAGGTGCTGTCTAATCTGGGCGGCATGTTGAAGCGCCCGGGTCTGCTCATCAAGCAGCTGTTTTCCGTGGGCGTGCAAACACTCATTATTATTGTCGTTGCCGGCCTGTTTGTCGGCATGGTGATGGCGTTGCAATCTTATTATGCGCTGGTCGATTTCGGTGCCGAAAATTCAGTGAGTGTGATGGTGGTGCTGTCACTGCTGCGCGAACTCGGCCCGGTGATCACCGCCCTGCTGTTTGCCGGGCGCGCCGGTTCTGCGCTTACCGCTGAGATCGGTTTAATGAAGACCACCGAGCAGCTTTCGGGCATGGAAATGATGGCGGTTAACCCTATAGAAAGGATCGTGGCGCCGCGTTTTCTGGCCGGGGTTATCGCCATGCCGCTGCTGGCCGCAATATTCAGCGCCGTCGGCGTGATGGGCGGCTACCTGGTGGCGGTCGAATTGCTGGGTCTGGATGCCGGTGCCTTCTGGTCGCAGGCGCAGGAAAACGTCGAGCTGATCGATGATCTGGGCAACGGCATGATCAAGAGCCTGGTGTTTGGCGTGGTGGTGTCATGGATTGCGGTATTCGAAGGCTATGACTGCATCCCCACTTCCGAGGGCCTGGGGCAGGCAACCACGCGCACCGTGGTTTACGGCTCGCTGGCTATTCTGGTTCTGGATTTTGTTTTGACCGCGCTGATGTTCGGCAAATAGGTTGTTTAGAGAATTTAAGAGGCATTTATGAATACACGTACATTGGAATTGATGGTGGGTCTATTTGTAGCAGCAGGTATCGCGGCTTTATTCATGCTGGCCATGTCCGCGAGCAATCTGTCGAGTTACGGTGGTGACGAAGGTTATACGGTTAAAGCCCGGTTCGATAATATCGGCGGGCTGAAGACGCGCTCGCCGGTGTCGGCCGGCGGCGTGCGCATCGGACGCGTCACCGAGATTGGTTATGATATGGCCGGTTACGAGGCCTGGGTGACGATGTCGATTGATCCTCAGTATGATGCTTTCCCCATCGATACTTCAGCCAGTATTCTGACCTCGGGTTTGTTGGGCGAGCAATACGTGGGTCTGGAGCCGGGCGCTGAAGATGAGTATCTGGCTTCGGGTTCGGTGATTACACTGACCCAATCAGCGCTGGTGCTGGAGCAGATTATCGGCCAGTTTCTTTATAGCAAGGGCGACGAATAATTGCCTGAAAGACGGCAGCAGAGGATAAAAGAGAATGATTAAATCACAGATTAAATACCTGACAAACAGCCTGTGTGTCGTGGCCTTACTGATCAGCTCAAGCCTGACAGCGGCTGAAGTTGAATCGCCGGTGGATTTGCTCAAGCGGACTTCAGACGAAGTGATTGAAGTATTGAAGCAGCGCCGCGACGAAATTGATGCGAATCCCGAGATTGTTTATGAGATTGTGGACAAATATATTGTGCCGCATCTCGATGATGTCACTCTGGCAAAACTGGCGCTGGGAAAAAACTGGAGAGAGGCCAGCAACGAACAGAAAATAAAATTCGTTGATGAGTTTCGAGAATTGCTGATTCGTACCTACGGTAAGTCGCTGCAGGAATTCAAGGATCAGAAAATTGAATTTTCACCGTTGAGAGAAAGCGCCGGCGAGGACAGAGTGGTGGTTAAATCCGAAGTGCTGCAATCGGGCGGTCCCACCATTCCGGTGGATTATCGAATGCGACTGAAAGACGGCAAATGGAAGGTTTACGACATTATCATCGACGGCATTAGTCTGGTGACCAATTACCGCGGCACGTTTGCCCAGGAGATGCGCAAAGGCGGCATGGAACAGGTGCTGAAAATGCTGCGGGAAAAAAAGGTCGAAGTAACCGAGGAAAACGCCACTCCTGATTCTTCAAATGCAGAGAAAAACCGCTGATCATGGCGACTGAGAAACCATTGTCCGCCGAAATGTCGCTGGTTGAAAACAGTGTCAGGATCAGTGGCGTGCTCAACTTTGAAACCGTGCCGGTGCTGATGAAGCAGGCTGAGAAGCTGTTCGGTGAACTGGATAAAGTCAGTGTTGATCTTGCTGAAGTGAGCGACAGCAACAGCGCGGGTTTGGCGATGCTGGTGGAAATGCAGCGCATCATAAAAATGCAAAAAAAATCGATTGACTTCAAAAATCTGCCGGAGCAAATAACCATTATTGCGGCCGCTTACGGCATTGATACCGAGCTGGGTTCGTTCCTGAACTCAGCCGCTAATTCTTAGGATATTTCATTAGTATGAATAAATTGTTGATACAGGGCGGAGCCACGCTCAATGGTCAGGTCAGGATTTCCGGCGCCAAAAATGCAGTGTTGCCGATACTCGCCGCCACCCTGTTATGTGAAGGCACCGCCATTATCGAAAACGTACCGCATCTGCACGATGTCACCACCACCGTCGAGTTGCTGGGTGCCATGGGCGTGCATGTGGTCATCGACGAGAAGCTCAGCATCGAAGTCGATAGCTCCACCATCGAAAGCTGCATCGCACCCTATCATCTGGTTCGCACCATGCGTTCATCCATTCTGGTATTAGGCCCGCTGCTGGCCCGATTCGGTGAAGCGGAAGTCTCGCTGCCCGGCGGCTGTGCCATTGGTTCGCGCCCGGTTAATCTGCATATTAAAGGCCTGCAGGACATGGGCGCGGAAATCGAAGTTAAAAACGGCTACATCATCGCCAAGGCCAAACGGCTAAAAGGCGCGCGATTGGTGCTGGACATCGTTACCGTCACCGGTACCGAAAACCTGATGATGGCGGCGACACTGGCTGACGGTGTTACCACCATTGAAAACGCAGCGCGTGAACCGGAAGTGGTTGATCTGGCCAACTTCCTGATTACTATGGGCGCTAAAATTCAGGGTGCCGGTACCGATACTATCACCATCGAGGGCGTGGAAAAATTGCAGGGCACCCGTTACCGCGTGCTGCCTGATCGCATCGAAACCGGCACTTATCTGATCGCAGCGGCGATCACCGGTGGCAAGATTATGGTGAAAGATACCGCGCCCAGACTGCTCGACGCGGTGATCGATAAATTACGCGAGGCCGGTGCCGACATCGAAGTCGGCGACGACTGGATTTCGCTGGACATGCACGGCAAACGCCCCAAAGCGGTGAATGTTCGCACCGCCCCCTATCCGGCATTCCCCACTGACATGCAGGCGCAGTTTGTCGCCCTGAACACGATTGCCGAAGGCACCGCCACGGTGGTTGAAACGGTATTTGAAAATCGTTTCATGCACGTGCAGGAGTTGCAGCGCATGGGTGCAGATATTGAAGTGGAAGGCAACACCGCGATTGTGCGCGGTGTGGAAAAACTGACCGGCGCGCCAATTATGGCAACCGACCTGCGCGCATCGGCGAGTTTGATTATGGCGGGTCTGGTGGCCGAGGGTGAGACCGAAGTTCACCGCATCTATCACATCGACCGTGGTTATGAAATCATCGAAGAAAAACTGGCATTGTTAGGCGCAAACATTCGCCGCGTACCGGTTTAGTTTTTGAAATTAATTAAGTATAAAAAAATAATATGATTACCATCGCTTTATCCAAAGGCCGAATTTACAAAGAGACGCTGCCCCTGCTGGAAGCGGCCAATATTATTCCGGCCGAAGATCCTGAAAAAAGCCGCAAGCTGATTCTTGATACCAATCAGGACGACGTCAAGCTGGTGATCATTCGCGCCACCGATGTGCCCACCTATGTGCAGTTCGGTGCCGCCGACATCGGCGTCGCCGGCAAGGACGTGCTCATGGAGCATGGCGCGGAAGGGCTGTACGAACCGCTGGATTTGAAAATTGCCAAATGCCGACTGATGACTGCCGGTCTGGTCGATGCCGACAGCAGCCGCCGCAATAAAACCGGCCGCCTGCGCGTGGCCACCAAGTTCACCAATGTCGCCAAACATTTTTTTGAATCGCGCGGTGAACAGGTCGAAGTCATCAAACTTTATGGCTCGATGGAGCTGGGGCCGATTGTCGGCCTGGCCGATCTGATTGTCGATGTGGTCGATACCGGTAATACGTTGAAAGCCAACGGCCTGAAACCCATGGATCACATTGCGGACATCAGTTCGCGGCTTATCGTGAACAAGGCGGCAATGAAAATGAAGCATGCCAGAATCAGCGACATCATTGAAAAAATAAAAGTGGCGGTGGAAAAAAATGCCTGAGATTCGTCAGCTCAACGCCAGTGATAAAAACTTCTGGCAACAACTCGATGCAGTACTGGCCTGGGAACAGTCAGCGGACAGCGGCGTGGCTACCATCGTCACCAATATACTCGCCGACGTCAAAAAACGCGGCGATGCCGCCGTGCTCGAATATACAAAAAAACTGGATCGTCTCGATGTCAGCTCGGCCTATCAGCTGGAACTCAGTCAGGCGACCTTGCAAAAAGCACTCAACGCCATTGATACAAAACACCGCGATGCGCTGGAAATAGCCGCCGAGCGCGTACGCGCTTATGCCCGGCATCAGAAAATGGAATCGTGGTCGTACACCGAAGCCGACGGCACCGTGCTGGGCCAGAAAATCACCCCCATGGACAGGGCAGGGCTGTACGTCCCCGGTGGCAAAGCCGCCTATCCCTCATCCGTGCTCATGAACGCCATCCCCGCCAAGGTGGCCGAAGTTCCCGAGTTGATTATGGTTGTGCCCGCGCCGGGCGGCGAAACCAACGACCTGGTACTGGCCGCTGCCGCCATCGCTGGTGTCGACCGCATCTTTACCATCGGTGGCGCGCAGGCCGTCGCTGCGCTCGCCTACGGCACCGCCACCATCCCCAAAGTCGACATCATCACCGGCCCCGGCAATAGCTTTGTGGCCACCGCCAAGCGCATGGTCTATGGCGTAGTTGGCATCGACATGATCGCCGGGCCTTCCGAAATACTGGTGGTGTGCGACGGTAAAACCGATCCCGACTGGATCGCCATGGATCTGTTCTCACAGGCCGAACACGACGAAGAAGCGCAATCCATTCTGGTCAGCACCGACGCTGAATTTTTGCTCAAGGTACAGGCCAGCATCGAAAAGCTGTTGCTGGAAATGCCACGCAAAGAGATCATTAAAACCTCATTGCAAAACCGCGCTGCCTTCATCCTGGCGGAGACGATGGAGCAGGCGATAGAAGTCGCCAACCACATTGCACCGGAACACCTGGAGCTGTCGGTTGAAAATGCCGAACAGTGGGCAGAAAAAATCCGCCACGCCGGCGCCATCTTCATGGGCCGCTACACCGCCGAAGCG
>JAGXGK010000049.1 GCA_024636785.1 Gammaproteobacteria bacterium
AGACTGTCGACGGCATAAGCCGCGCCCTTGTTCAGAGCTGCTTTCAGACCGGCAACGATATCTTCGTTGCTCAGTGATTTTTTTATACCGCCGGCGACATCGCTGTTTTTGACCTCTTCAATTTTTTCCTGAGCTTTGTCGGTGCTTCCGGTGAGCCAATCGAGCCAGCCGGCATGGCAGTTTGTCGTAATCGCCAGAGTAAGGGCGGTAAGTAATAGTTTTTTATGCATGTTATTCCTGAATGTTTTTTTTGCTGGCGTGAACGAAAGCAGACTGAGCCGGGGCAGCAAAATAATTATAAATGGTTGTGGTTTTATACCTGCTTTGAAGCGAATCCCGTTTAGGGGCAGGTTATCTTTTTATATAGGATCTTGCCACGTATTTGTCGATTAACACCTTAAATTCATCGGCAACATTATCGCCTTTCAGGGTCACGGTTTTTTTGCCGTCTTCATAAACCGGGGCTACCGGTGTTTCGCCACTGCCGGGCAGGCTGATGCCGATGTTGGCGTGCTTGCTTTCACCGGGGCCGTTGACCACGCAGCCCATCACCGCCACGCTCATATTTTCCACGCCCTGATAACTTTTTTGCCATACCGGCATTTCACTGCGCAGGTAGTCCTGAATCTGGGAAGCGAGATGCTGGAAGAAATCGCTGGTGGTGCGGCCGCAACCGGGGCAGGCGGTGACCAGGGGGACAAATGCGCGCAAGCCCATGGTTTGCAGAATTTCCTGGGCGACCACTACTTCCTTACTGCGTTCGGCCCCAGGCTCGGGAGTTAATGAGACGCGGATGGTGTCGCCAATGCCGTCGTGCAGCAGCATGCTGAGCGCCGCCGTGGAGGCGACGATACCTTTGGAGCCGATACCGGCTTCGGTGAGGCCGAGGTGCAGGGCGTAATAACTGCGATCTGCCAGCGAGCGGTAGACGCTGACCAGATCTTTCACCACGCTCATTTTGCAGGAAAGAATGATTTTGTTTTTGTGCAGGCCGATTTCTTCCGCCGCTCTGGCGCTGTCGATAGCTGAGCGTATGACGGTTTCGAGCATCAGGCTGTGGGCGTCGAGTGGCTCATCGAGGCGGGCATTTTCGTCCATGAGTCGGGCCAGCAGCGCCTGATCCATGCTGCCCCAGTTGACACCGATACGCACTGCCTTGTCGTTCTTGATGGCGTGCTCAATCATAGTGGCAAACTGGCTGTCGCGGTTGGCACCGCGGCCGACGTTGCCGGGATTAATGCGGTATTTGGCCAGCGCTACGCCGCACTCAGGATTATCATTCAATAACTTATGGCCGTTGAAATGAAAGTCGCCGATCAGCGGTGTGCTGATGTTCTTTTTATCCAGCGCCTCGCGGATTCTGGCCACCGCCGCGGCCGCCTTGTTGTCATTGACGGTAATGCGCACCAGCTCGGAACCGGCATTCGCCAGTTCGATAATCTGAGCGGTGGTGGCGCTGACATCGGCGGTGTCGGTATTGGTCATGGACTGCACCACCACCGGTGCCTTGCCGCCGACGATAACGCCGTCAATGTCGACGGCGAGCGAGTTTCTTCGGGGTTGGTAAGCGTCTGGAAATAGCATGATGATTCGCTGTGCTTTCTGAAAAGATCACATTCTACCTTGTGCCGCCGTAGCCTGCACAGGCTGAGGCGGCTAGAATGCGGCCTTTATTCGAAGTTGAAGCACTCACTCTATATATGAAATCTGTCTCCTTAAAGCTGGGCTTAATCATCAACCCGATGGCCGGACTCGGCGGTACCGTTGGGCTCAAGGGCAGCGATGGCCGGAAGATTGTCGAGCAGGCGCTGGCGCAGGGCGCGCAGCCCAAAGCAGGTGAGCGTGCCGTGCTGGCGCTGGCGCAGCTGAAGGGCGTGAACATGCAGCCGGTCTTAACGGTCGCCGGTGACATGGGCGCGGCGGCGCTCGAGCAGGCGGGCATTGCCTATGAAACAGTCATGGCGGCACCGCCGGTAAGCAGCGCCGGCGATACTTACCAGGCGGTGATAAAACTTTGTGAAAATAACATCGACCTGCTGCTGTTTGCCGGTGGCGACGGCACCGCCCGGGATGTGCTGGATGCCCTGCAGGCCTGTGGCAGGGCGGAAACTCTGCCGGTGGTGGGCATTCCCGCGGGCTGCAAAATTCACTCTGCGGTGTACGCGGTGACGCCCTCGCGTGCCGGTGAGCTGGTGGCGCTGCTCGAACAGGGCGAACCGCTGACGCTAAAGCAGGCTGAGGTCATGGATCTGAATGAAGCGGCTTACCGGGCAGGTCAGCTGTCCGCCCGCTGTTATGGTTATCTATCGGTGCCGGCCGATGAGGCGCGCATGCAAGCGATGAAGCAGGGCGGGGTCAACAACGAAGCGCTGGCGCTACAGGATATCGCCACTGACGTGGTGGAAAACATGGAAGAGGAGGTACTGTATTTTATCGGAGCCGGAACCACCACCGCCGCGGTGATGGCTGAACTGGGTTTGCCCAACAGCCTGCTGGGTGTCGATGCGGTGCGGAACCGGCAGTTGATTGCCAGCGACATGGATGAGCGCGCCATGCTGGCACTGCTTGATAAAATTTCCGGCGAATCCAGCGGAGCAAAAATAGTTGTCACCGCCATCGGCGGGCAGGGGCACATATTTGGTCGTGGCAACCAGCAGTTTACGCCCGCGGTGATTGCAAAAGTGGGCGTTGAGAATATCATAGTCATAGCCACCAATGAAAAATTACGCGCTTTGCAGGGGCGGCCATTACTGCTCGATACCGGCAGCGTGGAGCTGGATAAAAAACTGGCGGGGGTAAAGCCGGTAGTGACCGGCTTCGAGCAACGTACTTTGTATAAATTTAATTAAGGGACCCGGAACATACTAATATACCATCACGCATCCCGTCTTTAGGCCATCTTTGGCCGCGCCTCAATCGCAAAATCCTCGCCGTAGCCCTGCTACGCCTGCGGTTTTGCTCAATCAGCGCGACCAAATATGACCCAAATCCGGGCGCGATTCAGGTACATTAGTATGTTCCGGGTCCCTAAGTATGAGGTGTTTGGTATAAGCTGAACGCTCAAAACGCAACACTAAATTACAGGTATTAAAAAATGCAAGATGCAGAATTTGTCGCAGGTTTACTGAGCTTTATTCAGGCCTCGCCCACACCCTTTCACGCCGTCAAACAGATGTCGGCTACGCTGGAAGAAAACGGTTTTAAACGCCTGAGCGAATCCGATGCCTGGGACATGCATGCAGCAGTGCCCGAGACCGGCAAGTTTTACGTTACCCGTAACGACTCCTCGATTATTGCTTTCACCCTGGGACGCGATCCGGTGGAACACGGTTTTCGCATGGCCGGCGCACATACCGACAGTCCATGCCTGAAGGTCAAACCCAATCCTGAAATTACCAGAAACAGTTATTTCCAGCTGGGCGTCGAAGTCTACGGCGGGGCCTTGCTGAACCCCTGGTTCGATCGCGATCTGTCCCTGGCGGGGCGCGTCAATTATGTCACCGTTGACGGTGAAGTTGGCAACGCGCTAATTGATTTCGAGCAGGCTATTGCCAGCATTCCCAGTCTGGCCATTCATCTTGATCGTGAGGCGAATGAAAATCACGCCATCAACAAGCAGGAACATATTCCGCCTATCTTAATGAAGCTGCCGGAAGGCGATGAGCGTCAGCCCGATTTTCGCGATATCCTGTTGCGTTTGCTCAGCAAACAAAAACCGGATTTAAAAGTGGAAAAAATTCTCGATTATGAAATGAGTTTCTACGATGTGCAGGCTCCGGCGGTGATTGGTCTGCATCAGGATTTTATCGCCGCTGCACGGCTGGACAATTTGCTGAGCTGCTATACCGCATTGATGGCGCTGTTGCAGGCCGATCCGAAACAGAACTGCCTGCTGGTGTGCAATGATCACGAAGAGGTGGGCAGTACTTCGGCAAGCGGTGCGCAGGGAAATTTTCTCAAGTCAGTGCTGGAGCGATTGTGCCCGCCGGGCACCGAAAATTTTGTCCGCTGCATGGATCAGTCGATGATGATCTCCGTCGATAACGCCCACGGCATTCATCCGAACTTTGCCGACAGGCACGACGAAAATCATGGCCCGATACTAAATCAGGGGCCGGTAATTAAAATGAACTCTAATCAACGTTATGCCTCCAACAGTGAAACTAGCGCTGCTTTTCGTTATATCTGTGAAGAGGCCGACGTCCCGGTGCAGTCATTTGTAGTGCGCACCGATACCGCCTGTGGCAGCACCATTGGCCCGGTGACGGCCAGCAATCTGGGTGTGCGTACTGTTGATGTCGGTGTACCCACATTTGCCATGCATTCGATACGGGAACTGGCCGGGCGCTGGGATGGCTATTACCTTTGCCGTGCACTGCGGGAATATTTTCAGTAGGAGATTATCGGGTTTAGGGGGATTGAAGCGAGGGAGTGGGAGAGTGAGCACAAAGTTTTCTGATTTTGAGGCGCATAGTTATTCTACGCAACGAAAATTTGGAAGATTTGGGCCGCTCTCCCACTTCCGCAGCCAATTTATCCTGAATCCGACAACCTCCTGTGTAAACATTTGTAATGGTTCGTTGATTATTTAAACAGGATCCGTATTCTATTAATCGTACACAGATGGATTTATCGATTTATTTTCATGCGCTATAGCCATGCCTTATACTGAATTTGGTGTGGTGATTACAGTCATCGGGATTCCAATCTCATTGACGACTCTCCCTTTTAACCGGCACCCCTTGCCGGTTTTTTTTTGATTTTTCAGGTTTTAGATTCATCAGAGACAACTTTTAGGCGGAGAAGCATATATACTCTGATCTACAAGGTCTTTTAATTTTTTTAGATAATAACTCTCGATGAATACGATGAAGAAATCCCGTAAGTTAGACAATGTTTGTTATGAAATCCGTGGCCAGGTGCTGCGGGAAGCGCGGCGCATGGAAGAAGAGGGCCATAAAATTCTCAAACTGAATATTGGTAACCCGGCTCCCTTCGGCTTCGATGCCCCCGAAGAGATTGTCAAAGACATGATTCATAACGTGCCGCTTTCCCAGGGTTATAGCGATTCAAAAGGGTTGTTCACCGGCCGAAAAGCGGTCATGCATTACTGCCAGCAGAAAGGCATCATGGATGCGGATACTGATAATATCTATCTGGGTAATGGTGCCAGTGAATTAATCGTCATGGCGATGCAGGCGCTGCTGAATAATGGCGATGAGATATTGGTTCCTGCACCGGACTACCCCTTATGGACGGCGGCGGTGAGTCTGTCGGGCGGAAACCCGGTGCATTATATGTGTGATGAGCAGGCGGAGTGGTATCCCGACCTCGAAGATATGGAGCGTAAGATCACCAAAAATACTCGTGGTATTGTCATCATCAATCCCAATAATCCTACCGGTGCACTGTACCCTGCTGAAATTTTAGAGGCCATTATCGAGCTGGCCCGCAAGCACAATCTAATTATTTTTTCCGATGAAATCTACGACAAGATTCTCTACGACGATGCCAAGCATGTGGCGACCGCATCGCTGGCGGATGATGTTTTGTTCGTCACCTTTAATGGCCTTTCCAAAGCCTACCGCGTCGCCGGTTTTCGCGCAGGCTGGATGGTCATCACCGGGGCCATTGCCAAAGCTACAGATTATATCGAAGGTATCGAACTGCTCGCCTCTATGCGTTTATGTTCAAACGTGCCGGGGCAGCACGCCATTCAAACTGCGCTGGGTGGTTATCAAAGCATCAATGAACTGATCGTGCCCGGCGGCCGCCTGCGTGATCAACGTGATCTGGCCTGTGATTTAATCAATGACATTCCGGGCATCAGCTGTGTCAAACCCAAAGGCGCCATGTACCTGTTCGCCAGAATGGATCCCAAAGTACACAAAATCAAAAACGATGAAAAAATGGTGCTGGATCTTCTGCTGCAGGAAAAAATTCTGATTGTTCAGGGCACCGCCTTTAACTGGCCGGACACCGATCACTTCCGAATTGTGTTCCTGTCCAGAGAGGACGAGCTGAAATATGCGATTGGCCGTATCGGGCATTTCTTTTCGCACTATTCACAATAATCATGAAAGCCTCACAGCGGCTAACGTTTTTTGTTAATGAGTCAAGTCGCCGATAATTTAAATGTAATCAGAGCGCGCATCAAACAACTCAGTATTGATGCCGGTCGAACCAGTGATGAGGTTCAGCTAATCGCGGTTTCCAAAACCCGAAACCTGACCGAAGTCGAACAGGCCATCGCTGCCGGACAGACCGCCTTTGGCGAAAACACTATTCAGGATGCCTTATCAAAAATCCTTTTGCTGGATAATCCCAATCTGCAATGGCACTTCATCGGCCACCTGCAATCCAAAAAAGCAAAACAGGTCGCCGAACATTTTCAGTGGATACACACCGTCGACAGCCTGAAACTGGCGCAGAAATTATCCGCCGCCATGGTGCAGCATAATCCGCAAAAAGTGCTTAACTGTTTGCTGCAAGTCAACATCTCAGGCGAAGCCAGTAAGTCCGGTCTGTCGATTGACGAAACCGAGGCCTTGCTCGACGAACTTCAGCAACAAAAACCCCCCAACCTGGCCTGGCGCGGCCTGATGACCATCGGTGTCAACAACGACGAAGCCGAAACCCGCAATACCTTTTCGGCGCTGAGAATGCTGCGTGACCAGTGCCGGCAGAAATTCAATCTAAAAGAATTCGACCAGCTCTCCATGGGCATGTCCGGTGACTACGACATCGCCATCGAAGAAGGTGCGACCATGGTGAGAATTGGTACGGAGTTGTTTGGGCAGCGTAAATAACCAAAATATTAATAGAACGTGTAGAATGTGGTGAGGCACGAACCGCATCGATCGAGCATAGGTAAAAGGATGACCGAATACCGCAGAGCAAAAATCCAGGGCGCAAGTTATTTCTTTACGGTCAATTGCGCCGAACGTCGTGGCAATCGAATATTGGAAAATAATATCGATGCTTTACGCCATGCTTTTCGAGGTGTAAAACAAAAGCACCCCTTTAAAATAGATGCGATTGTTGTGCTACCGGAGCATCTGCATTGCATCTGGACCATGCCAGCTGGGGATGCGGATTATAGTATGAGATGGAATTTGATCAAGTCAGGTTTTTCTCGATTGATAACAGCAGATGAGAAACGTTCAGATAGCCGCATAAAACGTGGTGAACGTGGAATATGGCAACGTCGATATTGGGAGCACGTGATTCGCGATGAGCAGGATTTTGAACGTCATGTTGATTATATTCATTGGAACTCGGTAAAACATGGATGGGTTCAACGCGTAAGTGATTGGCCGTATTCTAGTTTTCACACATATGTACGACAGAGAATTTATCCGGCAAATTGGGCGTGCGAATCCGATAAGTTAATGGATATGGAAGAATGACGCGACCGATGCGGTTCGTGCCTCACCACATCCTACGGTGTTATTTTGGTTTTCTCTGCATTCTCCGCGTCCTCTGTGGTGAAAGCCTTTCAAAGTTTTATCGTTTCCGCATATTCCAGCAGCTCTTCCAAAATCACCAGCTCCGCCCCGGTGGTTTGTTCACCACATTGCAATTCTTCGATTTCCGCCAGAAAACGGTTCATGGTGCGTGGGCTGAGTGCGGGGTCGGTGAAGCGTTCTTTGCGGAATTCATTCCAGCGCTGTTTTTCTTCGGCGTTGAGTGATTCGGGCAAGTTTCTTGCGCGGTATCTGAATAGCATTTCAGGCAGGCGGGGGTCATCGAAAGTCAGGCTAAGTTTGCTGAGTTCTTCGGGGCTGCTTTTTCTGATGCGATCCATGCGACCGTAATCGGCGTCGCTGAAAAAACCGCCGGAGTAGATTTGTGCATCGGGGTCGGTGACTTCGGGGAAGTCGTTGTGGCCGAATACCTGGCAGGTTTTCTCGGTCAGTGCGTCGATGTTTTTCAGAATGATCTGGCGGTTGGCTTCGCAGGCGGCGATGTCGATGTTGAGGCGTTCGGCACTGGCGGCGTCCATGGTTTTCAGTGGCACGATTACCGGACACTTGTTGATGTGCACGTCTTTCAGCGGTACGCGCTTCACGCCTTCGGGCAGGTCTTCGCTGCGGGTGTAGAGTCTGCCGGTTAATTCGTCGGCATCAGCATTAATAAAATCATCCGGCTCGATGCTGAGATCGTAAACAATAATACTGTTTTTGTTGCTCGGATGCTGGCAGATCGGCATGACCATGGCGATGGCATTGCGCTCGGCAGCGTACATCGAGGAGACGTGCAGTACCGGCTCGTGGCTGCGCAGGTTGAGCAGTTTGCTGACTTCGGCTTTTTTGCGCAGACCGTACATGTAGTCGAAAAGCCGGGGCTGATGTTTGCGGATCAGTTTGGCCATTTCGATGGTGGCGTAAACGTCGGACATGGCGTCATGCGCAGCTTCATGGCTGATGTTGTTTTCTCTGGTCAGGAGTTCGAGTCGGATGCTGGGGCGGCCATCATCACCGACCGGCCAGTTAATGCCTTCGGGCCGGAGTGCGCGGGTCAGGCGCACGATGTCGATCAGATCCCAGCGCGAGTTGCCATACTGCCACTCATGCGTGTAGGGGTTGTAGAAATTACGGTACAAAGCATTGCGGGTGAATTCGTCATCAAAGCGGATGCTGTTGTAGCCGGCAATGCAGGTGCCGGGCTGGGAAAACTGTTTGTGGATGGCGGCGATAAATTCGGCTTCGATGAGTCCCTCTGCCTGCGCTCTCTGCGGGGTGATGCCGGTAACCAGGCAGGCGTGAGGATCGGGCAGCATGTCGTCAGCGGGTTTGCAGTAAATCACCAGTGGTTCGCTGATGATGTTTAAGTCTTCATCGGTGCGAATGCCGCCGAACTGTGCCAGGCGATCTGAGCGCGGGTTGATGCCAAAGGTTTCGTAGTCGTACCAGTAAATAGAATTCGCCATGTTTAAGCTGCCTTATCTTGTTGTCCTTCGATAAATATGCGGCAGTTTAGCAATATCGTCGATCACCGCATAGTTGGTGGTGTCATACATCTGCGGTGGGTATCTTCCACGCCGTATTAGTCCCGCTAGGTATCGTAGTCAAATGGCTTGCCGTGGGAGAGGGCGATGAGCAGTCAATTATTGTCATCCGAAATAATAACGTGATCTATGAAGTCATTATGCAGACGGTGACCTCTTCGCGATCATGATAAAGGTGTTTGATTTGAATGCGGGCGTCAATGTGATGTTCGAGCAATTGTTGTGCGATCAGGTCGCGACATTCGTTGACCACCAGTAATCTTTTCTTCATGGGCAATTTCAGGTTGAAAATGGTATTTTTGCAATCCTGCTGCACCAGCCATTTGGCGATGAGCCGGCTGACGTGCAGGGGTCGTTCGGCCATGTCGCACACCAGCCAGTCAACGGCTTTTGCGGGGCGATAGGTGAAGGCGTCGGTTTTTAAATGTTCCATCATGCCGCTCTGCATTAACTTGTCCTGCATCGGGCCGTTGTCGATGGCAGTCACGCGCAGTCCGCGTTGCACCAGTTGCCAGCTCCAGCCGCCGGGAGCCGCACCCAGATCGACCGCCGTCATGCCGTTTTTGAAATATTTTTTTTCATCAGCAAAAAACCAGTGAATCGCCTCTTCCAGTTTTAAAGTGGAGCGACTCGGCGCGGAAGAGGGCATGCGTAAACGTGGAATGCCCATGGTGTCGACGGCGCTGTTGTCGACGGCGGCGATGCCCACAAAAGCCTGCTGAGAATTGAGAAATAAAAGATGCAGATTGTGAGGGGCGCGGCTGGATAAAAGTTCCTCCCGCTTGAGCGCGCGCAGCAGATGCGGTTCGAACTGTTTGCAAAAGCGGCTGATAGACTTGCCTTCGTTGGTGTCGGGATAGGCCAGTTCGATCCTGTTGAACGGGGCCGGCAGTAACTTGATGGCGCTGAGCAGCGGTTCGATGCGCTGCTGTTCGGGCAAGTCATCGATTTTGGCCAGGCTGGCAAACCACTGCCGGGTGAAAATCAGCTGCCTGAAATCAAGTTGCGCCATGAGCTCACCGATGCCGGTTTCGCCTGCACCAATCAGCAGTACATAACCGCTGTCGGGAAGAGTCTGGATATAGGCGGAAAAGCCCAGCTCAGTGGCGTAATGCATGATTTCACCGGCACACTCTTTTTCGAAACCGGGGCGGCAGAGGAGAACGAGCTGGGTGATGTTTTTCATGGTGTCATTTAAATCAGTATGGAATATACGGTGTCATGGATTAAAATTAGCTGTAACATCACCGCAAAATATTAAGAGAGATTTGCTCGAAAAATCTACATCGTTCAAAGCTCTCTGCGAGATTAATAATTAAGAGGTTGTTCAATGGAAACCAGTGAAGTTAAAAAAATCATCGAAGCCGGTATTCCCGGCAGTGAAGCTACAGTTACGGCTGATGGCAGTAAATACATAGCGACTATCGTCTCGGCTGCGTTTGAGGGTAAGAGCATGGTGGCTGAGCAAAAAATGGTGTTCGCCCTGTTGAACGAACACATCCAGAGCGGTGCCATTCACGCCTTAACGATTAAGGCGTTGACGCCGGCAGAGGCGAAGGCTCAATCCTGAACCGGAGCCGGGTTAGTTTTCGTACAGTAGCGCCTTACGCTCGGCGTAGGCGCTGCCCTTGACGCAGCCGCTGATGATTTTCATCATCTCCGGGAACACCTTGGGGCTGGCGGCGATGATGTCGCCGGTTTTGAGGTATTTATCCCCGCCCTGAAAATCAGCAACAATTCCGCCCGCTTCCCGCACAATCAAAACGCCTGCGGCGATATCCCACGGACTCAGATTAAATTCCCAGAAGCCGTCTGTGCGCCCTGCCGCCATCCAGGCCAGATCGAGTGCGGCCGAACCGGGGCGACGGATGCCTGCGGTGGGCGCCATCAGCTGAGTCATGGTTTTTATATAGGTGTCGAGGTAGCTCTGGTCGTGATACGGAAAACCGGTGCTCAATAAAGCGCCTTTAATCCCGGCTCGACCCGAAACCCGAATTTTTTTACCATTGAGCTGCGCACCTTCACCTTTGGCGGCGGTGAACAACTCCTGCGACAGGGGATCGTAAATTACCCCGGTGATGATGCGCTCCTTGTGCTTGAGGGCAATCGAAACCGAAAATTGAGGGAAGCCATGCAGGAAATTGGTGGTGCCGTCGAGGGGGTCGATGATCCACTGATATTCAGCGCCCTCGTCCTGAATGCCGCTCTCTTCCGCCAGAATGCCGTAATCGGGATAGGACTGACGCAAGATGTCGATAATCGTGGACTCGGCTTTACGATCAACTTCGGTGACGAAATCGTTATTGCCCTTGGAGCTAATGGTGAGGCGATCGATCTTGTCCATACTACGGACAATGACGTCGCCGGCGGCACGCGCTGCGCGTACAGCGATATTTACGGTTGGATGCATGACAAATTTTCAATGAGCAGTGTTAAATCGATGCGAAGCATAGCAGAATACACGGATGCTTGAAAACATAAGAATTATTTTAGTGAATACTTCCCATCCCGGAAATATCGGTGCTGCCGCCAGAGCCATGAAAAACATGGGGCTGGCGAAGCTGGTGCTGGTTGATCCGGTCGATTTTCCCAGCTTTGAGGCTTACAGCCGCGCCGCCGGTGCCGATGATGTGCTGGGCGAAGCGCGGGTGGTGAAAACGCTGGCGGAAGCGGTGGCCGGCTGCACCTGGGTGATGGGTACCAGTGCCCGGGAGCGCGCGGTGCAATGGCCGGTGATGCTGCCACGCGCGTGTGCCGCCGAATCCGTCAAACAGGCGCAGCAGGGCAGGGCGGCAATTGTATTTGGTCGGGAGCGCACCGGCCTGACCAATGAGGAGCTGGAACAGTGTCATGCGCTGGTCAATATTCCGACCAATCCCGATTACAGCTCACTGAATGTCGCGGCGGCGGTGCAGGTTCTGTGCTACGAACTGCGTCTGGCGGCGCTGGATTCGCCCATCGCTCAGGCCTCGCCGGAAACCGGGGATAAAACACTGGCGGCCAAGCACATCAATGATGTACCCGCCACGGCCGATCAGGTGGAGGGCATGTATCAGCACCTTCACCAGATGCTGGAGGATGTGAATTTCTTCGGCACCCATCACCCTGAAATTATCATGCGGCGGTTAAAGGGACTGTTCAATCGCACTCACCTCACCAAACGCGAAGTGAGCATTCTGCGCGGCATCTATTCGGCGGCGCAGGGCAAAAAAGCGGTGAGAAAGTAGTAAGGAGGCTGTCGGATTCAGGATGAATTGGCTGCGGAAGTGGGAGAGCGGCCCAAATCTCCCTAAACCCGACAGCCTCCTGGGAAACTAACGTATTTAATGAATCCTGTTAGCTGAAGGGCGCAGATGCGCATAGGCCAGCAGCAGCCAGGCGATGATAAAACACAGCCCGCCGATGGGCGTAATCATGCCCAGCCACCGGATTCCACTCAAGCCTAGCAGGTACAAACTGCCGCTGAACAGAATCGTGCCGCTGAGCATGAACCAGCCGCTCAGCGCGTTGAGGCGGTTTTGGCTATGCTGATAAATCACCCCCACAAGCACCAGACCCAGCGCATGGTAGAGCTGATAATCGGCCGCAGTTTGAATGACTGAGAGATAATCAGCAGACAGCCTGGCCTTGAGTGCATGAGCAGCAAACGCGCCCATGGCCACCGCGATAGAGGCGTTGATTGCACCCAGACCAATAAATAGGTTTGACATTATTTCGCCTTTGTTTTCTTATATGTGTTTATTGTAAATATTAATTGTACTTAATACAGGAATTTTTTATGCCTTCATTCGACGTTGTTTCTGAAATAGACAGCCACGAGCTGACCAATGCAGTTGACCAGATGAACCGCGAGCTGAACACCCGCTTTGATTTCAAAGGCAGCGACGCCAAAGTCACGCTGAAAGATGGTGCCATGAACTTTGAAGCCACCAACGAGTTTCAGGTTCGGCAGATGCACGACATTATGTACAAAAAATTATCGGCACGAAACATTGACGTTGCCTGTCTGGACAAAGGCAAAATCGATGAGCGCGGCATGCGCGCCTATCAAACCATCAAAGTCAGAGAAGGCCTGGACAAGGAAGTGGCAAAAAAAGTTGTCAAACTCATCAAGGATGCTGGCATCAAAGTGCAGGCCGCGATTCAGGGTGAACAGGTTCGAGTCACCGGTAAAAAACGTGACGACCTGCAACAGGTCATGACCATGCTGAAAGCTGCGGATATTGATATGCCGCTGCAATATAATAATTTTAGGGATTAGTATCTGTCTGGTTCGGATGTTTTATAAATTAGGTGGTGGTGGATTTGGGTTAATTGTTCCGATCCCGATTAATTTATAAGCCGTCATCCTGAACGTAGAGAGGGATCCTGGTTTTATCTTTTGTAGCTCTCAGCTTCCAGAGATGATGGTCTTTCCGTACCACATTCAAGAGTCGTAGGGCACAATAACCATCGGGCATTGCGTCGCATGATGAGTTACTCTACATCTTCCATTCGGCGTAATACGCTGTGCTTATCATCTTAGGCACTGAAGGGTGTCAATAAATAAAATGGTTTAATCCTGTTTTAATACAGGAGTAAAAATCTATAATCAGTTGCATAATATCCAGATATCCAGGATCCTTGCTCCAAAACATTAATGATAAAAGGATGGATTGACAATAATGCCAAATAAATCTGTACCTCTACTTGGATTCGCATTTAACGATGTGCTCAATGAACTTCATCAGCTTGTGTTTGAAGGTGTGCCGGGCGAATCACCAGCCTTTGAGTTGACGCTACTTGAGCGAGAATATATAGCCTATGTCCTTGCTTGTTATTACCAATGTGAGCATTGTCTGGAATTTCACGAGCGTGCAATTAAGCATGCACGACGAAAAGAAAAAGTGCCAGACTGGAGCTGGCAGGATGAATTGATCAGCGCCACATTATTTTTACACCTTGATGGCAGTAAGCTGTCAGACATTGAATGGATGAGATGGGTTAAGACATGGTCAGATTTCTCAAAACGCATTAATTCTCGACATCCAGGTCTCGCAAGTTACCTTGCTTATGCAGTAGGTATTGCACGAAATGATAAAAAACTTATGAATGAGGTTTTTTTATCAATTAGTGAATCAATAGAAGATAATGACAGGATAAAGGGTGTTATTCGTGATATTGATGGTGTAGTTATTTTTATGAAAGCAGCAACATCTAAAAATAGAAGTGATTCAACGATTATCAATAATCTTAGAACGCGAGGCATTGAGGATCTATAGACAGAGTAACGTGAAGGGTCAGATCTGTATTTTGCCATTTTCCATCCAAATAATGAACAACACCACTCAATAATCACCATGTACTGTACCCTCGTTTTTGCGATCAACCCTCTAGTCTATGAGTCAGATAAATATCAAAGCGGGTTTTTTTGCTGTTGATGGAGGTGGCGGGTTTTTTGTCGAGCAGGAAGGGGGCGTGGAGGGGGCGTTTTACGACGACTCTGTCTTTGGCGTAGTTGAGGGCGGTCTCCAGAAGCTCACCGCTGTTTTCATCTTTGCCCAGTAGGTGTTGCAGTATTTGCATTTCCTTTTTGACCAGCGCGGATTTTTTTCTTTCCGGGTACATCGGGTCGAAATAAATGGTATCGGGTCGCTGGCCTTTCTCCAGCTTTTTCATGAAATCAATGGCGTCCTGATTGTGCAGTTCGAAGTGTTCTGCGAGGATTTCGGTGCTGTGTTCATCTTCAAGGCCGCGCGCGATGCCATCTTCTATCAACTTGCTCAGTATGGGTGATTTTTCGACCAGGGTCAGCGGGCAGCCGAGCGTGGCTAAAATATAGGCGTCACGTGCCAGCCCGGCAGTGATGTCGAGCACAATGGGATTTTTCCCCTGTTTTAATCCAACCGCTTTGGCGATGGCCTGGCCTCGGCCACCGCCGAACTGTTGCCGATGGGCGAGCGTGCCGTGTACGAAGTCAACGTAAATACTGGTATTGAGAGAGCTATCATAGAGCTCGATACGTTCGTTGCCGAAAATTAGCTGGAGTTCATAATCAGGGGTTTTGGCGTTAAGCAGGGGCAGCAGATAATCGCCGGCAAATGCCTGCGCCTGTTCATAACGGATGTCATTATCGCAGACGACACAGAGTGATTTTTTTGAATGGCTCTCGGACATGATGGTTCAGGATTGTTGGCAGCTGTTATGATAGCGCAGATGAGTGCATATATTGATATTGGTGTTAATTTAACCGCCAGTTCGTTTCAGGATGATCTGGATGAGGTGGTTCAGCGGGCGTTGCGTTCCGGTGTGGGCGTGATGATTGTCACCGGTACGGATCTTGAGCATAGCCGCAGGGCGATTGAGCTCTGCCGGCAATATCCGGGTGTGCTGTATGCCACGGCGGGCGTGCATCCGCATCATGCTGATGATTATACCGAGGTCACAGGCCAGCAGCTGGCCGAGCTCGCCGAGCAGGATTGTGTCGTGGTGCTGGGCGAATGCGGTCTGGATTACAATCGCAATTTTTCCACCGGGGCGAATCAGCGTGCAGCTTTTGAGGCGCAGCTGAAGCTGGCGGCGGCGATAGAGAAGCCGGTATTTCTGCATCAGCGTGAGGCACATGACGATTTTGTCGCCATGCTAATAAATGCCCGTCCACAGCTCAGTAACGCGGTGGCACATTGTTTTACCGGCACCGCGGCTGAGGTGAACGAATATCTGGCACTGGATATGTATGTCGGCGTCACCGGCTGGATTTGCGATGAGCGCCGTGGCCGCGATTTGCAGCAGGCGGTGAGAGAGATTCCGCTGGATCGTATTATGCTCGAAACCGATGCGCCTTATCTTCTGCCCAGGGATCTGTCCAAAGATCCGGCTGAAGCGCCGGTAAAAAGTCATCGCAATGAACCCTGTTATCTTCCCCATATTACCGAAGCCGTCTCGCGCTATATGGGGGTCGATGTTGAAGAGCTGAAGCAGGCGGCGGCCACCAATGCAAAAAGATTTTTTAATATTCCATAAGGTTTTATCTGATTTAAAACAGTAAATTCTGACTTATCGATTGCAATAGCGATGAGTGGTGTTTAATCTCATCTCTGACATTAATCTTTTTAACTAACAAAGATAACGGACCTTTGAATAAATCACTTGTCGCTTTTTTAAACTCGATGCTGGGCAGTTTGCGCGACCTGCTGCCGATTATTCTGGTTATCGGGTTTTTTCAGCTCGTGGTTTTGCAGCAGCCGCTGGAAACTGTCTCAGTTCTGCTCACCGGTGTGTTTTTTGTCGTCATCGGGCTGACCTTCTTTATCTATGGCCTGGAGATGGGGCTGTTTCCGATTGGCGAAGCCATGGCCCACGCTTTTGCGCGCAAGGGTAGCGTATTCTGGCTGCTGAGTTTTGCCTTTGCTCTGGGTTTCGGCACAACGGTGGCGGAACCGGCGTTGATTGCGATTGCCAATGAGGCGGCAAAAGTCGCGGCGAAAGCTGACCATATCGAAAACCATGTCGATGCCATGAACAGTTATTCCACCGGTCTGCGTTTGACCGTCGCCCTGTCGGTAGGGGTGGCGATAGTTATCGGGGTGCTGCGCATACTGAAAAACTGGCCCATTCATTACATGATTATGATGGGTTACACCATGGTGATTATTATGACCGCTTTTGCTCCCGATGAAATTATAGGTGTTGCCTATGATTCGGGCGGGGTGACCACCTCTACCATCACTGTGCCACTGGTGACAGCGCTGGGAATCGGCCTGGCTTCATCGATCAGTGGCCGCAGCCCGATGCTGGACGGTTTTGGTCTGATTGCGTTCGCCTCATTATTGCCCATCATTTTTGTTCTGGCGTATGGGATGATTATTTAATGCATTGGCTGACAGATTTTCTTAGCCTGTTTATCTCAACGCTGTTTGATGTCCTGCCGATCGCGGTCATTATTTTCGGCTTCCAGTTTCTGGTGATACGCAAGCGCATTACTAATCTGAAAAAAGTGTTAATTGGCATGTTCTATGTTTTGCTGGGCATCACCTTTTTCCTGCTGGGGCTGGAACAGGCGCTATTTCCAGCCGGAAGGATGATGGCTGAGCAGCTTACCGATCCTGCTTTTATCAACAGTGTGCGTTTGTCTACAGGTGCGTTGCAGTGGTCTGATTATTACTGGGTATATCTATTTGCTTTCGCGATCGGCGCCAGCACCACGATCGCCGAACCGGCCTTGATTGCGGTGGCGATTAAAGCTAACGAGGTATCGGCGGGCACGGTGAGTGTTTGGGGTTTGCGCATTGCCGTGGCGCTGGGCGTGGCCATCGGGATTTCTTTGGGCACCTACCGTATTGTCATTGGCGCGCCTATTCATTATTTTATTATCAGCGGTTATGTCATCGTCGTCATACAGACTTTTTTCGCGCCTAAATCAATTGTGCCGCTGGCGTATGACTCCGGCGGGGTAACCACCTCCACCGTTACCGTGCCTTTAGTGGCCGCTTTAGGCCTGGGGCTGGCGGAAACTGTGCCGGGCAGAAGCGCCCTGATCGACGGTTTTGGCCTGATCGCTTTTGCCAGTCTGTTTCCGATAATTTCAGTGATGGGTTATGCGCAACTTTCGGTATGGCTGAGCAGAAGAAGTAAGGCTAAGGAAGTCTCTATTGAGAGACATGAAAAGTGATTCGTGCTAACAAATATTCGTGGGTAAATATAACCGGGAGGTGCACATGCATTTCAAACTAATAATCGCATTTGTAGATGATGTGAAAACCGATAAGGTCATGCAGGCAGCGCGGGAGTCCGGTGCGACCGGAGCGACAGTTATCAATAATGCCCGAGGGGAAGGGCTGGCTATCAGCAAAACTTTTTTCGGACTGTCGCTGGAGACGCAACGAGATGTCGTCCTGTTTTTAGTGGAAGAGCATCTGAGCCGGCATATACTGGAAAAAATAAGTGATGTAGGCGAATTTGATATATCACCCGGTACCGGCATTGCCTTCCAGATTGATGTGGAAGATGCGGTAGGGGTGGCTAGCCAGATTCAAAAGTTGACTGATGTTGTAGAGGAGGCGCTGTAATGATTCCTGAAAAAAAAGTTGTTCGTGTTCGTGATGTGATGAAAAAAAACTTTGATGTAGTCGATGGCAAAATGACGATTATGGACGCTTTGCGCACCATGAAACACGTCGAGACCAAGTCGCTGATTGTAGATAAACGACATGGCGATGATGAATACGGCATGTTGCTACTTTCGGATATCGCTAAAAATGTTCTGGCAAAAGATCGCTCGCCGGAACGGACCAATGTTTACGAAATCATGTCCAAACCGTTATTGCCGATTGATCCGGAAATGGACATACGCTATTGCGCAAGGCTGCTTGAGCGTTTCAGGTTATCACGTGCACCAGTAGTGGAAAATGGCAAGGTGATCGGCATCGTCAGTTTTACCG
Organism: Gammaproteobacteria bacterium; assembly: GCA_024636785.1. Lineage (GTDB taxonomy): Bacteria > Pseudomonadota > Gammaproteobacteria > SZUA-229 > SZUA-229 > LH-M37. The sequence goes on from JAGXGK010000049.1 coordinate 18,430, forward strand.
ATATGGTGTTACACGGATTGGTGGATTTCAATGGCTCAAAAAATGATTGATGCCATCCGGCTTATGGTTATTACAAGTAGCTTTTAACAATGTTTGTTGGAGGCCTGGAGGGTATTGCGCAGTAACATCGCCACTGTCATCGGGCCCACGCCGCCCGGAACAGGGGTGATGTACGCCGCTCTTTGTGCCGCAGCTTCAAAATCGAGATCGCCGATCAGTTTGCCGGCTTCAGTGCGGTTGATGCCGACATCAATCACCGTGGCACCGGGTTTCACCCATTCACCTTTGACAATGCCGGGTTTGCCGACCGCGACCACCAGAATATCGGCGCGCGCCACATGCTCAGCCAGATCGTGGGTGAAGCGATGACAAGTGGTGACCGTCGCGCCCGCCAGCAGCAGCTCCAGCCCCATGGGGCGCCCAACAATATTAGACGCGCCGACGATGACGGCGTGCCGGCCTTTATAGGTCTCACCGATGGTGTTCAACATATAGATAACGCCATGCGGCGTGCAGGGTCTTAATGAGGGCATGCGCTGCGCCAGGCGACCAATGTTGTAGGGATGGAAGCCGTCGACATCCTTGTCGGGGTGAATTGTTTCCAGCACGGTGGTGGAGTCAATGTGTTCGGGCAGGGGCAGCTGCACCAGAATGCCGTCAATCTCATGATCATCATTGAGCTGTTCGATCAGGCTCAGCAGTTCGGTTTCACTGGTGTCGGCGGGCAGGTCAAAGGCTTTCGACACGATGCCCGCTTCGACGCAGGCCTCCTTTTTTTTGCGCACATAAACCTGAGAGGCCGGATTTTCGCCCACCAGAATAACGGCCAGGCCCGGCGCGCGTTGGCCATTGCCGATCCTTTCCAGAACAGATTGCTTAACCTGCTCGCGTATTTCCAGTGCAATGGCCTTACCGTCGATAATTTTTGCTGGCATGTTGATTTATTGTTGAATTTTGATGAGTTGAGAGGAGGTGGATTCTCTCATGTGCAATATGGTCGCCACAAGGCAATAACATCCATCCAATTAATGAATATCATCTTGACCCGCATAAGCGCAGCGCGTAGTATTCCCCGCCTCCACATTTCAGCTGTAAATGTGGTGTTCGGGGTATAGCGCAGTCTGGTAGCGCGCCTGCTTTGGGAGCAGGATGTCGGGAGTTCGAATCTCTCTACCCCGACCAAATTATAAGCCGTCAGGATTAGATATAATATTTAAACCTTGCGCCTGTAGCTCACTCGGATAGAGCATCGGCCTTCTAAGCCGAGGGTAGCAGGTTCGAATCCTGCCAGGCGCACCATTTTTATGGTGGGTGTAGCTCAGTTGGTAGAGTCCCGGATTGTGATTCCGGTTGTCGTGGGTTCGAGCCCCATCATCCACCCCATTTTTACTAAAGTTGTTCAAAGGCTAATTACGGGTCGTTAGCTCAGTTGGTAGAGCAGGAGACTCTTAATCTCTTGGTCCAGGGTTCGAATCCCTGACGACCCACCA
>JAGXGK010000013.1 GCA_024636785.1 Gammaproteobacteria bacterium
CCACTGCACGGTGTGACACTAAAGCTATTGCTGACCCGCTTAGTGGAAAAATATGGCTGGGAAGAGCTGGGCAGTCGCATTAATATCAAATGCTTCACCAATGACCCCAGCATCACCTCCAGCCTGAAATTCCTGCGCAAGACGCCATGGGCACGAACGGCGGTTGAAACGCTTTATCTAAAAACAGAGTGGCCACCCGGCCAGGATTAGTCGTTTGCGAGTTCGTTCATTTTAAAATCAGCCGTCATGGTATCAGCATCAAAATCGTCAGCGCGGCGATTCGTCAATGCCAGATAAAACAGGTATGGCGCGATTGCTGATACCAGATGTTTAATGCTGTGGCCCGATATGAAACCCAGTGCATCAAACACAAATTGATCGGCCAGTTCAAAAACCTTTGCTAGCACATAACAGGCGAAAATGAGCCAGTAATAATGGCTATAAGTAAAACGCGTAGGGAATAGCAATAATATAAGCGGCATCAGCACAATAGGTAAAAACTGCACCAGCACATACAGGCGTAGATCACCCTGCCCGATGCTCTCACTCCAGTACCAGTAAATTACCGACACCAGCCCTGTTAGCAACAATGGAAAGAACAGTTTCTGCGCTGTTTTTTCGTGAAGGTATTCAGCAATGATCACGGTAAAAAATGACATGAATGCCAGCGTCATCGGTAGACGATCCCATAATAATGTGGTGTTCGACGGATTCAGATGGTAATAACCGGAACCGAAACACACCAGTGCCACACCAACAAAAAAGAAGCTATAGGCGTGCTTTAGCGAGAGAATAATAGCGATCCGGCTTTCTTTTAAAACCAGAGAGCAACCCATCAGGCCAAATAAAAGATAAGGAATATTTGACGTGACATTAAAAAAATTAGGTATACCGAATAGTGTACGCTGGTCTGCGAAACCATGGTAATGCACGTCCTGAGCAATGGCAGGTAACAGTGTTATTGCAATAATGGCGGACAGTGTTATGGCCAATAAAATAAAATGTTTGTTATTCATGAGACGGGTTCCATTGTAATTTCTACGTCGCTTGTCTTACTGCAAGCTGATTTTCCAAGTTTAACGGTGTGTTTTTTATATATAGCACTAATTTGTGCTTGAATGCTTAAAATAATATGCCTGTTAGCAACTATTTATTATAAGAAATGATTCACTGAAACTGGTTTTGCGTATCAGGGAGCTGGCAATTGTCACCAGCCCCCTTGTTTGCGCTATAGTTTAATTTACTGATTTTTACGACGTTTCAGTGCTGACATTATTAGCGGCACCAGCAGTAACAACATCCACGCATCCATGGACCCGCCACCGCCGCCATGACTTGCACGGGGCGTACTGAACATCGGTTGCTGCTTGTCAACCCGATTAGAAACCGGCGCCTGTGCAGCTCGAGCCTGTTGTGCCAGATGTTCGTTCTGCAGACGTTGTTTGTTGCTGCGTTTGATACCCATGGCATCAAACACCTCGTTGCGCACTACCAGCATAGAGGTATAGTCGGTTACCAGCCCATACTCGATAGCCATGTCAGTGACGGCCTGTTTTATGTCGGCCTCCTCACCAAAACTATGAATCTCCTCCATCATGTCTTCAATCGATGCAAAAGCCCATAGCCGCTCCAGTTCAGGGTTGTTGGTATCGCTTACGGGGAATTCAATCTGAGTGCGATACTCCTTTTTTGCGCCTGATATTTTTCCGCTCAAGCGGATATCGGCTATGCCCTCGCCCCAGTAATGGCCAAACACAACCAGCTGCTGGCCGTGATAAAGGCTGCCTATCACTTTAGGCGAAAGATCGGACGTTTTAACTCCTTTTATGGATAACGCTACGCCATGCAAACTCTCGTGTGTGACTTTGTTCTTTGCTTCCAGAATTTTGCCAACAATATCATCACTGTTGGAAATGTTGAGAGCAAATCCATTGGAGGCTTTGGTCATGGCATCCAGTAACGGGCGGTTGGCACTGTTACCCATGATAAAAGTAAACAGGCGTATATCTTTTTTCTGCAATAGCTCGATAAATTTTCGCTGCGCGGTTTCACCCACATTTGCGACGCCGTCGGTGACCAGGATAATTGCGCTTGTGCGGTCGGTTTCGATGCTCTGCAAACCGGATTTAAGGCCGGAAAAAAGATCTGTACCATTATTGGGGCTGATTTGCATCAATGTCTGACTGTAGTGATTAACATTTTCGGGTGTGGCATTAACGTAACCATTCGTTAACTCTTGAGTCGATGAGTTGAATAACACAATGCGGAATCGATCATTGGTGCGCATTTTCGTCAGGGCACGTTGCACACCGTCAACAAGGGTGGTGTATTTACCCTGCATGGAGCCGGAGATGTCCAGAACAAAAATCCAGTCACTGCCTTCGGTGACAGGCTTCAGATCATCGCCCGGCGTAACAGTAAGCATAAAGGTGCCTTTGCTGGCGCCTTCGGGTTTATATGCAACCATGTCGACGCTACCCGGCAGGCCAGCTTGATGCCGCCAGTAAACCACCAGATCCTGATCCAGTGTAAACGCGGCCTGATTACCACCAGGCTGTGCGGTCTGGCCCTCAATGGCCTGGTTACTCGATGCTGCAGATAGCTGCATCTGCCATTCGCCGGCACCTGTTTGAGTGGCAACCACCTGCGGCTGATTGGGCATACGCAGCGCCTCTATCGGGTAGGCTGATTTCAGCTGAAGATTGAAGGAAAACTGTTCTTTTACTTTTTCATTAGCCGTCCAGAAAGAAAGTTTATGCTCATCAACGCCGCCTTCTTCCAGTGGATAAACATAACGACCAATACCGGTATCGACATGAGCCGGTTGCAAATAGACAAAACGAATACGCGTATCCTGGCCGGCACGCACCGGTGATACTCTAATATCAAACGTTTTGTATTCATCTTTTTCGGTTAACCCGGCATCGCGGCCTGCGGCTTTTTCAGACTCATAAACCTGACGTGCCTGATTTTTTTCCAGCACTTCACCGGTCACCGGCTTGCCATCGATCCATACGGTGAATTCAGCCACTGCACCTTTTTCGGGTACCGGGAAAGAGTAGATGGCTTCCAGATCCTGACTGTGGGGGTTGTGGAAAATTTGCTCTACACGGGTAATGGCATAGCCATCCTCGATGATGACGTTGACATCGTGCTGCTTGATTTCCAGCGCGGCTAACTGGCCGTTTGACGGTGTCAGCAGGCCAGCTGCGTGACTGCTGCCTGTTAGAACCATGCAGAACATCAGGGCTATTGCGTGCAAGGCGCTAACCTTGCGGGGGTTGACTGAGTGATTCATTGGGCGTCCTCCTTTGGTTAAGACGCCTGTATTATTGGATGGAGGCAATCAATAATAAACCTTGATGTGAAATGTGCTGCATTTTTCTACTTATAGTCTATTATTGCGATACTTAATATCCAATGACCGGACGAATCACATGGCTCAAACTGAAGCGCTGATCGACACCCTGAAGCAGGCCTTGAAGAATCACGGCATGACCTATGCTGAAGTCGCCAGAAAATTGGCGATGAGTGAAGCCAACGTGAAACGGATGTTTGCATCCAAACGCTTCACTCTGGAACGGCTTGAAGATGTGTGCCGTTTGATGCAATTAGAGCTGAGTGATCTGTTCCAGATTTACGAACAATCGCGTCAACGCATTACCACCCTGAGCAGTGAGCAGGAAAAAGAGCTGATGAGTGATACAAAACTATTATTAGTCGCGGTATGTGTGCGTAACCGCCTGAGTTTTGATGACATTGTAAATAACTACGATGTATCAGCGACCGAATGCATACGACATCTGGCAAAACTCGACAAGCTAAAGATCATCGACCTGCTGCCCGGTAATCGAATTAAATTACGCATTGATGAGCACTTTCACTGGTTACCCAATGGCCCGATCGAACGCTTCTATGAAAAGCAAATTCAGTCTCAGTTCCTTAAGGCCGGCTTTAATGGCGAATTCGAAGAACGTATGTTTTTATTTGGGTTATTGGGCGATTCGTCTGCTCAGTTAATAATTAATAAGCTAAAATCACTGGCCAATGAGTTTGCAGAACTTCATCGTCAGGATGCCTGTTTGTCATTAGAGAAGCGCCACAACATCGGACTGATGCTGGCATTACGCCCCTGGGACCTGGATGTCTTCATTCCCTTACAGAAGAAATAAAAGCGGTTAGTATTAAAATTCGATACTAAATAGCTATTAATAGTAGATTAATGGATTATCAGTTTATTTTTAGTTCGCGCTGACCGATGATCTCACCATACCAATAACAACAAAGCCCAAGGAGATCATCATGCTTAAAGCCCTGTTACGACTAATATTACGTCGACTCTATAGAGTCGAGGTTACAGGTATCGAAAATTTCACGCATCTGGGTGAACGCACATTAATCATCGCTAATCACACTTCATTTCTGGACGCAGCTCTGTTTTACGCCTTCCTGCCGGTGCCCGCGACCTTCGCCATCAACACCTATATAGCGCGCAGCTGGATGGGACGCCTGGCATCTTTATTTTGCGACCTGTTCCCGCTGGATCCAGCAAATCCCCTGTCGATTCGCGCCTTAATCCGCCGAGTTGAACAAGGTGGCTGTGTGGTGATTTTTCCTGAGGGCCGTATTACTGTCACCGGCGCATTAATGAAAATTTATCATGGCCCAGGTTTGGTTGCGGTGCGTTCGCGCGCCAGCATTGTGCCAGTGCGGATTGATGGTGCGCAATATTCCCCCTTTTCGCGTCTACGTGGTCGTGTGCGTTTAAGCTGGTTTCCTAAAATCACACTGAATATACAGACACCACGAACATTGCATATAGAAGAACAATATCGTGGACGAAAACGTCGTGAACGTGCGGGTCGTTTACTGGCCGATATGATGACTGATATGATGTTTGAAACCTCAAATAAAGATTTGACTTTAACTGAACGTCTACTGGAAGCACGTCGTATTCATGGCGGCAAGCATCTGATAGCCGAAGATGTTAATCGCAAACCGTTTAGTTACAACAGCCTGATTACAAAATCAGTGGTGCTGGGACAACAATTAGCAAGTTGCACTGAACAGAAAGAAACTGTCGGTGTGCTTCTTCCCAGCACCTTGGCCACCATCTCTACTTTCTGGGGCCTGCAAATATATGGCCGTGTACCGGCTATGCTGAATTACACGGTTGGCTCACAGGGCATGATTTCGGCCTGTGAAACTGCCGTGCTAAGCCGAGTAATTACTTCTCGCCGGTTTATCAAGCAAGCCAGGCTGGACGATGCCGTCAGCACCCTGGCGCAACAGGTTGAGTTGATTTATCTTGAAGATCTCGCTGAGAAAATAAGCAGCTTCAACAAATTGAAAGGCTTCTTGCAAGGTCGTATTGACAGCTGGCTGTTACGTTTAGCCGAAAGAGATGCCAATAAAGAAGCTGTTGTTTTATTTACTTCAGGCTCCGAAGGCACACCCAAAGGCGTTGTGCTTTCGCACAGGAATCTGTTATCAAATATCCAGCAGCTGACCTCGCGAATTGATTTCAATGCGCAAGATGTAGCCTTAAATGCCCTGCCGCTGTTCCATTCATTTGGCCTGACAGCTGGAATGATCATGCCGATAACTTCTGGTGTAAAGACATTCTTCTATCCCTCACCATTGCATTATCGCGTGGTGCCAGAGATTGCTTATGATATAAACGCCACCATCATGTTTGGCACCAATACCTTTCTGGCCGGTTATGCCCGATTTGCCGACACTTATGATTTTTATAGCATGCGCTATGTGTTTGCGGGTGCGGAAAAACTGCACGATGATGTGCGCCGAGTCTGGCAGGAAAAATTTGGCGTACGTATATTCGAAGGTTATGGTGCAACAGAAACCAGCCCGGTGATTGCGGGTAACACGCCAATGGCAAATCGTGCCAGCAGTGTCGGACAAATGATGCCCGGCATGGATTATCAATTACTGGATGTACCAGGCCTGGAAACAGGACAACGCTTACAGGTACGCGGCCCGAATATCATGATGGGGTATCTGCTAAACGATAACCCCGGTGTTTTGGTGCCTCCGGTAACAGAGCTGGGTGCAGGCTGGTATGACACGGGCGACATTGTCACGATTGATAGTGATGGTTTTATCAGGATCTGTGGTCGCGCTAAACGCTTTGCAAAAATTGCCGGAGAAATGGTTTCGCTCACCTCCGTCGAATCACTGGCCAGCAAAATATGGCCGGATGCATTACATGCCGCCATTGCCATACCTGATGAGCGTAAAGGTGAGCAAGTTGTTCTACTCACAACCATAGAAGATGCTTCTCGTGCCATCATCCTCAGTCATGCGCAGAACGACGGTATCGCAGAAATTAATGTACCGAGAAAAGTTATTACCGTGATTAAAATGCCAATCCTGGGAACCGGAAAAATTGACTATGTTTCTGTTAACAAGCTGATGGAGTCACTGGCATGAATCGCGACATCTATCGAGTGCTATTAACACAGTTCCTAACCGCGTTTGCAGATAATGCCGTACTGTTTACTATCATCACTATGGTAATGCATCAAAGTAATATTGAGGGCTGGTATATCCCGGCGTTGCAGGCGGCATTTCTGATCGCTTACATATTATTTGCCCCCTGGGTTGGTCGCTACGCAGATTCCCGACCCAAGCGAAGAGTGTTATTCGGTGCAAATATAATTAAGGCAGCAGGTACAGTTTTACTGCTAGTACATATCGAGCCCTTAATTGCTTATGCACTGATTGGACTGGGCGCTGCCATTTACAGTCCGGCCAAATATGGCATCCTGCCTGAAATTGTTGATGAGCAGCTTCTGGTTAAAGCCAATGGCTGGATTGAAGGCTCAACCATACTGGCCATTCTCAGTGGTACCCTTATTGGTTCTATCGTAGCTGAATACTCGATCGCGACGGCATTGCTCTGTATCATTACGTTGTATGTAGCATCCGCAGCTATCGCTGTCAGCATCAAGCATAAATTGATCACCGGCTCCGCATCGGGATCTGCCCTGGTAGAGTTTTCTAAGCAGGTGAAAGGTTTGTTGCATACGCCTCGCGCACGTTTCGCTACGCTAGGGGTGAGCTTGTTCTGGGCCGCCGCCACAGTGTTACGCGTGTTGTTAATCGCCTGGGCACCAGCAGTGCTGTTCATTCACTCGACCAGTGATATAGCGCTGCTAACCATGTTTGTCGCCATTGGCATCGCAATCGGTTCGATATTGGTACCACGATTGATACCTATGGCCTATTTGCGCCGAGCTCGCATGGCCGCTTATGCCATGGGTATAGTCATTGTTCTACTGGCGGGACTGGATAATGTCTGGGCAGCAAGGTCTGCCCTGCTGCTGGCGGGAATCTGCGGCGGGCTGTTTGTAGTTCCTATCAATGCGGCGCTTCAGGAAATTGGCCATAAATCTATCGGCAGTGGTGGCGCAGTGGCTATACAAAACTTTTTTGAAAATATAGCAATGCTAGTGGCTTCTGGTTGTTATGCGCTGGTTGCCGGTGCGGGGGTTGATCCAGTGATAACCATGATATGGCTGGGCATACTGGTTATTATTGCAACGGTTGCCGTCTCCTGGCATTTGCCGAAGGATACCGGTTCTTTGGCGGGCTAGCCTAAGCCAAGATGGCAAACATGCCGATGAGCCTGCGCGTAACAGCCCATGGCATTCAACCTTACGCACATGAGGTCATTTATCACCTGATAAAAGTATATTTATTATCTAAAGCAGTGGTGAGTACGAACTACGCATTATTTTAATATAAGATTCCACGGATTATTCATGGCGATGATTTAGATCATTGGCGCTACAATTTTTGTTCCTGGTTACTGAAGCCTTTAAATTTGTAAATCAGTTTTCCATTAAAAAGTATTTTTTGTAGTGCCATTAATCTCAGGAGGCGCATCATGTTAAGAAGGCTCTATTTTTTATTCCCCGATGAAAATCATGCACAAAAATTAGTGGATGAACTCACCAGCTGGAATATTTCAAGATCGAGGATACATGCTATATCGCAGGGTGTTAAAACCGGAAATTTGCCAGCGGCGACTGAACGGCAGGAAAATGACACTGCATATCATATTGAAAAAATTCTATGGAGCTCAAATTTAATCCTGTTCGGACTGGCTCTAACCATACTGGTAGTAAGTCTATTTAATGCTGAGTGGTTATGGTTTGGCCTGGCTATTACAGTCATGCTCATCACCTTTTTTATCGGTCAGCAATTTGTCATGCGAATACCTGATGACCATCTGTCAGAATTTACCGATGCCTTATCGCACGGTGAAATTTTATTAATGGTTGATGTACCATTGCATCGTGTTACAGAAATAAAAGGCTTTGTTCAGCACCAATATCCTGAAGCCACTGGTGGCGGTGCAAGCTGGACTATGGATGCATTCGGCCTTTAATGTATTTCAATACTGATTTACTTTTGCCGACAAAGGTAAATCCGGTAACGATTATTTTATAGTTTTTTTCTGACCACCTTGATGCCTACGTCATCTGGACTGGGGCGGATGCTGAAGCCGAGTTTTGCCGTCAGCTTCAGCATGTTTTCGTTGTTGGTCAGTATCTCACCTTCCATTTTCTCGATGCCGCGATCGCGGGCCGCTTCAATCAGTGCCGACATCAGGTGTGTGCCGATACCCCGGTTTTGCCATTTGTCGGCAACCACCAGAGCGAATTCACAGCTTCTGCCGTCGGGATTCATCACGTAACGGGCCACGGCCAGCTCTATCTCCGCATTTTTTGTTTCCAGCACCGCGATGAGAGCCAGTTCGCGGCTGTAGTCCAGCTGGGTGAAACGTACCAGCATCTGTTGCGTGAGTTCATTGAGGCCTTGCATAAAACGGAAATATTTTGATTGCGGTGAGAGTTCGCGCACAAAGCTCTGTTCGATGGAGGCATCTTCCGGGCGTATGGGTCGGATTTTTATGTTGGTGCCATCCGCCAGCTGGATTTCGGAAACCAGATGAGTTGGATAGGGGTGAATGGCCATGTGCGCATAGCGATCCAGTGAGGGAGGCCGATGTTCAACCACGATGCGCGCATCCAGTGCCATGACGCCGTTTTCATCGGCGATCAGCGGGTTAATGTCCAGCTCTCTAATTTCCGGCAGTTCACAAACCATTTCTGAAACACGACGCAATACCTGGATTATCGCATCCATATTTGCCGCCGGCATGTTGCGAAAGCTGCCCAGCAGGTTGGCAACTCGGGTCTGGCTGATCACTTTTTCAGCCAGCAGTGTGTTTAATGGTGGCAGGGCAATGGCGCGATCACGCATTACTTCCACCTGAGTGCCGCCAGAGCCAAAGGTAATGGCGGGGCCGAACACCGGGTCGCGAATCACCCCGACCAGAAGTTCCCGGGCATGATCAGGTGAGTACATGGATTCGAGCGTGATGCCTTTAATGTTGGCATCGGGGAATTTACTGTGTACTTCGTCGAGCAGCTCCTGATAGGCGCTACGCACAGCATGGGCATTGCTGATATTCAGTCTTATGCCGCCGACATCGGATTTGTGGGTGATGTCGGGCGAATTGATTTTCATCGCCACCGGGAAATCCAGCGACTGTGCCGCGACCAGCGCTTCGTTAGCGGAACGGCATTCGATGCTCGGAGTCACCGGAATAGCGAAGGCATGCAGCACTGCTTTGGATTCTGTAATCGAGAGCACGCTACGTTTTTCCGCCAGTACGCTTTCGATAATCAGTCGCGCTCCTTCAATATCCGGTTCGCTGCGTTTTTTCAACGGTCCGGGAACCTGCATCAGCAGCTGCTGGTTTTGATAGTAGCTGGTCAGGTAGGCGAACGCCTCGACGGATGATTCAGGATTGGAATAGACGGGCAACTGATGTTGCGTAAAAAGCTTGTTGGCCGCTTCAACCTGTTGTTCGCCCATCCAGCAGGCCAGCACCGGTTTTTTGTTGACCTGCTGCGCATCAATGACCGCCTGCGCGCACGCGAGGGTGTCGGTCATTGCCTGCGGTGAAAGCATGACCAGAACGCCATCCACGCCCTCATCCAGCAGACAGGTTTTAACCGCTGCCTGATAGCGCTCTGCTCCGGCATCGCCCAGTATGTCGACCGGGTTTGAATATGACCAATGCGCGGGAAGATGCTGGTTGAGCTGTGCAATAGTATCATCGGATAAGGCGGCGATGTTCACGCCCAGATCAATCGCGCGGTCGGTGGCCATCACCCCCAGACCGCCGCCGTTGGTGATAATCGCCAGACGGTTGCCTTTGGCCCGATGCGGTGTCGCCAGTTGCTGCGCGGCGGCGAACAATTGCGCGACGGTCATGGCGCGCACCACCCCTGCACGCTGCAAGGCCGCATCAAACACATCGTCAGCGCCGACCATCGCGCCGGTATGGGTGGTGGCAGCGCGCGAGCCTTCGGCATGCCTGCCCGCCTTGATGACCACGACCGGCTTCATGCGCGCGGCAACACGCAGGCCGCTCATAAAACTGCGCGCATCACGCACGCCTTCGATGTAGAGCAGAATGCTACTGGTTTCCACATCTTGAGCCAGGTAGTCGAGAAGATCGCCAAAATTAATGTCGGCCGCGTCACCCAGCGAAATGATGGCCGAAAAACCGACATCGTGCGCGCTCGCCCAGTCGAGTATGGCGGTGCACAGCGCACCGGATTGAGAGATCAGAGCAAGCTGTCCCGGCCGGGCAGTATTTTTGCTGAAGGTGGCGTTCATGTTTTTTACCGGGCGAATCAGACCGAGGCAGTTAGGGCCGAGAATGCGTATCTGATACTGACGCGCTGTTTCCAGCACGCTGTTTTTCAATGCTGCACCTTTAGCGTCATCCGCATTAAAACCCGCTGAAATGATGATAACCGCCCCTACCCCGTGTTCGCCGCAGGCATGCATAATTTCCGGAACTGTCGAGGCGGGTGTGGCGATAACGGCGAGATCAACCGCTTGGTCAATCTCTGTAATAGTGCTGTAACAGGGCTGCCCGTACAGCTCCTGGTATTTGGGGTTGATCGCGTAAATCGCGCCGGTAAAGCCATCTTTATGCAGGTTATTAAACACGCGCCCACCGACTGCATCCGGGCGATCGCTGGCGCCAAAAACGGCGATACTACGTGGTGAAAATAAACGATCTAAAAAATGCGACCCCATATCTGTTTTACTCCCGTTTTGTTAATATATTTTTCATCATAACAAGAGGCCATAAAACTATTATGACCATTTCAATAATTTCTCATCCGGATTGTGAGCTACACGAAATGGGTAGCCATCATCCGGAAAGCCCGGATCGATTAAGTGCTATTCAGGATCGGTTAATCGCCTCCGGTCTGGATCTGCTTCTACAGCACCATAATGCGCCTCTGGCAACGCATGAGCAATTATGTCGTGTACACGATGCCGATTATATAGAGCAAATCTTTGGCCTCTCGCCGCAACATGGCCATGTTGCGATTGACCCTGATACCTCAATGAATTCACATACCTTAACAGCAGCATTACGCGCAGCAGGTGCAATGGTTCTCGGTGTTGATCTGGTGATGTCCGGAAAAACCAGCGCTGCCTTTTGCAATACTAGACCCCCCGGCCATCATGCGGAACACAATAAAGCTATGGGTTTTTGCATGTTCAATAACATTGCCGTAGGCGCGGCTCATGCATTGCAAGTCTACAATCTGGAACGCGTCGCCATTGTCGATTTTGATGTGCACCACGGTAACGGCACCGAAGACATTTTCAGGGACGAGTCGAAAGTTCTGCTCTGCTCAATTTTTCAGCACCCGTTTTACCCCTATACCGGCAGCGATTCCCGATCAAAACATATCATCAATATACCGTTGCCTGCTGGCACGGACAGCAAGAAATTCCGGGAGGCCGTGACCTCACACTGGCTGCCGAAGCTGGAGGCATTTCAGCCCGAGCTGATTCTGATCTCCGCAGGGTTCGATGCGCATATTGAAGATGATATGTCCGGTCTGCATCTGGTCGAGGAGGATTACGGCTGGGTGACTACACAAATAAAAAACATCGCCGATAAATATGCACAAGGCAGGGTCGTTTCAACACTGGAAGGCGGCTATGCCATCTCCGCTTTGGGACGAAGTGCGGTGGCGCATATAAATGCATTAATGGGATAGTTGCTTATGAACTGAGTAATTCATTGATTCGCACCATTTTTTATGCAGGCATATTAACTCAACAGGCATCCGGTCTAAGATATCAGCACTGCTGCGCTGGCGATAATCTATCTAATTCAATCACCCTTCTATGGAATAGCTCAGAAGGCGCTCTGAATGTGTCTGCATTCCATGTGTCACATTCTATAATGCAGCTTTTTATTTAATGACGCAATTAATAGTAAATTTTAATAAAATTACTATACTTCATTTTTTATTAAAAATTTAATTGATGCATTTGAAGAGCTCATTACAATGAAAATTATAAATGGATATATTTTTACCGTCGCATTACTGTCGGGAATTACTGCGAGTACGTCACACGCAAGCCTTATTAGTTACAATCTCGATCTTACAAATGCGCTGCCTGGTGATGTGAATTATCTGACAGTGACAATCGAGGATGGTTTATCGTCTGGTGAAATAGACTTTACTGTATTAGTCAATACAGATAATTTTCCGCATGTCGGGCCGAACTTTGGCATGGATAATTTCTATTTTAACTATAAAGATCACCTTAGCGTTGACTCATCTAACATCATAAACCTAGATCCAGATAGCTGGACAATCTTTACTGATAAAAATGCAGGCGCTGGTTATGGATTTTTTGACATTAATCTGAAAGGCACTGGTAATACGCGTACCGCACTGCTGACTTTCAGCATTGCCGGTATCGATGGTGACACCATCTACGATTACGCTATTGGCAATAATGATATCGGCGATGCATTATTCGCGGCGCATATTGGCGGAAATGGCGCCATGTTTGCGAGCTCCCCCATACCCGTACCTGCGGCCGTGTGGTTATTCGGCTCAGGTCTTGTGGCTTTAACAGGGGTAGCAACGACTCGGCATCATTTACCTTATCCTCACCAGCCGTAACTTTTTTTCTGACCTCACTTTCTTAATCCAGTTTGTTGCCGGCTTTCTTTTTTACTACTCTCTTCTTTTTTACGGCAGTAGTAATCGCTGAGGCATTATCAGGAAAATCAGAGAACGGGAACGGTCGTTGATCGGAATTATAAGTCACATAACTGAGAATCTGATAAACATAGGTGCTGAGATTCGCACCCAGCGCCAGCAGTTTTTCATTGACCTGACGTGTCATCAGCACAAACAAAAACTGAATAATCACAACCAGCGAAATCACAATCTCGGTGACGCTGTAGATGACGGCATACATCAGGATATACAGACCGCGAATCCATGTGCTCTGATCTTTTATGTTTTCTTTTAATTCATCTGACATGATATTTTTCCTTTGTCTATGTGGTTTTAATATAACTTTGAGGCAATTTCATTCTTAACAAAGTTTATACCTTGCTAATAGCCAAAACACAAGAAGCGAGCGGGTTGTGGTGGCCGGGTGATTTTTTTGTACCCGATTATTAAAAACTACCTGCCTGAACCTGTCACGCTAGATCTTCAGTAAATTTGCTATAATACTGAAAACCTGTTTTGCCTGCTTAGCGATATCAAGTCCATTAGAAAAAACGGGCTATACCATTTACCGGGGGACATAATCAGTGACAGTTTCTAATCAGTTCGGTCTGCTATTAATTGCCTGTACAGGCCTGAGCGGTATCCCGCTACCGGCTGAAGCAGCCTGTAGCCGTGAAGATGTTGAGTTTTATTTATCCAGTGGCTTTACGACCAGCCAGATCACCACCATTTGTGGCGAAACCGGTACTGGAAATGACAAAACACTGCCTTCACGTCCTGCCGAACCCCCGTCACAGCAACAGGCATTGGCCAATAGTGACGAACTATTTCTCATGGAAGCGATAAAGGCCCGGAATGTGCTATTAACCGGGGATGGCCTGTCTTACACATTGGAGGTCTGTATTAAATATGGCGAGGAAGACCTTTATGGCTTTGCACCTACGGCCTGCCCTATTGTCAGATTCAAAATTGCTTTTACCGGTCTGGAAGTAAAGCAGCCTGAAAGCATGCTCTTCTTCAAGCCCGACAAAATTGAAATAAAAGGCACAATCCAGCGTGAGGTACTTGAAGGCCTGGAGAAATACAGCCCTGAAGAGCAGCGATTAATTCTCAGAAATATTGAATCCGGCGATGAAACTGCAATCCCGGTAAGAGATGATATAGCCATCGATCAGATTTTTCAGAAACTGGATGAACTGGCGCGTTAATAAATGGCACACGCATAAAAAAAAGCGCTTTCATTAGATGAAAGCGCTTTTTTTTATAACCCGTTAACAGCCGTTAAAAAGCCCTGGCTTGCGCCAGGGAATATAGCTGTGACACATCTTAAAACTTATGAATAGCACCCAGCGAGATCACTGAAGGCTCAGCAGCGCCGGCAGCATCCAGACTGACCATGCTGGTTGAAACAAACACCTGTGTCTGCGGTGCTACAGTCTGGAAAATACCGGCGGTAATGCCTGTACCTTC
>JAGXGK010000050.1 GCA_024636785.1 Gammaproteobacteria bacterium
AAAGCTTTTACTGTTTTATAGAGGCTATTGATTTATACTTGATGCTTCATGAACGCTGCCATGTGTTTGTTATATATAGAAATAACTTACCGGATATAAAAAATGGCGGCTTTCACTCACTATTAATCAAGATTAGCTGTTATGAATGAGAATGCTTCAAAGGTCATTGTAGGTTGTGAAGAATGGTGTGCTTTTCCTGAACTGGACATACCTGCCATCAAGGCACGAGTTGATTCGGGGGCTAAAACCTCGTCCATTCATGCCTTTAATATTCAAAAAATTAGGCGGGAGGGCGAAACCTGGGTCAGTTTTGAAGTACACCCTCTGCAAAACGACAGAAAAACCGTGGTACGTTGTGAAAAGCCGGTGGTCGACAAGCGCATGGTCAAAAGCTCGAGCGGCGCTTCTGAGCTGCGTTATGTGATCAATGCCACCATCAAACTTGGCAGCAATAAGTGGGATATTGAGCTGACTTTGGCGAATCGCGACACTATGGGCTATCGCATGCTGTTGGGTCGTGAGGCTATGGGTGGGCGCCTGCTGGTCGACCCGGCGATGAGTTTTGCTATCGGTAATGTTTCCAGGGAGGACGTGAATGATTTCTACGGTAAAGATAAAACCCCGCGTACGGGCCTGAAAATAGGACTACTGGCAAGTAATCCGGAACTCTACAGCAATCAGCGTATTCTCGAAGCGGGCGATGAGCATGGCCATGAGATGGTGTTTTTGAATATCAAGCAATGCTATATGAAACTCGATGCCATCTCTCCCGAAGTGCACTATCGCGGTGGTACCATACTTAAAGATCTTGATGCAGTTATCACCCGCATTCGACCCAGCGCCACCTTTTATGGCTGTGCGCTGACGCGACAGTTCGAAAGTATGGGCATTTACACCATCAACTCATCAAGAGCCATTACCCAGTCCAGAGACAAAGTATTCGCCCTGCAACTACTGCTCAAAAACGGCGTGGATATTCCCACTACCGGTTTTGCCAATTCGCCCATGGAAACCAGTGATTTGATCGAAATGGTCGACGGCGCACCGCTGGTGGTCAAGTTGCTGGAGCGAGGTCACGGGCGGGGCGTGGTTCTGGCAACGACCAGAAAAGCGGCCGAGAGTGTCGTCAATGCATTTAAATCGCTCGGTGCCAATTTACTCATTCAGAAATTTATTAAAGAGGCGAAAGGCAAAGATTTACGATGCCTGGTCATTGACGGCAAAGTCGTCGCAGCAGTGGAGCACGAAGCCGCACCGGGTGAGTTTAGAGCTGACAGCCAACTGGGTGCTTCAGCTTACGTCGTCAAAATAACACCGCAAGAAAGAGCGGTCGCGATCAAGGCCGCCAAAACACTGGGCCTGAAAGTAGCCGGTGTCGATATTATTCGCTCTCACGATGGCCCGTTATTGCTAGAAGTGAAATCAACTCCCGGTCTGGAGCCCATCGAAATTGCCACCGGTAAAGACATCGCCGGTTTAATGATCTCAGCGATTGAGAAAAAGCTGAACTGGAAAGGTAAAATATAGTTAGCAGTTAGAGGCTAGAAGCGAAAACCATCAGCTGGTTTTGATTTGCATTTTAGCCTCCTCTCCCACTGGGAGAGGGGGCAGTGTATGCAGGCTTGCAAGTTTTGTCCGGGCATTTAAGCTTTTACTGCCAACTGCCAACTGCCAACTGCCAACTGCCAACTGCCAACTGCCAACTGCCAACTATGTTTTAATCGGATACTTCGCCAGTTTGCGTTGCAGTGTCCGTCGGTGCATATTGAGACGTCTTGCTGTTTCTGAAATATTACCGTCGCATTCGGTTAATATTTTGTGTATATGTTCCCATTCAATCTGGCCTACCGATAACGGTTTTGTTCTTACCGGCGTGTCTTTGTCGCCCTGCTCACGATCGAAGGCTTTTACAATATCATCCGCATCGGCCGGTTTTGCCAGGTAGTGTACGGCACCCAGTTTGATGGCTTCGACTGCGGTTGATATTGAGGCGTAACCGGTGAGCACAACGATGCGGGTGTGCACATCGAGCTGCTTTAATTCGCTGACCATTTCCAGTCCGGATTTTCCCGGCATTCTCAAATCGACCACAGCAAATTCGGGGGGCTCTTTACGGGCCAGTTCCAGACCATCGTCAACATTATGCGCGGCGCTGACTGTGAAGCCGCGTTTGGTGAGTGCTTCAGTCAGCACTTCGCAGAAAACCGTGTCATCGTCGACGATCAGCAGGCTGGGGCGATCTGTCTGTAGGGGGTCAGTATTCATGATGTCGTTACACTTATGGTTGATAGCGGTAGCTTGATCTGGCATCTGACGCCGCCACCTTCGCGGTTGAAAATTCGCACTTCGCCGCCCATGCGTTCCAGTGTGGTGTAGGTGAGAAACAGGCCTAAACCCATTCCGTCCTGCTTGGTGCTCATGATTTGTATGCCGGCGATCTCTTCCAGTTCGGGTGAGATGCCCTGACCGCGATCAGAGACAGTCAGTACCAGCTCCTGCTCGCTCCACTGAGCCTGTATTTCGACCTGCTCGGGTGAGGCGTCGGCGGCATTGTTGAAAACGTTTAATAGCGCCTGTTCCAGTGTCTGATCGATCACAATACTGGGTGCGGGATGTGATCCCTGAAAGTCAGACTCGATGACGATATCGTTGCGAGTTTGCTGCCAGCGTTGCAGCAGCTTTTTCAGGTAGTCATCGAGTTTGGCGACGCCGCCCGAATCAGCGCGAACATCACCCGAAGCGGCCGAAATCGAAAACAGTATGGTTTTACAGCGATCCACCTGGTTTTTCAGGGTGTTGAGTTTTGTTTTCGACAGAGGTTCATCTGGCTCCATGTCTTTAAGTAAAATGGCCATGGTCGAAAGCGGCGTACCCAGTTCATGCGCCGCACCGGCGGCTAAAGTACCCAGTGCCAGAATGTGTTCATGTTTCAGGTGTTTCTCACGCAGGTTAGCAATTTTTTTATTCTGCCGCTGCACGGTAATCGCCATGCGTGCCGTAAAGCCTGCAATCAGTAAGGCGCTGAAAATAAAGCCCAGCCACATGCCTACAACGTGTAATTTGAAACCTTCGCCGTGCATGGTGTGAGTTTCCGGGAAAGGGATATAAAAGAACAGCAGGAGTGAATAGCAGGCGATGGTTAATGCCACCATCAACCAGGCATACCAGCCCGTTAGCGTGGCGGCGGTGAGTACCAGCGGCAGTAGGAACAGGGGCGCGAAGGGGTTGGTTGAACCACCGGTATAGTACAGCAGAAAAGTCAGGGCCAGCACATCAAACACCAGTTGTGCAAACAGCTCATTATCAGAAACCGGCCAGGGCATGCGCAGCCGAATCAGGCTGGCGATGCTGACAACGAAAATCGCAATTAACACCAGCGAAATCGGCAGCAGAGGTAGCTCTACATCCAGGTAGGCGGAGCTCAGCCATACCGCCGCAATCTCACCGCTAAGCACGATAAGTCGTAGCCAGATAATACGCTGCACATTGATGTGGTTGCCGGGGGTGACGAGTTGCTGATCTTTCATGGCGGTATTCTAAGGCCTGCACCGCCAATCACCAATAATTGCTCACTAATAAGCTGCGACAATTTGTCGCGCGACACTATGTCGCATTCTAGCGTGCGTTTAGATTGGGTAGGATAGTGATCCTGTTTATTCCTGTTTGATATCTAAAATCTGTGTAACCAAGCTATGAGTGTACCCGAAATATTTACCAAAGGCGGTCCCGTAGTCTGGATTCTGCTGGCGTATTCAATGATTGCGTTGGCCATTGTGCTGGAACGTTATCTGTATTTCATCCGAATCGGAAAACTGCCGCGATTATTTTCCAGTGAAATAGCGGACAGCTTGAAAGGCCAGGATGTGGAATCGTTAATCGAAGACTTAAAAGGGCCTGAAGTAACGGTGCTCAGGGGGTTGCTGCACGCGCACAAACAGGGTGTTAAGGATCTGGTACGGGTGGCATCGCGCATTGGTTCATGGGAGCTGCAACGCATGCAAAGAGGTTTTCGTACCCTGAGCCTGCTGGGCGACACCGCGCCCTTGCTGGGCCTGTTTGGCACTATCACCGGCATGATTAAGGCATTCAAGGTGATTGATGAAATGGGTGGCAAGGTGGATGCGCAGATGCTCGCCGGTGGTATATGGGAAGCGATGCTGACTACCGGTGTGGGGCTGGCCGTGGCGCTGCCCATTCTATTTTTGTTGCACGGGCTGGAAGGGCGCGCAGAGCGCCATCGTCATGCCATGCAGCACTATGCCTCCATGTTAATCGAGGCATTGCCGCATCATAACACCCTCTCCACCATCGAAAAGTCCGAGAGCTAGTCAGGGCCGGCTATGGAATTTCAGGGCCTGACTTCGCGGCATAAAACCCCCAACCTGACACCGCTGATTGATATTGTGTTTCTGTTGCTGGTTTTTTTCATGCTCACCGCACACTTTGTAAAAGATCAGTCATTGGATATCGCTCTACCCGAAGCCGACAGCGCCGAAAATCTGGAAGAGCAGGGTGCACTGGAAATAGTGATTAACAACGAGGGTGAAATATTAATCGATATGAAATTGATTACGCCTGATGAACTGGATGCGTCGTTGCAACAGGGACTTCAGAGCCGTTCTAACAAGCAGGTGATATTACGCGGTGATAAAGATTCAAAACTGGATTTAACCGTGCGAGTCATGGATGCGGCGCGCAAAGCAGGTGCGGAATCACTGGATATTATTACCAGTCAGCCATGAATGTGGTTAATTTTATTGTGGCACATCGTGATAGCATCATCGCGGTAACGGTCTCTTTATTACTGCACACAATATTATTTGTGCAACTTTCCGATAACGCCAACAGCAGTCAGGCACCGGAATTATCCACCCGGGTTTCTCTAAACTTGATGCCGCCTCCGCAGCAATCACCACAACCGGTTGAGGCAGAGCAGCCTAAACCCAAACCTAAACCCAAACCCAAACCTAAACTCGAGCCAAAGACAGAGCCCAAAGCAAAAGAAAAGCCGCCGGAAAAAGTCGAAGAAATAAAACCTGAGCCCGAAGTGGTTCCAGAACAGGCGGTCGCCACCAAAGTCGAAGAGCAAATACAGCGCGGACCACACAAAGATAATACATCTATAAAAAAAGAATATTTAAAAAATTTACTCACTCATATAGAAGGCCATAAATATTATCCCAGCTCGGCGCGTCGTCGCGGCATGGAAGGCAATATCAAAGTCTCTTTTGAATTGCTGCATGACGGCACCATCAATGAATTAAAAACCAGCGGCGGTCCGAAAATTTTGCGCAAAGCAGCTGAGCAGTCCATCACTAGAGCATTACCATTTGAGATGCCACCTTCTGAAGTAAATTGTCCCTTACACGTGAGCTATATCATGCAATTTGAATTGCAATAATGATTAAATAATTTTTTAGAAACTTTTATCAGAATAATAATGAGGAAAAAAGTCATGAGGGTAAAGCTATTATTCGTCGTCCTGTTGTCGGCGATGTCATTAGGAATAATGACTCCGATAAATGCCGAAGAAGAATCATTTAATCAGGAAAATCTCGGTGAGATAACGGTGACAGGCACACGCGAAAAAGCGTTGAAGGCGGAAACGCCCGCGACAGTCGGCACCGTGGGTGGCGAAGAGATCGCCGAAGTTCGGCCAGCGCATCCTTCTGAAATTATGAGTCGCATTCCCGGTGTACACATTGCAGTCACCGGCGGCGAAGGCCACACCACTGCCATTCGCCAGCCGCTTTCCACGGCACCTTTATACCTCTATCTGGAAGACGGTATTCCAACCCGCTCAACGGGTTTCTTTAATCACAATGCGCTCTACGAAGTCAATTTGCCGCAGGCGAGTGGCATTGAAGTTAACAAAGGCCCCGGTACAGCCTTGTATGGCAGTGATGCCATCGGCGGGGTGATTAATGTTTTAACCACACCATCACCGCTTGAAGCAGAAGCTAAAATTAATCTCGAAGCCGGTGAGTTCGGCTGGAAGCGTCTGCTATTAACCGGCGGTAACAGCAATGACACCGATGGTTTTCGTGCCGACCTTAACTTGACTCAAACCGATGGCTGGCGTGATTCGACTGAGTATGACCGTATCGGCTCGATGCTTCGCTGGGATCGCTTTCTGGACAGCGGTGCGACCTTAAAAACGGTGCTGACCACTTCTAATATCGATCAGCAGACAGCGGGTA
>JAGXGK010000051.1 GCA_024636785.1 Gammaproteobacteria bacterium
ATTTTATCAAGTTATCACAAAGCCCGTTGAGCGGTAAATAATGTTTACTCTAAATAGCCCTTCTGGACTATAATTTGACAGATGTCGAACTATAGAACCATTACGCTTGATCGCTACGCCGGCATTTTCAAGGCGCTATCGAGTACGCACCGGCTACAGATTTTCACTATGCTGGCCGGCTGCTGCGAGCCGGGCACGCGCTGCTCGAGCGATGAGACGATGAATTATTGTGTGGGTGACCTGAGCAGCCGGCTGAACATCGCCGCATCCACCCTGTCACATCACCTCAAGGAGTTGCACCGTGCCGGGCTGATTGAGATGCAGCGCCAGGGCAAACAGATCTTTTGTTCGATTAACCCTTCCACGCTGGCCGAGGTGAGCGCTTTGTTCGCCAATGTCAGTCAGACCCCAACTTATAACCCTGAGAACTCCCATGGATCATAAACACGCCGATGATATCCGCCAGAATGTACGTGCCAGCTACTCGCAGGTGGCCGAAGCCAGCGACAGCGGAGGCTGCTGTGGCGAAACGTCCAGCTGCTGCGGCGTCTCGTCCGACGACGCCATCAACACCCTGGTTTCCACCCGTCTGGGCTACAGCGCAGACGACCTTGCTGCGGTGCCCAAAGGCGCCGACATGGGCCTCGGCTGCGGCAATCCGCGCGCCATCGCCGGCATCAAAACCGGTGAAACTATTCTTGATCTGGGCAGTGGCGGCGGCTTTGACTGCTTTCTGGCCGCCTCTGAAACCGGCGAGCAGGGCCATGTGATCGGCGTGGATATGACCCCCGCCATGATCAGCAAGGCCCGGGACAACGCCAGCCGCGGCCAGTACCATCAGGTCGAATTCCGTCTGGGTGAAATCGAAAATCTACCGGTGGCGGATGCGAGCGTGGACGTAATTATTTCCAACTGCGTAATCAATCTTTCTCCGAATAAGGCACGCGTTTTTGCCGAGACTTTCCGCGTGCTCAAAGCCGGTGGCCGTCTGGCGATTTCTGACGTGGTTGCCGGCGCCGAGCTGCCCGATAAAATTCGTGATGACCTGCAACTCTATTCCGGCTGCATGGCCGGAGCTTCGCTGATTTCGGAGCTGGAAACCATTCTTGCGGAGTGCGGCTTCAGCGAGATAAAAATCTCACCTCAGGACGAATCGCGGGAATTTATCAAGGACTGGGCACCCGGCCGGGGGGCAGAGGATTACGTCTTATCGGCCAGCATCGAAGCGGTCAAGCCGGGTGGTTGCTAGCTATAGCGGATTCGGGGCCATCAAACGTTTCCCATAAAGGCACTTTTTATCCACAAAAGCTAGGAGTCTGTCGGATTTAGGATGAATTGGCTGCGTAAGTGGGAAAGCGGCCCAAATCTCCCCAATTTTTCGTTGCGTAGAATAACTATGCACCTCAAAATTGGTAAAATTTGCGCTCACTCTGCCACTCCCTCGCTTCAATCCCCCTAAACCCGACAGACTCCTAGACTAAAAATATTCGCGGCATTTCGGTACTGCGTTTATTTACAAGCACGGGGGAGCGCTTCACCCACGCACACAGATATTCCTACTTAATTTCAGTATTTTTCGGTTTACCACCAGATTTTCAGTAGGTGAATAGCCGCAGAAGCTGATAGTATACATAGAGTTAGTGGGGCATTTTAAGATGAAAAATAATAATGAGATGCTACTCATTGACTATTAGCACTTTAACGTCTATTAATCACTCATAAAAGCGTGGATTTAGTACAAGCCGCTGGTGAACAGGTAAATATTTCAAATATCTAATATTTACCTGGGACGGAATGCGTGCATGCAAAGAACTCATGCACAGTAATTGACCGACACAGGCACGACTTTAGAACATTAATGATGGGGTGAATAGATAAATGTTGGGAGAGCAATTGCAACAGCAGGTCGGTCTATATTTTACTTCAGACGGGATTGCAGTGGCCGCAATTGACGGCTCCGGCGAGACGCCGCCAACATTAAAATTGTGTGCATTCATTGCCGCCTCAGAACCCGGTGAACAGCTACTACACCTGACGCGATACGTCAAAGAAAACAACCTGAAGAATCGACCCTGCGTAGCTATACTCGAAGGCTCGCAATACAGTCTTTTTCAAATCCCGGCTCCGCCCGTTGAAGATGACGAATTAAAATCAGCGCTCCGCTGGAACATCAAAGATCTGGTTAATTATCCAACCGATGAAGCCGTCATTGATGTCTTTCGTGTGCCCACGCAAGAACGCCGCGAAGCAAAAATATATGTGGTGGTCACACCCCGGGATGAAATTCAGAAGACGGTTAATTTTATACGCAAAACGGGGCTGAGATTAAACACGATTGATATCGAAGAACTCAGCCTGGGCAATCTCATTGAACAAATGGAAAGTTTGACCCGCGGCGTCGCCGTGATGCATTTTGGCCAAAACCACGGAGCAATAAGTCTGTATAGTAATTCCGCATTGTATCTAACCCGCAAAATCGACACCGGGTTATCTCATTTTGAAGCAATGCCATCTCTGGACGCAGCGGAACAGAGTTATGAATCTATTATCCTGGAATTACAGCGCTCGCTGGATTTTTACGAAAGTGAATTCTCCAGACCGCCCATCAGCAAACTTATTATCGCCCCACGCCACCCCATACTTCAGGGCTTTAGTGATTATGTCAGCAACCATTCCGACCTAAGCGTTGAGATCATGAAACTTGGCCAGATCTATACAGATTCAACCGCACTAGATGACGAAAACCAGGCAAGATGTCTGCTGGCGATAGCGGCTGCCTCGAGAAAAACCATGGCGACTGCATAATGCAACAGATCAACCTCTATCAGAAAGAATTCCATGTCAGTTATAACTGGCGAAGAATAGTTGTTGCGGGCTCGATGACTATGCTGCTACTGGTGCTTGCCGGGATTAATATAAATCAAATGTATACTGCGGACCGACTACGCGCAGAACTGGAAAATACAAATAACACCATAAAGAGTCTCAAACAAAGTTATTCCGCTCTTGCGAAAAATGCGAAACCTAAAGCCAGGGATTTGAATCTGATCGCTGAGCTTGAGCGCATAAAACGAAGCAACGGTGAAAAACTGAGGGCATTAAACTACCTTAGCGGAAATGATGCCGGCAACATGACCGGATTTTCATTCCTGCTACAGGGGTTGGGAAGAAAACGCGACATTATCAATGACCTCTGGCTAAAGAAAATCAAGTTTAGCCACGGCGGTTATGATTTACGTCTCAGTGGCAGCAGCTACCAGGCAGATCTGTTACCAAAATTCATTCAGGCATTAGGCGATGAAGAAATTTATAAAGACCGTGAATTCAGAGAGCTTAAAATATCACGCTCAGATGGAAATAAAAAAGTAATGGATTTTGTCCTTGATACCAGGCATCAGACTGATAATTATGGTGCAACAGTAAAAGACGCATCTGCGGCCTTGTTTATGGCGCGGCTCAAACAGCTAGCTGGCGAAAAAGAGATGGTCAGATAGTATGCAAGCATTAATTATAAAAGGTGAAAAGTATATTGCTGCGCTATCAAGGCGCGATCAAATGGCGCTGGCCATTATCGTTATTGTTGCAGTGATCCTGCTATGGTTCACTCTGGCACATACACCGTTAAGCCATGACAAAATGGCAGTCGCACAAGATATCAAACAAAGAAACGTCGAGCTGGCAGCAACTCAGGCAAAAATGCAGGTTCTGCAGAAAAGCCTGAGCGAAGACCCGGATCATGACAACAAAGAGCTGCTTACAAAATACATCAAGGAAAATAAGCGGCTAGATCAGGCACTGGCCGAAACATCTACGCAGATTATAAATCCGCAGGAAATGGCCAACCTGCTGGAGCAGATCCTGAAAAGCCAGCCTGAACTTAAATTTATCAGCCTGGAAAATAAGCCGGCAAAACCGGAATTTATTGAATCCCGCGATGCCGATACAAAGACCGCGGATAATGTAGGCACGATATACCGGCATAGCGTGGTGCTACAAATGGAAGGCAGTTATCACAATGCTATGCTGTATCTGAAAAAACTCGAACAATTTCCGTGGAAGTTTTTCTGGCAGGAAATCGAAATAGAAACTCAAAAATACCCGAACACGCGGATAACACTTGAAGTCTATACACTTGGATTCAGAGAAGGACTCATTGGTGTTTAAGCCAATTAAAAAACTGGTATTACTGGTTTGCACATATGCACTTGCCTGTACGGCAAATGCTTACGCCATAGGCATGGGTGATCCATTACGTCCACCGGAATATCGATCAAAAGGGAATGTTGCTAGCACCGCTGCAATAGCGAAACCTCAATGGCATGTTAATGAGATACTTTTTTCAGGCGCGCGGCGCGTAGCTGTAATCAATGACAGGGCGGTGGCTGTAGGTGACCACATAAATGGTGCCAAAGTTGTCGAGATTAAACCCGAGCATGTGGTTCTTGAATACAAAAATAGCTTTATTAATGCCCACCTGAAATCAGTGTCGGTAAAAAAACGAAGAATAATAAATTAACTGTCGATAGAAAAATAATTTATGAAAAATAAAACAAAAATTCTTAGTTTATTGAGCATTGTTTCACTGCTCCTAACTTCGTGTGCATCAGCGCCTGAGAACAACCGTAAGCCCACTGCCCCGGACCTGTCCGTGCTTGACAACATTCAGGGCACACTGGACAACACAGGCTGGGCTGGTGGAACACCGCCAGGCCATCAGCTGCCAACCAGTGTCACTGATGCATTATTGCCAACATCAACGGCCAATCTTCCTGCAGGGTCCATAGAAAAAATTGAACCCCGATTTGACGTCTCAGTGAATCGCGCCAATGCCAGATCGTTCTTTGTCAGCCTGGTCAAGGATACGCCATATAACATAGTCGTTCACCCTGAAGTGACGGGGAAAATTACGCTTAACCTGCAAGATGTGACAATTCCTGAAGTCATGGAAATAGCGTACAACACTTATGGTTATGAGTATGAAAAAATCATCAATGGTTTTATCGTTCACCCGAACAAGATTCAGTCAAAAATATTTAAAATAAATTATTTGAATGTCACCAGGGAAGGCCAGTCTGCAACCCGTGTTAGTTCTGGCCAGCCCACGGAAAGTAGCAATACCAGCAGCACAGGCAGTTCAGGTTCCACACGGCAAACTTCGAGTCAGTCAATCCTGGCTGCCAGCAATATCAAAACCGAATCAAAGCTGGATTTCTGGGCAGAAATAGAAGCCGCAATCGGTGCCATCATTGGCAGCGATGAAGGCAAAAGTGTCATCATCAGCCCGCAATCGGGACTGATCATCATTCGAGCCTACCCTTCCGAGTTACGTAAAGCGCAGGATTTTTTACAGTCAGCTGAAATCATTATGCAGCGTCAGGTCATTCTCGAAGCGAAAATCATCGAGGTTGAACTCAAAGATGGCTACCAGCAGGGCATTAACTGGGCATCACTGAGTGATAGCGGCAACACTCTGCTCGGCCAGACCGGGGGCGGTACTTTATTACAGGATGGGTCATCTATCATCGGTGGCAATACCGGTAACCTTGATCCGAGTAATTTTTCACAGCTCTCTGGCAATGCTGTTTCAGCATTCGGCGGTATGTTTACGCTGGCGGTTAAATCGGGAAATTTCGCCGCTTTTTTCGAATTTCTGGAAACTCAGGGCAATATGCAGGTACTGTCGAGCCCCAGGGTATCCACTATAAATAATCAGAAAGCTGTCATTAAAGTTGGTTCAGATGAATTTTTTCTCACTGATATATCAACCACAACAACATCTGGCGTTACCACGACCACTACACCGGATATTACGCTGACTCCATTTTTCTCCGGCATATCGCTCGACGTTACACCTCAGATCGACGAAAACGGCAGCATAATATTGCATATCCATCCAACCATTAGCGATGTTGTCGATCAGACAAAGGTCTTTACGGTTGCTGATCAGACACTGTCATTGCCGCTGGCATTCAGTCAGGTAAGAGAATCCGACAGTATTGTGTATGCAAAGAACGGTGAGATCGTGGTCATCGGTGGCCTGATGACCAACAAGCTGATAGAAAAGGAATCGGGCACGCCCTTTCTATCTTCAATACCCATACTGGGCAATCTGTTTAAGCATATCAGTCAGGAAGAAGTAAAAAGCGAGCTGGTGATCCTGCTGAAACCTATTGTCATTGATAATGCGGATAGCTGGACCAGGGTGATTGGTGAATCTTCGAGTCGCGTCAAACAGCTATATCATGAATATAAAGACTAATATAAAAAAAGAGGAAGTTGGCTGAGGGCTTATACAATGTATACACAATATTTTAATATGACCGAAATGCCCTTCGCCTTACTGCCTGACACCAATTTTTTTTACGAAAGTGATAGCTATAAAGCTGCGCTTAATGTTTTGCTGGTAGCCATTCGTTCGGGTGAGGGTTTTGTCAAAGTTACCGGTGAAGTCGGCACCGGCAAAACTATGCTGTGCCGGAAATTGCTGAATTGTCTGGAAACGGATAATTATACGACGGTTTTTATTCCTAATCCGTTTCTCGCACCCAACCAGCTCCGTATGGCGCTGGCGGATGAGTTAGGCGTTACCTATCAGGACAGCGCCTCAGATGATATAACCAGTTATAAGTTAATGAGCGAACTTACCAAAACACTGGTGGCGCATAATAATGCCGGCAGGAAGGTGATCGTTTGCCTTGACGAAGTACAGGCCATGCCGGTCGAAACACTTGAAGCTTTACGCCTGTTTTCAAACATCGAAACAGAAAAAAGCAAATTGATGCAGATTATTTTATTCGGCCAGCCTGAACTTGATGAGCGACTCAATAATAACTGTAACCGGCAGTTCAAACAAAGAATAAGTTTCTCCTACAAACTGAAGCCGGTTGATCGTAAGAGCCTGACAGGTTATATCAATCACCGGCTGCGTATTGCCGGCTATAATGGCAGCGATCTGTTTACCCCCAAAGCGATCGACAAAATTTACCAGAGCAGCAATGGCGTACCACGTTTGGTCAACACACTGTGCAATAAAGCACTCATTCTTGCTTTTGGGCAGGGTAAAAGCAACGTTGTCAGCAAGCATGTCAAACAGGCTATTAATGATTCAGCTGAAAAAGACGATAGCAATCGGACGTATATATATATTGCGCTGGCGGTGAGCTGTACGGCCGCGCTTGCTTTTCTGCTGTGGGCATTACAATGAGTGTCATTAATACCATGCTCAAAGACCTTGAGCGTCGTGGTGTGGAGTGCACTGACTCCGATGATAAAATTCTCGGCGGCCTAAGCACAAGCCACAACGCTGCCTTTGATGAAGAGCCCTCACATAATATTTATCTGATCGGTCTGCTGGGTATTATCGCCATACTAAGCATTATTTTTGCTGTCTATTATCTGTCCCCTTATCAACTGATTACCGTTGCCCAGAAAAACCCTGAAGCAGTCTCCAGCGCTATCGTGCATTCTGAACCCAAGCTACGAACAGACGATCAGCCGCCTACTTTAGCGACTCAGTCTAAAGCTGAAATGTCAGACACGACATCTGTCGCTGTCGTTGTCCCCGCCTCAACGACAGAAAAACAGGCTGTGGCGACTAATCAAAATCCGTCGACACAATCGCTACCCCCGCCCTCCGCTACAACGCTTGCCCAGCATCCCGCTAGCCTCACCGTGAAGCCGGTCGAGCCGAAAAAACCCATACCGCAAGCAATGACTGTAAATAAGCAGTCAACCAGACCTGCGCCACGCGCGGCGCAAATAATGGCAGAGAATGCCCATGAGCAGGAAGATTTATCGGCAGAAACTTCGCCTGTCGTGAGTAAACAGCAGCGTGATTTTACACCCGAGGAGAAAAGCCGTCAGGCTTATGCCACCGCCCTGACATCATACAAACAGGGCAACAAACAACAGGCAAAAGCAATGCTCACTACAGCGCTCAATTTTAGTGCGGGCAACGCAGACGCCTCAAGATTATTAACCATCATCTATCTTGAGGATGGTCGTGCCGATCTGGCGGCAGAGGCCATTGAAAAAGGCCTGGCCATGCACGCTGATGACCAGACTCTGTTGCGCCTGTATTTGCAGACGCTGGTTCAGCAAGGTAACTATCAGGCTGCTGTTACAGTCATGGAGCAACGCCTTCGTTTGACCTCCCCGGAAGACCTGGCCTATCTGGCAGGTCTATACCAGAAAAATAATGATCACCTGAGCGCCGTTAAACTGTATGCACAGGCATTACAACTGATACCTTCAAAAAGCATCTGGTGGATGGGACAAGGTATATCTTTCGAAGTGATAGGGCAATATAAAGAGGCCCTGCAGTCATACGAAAAATCAATAAGCACAGGGCAGCTGTCGAGCAAGCTGTTTGAATATACGCTGCAGAGAATAAACGACATCAAGCAACATAATGCGGCTTCACTATCCTGAGCTGCAGGTACCTAATCAATGGCTGAAACTAGTAAGAAACGCATCCGCATCGGTGATCTATTAATAGAACAGGGAGCCATTACTGCGCAGCAGCTCGAGACCGCCCTGGTGGAGCAGCGTGCTTCCGGGCAAAAATTAGGCCGCGTCTTAATCACACTGGGCTTTGTGAAAGAGAGTGAGATTCTCACCATCCTGTCGTCGCAGCTACACATCCCATACATCAATCTGTCTTACTACAAATTCGATCCTGAACTGGTGCGGCGGCTGCCGGAAACACTGGCACGCCGTTACCGGTGCATTGTTCTGGCCGAGGAAAATGCTGAACTGGTCATTGGCATGGCTGATCCCACAGACATTTTTGCCTACGACGCAATTGCCAAATATCTCAACACCAGCATCAAACAGGCAGTCATTAGCGAAACTGAGCTTATTAAAACTTTTGACCTGGTGTATCGCCGCACAGCTGAAATTCATTCCTTTGCACAGGAACTCGGCAATGAACTCTCCGGCAGCGATGTCAGCCTTGATGATATGGTGGCAGGTGAGGATCTCACCGATGCGCCGGTAGTTAAATTATTACAGTCCCTGTTTGAAGATGCCATTCAGGTTGGCTCTTCCGACATTCATATTGAACCCGATGAAAAAGTGCTGCGTATCAGACAACGTATAGACGGTGTATTACATGAGCATGTAATGGATCAGAAACGGATTGCCAATGCCCTGGTCATGCGTCTGAAAATAATCTCAGGGATAGACATTTCCGAAAAAAGAATGCCGCAGGATGGCCGATTTAATATTCGCGTTAAAGGCCACAGTATTGATGTGCGCCTTTCAACCATGCCGGTACAACATGGCGAGTCGGTGGTCATGCGTTTACTGGACCAGTCAAGTGGAATACTGGATCTCGAGCAGCTGGGGATGCCGGCGGCCATGATTAAATCTTTCCGCAGAGCTATCCACGTGCCGCATGGCCTGGTGCTGGTTACCGGCGCGACCGGCAGCGGTAAAACCACCACCCTTTATGCCGCTCTTAAGGAACTGAACACCGCTGATAAAAAAATCATTACCGCAGAAGACCCGGTTGAATATCGACTGCCGCGTATCAATCAGGTTCAGGTACATACAAAAATAGGTCTGGACTTTGCCCAAATATTACGTGCCGCTCTGCGCCAGGATCCGGACATTATTCTAGTCGGCGAAATGCGCGATCAGGAAACGGTGGAAATTGCGATACGCGCCGCCATGACCGGCCATCTGGTGTTGTCGACCTTGCACACTAACGATGCCATGCACACCCTGGAGAGATTGCTCGATCTGGGCGTAGAAGGCTATCTGATTGCAACAGCGCTGCGCGCAGTGGTGGCGCAGCGACTGTTAAGGCGAGTGTGCGAAAGCTGCAAGCGCAAAGTTACACTGGATGATCATCAAATGGCGTGGCTAAAAACCATCGTCAACGGGCGCTACCAAAATGGAGAATTTTATAAAGGTGTTGGCTGTGCACATTGCAATAATACCGGCTATCACGGACGCATCGGTATTTATGAAATGATAGAACCTGATGAGACCATGCTCGAAGCGATACGCATCAATGATGTACAGAAATTTAACAAGGCCGTTAGTGAGAATAAAAACCATGTGTCCCTGCTTGAGAGTGGCCTGGATCTGGCGGCTAAAGGCGTGACCAGCTTGTTTGAAGTGATGAGTTTCACCAGTGAATATTTTCAGGAAGAACCCGAAATTGCCGATAGCTATAACGTCGATGATTTATAAACTGCGCTGGATGCGTAACATAAAAAAACTTAGGAAACTGGAATATACTAATGTATCTGGATCGCGCCCGGATTTGGGTCATATTTGGTCGCGCCGATTGAGCAAAACCGTAGGCGTAGCAGAGCTACGGTGAGGATTTTGCGATTGAGGCGCGGCCAAATATGGCCTGAAGACTGGATGCGTAATGGTATATTAGTATGTTCCGGGTCCCTTATAGCCGGATAACGATTAGCACCATGCCACTATTTGATTACAAAGGTCGGACCCCAGGCGGCGAACTGGTAGAGGGACGACGGCAAGCGGAGTCCAGTCAATCCCTGGCCGGGCATCTGCTTGCGGCAGACGTGACCCCTGTCAGCATTAACGAAGTCAAGGTCACCAGAGAGGCGACCGAGAGCCTGAAAACTGCACTGGGTATTGGCAAGCCAAAGCTGGTTGACCTGATATTGTTTAGCCGGCAGATGTACGCTCTGACAAAATCCGGCGTGCCTATTATCAGAGGCCTGGTTTTAATTGCCGAATCAACCAAAAACAAAATATTTGCAGCAGCGCTACGAGCCATTATCGAAGATCTCGAATCGGGCCAGACCGTAT
This sequence comes from Gammaproteobacteria bacterium, assembly GCA_024636785.1. Classification (GTDB taxonomy): domain Bacteria; phylum Pseudomonadota; class Gammaproteobacteria; order SZUA-229; family SZUA-229; genus LH-M37. The sequence continues at coordinate 10,795 of JAGXGK010000051.1, forward strand.
CAGCGGCGATGTCACGCCATACTCATATATTCCGTCCTTTATATATTAACATTGTGCGTGTCGGCGAAGAAACCGGGGACCTCGATGAAGCTTTTCTGAGGCTGTATCACTATCTGGAAACCGATAAAGTAACGCTGGAACAGATTAAAGCCGCCCTGTTTTATCCCACCACTGTCCTCGTTGCCATTATCGCCGCAGTCATGTTTCTGATGGCCAAGGTGATTCCTAAATTTGCCTTGATATTCGAAAAATTTGACCTCGAACTACCCCTGCAAACCAGAATAATTATCGGCGCCTCAAATTTTGTCGCCGACTACTGGTGGCTACTGCTGCTGATCACCATAGTGACCATAGCTGCCCTGCGCAACTATGTCAGAACCGAAACCGGCAAACTTAAATGGCACCGCTATAAACTCAGGATTCCAAAGATCGGGGACATTCTGCAGCGCGCACTGCTGGGGCGTTTTTCACGCGCCTTCGCCATGTCGAACAGTGCCGGAGTACCCATATTGAGCGGCCTGACCATCACCGCCAGGGCCGTCGACAACGCTTACATGGAAGCCAAAATAAACGCCATGCGCAATGATGTTGAACGCGGTGCGACCCTGAGCCGGGCAGCAAGATCGACCCAGCTGTTCACCCCGCTGGCATTGCAAATGCTGGAAGTGGGCGAGGAAACCGGTCGGATCGATGAGATGATGCAAGAAGTAGCGGAATTTTATGAGCGCGAGGTCGCTTATGATGTGCAAAATCTTTCCAGAATTATCGACCCCATACTGACGGTGGTCATGGGGCTACTGGTGTTGTTCCTCGCCATGGGCATTTTCCTGCCTATGTGGGACCTGGTCAAGATAACCCAGAGGTAGGCGACCGGCTATGATCGGGAAAAACCCAGCTGAAATTTTATCGCCGCAACGCGGCTTCAGCCTGTTTGAAATGGTGGTCGTGGTCCTGCTCATCGGTGTGCTGATGAGCATGGCCATCGACAGAATGCTGCAAATGCAGATAAGTTCCGAAAGAATATCGGTACAACAGATGCTGGGCGTGTTAAATAGCGCGGTCAATTTACAGGCCGCCGAGTGGGTGGTTGAACAGGGGATCGATTCACTTTCCGCACTTGAAAACACCAATCCAATGCAATACTTACAGGCACCGCCCTATAATTACCTGGGCATCAGGGATGATAACGCTGCAGGCAGGTATCCGGCGAAGAGCTGGTACTATGATGAAAAGCAGAACATTCTGGTATATACCGTGAAAAATACTAACTATTTTGCCACCAGTCTGGCAGGCACGCCCAGAATAAGACTCAGAGTCACGCTGGTCTACCAGGAAGGCGCTCAGCCGGGACACAATAACACGGTGCGGGGTGTTAACGTGAAAACCCTGGATCATTATTCCTGGGAAACTCAACTAGACTAACCATGAACACCAACAGTGACGAAATGATAATGGCTTTTATTGAAGAACTTAGCTTTCTTGTCGGCCTTAGCCTGCTGGTGCTGGCTTTCGTTGTCGGGCTATTGTTGCTGGTGCGACCGGCGCTAATTGTTCGACTGAACACCCGCCTCGGCAAAAGATTCAGCATGCGTCATGGCACCAAATTTCTCGAAGTCCCGAAAAACATCGACCGGCTGTTCTACCGCCACCATATAATAATGGGCGTTATCATCAGCCTGACTTCAGCCTATGTGCTGTATTATTTTTCTCTGGTGTATGATCCGACGTTGATCGCAGAATACTCGAGGGGCTCGGCCAATGCGCTGGCTATCGACATCCTGATAAACACCCTTAGAGTGCTGATGCTGATCTGCAGTGCCGTAATTCTGGGCCTCGGCATCGCCATCGTATTCCGACCCAGCCAGCTCAAGCGGGTCGAGCTCTGGGCCAATCGCTGGATATCGACGCGCCAGATCTCTCGACCGCTCTCGACAGAAAAAGATCAGCTTAATCAGCTGGTCTACAAATACCCGCATTTTATCGGCCTAATCATCATATTATTCAGCCTGTATGCTGGTAGCCGGCTTTTTTTCCTCTATACTCAGTAACATAAAAGGAAAATTAAAAAGCAATTCATCCGGTTTCTGCATTGACCGGATTCTGGACAGTGCCGCTGCGGCAGCATAGACGTCAGGGATGCATCCATAAGCACAGGCCGCGGCCTGTATAACAAAATAGGTCAATTATGAATAAACAACAATCGGGTTTTACCCTTATCGAGCTGATTATGGTCATCGTGATACTGGGGGCGCTGGCTGTGACAGTACTGCCACGTTATGTGGATCTTCAGCAGGAAGCGGATCAGGCCGCACTTGAAGGTGTCTCGAGCGCATTGGCAGCAGGTATGGCGATTAACTATGCGGGATGCGTCGCTGGTGATGCAGCCTGCATGGACAGTGGTACTGGAACAGTGTTGGCTAACTGCGCAGATACGCCCCTTACCATTGCCGGTGGCCTTGTTGGCATACCTGCTACTGGTTACACAGTGACACCAGCTACTGCATTTGCTGGCGCTAAGGGCGAAACTGATACGTGTACAGTCACACACACTGCAAGCGGATTGACTGCGAATTTTGAAGCAATCGTACCTGACTAGCCATTGATAATAACAGTGTCTGGGCTTGCACACGGTAAGCACAAGCACTGTTAATAAACCATGCATTATTCAACACGTATGAGCGGTTTTACCCTCATCGAACTGATCATGGTGCTGGTGGTACTCGGCGCGCTGGCGGTGTTCGTCATGCCGCGTCTAAATACCTCGGGCTATGACAGCCTGTCGTTTCAACAGGAACTGAAAACTGCGATCCGTTATGCGCACAAGACCAGCCTTGCGGCCGAATGTGAAGTTCAGGTGGCGCTGACGGCAAATTCCTACGCCTTGTTTTATCCCGATAACACCTGCAACCCCCCCGATGGCTTTGGCGCTTTTGCCGTCAAGCACCCGGTACAGTCCGGCGCCTATACGGGCACCGCCCCTGCGGGTGTCAGCATTGCCGGTTTCGGTAATTTCTATTTCACTGCCAGCGGCGCACCCAGCAACTGGGGCACGATTACACTCAATCCCGACGGCAGACAGATTGTGGTGAATCCACTCACCGGCTTCATCCAGTGAAGAAACTTGCTGCTCACACCTCACGGGGCTTTACCCTGATCGAAATGATCATCGCCATGGTGGTACTCGCCGCCGCCTCCGGCATTCTGTTCAGTTTTTCCGCGACCACGGCCCGGAGCGCCGACCCGATGATTCAGCAGCAGGCCATTACCATTGCCCAGGGATATCTGGAAGAGGCGATGCTCAAGCCGTACAGCGATCCCGATGGCGGTGAAACTAATAGCTGCGAAGAGGGCGCACGGATTTCGTACGATGATGTGGCCGATTACGATTGCATCAATGATACCAATGGTGCGCTCGACCAGTTCGGTGGCAGCCTGGTCGGTTTAGGCAATTACAATATCGCCATCAGCATCAGTACAACCAATATCGGTGCGCCGGCAGTAACCGCGAGACGCATCGACGTCACCGTGACCCACGATACCTTTGCCGACATCAACCTGGTGCTGACGGCTTATCGCACCGGTTATTATTAGGGTGATGGCGATACTCAGCAAACCTCCTGGAGCCTGTCTGACTTGAAAAATCGAAGCGAAAATTTGACTGGGCGAGGACAGATTTTGCCGATTTTGCAGGGTAATAGTAGTTCTATTGCCCAAAAAAGCGGCGAAATATGGACCGGCCAGGCGACAAGCAGCCCATTTACTTCGTCAGACAGGCTCCCGGTCAAAATGGCGGGCTTCAGTCTCATAGAGCTGATCATGGTCATTGTGCTGATCGGGGCGCTGGCTTCGGTTGCCTCGGTATTTATTGCCGGCCCGGTCGGTGGCTTTATCGACACTAACCGCCGCGCTGAACTGACCGATATCGCCGCCACTGCCCTGCAGCGCATGAGACGCGAGATCCACCATGCCCTGCCCAACAGCGTCAGGATCTCCAATAATGGTACTCAGTTTGCCATTGAATATCTCAGCACGGTGACCGGCGGGCGTTACCGCGCCTTGCAGGCGACCGGCGGTCCCAGTAACCGGCTCAATTTTAATACGGCCAGCGACAGTTTTGATATTCTGGGTGGCTTGCCGGATTTCGGGCTTGTCGATGCCACCGGTGGCAGCGGGCAAGCAGCCTGTCTTAACAATGTCGTGGACTGTCTGGTGATCTATAACACCGGCACAACCGCCAGCGATTTCAATGCCTATAATGGCGACAACATTGCTGCGATTACCGCCGTCAGTAATACTGCCATGACATTTGATAATTCTGGCCTTCCCGGCTGGCGCTTTCCGGCGGCTTCACCGAATAATCGCTTTTTTGTCGTGGACACCCCGGTCAGTTTTGTCTGCGACAGCAGCACCGGGGAGCTGTTGATGTATCAAAATTATAATATCCAGTCCACACAGCCCCTGATCTTCGGCAGCGCTGGCGCGGTTCTGGCCGACCGGGTATCTGATTGCGGCAGCAACACTTTCTTATACAATGCTGGTGCCGGGGTACGTTATGGTCTGGTAGTGATTCGCCTGACCATAAGTGCAGACGGTGAAAACATTGCACTATTGCAGCAGACTCACGTCTTGAATGCGCCATGAACACAGACACCATGAACCTTCTATGATGAATAGCAGACCCCAACCCCGACCGCGCGGATTTATTCTGATCACGGTCCTGTTTTTGATTGCCGTGCTCGCCGTCATGGCGGTGGTGATGTCATCCACCACGAGCGTGCAAACCATCACCAGCATGTATTCCCTGCAACAGGCACGTGCCCTTGCCGCCGCGCAAAGCGGTCTTGAGTATGGGGTGCAGCGCGCGGTCAGTGCGGGCACCTGTACCAACGGCGGCGTTACTCTGCCCGGCGTTAATTTCACGGTTATTGTAGCCTGTACTTCAGTCGGCGGCATTAACGAAGCCGGGGAGATTTCTACTGTGTACGACCTTAGTGCCACCGCAACCACGGGTACTTTCGGTAATGTCGGTTATGTTACGCGCACGGTGCGTGCGGTGGTGAACCAGTAATGCACATTAGCGCACACGCTTTGTATAGAACGGCACTGGTGCTGTTGTTGATGTTATCCGGTTTACTGTGGACAACGCATAGCAGGGCCGCGTGCTCGGTGTATGCCGATCGCGCCACTTTCAATGAATATTATTTTGGTAATTCCGGAGCCAATTTTCTCGAGGTCTATATTAATAACACGGCCGATGTGCCACGGACAGAATGGCAGAACTGGTCTATTCGCGTGTACACAGCGCCAGGCACATTTACTGATCACGTATTGAATGATACTACCGCCACTTATTGCGAATTCGGTAGCCGGGCGTATGCTACGCTTGAGGTGCCCGGCGGTTTACCCAGCCCGGATATTTCCGTGGCGCTGTTCGATGCCTCCGGTAATGAAATCGATTATCTTGATGCCTGCGGGCCACCGGGCAGTTGCACCCTGCCGGGTTATTACACGCCGGAAGCGGGCATGTGCGCTGCCGTGGACCATGATCTGCAATTGGACAGTCTGGGCAACCGTGATATTTCGCGTTTTCCCGATGGCAGCGGTGACTGGGCGATTTCATCCGGCACCGGCGCGGGCACTTCGTTTACCAACTGTGAAACCAATAACGCCGGCGTGTCCAAACTGGCCAGTACTGCGGCGGTCATCATCGGCAATGATTTTACCTTTGATATCGAAGCGCTCAATAACAACAAACAGGCGGCAGACTTTTTTATCGAAGACACTCTGCCGGCCGGTTTTACCTATGTGTCATCGACCGCCACCCAGGGAACCATCGATGCAACCGCGCTGCCCACACTGACCTGGGATGTGGGTTCGCTGGCCAAAGACGGCGGCAGTGCCACCTGGACCATCACTGTGACCGGTAGTGTGTTGGGTTCACATACCAATACCGCGACCGTGATCACGCCGTGTGATGATCCGGCAAACTGTCCGAGCGATTCATCGACAGTACTGGTGGAGCTGCCCCCGACCGATCATTTTAGTATCAATCACGACACCACTGCGGTCAACTGCCAGGCAGAACCGGTGACTATCTCGGCGCACCTGAGTGACCACACAGTGGATACCGGTTATAGCGGCCCCTTGACTTTGTCCACATCCAGCGGCAACGGCGACTGGACTTTAATAAACGGTCTGGGTGCGTTAAACAACGGTGCTGCTGACGATGGCGTGGCGACTTACACGATGGTGGCCGGCGATAATGGAGTCGCAGTGCTCGGGCTTAAAAACACACATGTGGAAGCGCTTAATATTAATGTCACTGATGGTTTGATTTCGGAAATTACCGGCAGCGCACTGGCCGGGGAGGATCAGGATCTTGTGTTTGCCCAGAGCGGCTTTGTGTTTCTCGCCGAGGGTATCGCCAGTAATATTACGACACAGATTGGCGGCAAAAGCTCAAGCCTTGCACCCGGCAACCAGCTGCTGGAACTGCAAGCTGTTCGCACCAGCGACACCACCGGCGCCTGCGAGGCCGCGCTGCAGGGAGCCAATCAAATTGAGCTAGCGTTTGAGTGCCGCGATCCGACCACCTGTAGCGCTAACCAGGTAGACATTAACGGCGTAGCTATCACCGGCAATAATCTGGGTGCTGTTGGCGGTTATACCCCGGTTAATCTCGATTTTGGTGATGCCACCGACACCACAGCGGCGTTCGTCATGAATTACCCCGATGTTGGCGCGATCCAGTTATATGCTCGTTATAGCATTCCGTTAGATGACGGCTCCAGCACACCATCGGGGACTTTTATCACGGGTAACAGCAACGCGTTTGTGGTGCGCCCGTTCGGCTTTGATGTCATCGTCACTGCTAACCCCGGCGCAGCCGGTCCTGCCGATGGCGTATTCACCCGGGCCGGTGCCGATTTTGCCGTCAGCGCTACCGCGGTGCTGTATCAGGCCAGTGATGATGCGCTCGATAATAATGGCATACCGGATAACCATGATGATGCCGATCCTTCTAATAATGTGAATTTGAGTGACAACGCGGCAGCGCTGAATTATGGCCGGGAAGTAACCACCGAAAGTGTGGCACTGACCGGCCTGCTTGATCAGCCCGGCGGCGGCAATGACCCCGGACTGGCAGGCACTACCACCATTACCGGCTTTAGCAGTGGCGCAGGCAATAGTGCGGCAGTGCGTTTTGATGAGGCCGGTATTATCGAAATTACCGCCGGTGTAGCTGATGGTGATTATCTGGGTATCGGCGCAGCAGCCACCGCAGCGCTGCTGGGTAAAAGCGGTTACGTCGGGCGTTTTATCCCCAACCATTTTGTCATGGCCAGTGCCACGCTAACCAACCGCAGTGATAGTGCGGCCTGCCTGGATCCATTCACCTATATGGGCGAGAATTTCCAGATCGACTATGAACTGGCCGCATTCAATGCGCGTACGCCGGCTACACTCACGCAAAATTATATCGGCGCCTTCGCCAAGCTGGATCTTAGCGTGCCGGCCGAGATGAATTATGGCGCTACCGACGCGGGCAGCAATCTCACTGCACGCCTGGGTGTTGCCTCGGCGGGGGGATTCGTTGCCGGCACAGCGCCGGTCAGCGCCACATTACAGCTGGCCCGCAACGCCGTACCTGATGGCGTATACAGCAATTTTCAGGTAGGCATTGTGCCGACTGATAGCGATGGTGTGAGTCTGTTGGCAGCCGATTTGAATCTGACTCTCGACGGGGGTGCCGATAGCCATGTGCAGCTGGGACAGACCGACCTCCGCTACGGGCGGCTTAATCTTTTCAATAATTTTGGTTCAGAGTTATTAGGACTTAGCCTGCCGCTAAACGCAGAATATTATCTGGATACCACAGCAGAATTTGTGATTAACGCGGATGACAGTTGCACCACGCGCACTCCCGCCAATGTTTTGTTGTACAACGTCCTGGAACCAAAAGCAGGTCGTACCGTGGGTGATCCCGTGATAACTATTGGCACCGGTAGCACCACGCTGACTTCAATCAGCGCCTTCGTCGACGGCCGGGCAAGCCTGAGTTTCACCGCCCCCGCTGCCGAAGGTTACGTCGATATTGAGATACAGACCCCCGACTGGTTGCTGTCTGATCTGGACAAACTGGATCAGGGTATTGAGGGTCCGGGGGGGCATTGTACACCCGGAATCGCGGCATCTGATCCGGCCTATATCGCAGGCTGTACGGCAGATGGCAATAACATTGATGACATTCCACTCAGCCGTGGTAACTTCGGCATTTTCAAAGGCAGCGATAATATTATTTATATTCGAGAAGTGTATTAGAAGGCTGTCGGCTTCAGGATGAATTGACTGCGGGGTGTCTGTCAGCAGCAAAAACGCAGTCAAGCCGGGTAAAACGAATGACCGTTAAGTTGCGAAAAACAAACTCTGTCCTTATCTATTTTTAAAGTCAATCGACGCTGAATTTATACAGTATCGCAGGCCGGTGGGTGCCGGGCCATCGGTAAAAACGTGGCCCAGATGCGCGCTGCAGGCGGGGCAGCGCACCTCCACCCTGACCATGCCGTGTGCGCTATCGGTCACCTCTTCCAGTTTACGTCCGTCTATCGGCTGCCAGAAACTGGGCCAGCCTGAGCCGGAATCATATTTCTCTGTCGAACTGAACAATGGCTCATCACAGCAGATGCAGGTATAAATACCGGGCTCCTTATTGTCATTATATTTGCCGCTGAAAGCCGGCTCCGTACCCGCTTCCCGGGCCACACGGTACTGTTCCGGCGTTAATTGTGCCTGCCACTCGGCATCAGATTTTTTGATTTTATCAGCCATACGCCATCCTCTATAACTAACACTGTTCCCAGGGCAGATCGTGATAGCGCCAGCCGCCGACGCTGCCGCGATGATGATGCTCGTCCAGATCACCCTCAAAACCTTCATCGATGTTATAAACATTGGTGAACCCGGCTTCGATTAATTTCATCCCCGCTTCTTTTGAGCGTTTTCCGCTGCGGCAAATCAAAACAATAGGCACGCTGTTATCCGAATTTCCGCCCACCCCACCCAGAATTAATTTTCTGACATCGGTGACGAAATTCAGATTAACCACCCAGTCCGGCTCGTCGATCCAGGGTACGTGGATAGCGCCTACCGGATGGCCTACAAACAGATATTCCATGCTGGATCGAACATCAATGAGCAAAGCGCGCGCATCGTCCTGGCAGATTTGCCAGCCTTCCCGGGGTGAAATACTTTGAAGTTCAGATACCATATTAATCACCTATGCAGAGACATGGTCGTTTATAAATTATCCTGATTTTTTACATAGTCCATGAAAGGCATAAGGCGTTCAACCAGAGCGGGTAGATGACATTTTTCTATCTTGAAGTAATCGCCTTCGAGAATCCTTTTGAACGCCTGTTCCAGCTCCCTGTCAAGCGCCTGCCCGGCATCACCGCCGTCACCGGCTTCTTCGCCAACTGCTGGTTTTGGTTGCACCTCAAAATAACTGGCTATTTTTTCACCGGCCTTGCCCAAAGCGCGTTTTAGAGCCGTGTCCGCCTGCATCATCACTTCCGCAAAGCACATCTCCTCCCTGGCTTCGGGCGAGGTCATGCCGGCGGCCAGGACAATGCGTATTTTTTCCTTGCCGGTATCAAACACCAGCTTGTTAATAGAGGACCTGACCCGGTCAACCACAATCTTGGCATGTGTATGGTTGGTCAGGGGCAACAACAGGGCATATTTGGCCACCCCGATTCTGGCGGCGACGTCTTCGGTGCGTAAAACCGCTTCAAAACGCCGGGCGACCGCGATGATAATCTGCGTTGCCACCGATTTACCGTGAGTGAGAAAAATTTTCTGGAAATTCTCTATCTCAAGATATACTGTGGAGATGCTGACGCTGTGACGGGCGGCAAATGACAGCGATTTGTCACCCTGCTCCTCAAAACTTTTGGCATTAAACAGGCCGGTGAGCTTGTCATGACCGGTCTGTTTCTCCAGCTCAACCATCCTGGCATTCAGCTGGGCATAAGATTTGGCGCGCGTTAGCAGGTCAATGGAGCTAAACGGCTTGGCGATGAAGTCGGTGGCCCCGGCTTCAAAAACCTTCCGTTTTGTTTCTTCGGTGTCACCCTGCCCGGTGATCATAATCACGGGAAGCTCGGCAATACGCTCATCTTCCGCGCCACGGATGGCGGCCAGCAGCTCCATGCCGTTCATCACCGGCATCTGGATATCGGTAAAGACCACTGAAATAGCACCGTTCCGCTGAATTTGCTCCCAGCCCTCGCTACCATCGACCGCCTCGTGGATGACATAGCCCTCACCCAGCATTTTTCTGGCTGCCGCGCGGATGACCCTGGAATCATCAACGATTATAATTTCCGGTTTTTGGCTCGACTGTTCGCCCATCTCTAAAACTCTTGGTAAATGCAAATAGTAACAATGAGTGAATTTATTATATTTCACGGCGCGGCCACTCTGGACAAGCCATGGAAGACCGATAACAAGGCATTAGCTACCGGACGGTGTGGTGCAATAAACCTTTTAATTCATCCCTGAAATAGCCGTTACCATAACTTAATTATCTCCGAAATGCACAGAAAAAACTTTGTTCTGGGAGGGCTGTCGGGTTTAAGGAGATTTGGGCCGCTCTCCCGCTTCTGCCAGCCTCCCAGGTGAGCTTTTGGCCTTGAATGCAAGCGCCTCGATGGGCTTTGCTTATAATTTCAGCATTTTATCGTTCCAAAGCCGACATAAATACTATAATCTGAGACGTGGTATCTTTATTTACCCGCAAAATTACTAAAAGCAGATATTAATTGTTATGTCATTCGTAAATCGTAAATACGGAAATTTGATTTCACAGATCAAAAATAATGTCTACAGCACTCTGCAGGCCTCTATCGCGGAAATGTTTATTCAGGCCGATGAGGCACTTTTCGAGATCGCCGAATCGGCCGACAGCAACAAAGACCAGAACCGTTATTTTGAATTGATGCGCGATACGCGCGCACTGAAGGATGACATTTCCACGGATTTCATTGATATCATTACCGCCTCCCTGCGCCCTTTCGCTGAAACAGTTGCCGAAAAGGACACCGTAAAAAAGCGCAACGAAAGCGAGCTGAGTCTGGTTGATCAGGACGAAATAGAGAACATGGTGCTGGTCAAAAGCATGAGCGGCAATGCCACCGCGCGACTACGCGAACCCCTGCACTGTCTGGAAGCCAGACTCGAGCACCTTGCCTTACAGACCCCTGATGTTTTTTACCAGAAGGCGCTACACCCCGTCAATATATTCCAGGCTTACGATGATGCGCTGGGGGAAAATTTTGATCTCGCCAACAAAAAAGTCCTGTTCAACTTTTTCAATGATCACGTCGCTCTAAAGCTGGGCGATTTGTACAATGACCTCAATCAGATTCTGATTGAGGCGGACATCCTGCCTAAAGTCAAACTCCATACCAGCAAGGAAAATTCACAACACACCCCCGGTCATCGCTCACCACCAGCAAACAGCGAACACTCAGAGGCCGGCAGCAACGCACAATACAACTCGGATCAGGAGATGAATCAGGGTGGTTATGCCATGACCGCAGCACCCGGCCATACTAATGCCGGTGCTCAGCCAGGCGGTGGTGCATTCGACGGCGGTAGTCAGAATGCCTCCCAGGGAAGTGATCAGAGCTATAGCGAGGCTGGCTGGAGTTCATCCAGCGGGTATCAGGGTAGTGGTCAGGCCGGTTTCGATCAGACCTCTTCACAACAGGCTGACGGCGGAAGTAGCGGCGCGAATGCACCCGGCCCTGCCAGTTATCAGCACACCAAGGCGGGCATGCCGGCCAGTCAGGTGGGTGAAGTTATTGGCCGATATCTGGGCGGCGCACCACTGATGCGGCCGTCACCAGGAGACGAGAATGCTGATCTGAGCACAGGCAGATCGTTCTTTCCAGCCCCTTCAGGCCAGTATTATGGTCATCAGGAAATTCTCAATGCGCTCTCCAATGTTCAGCACAGCCCTGCCTTCAGTAATGCAGAAGGTGCGCATTATGATGGTGAAGCGATCAAGCACGCAGTGCTCTCCGAAATCGCCAAATCATCCGGTGGAGTTGTTACTAAAAGCATTAATCGCATCGCTGAAAAAACCATCGATTTCATCGAACTGGTTTTTGACGCTATCATTGATGACGACAATATTTCTGACACCATCAAGACCCTGCTTCTGCGTCTGCAAATTCCCGTTATCAAAATGTCGATGATTGATCAGGAATTCTTCATTTATGATGAACATCCCGCACGTTTGCTACTGGATAAAATTGCCCACGTTGGCATCGGCGTCGCTGATCGCAATGACGAAATTTACAGCCATCTCGATAAAATTGTGACCACGCTGGTCAACGAGTTTGAACTCCAGGCCGAGTCCTTCGAGATCGCGCTGAACAGCCTTAATGCCTTTCTGGAAGAGCGCGATGCCGAGGCGTTGAAAATCGAGGCCGAAACGCAGCGTCAGGTCTTGCGCGAACATGCCCGTAGTACCGTACTAAAATCATTGCGCATTGCCACCCGGGGCAAAGTCCTGCCCGAAACCATCCATGCGCTGGTGTTAAAACGCTGGCCCACTATGATGTACAATCACTACCTGAAACAGGGCAAGGAAAACAACGAATGGGTTAATATTGTTGACACCCTCAGAGCCATTATTAACAGCGTACAACCGCTGAAAACTGCCAATGATCTTGAGCTGCTAATTTCCGGGCGGGAACATCTAATTACCAGTACGCGCAAATATCTGCAAAGAACCAATCAATCGGCAGAAGACATCGAACAGGTCATTCAGGATCTGAGCAGCATCCATCAGTCTCTCATCGATCAGGCGGATTTTAGCCATGAAACGGAAACCGGAGAAAATGAAACCACGCCCGCTGAAGCGTTCGCACCGATTGAACCGGTACCGGAGGAAGAAGAGGTACCGAAATTAAAACTGCCATCCGGCATCGTCCCCGGCATGTGGTTTCAGATTTACAATGGTGAAGACAGGGCACAACGTCGCTGCAAACTTTCGGTCATCATTTTAGAAGATCAAAAACTGGTATTCGTGAATTATCAGGGCGCGGTCATTATCGAAAAAAATCTGGGTGATTTTCTGGAGGAGATGACTAGCGGCAAGTCAAAAGCCATTATGGGACGTTCGATTTTCGATTATGCCCTGAGTTCGGTGGTCACCAGTCTGCAACAAAGCCATTAGCGGTACTGACTGAGTTTAACTTTAATAACGGAAACCCTTGTTCACCGCATTATTTATTAAGTAATTCAGCATTAATCATGTACATGTCATGCATTGAAAACAGCAGCACATAAATCGAAGTAGCTTAAACTTGATCAAACATTATGGCTATAAAGTTACAAGATTACCTGACACTGTTTTTGAGTCTTATGTCTCCAGTTACCTCAAAGCTGACCTTTAATATTTTTATTTTAACCGGATCCCTCCAGTGGGAGAGGCGACGACTTATGATTTTAAGGCTCGATTGATTTGTCTAAATTTCAATCATGTCTGGCCTTGTTGATCATGCGCGTGGCATGTGCTCTCCTCCCTTAAAGCGGTAATTTACACCTTTGAATTGGCTATTTAAGCGCTATATGTACGCATGCCTTAACGGTTTTAACCTATTATTCAATCAGTTGTATAGCTCCGACCCTGCGCACTCAAAAAACACGCAACAATCAGCAAATTGAAAATACAAGACAAAAGACTGAATAATATGATTGCCCACCCGTCTTTTATTAGTAAATGCTTTTTTAAGAAAATGCATGATCACAAAAAATCTGTTGGCTAATTCACTGATTGGCTAACATAAAAAATCATCAGGAGGTTACATATGAACACGAAAGCAATTCGTTATATCTCAGCATTATTCACCTGCTTAATGCTGATCTCCGCTGGCAATGCCATCGCCAATGAACGCTATGGCAAACAGAAAGTTGTTTACCACATCAATTACGATAATACAAAAGCACAGGCCGGTGCTCTACGCAACATTCAGAATCATATCAACGCTGTTGGCGCTGAAAATATTGAGCTGAAAGTTGTGCTTCACGGCAACGGCCTCTCCATGCTGGTTGATCCAGGTTCGCTGGAAAAATTACCTAAGGTCAAACATGCAAATGCCAATAACAAAATGACCGCCACCATTGATAAACTGAAGATTCAGGGCGTTGTTTTCAATGTATGTGACAATACCGTTAAAGGTAGAGGCATAAATGTTGCTGACGATTTATACGACGTTAGTGATAAAGACATTGTGCCTAGCGGTGTTGCAGAGCTTTCACGTCTGCAGCAGATGGGCTACACCTACATCAAGCCTTAACAAATTGTTTGCGCAATTAATAGTCTCAACAACAGTAATGAAAACATACTGTAATCAATACAGAATTGCGTAACATAAGTAACTGGCTGACCAGGTGGTCAGTCAGCCTACTTTAAGTACCGAAGTCACAGCAACGCGTGGTAAAAAGGGATGCTATATCGTTTGGCAAGTTTTGCAGCAACCGAATATATGCGTCGAGCCCGCCCGCCGAACCGCCTACGCAGACGATAGGAAAATCCCTTCCAACGCGATCAGCTTTTACTCGTTCCATATATTTTCCTTAGTGGCAGAAAGCATAGAAGCATTGCAAGCGTCCCGTAAACCACACACTACTCAACCATTTATTTTTCTGCCGGCACTACCCGGGGCAACAGGTAATCGATATCTTCTGGGTGAGTATTGAGCCACCTGGCTGCTGACCACCACAATATAAAATTGTTCTTTACGTAATAACCCTAATGTTGCCAGCTCTTCATGTATTTTCTTATTCTCTCTCTTTCAGTGCCATATAACACCGTCTGATCAATCTTCTGCGGTGAACACTTTTTTCTTACTAAAAAGCACAAGAAACCATAGAAAAACAACAGGCAGCAGACAGCCTGAAATTTAACTGCCTACTGCAAACTGCCAACTTTCTTTACAAGATATAGCCGCGCTCTTCATGCTGGGTGATATCCAGACCCTGCGTTTCCTGCTCTTCACTGACGCGCAGTCCAACCATTCGATCGGTTAGCTTGAGGATGCCGAAGCTGAGCACTGCGGTCCATATCAACGTCGCCAGAATGCCGATCAGTTGCACTCCAACCTGCTCGCTCATGGTCACGCCTTCAGCCAGACCGGTACCACCAAAGCCCGAGGCGACAAAGATACCGGCGAGAAAGGTGCCTATAATACCGCCGACGCCGTGCACCGGAAAGACGTCCAGTGAGTCGTCGATTTTAAGCGTGTGTTTGATAAACACGGTCGCATGAAAACAGACAAAACCGGCGCTGATGCCAATGAACATGGCTGCCGCGGGACCGACGAATCCCGAGGCGGGAGTGATCGTGCCCAGACCCGCGACCATGCCGGTGACAATACCCAGAGCGCTGGGTTTGCCGAACTTGATCCACTCGATGGCTGACCAGGTTAAGGCGCCACATGCAGCGCTGATGTGGGTGACCAGGATGGCCATGCCCGCATCACCATTTGCCGCCACCGCGCTACCGCCGTTGAAACCAAACCAGCCCACCCAGAGCATGCCGGCGCCGGTCAGGGTCATGGTCATGTTATGCGGCATCATTGGTGTGCCCGGAAAGCCCCGGCGATTGCCCAGCACTACGGCGGCGACCATCGCGGCCACGCCTGCGGTGATATGCACCACGGTGCCACCGGCGAAGTCGAGCAGTCCCATTTCAGCCAGCCATCCGCCGCCCCATACCCAGTGACAGATCGGCAGATAGACCAGCGTTGACCACAGCACACTGAACAGCAGCATGGCTGAAAATTTCATGCGTTCGGCAAAACCGCCCACAATCAGTGCCGGGGTGATAATGGCGAAGGTCATCTGGAACATGACGAAGGTGGTTTCGGGCAGTGTGCCACTGATCGAATTGCGGCTGACGTCGCTGAGAAAGACATTGCTCAGACCGCCGATCCAGCCATTCAGGCCGCCACCATCGCCAAATGCCAGACTATAACCATAAAGCACCCACAGCACCGACACCACGCAGGCGATGGCGAAACACTGCATCAGTACCGATAACACGTTCTTGGCTCGTACCAGGCCGCCGTAAAACAGCGCCAGCCCCGGCAGCGACATGAACAGCACCAGCGCGGTCGAGGTCAGTATCCATGAGGTGTCACCACTATCAATATCCTGTGCCAATACCAGTTGCGGCAACAACAATAGTGCCGCACCCACAAGCCCCTTCAAGCCCGATAATAATTTCATTTTTATATCCTGTTCTTATTTTTATTTTATAAAGCTTCGTCACCAGACTCGCCGGTACGAATACGAATCGCCTGTTCAATGGCCATAACAAATATTTTTCCATCACCAATTTTTCCGGTATTGGCCGCGCCACGGATGGCATCAATCACGGCTTCAACCTTGTCATCGGAGACAGCGGTTTCAACTTTTACCTTGGGCAGAAAGTCCACCACATATTCCGCGCCCCGATATAGTTCGGTATGGCCTTTCTGGCGACCAAAACCTTTGACTTCTGAAACGGTGATGCCCTGCACCCCGATTTCAGATAAAGCTTCGCGCACATCATCCAGCTTGAACGGTTTAATTATTGCTTTAATCAGTTTCATTAGATCACCTGTAGGTTGTAATTTTTCGACTCATTATGTCGTGCCTGTCTTGTAACGCAACCAGACCTGAAGATTCAGGCCGGCAATAAATCCAGATCATAAGCTTTTTACCACATCCACTAAATAATGGCATCATAATGGCATCAAGCAAAAAAGCCGGGCACCTGAGTGCCCGGCCAAACATTACCAGCAGGAGTCTATTTATTTGCCAGTAAATTCCGGGTAGGCTTCCATCCCGCACTCAGCGAGATCGACGCCTTCATACTCTTCCTCTTCGCTAACACGCACACCCATAAGTGCCTTGATTACCAACCACACCAACAGGCTGGCACCAAACACCCAGATAGCGATGGTCAACATGCCCACCAGCTGGCCACCGAAAGTGGTGCCGTCATTGGTCAGCGGCACCGCCATCAGGCCCCAGATGCCGACTACACCGTGCACTGAAATCGCACCGACGGGATCATCAATACGTAGCTTGTCCAGAGTGACGATGGAGAACACTACCAGCAGACCGCCGAAAGCACCGATCAGGGTTGCTACCAGGGGCGTGGGTGTGGAGGGTTCAGCGGTAATCGCTACCAGACCAGCCAGCGCACCATTCAGTGCCATGGTCAGATCAGCCTTGCCGAACATGATGCGAGCCAGAATAATCGCCGCCACGACACCACCGGCAGCGGCAGCATTGGTATTCAGAAACACCATCGCTACCGAGTTGGCATTGGCGATATCACCCAGCTTCAGTACTGAGCCGCCGTTAAAACCAAACCAGCCCATCCACAGAATGAAAGTACCCAGTGTCGCCAGCGGCAGGTTCGCGCCGGGAATGGCATTCACCTGACCGTTCGGGCCGTATTTGCCTTTACGTGCGCCCAGTACCAGCACACCCGCCAGCGCCGCACTGGCACCTGCCAGATGCACAATACCGGAGCCTGCGAAGTCGGAGAAACCGAAATCATCACCCAGGCTGTACATGCCGAAGACCGCTTCACCGCCCCAGGTCCAGGCACCTTCCATTGGATAGATGACACCGGTCATGACTACGGCAAACAGCACGAACGACCACAGCTTCATACGCTCAGCCACCGCGCCGGAAACAATCGACATGGCCGTGGCGACGAACACCACCTGGAAGAAAAAGTCTGAAGCACCGGAATAGACCGAATCGCCTTCAAAGCCATTTTCCGATGATGCCGCCAGGGCATCAGCCACCAGCGTATCACCGCCGGCGATGCCGTCGAGGAAGTAACCGCCACCGTACATAATCTGATAACCGCAGACCATATACATGGTGCAGGCCACTGAATAAAGCACGACGTTTTTAGTTAAAATTTCTGTGGTATTTTTTGAACGAACCAGACCCGCCTCTAACATGGCAAAGCCGGCCGCCATCCACATTACGAACGCACCCATTACCAGAAAGTAAAAGGTATCGATGGCGTATTGCAGTTGAAAAATTTGATTTTCCATTTTTGTATACCCCTAATAGTTATAGCGCTTCGACGCCGGTTTCACCGGTACGAATTCGCACTGTCTGTTCAATGCTTGAGACGAAAATTTTTCCGTCGCCGATTTTCCCGGTATTCGCCGCGCCCCGAATTGCTTCGATCACTTTTTCAGCGGTGTCCGCCGCGACCGCGACCTCGATTTTCACCTTGGGCAGAAAATCAACGACATATTCCGCCCCCCGATACAATTCAGTGTGCCCCTTCTGACGCCCAAAACCCTTGACCTCGGAAACGGTGATGCCTTGCACACCGATTTCCGAAAGCGCTTCACGAACATCATCGAGCTTGAATGGCTTTATGATTGCAGTAATCATTTTCATAATTTCTACTCCATGAAGTGGCCCACCATTAACGGCGAGCTACTTCTAAATAACGATTAATTAAACGACCTCCGACCTTTAAAGATCGAAAGACTTGCTCAGAGAGAAAACAAGCGCTGTACCATCAGTAATGATATTGTCGGCACCATCATCAGGATCGCCATTGATAACAAAGATACCTGCTTCTGCACCGCCGATATCTGTACTCAGGCCCACTTCAAGAAAATTGCCTGCAAAATCACCACCCCAGGAACCATAAGTCACTGACATTGGCCCTGCGCCATATGAAAGAGCAGCGTAGCTGTAATC
>JAGXGK010000052.1 GCA_024636785.1 Gammaproteobacteria bacterium
GTTGTCAAAACCGCTCACGCTGACCGTGCCGGTGCTGGGTGTGACGATGCCGCAGATGATCGAGATCAACGTGGTTTTGCCGGCGCCATTGGGCCCGAGCAGGGCCAGGATTTCGCCATCGGCAATATCCAGATTAACGCGTTTCAATGCGTGAAAACCGGACTGATAAATTTTGGACAGATCTTTGATGGAGACGATGGTTGGCATGTGCTGATTTTACGTTGTTTTGTCTCTGGCGTATGCTGAAATCAAAACCGGGGCCGGGTCAGCGTATGGCCGGGGCTGGATGCTATACCTATAATTCAACCATTTAAAAACGGAGGCCTGATGTGACAAAAGATGTAGATTTCTCAATGCCTCAAGTTGGTGAAGGACGCAAAGACCAGCAACTGGCGCCTTTAGAAGAAGTGCAAACCCAGGACAAGAAAAAAATATTTGACGATGCCAACTATCCCTACGACACCAAGATGGACGCCAGGGAATACAATGCATTAAAAAAGGATTTGCAGATAGAACTCCTGAAAATGCAAAACTGGGTGAGAGAAACCGGGCAACGCATTGTCATCCTGTTCGAAGGCCGAGATGCAGCCGGTAAAGGCGGCACCATTAAACGCATGATGGAACATATGAACCCCCGTGGTGCCAGGGTGGTCGCGCTGGAAAAACCCGGCGAAGAAGAAATGGGTCAATGGTATTTTCAACGTTATATCAAACACCTGCCCAGCAAAAGTGAAATTGTGCTGTTTGACCGTTCCTGGTACAACCGTGCTGGTGTCGAACGTGTTATGAATTTCTGTACTGCCAGCGAGTATCTTGAGTTCATGCGCCAGGCACCTGAACTGGAACGAATGCTGGTGCGCAGTGGTATCACGTTATTTAAGCTGTGGTTTTCCGTTAGCCGCAATGAACAGTTCCGTCGCTTCCAGCAGCGCCAGAATGATCCCTTAAAGCACTGGAAGTTAAGTCCGATTGACCTGGCCTCATTGGATAAGTGGAAAGACTATACCGAGGCCAAGGAAGCCATGTTTTTTTATACTGATACCGCCGATGCACCCTGGACCGTTATAAAGTCAGATTGTAAAAAACGCGCCCGCATCAATGCCATGCGCCATATTCTGAATAAACTGGACTACCCCAATAAAGATCCAGATATTGCCGTTAAACCCGACAAGTTAATTGTGGGTTCTGCCAGACATATTTATGAAAAAGGCGAAAACATCCTCGATAAGGCCCCGTTTAAGGAAGGAGACCTGTAAAAATGAAACGCACCCAACATGCTCGCGAAATTTCCAGCCGCTTTAAAGAGCTGGTAGAAAATGCGGGTGACTCACTTGCTGAGGAACATTACAGAGAACTAGCTCTGTTAATTGAGGCTGGAATTGATACAGCAGTAATGGAAGCACTGGAAAACGTTGCTGATCGGATCGATAAATTTGCGCATGAAGTCAGAAACAACGCCGAGTTTTTTGATTAACAGGGCTTATTAGAATTCTGCATCAGGGGCAGGCTTGCTGCTGTCCTGCTAACTGAACTGAAAAAGCCTGGCACCTTGTTGCTGTCGAATTCGAATTCAAAATACACCAGGTCACAATAATCGTAGTGCTCCCTGCATTTTGCCGTTACTCCGCCCATCCATGTGCTTCGCCCTACGGGTCGTGTCAGCCATAAAGCGGCTGTTAAGTTTCGGTGCCATCGAAATTAGTGCGAGTCAGGACGACGCGTTTTCATAGCCGGCAATAACCATTACGCCATTGCGTTTACCGTTCTACGCGGGAATAACTGACTTCAAAGATGATGCACTGGAATTTGAATTCACCTTGTAATGTGATGCATTTGTAAAGTCGAATTTATAGTATCGTGAAAAAGCATGAGGTCTCAGAAGGCGTCCTGTTAGCAAGTTATGCGATTTAATGCGAAAGGTGACTCGATGAAAGATGACGTGAAGTATTCCGCAATGAAGCCCTTATCACGACGGGAGTTCCTCTGCACGACGTGTCTGGTTTCCACGGGCGCGCTCTTACCGGCGTTTCGTCCAGCATGGGCGGCCCAGCCAGCCATAGAGAGTGCCGGCGAGCCGGGCGAACTCAATGCGACCGACCCCGGCGGTATCGATCTTTACCTTGAACACAAACACCTGATGGTCGGCGGCAAGCCTGGTCGCGCGATTGCGATCAATGGTTCCATTCCCGGGCCGGTCATTCGGATGCAGGAAGGCAAAGAGGCGCTGATCCGCGTGCATAATCGGTTGAATGAATCCTCATCGATTCACTGGCACGGCATCCTGCTGCCTTTCAACATGGATGGCGTCCCCGGCATCAGTTTCCCTGGCATTCCAGCGGGCGAAACCTTTACCTACCGCTACCCCGTCCGCCAGAATGGTACCTACTGGTATCACAGTCACACCGGCTTGCAGGAACAGCTCGGGCATTACGGACAGATCATTGTCGAACCGGCCGCAGCGGACCCGGTAGCGTATGACCTGGAGCATTCGATCGTACTGTCCGACTGGACCTTCGAGAATCCGCCCAGCGTGCTGAGGAAGCTCAAGACCATGGAGGGCTACTACAACTTCCAGCGCCCGACACTGGCGAATATCGACGATCAGATGGAGGCGTCCGGTATGTCGCTGAGTGAGGTGCTGGAGAAACGACTGACGTGGGATCGAATGCGGATGGACCCGACCGACATCGCCGACATTACCGGCGCGACCTATACCTACCTGATGAACGGCAAGGCGGCCCACGAGAACCCGACCTTCATCGCCGAACCCGGCCAGCGGGTGCGCCTGCGGATCGTCAACGCTTCGACCATGACTTTCTTCGATGTCCGTATCCCGGGCCTGCCGATGACGGTCGTGCAAACAGATGGCCAGAACATCAAACCCGTGGAGACCGACGAGTTTCGTATCGGGGTGGCCGAAACCTATGATGTGATCGTGACGCTGCCGGATTCGCGCGCGTACACCCTGTTCGCGGAGACGATGGACCGCAGCGGTTATGCGCGCGGCACTCTGGCACCGAGCCGGGGAATGTCGGCGGAGGTACCCGAACAGCGTCGCCGACCCATGCTCACCATGGCCGACATGGGCATGATGATGCACGGCGACATGGAGGGCATGGACGGCGGGATGGGGGACATGGATGGCATGGACAGTGAGATGAAAGGCATGGACCATGAGAGTATGGGTCATAAGGGCATGCAATATGACATGCCGCAAAATGCTTCTGGCGACGGGCAGGGTCTGGAATTACCGACGAGCGAATTGATGCAGAGCATCCAGCACGGTCCGGACCAGCATGGCCCGGCCAGCATCACCATGGCTCAATCCGCTTACCGTCGGCTCGATTATCCGGGGGCGGGCCTTGGCGACGATGGCTGGCGCGTGCTGACCTATGGCCAGTTGCGTACATTGGAAGAACATCATGATCGGCGGCCGCCCACGCGTCAGTTCGATCTGCATCTGACCGGCAATATGCACAAGTACGTCTGGGGCTTCGACGGTAAAAAGTGGTCACAGTCGAATATGATCCGCTTCCAGTATGGTGAGCGACTGCGCATTAATATGATTAACGATACCATGATGAGCCACCCGATTCATCTGCATGGCATGTGGATGGATCTCTACGCGGGTGCCGAGGATTACGGTGATAATCCGCGCAAACACACGGTGATCGTCCAGCCGGCGGAGTTGCTCACCGTTGACATCAGCGTCGACGCCCCCGGACAGTGGGCGTTCCATTGCCACCTGCTCTATCACATGGAGGCCGGCATGTTCCGCACCGTCGCCGTGGTCCGCTCACTGGAAGGAGGGCCGATCAATGTTAAATCGTAACCCCCGCAGCTGGAAGGTGCTCATGCTCGTGATACTGCTGGCATTTTCCGCCCGGGCATGGGCACAGGAGGCATCCGATATGCCGAGCACGATGGATCACTCGATGCACGAGAAATCGGCCGCGCAGTATGACGAATCAGCATCGCAGGCTGCGCAGATCGAACCGGCGATCCCCGAAGGCATGACCCTGGAAGAGGTATTCAAGTTTTCCGAGTCACCGCCGCCCACCAACTTCCCTGAACCGATTCCCGATGACAAACTCTACGCTTTCCTGCTGTTCGAACAGCTGGAGTATCGCGTCGCGAACGACGAGACGGATGACCATTTCGGTTGGGAGGCTCAGGGCTGGATCGGCGGTGACATCCACAAGTTCTGGTGGAAGAACGAGGGCGAGGCGGTTTTCGACGATCCGGATGCGGGGGAAATGGAAACCGATCTACTCTATTCCCGCCTGATCACGCCGTTCTGGAGCTTTCAGCTTGGCGTGCAATACGCCAACGAGTGGGGCGAAGGCGACAACGAAGACCGCTGGTCCGGCGTGATCGCATTGCAGGGGCTGGCGCCCTACAAGTTCGAGCTTGATAACTCGCTCTACATCTCCGAAGACGGTGATTTCACCCTGGAGGTCGAAGCCGAGTACGACCTCCGCATCACCCAGCGACTGGTGCTTCAGCCGTTGCTCGCAATGGGGTTTGCCTTTCAGGATATTCCCGAACGCAGCCTCGGTACGGGCATGACCAGTGTGAAATTTGACCTGCGTCTGCGTTATGAGATCAAGCGCGAGTTTGCCCCTTACTTAGGCCTTCGCTCCAGCTTCCTGGTGGGAAAAACCGACAACATCGCAGAGGCGAGTGGGGAGGATACCGATCAGCTCTTATTTCTGGCCGGCGTTCGCTTCGCTTTCTAGTTAACATGGATGATAATTAAATGATTAATTTATATAAAATTATCATGGAGGTTAATTTCATAAATTGCTTTTTATGTTAATTATGGTAATCTAATGCTATAAAGTTAGCATGAAGGTTAATTTATGAATACGCAATTACATGAATTAGTGCTGGAAGCTTTGGCGATAGCCAGGAAACAGGGGCTAAATCAGAAAGCCATCGCTACAATGTCCAATCTGGATGAAGTGGGTCTGTCACGGCTTAAAAAAGCCGATGATGCCATGTTCAGTACTCTGCAGGAGTTAGGCAAGGTTTTGGGTAAAAAACTGATCTGGGTTGATGACAGCAACGATCTCCCTTCGCTGGTGCAGAAGGGTGAGTTGTTTGATTTCAGGTAATCAGCTGTGAAAGATCGTATCGCTGTGGTCTGGACGCGCCTTGGGCCTCAACCCGCTAAAATGGGTACCCTGACGGTGACTGATCGGGAAAGCCGTTTCACTTATGAGCCCGGCTATGCGGAAACAGGGCTTCGGGGTCTGGGACTGGCCTATCCACCCGCCAGTTTTGACAGCACCATCAGCCGTCTGCGGACGGAATATTTTGACGTACATCCCCCATTGCAGAGCCTGATTCCACCACGCTCTGAACGCAACTTTCAGCGTGCCCTGCTGTTAAAGTATCTCAATAGCATAAACATAAACCCAGCTCCGGGATTTGAAACCGACTGGGAAATGCTGATTCGTTCCGGCCATGGTGCTATTGGTCATCTGGATGTATTTGCCGATGATCAGGCCGCGCTGCAATGGTATGCCACCCCATCCAGACAGGGACTGATGGAGCTGGATGATAAGTTTGGGTTTAGCCTGAAAAAATTTATGACCTGGTTCGATGGCGACGCGGAGGCTTTAATCGATGTATTGGGCCCCACGCCCAGTGTCGGTGGTGCGATCCCGAAAATTCCATTATCCATTAACCGTGCCGGTTGGGATGGGCGTATTGGTTTGCCGACACGATTTGGTGATGCGGATAGAACTGATATCCTGTTAAAGCTCGAGAACAGCAATGACTATCCCGGCATTATCGAACTGGAGGCGCTGGCTCTGGAAATGCATCAGGCGGCTGGTTTTGAGGTTCCGCGTTACTGGTCAGTGGAAGTGAACGGATTGCGCGCGCTGGCGATAGAACGCTTCGATCGAACCGGCACCGGCAGCACTGTTTTCATGGAGTCGATGTATTCTGTGCTCGCCAGTGGTAGCAAAGCCATTAGCACCCATTACAGTGCGACCTATGACAATATCGGCCAGGCTCTGGATAACAGCAGATTACAAATTGTGGGTGATCGCAAGGCTGCAAAATTGCATCTCCTTGAGCGGGTGATCATGGCGTTATTGACCGGTAACGGCGACCTGCATTTAGAGAATCTGGCGATTATCGAGCGTAACGGAGTATTGAGCTTCTCCCCCGTGTATGACCCTACGCCAATGCGGGCCTACAATATCCATGACATGCTTTTCCCGCCAGCTATGAGTTTTGGCGATTACGGCGATTATCCGGAAGACTGGAAAGGTGATGATCCGATCAACTTTGCTCAGGCGATGCCGCGCTTTATTAAATCACTGGGCATTTCTAAAAATACTTACCTGACTTCACTGGCGCGCTTACTGGCGGTGACGGTGGATTATCCGACGCGTATCGCCGCATTGACTACCCTTCCCGCTGACAATAAAGAACATCTTGTTCAGATTCATCAGCATATTCGTCAGCTGCTCGAAAACAGTTAGATTAATGCATCAGGATATTTAAGCTTTTACTTAATTAATTAAGAGACAAGCTCGTAAGCCGCATATCCCCATCGGGGATTGCGCCTTACCGTTCTATGCGCGAATAACTGACATCAAGGATGGTGTAAGTTGCTTTCCTTTCGGGCAGTTGCAGGTTGAATTCATCGTCCAGTGATTTACCCAGCAGGGCTTTGCCCATGGGTGAGTCCATGCTGATGTAGCCGAGTTTGGGGTCGAGTTCATCGGGGCCGACGATGCGATAGATGTTTTCAATGTCGCGGTCATCAACGAGATGAACCCAGGCGCCAAAAAATACCTTGTCCCGGTTCTCGGGAATGCGGTCAACCACCTTGATGCCTTCCAGCCGTTTTCTTAAATGCCGAACCCGGGCGTCGATTTCGCGCAACTCTTTTTTCCGGTAGATGTACTCAGCGTTCTCCGAACGATCGCCTTCGGCGGCGGCCGCAGACAGGGCGCGGGTGACTTCGGGGCGGCGTTTTATCCAGAGAAAATCCAGCTCCTCACTCAGGCGCTGTTTGCCTTCGGGGGTAATGTATTTCGAACTCGGTGGCTGAGGTGGTCGATATCGGCCCATGGGATTAATCTCGGTTTGGCGCTGAGGATAGTGAAAGCCGGATTGTAATATGAATCCAAGGACTTAGGGTGCTGTTGGATTCAGGATGAATTGGTTACGGAAGCGGGAGAGCGGCCCAAACCTCCCCTATTTTTCTTTGCGTAGAATAACTATGCGCCTCAAAATCGGGAAGGTTTGTGCTCACTCTCCCGCTCCCTCGCTTCAATCCCCCTAAACCTGATAGCCCCCTGGAGGCGATAAATAAATTCAATAGCCATGATCTTGACTTACACGAGCGTCGGGCGCCCAATGAATCTCTGAGATTAAGATCATGAAGAGGGTGGTTATGTCCAACTCAACAGACACTAAGGATGAAAATATGAGCGAACGAAGAGTGGGTCGACAGGATCGCCGAGTCGGCGGTGAAAGGCGTAATGAAGAGCGGCTTAATCATATGAAGGGTGAATATCGAAGTAGCAGACCGCGCAGGGAATCGGATGCAGTGGGAAAGATGGTGGAAGGCGACTGGTGGTGGAGCGGGGGCTGATTTTAAATAAAGTTGGCAGTTAAAAGCTTTTAACCGAAAGCTTTTTCACCGCAGACAAATTTTTCTGGAAAAAATTTGAACAGCCGCAGGCTGGCCCGGAGGGTGGAGGGCAGGAAGCCCGGAATAGCCGCAGAGGGCGCAGAGAAAACCATATAAATTGTAAGTGCCTTTTTAGTCACAGAGTGTGAAGTGTATATATACTTAAGGTGATTTTATAAATAATTAAGGGTTTCTCTGCGCCTCTGCGGTGAATGCTTTTTCTTTAACAGTAAACGTAATCCAGAATCATCATTTAGACAGATGCTGGGTCATTTCGTAGACGGTGATGGCGGCGGCGCAGATCACGTTCATGGAGGAGTTCATTCCCAGCATGGGGATGTGGATGCAGTGATCGGATGCAGCTAGTAATTGATCGTTTACACCTTTGGCTTCACTGCCCAGAATCAGGCAGATTTTTTCAGCCGGTTTGAAATCGAATTCGCGGATATCGGTGCTGCAATCAGTCAGTTCCAGGCTGATGACGGTGTAACCCTGTTGCTTGAGTTGATTTGCGGTTTGCACCGCATCGGCTACGGTGCTGTGGGGCACATACCTTTCAGAAAAGCGTGATACCTTGCTCGATAGCGGATTGATGGGGGCGGCATTGTCGCCGGCCAGATAGAGGTGTTCGACGCCCTGCGCGTCACACAGCCGGAACAGGGCGGCGATGTTTTTCGATAAGACAATGTTGTCGGCGAGGATGCAGAGCGGGTACTTGAAACGGCCCTGGTCATGATCCTCGTAGCCGAGTTTCTGGTGCTGCATTTGCGTTAGTCGTCGCCGACCCGGATATTAATAATCACTTCACCGTTCTTTTCTTCCGTGCTGATAATGTGGTGGCCATTAATGCGGCACCAGGCGGGTATGTCGCTGAGCGCGCCGGGGTCGGTGCAGGTCACTTCCAGAGTATCGCCGGGTTGCAGTTCGTTGACCCTGTTCTGGGTTTTGATGACGGGCATGGGGCACAGGGTTCTGCGCGCATCGAGTTGATAATCAGACATGCCATTCCTGTTTTATTTCCGCCGCAGGCATGGGGGCGACATCGAGCAGGGTCGCTTCGCCGTTAAGCGGGGTGAATTTCACCGTCACGCTCTCGGCTTCGCGGCCCTGGCTGAAGCGGGCGGCAACACGCGCCGCCTGTTGCAGATCAACGTCGCTGAGCACGCCGTCGACCAGAGTCAGCGGGCCATTGTGGCTCTTGATTTCGAGCGTGGAAAACTGCTTGCGGTAACCGTGAAGAAAGTTGTTTTCACCGTCTTCCCGACTGACGATCAGCTTGTAGTGTGGCTGCGGGCGAAGGTGGCGGCCCACCTTGAGCAGCATGATGTCGTCCAGCTCATACTCTTTTTTGTCGCGCGCCTGCCATAGATCCACCAGTTTCCGGGAGTAGTTTTTATCGGTGAGAAAACAGCAGCCGCCTGCGGGCGAGGCGTAGTCCTCAAAACCGAACTCCTGGGCTAGCGCCATCTGCGGTTTGCGATTGCGGCCATGAAAAGCGAGCAGTTTTTCTCTGTCCACCCAGCCTTCACGTTCGGGTAGAGTGGGGGCCAGATTCTTCGCGCACAGCGGGCGCAGCAGCAGGTCATCAGCGCCGGATTCGCGCACCACCACCGGCAGCAGATCCTTGCGCTGCGACATCGGGCGCTGCCCGATCACTTCGCCGGTGATGATGAAATCAAAACCGTGGGCTTCCATCCACTCTTTGGCCTTGCCCACCATGAAAATCTTACAGTCCAGGCAGGGGTTCATGTTGGCACCGTAACCGTGTTTGGGGTTGATCACCACATCTTTATATTCGTCGATGATGTCCACAATATGCAGCTTGATGCCCAGCTGCTCCGCGCTCCATAAGGCGTTGTTACGCTTCACTTTTTTGGAATCGCGTTTGCGGATGGCGTGGGTGTGGCCTTCGACGCAGAAGCCGGTGAAAAAATTGATGCCCTCGACATGAATGCCCTGTTCCAGCATGAGTCTGGCCGCCAGCAGAGAATCGAGTCCGCCGGAAATCAGGGCAACGGCTTTACGGGGTGTGCTCATACGCGTGATACAACTAGCTTGAAAAAAGGACGGTTATTCTAACGCTATGGCCGAGGATGAAACAGCATAGATTGGCGGGCTAATAGAAATGAGTGCGATAAATGAGTGCTCAAAACGTGCGCCAGCCTCGTTCCAGTGCGGATCTTAAGGTATACTTGCGCGTCACCAATAAAGTAGATTTATTAATGAGTTACGACGTATCGACATTTCAGGGCCTGATCTTCGCGGTTCAGGATTACTGGCAAAAGCAGGGCTGCGCCATTTTGCAGCCTCTGGATCTTGAAGTAGGCGCGGGCACCTTTCATCCCGCCACCTTTTTACGCGCCATCGGCCCCGAACCGTGGCGTGCCGCCTATGTGCAGCCCTGCCGTCGGCCCACCGATGGCCGTTATGGCGAAAACCCGAATCGTTTGCAGCACTACTACCAGTTTCAGGTGGTGCTGAAGCCGTCGCCGGATGATATTCAGGATCTGTATCTGGGGTCGCTGAAGGCGCTGGGTTTTGACCCCCTGGAACACGACATCCGCTTTGTCGAAGACAACTGGGAATCGCCTACGCTGGGCGCATGGGGTCTGGGCTGGGAAGTCTGGCTCAACGGCATGGAAGTGACCCAGTTCACCTATTTTCAGCAGGTCGGCGGTCTGGAGTGTCGCCCGGTCACCGGCGAAATCACCTACGGCCTGGAGCGACTGGCGATGTATTTGCAGGAGGTCGAAAGCGTGTTTGATCTGGTCTGGACGCGCGGCCCGCAGGGCGTGGTCACCTACGGCGATGTCTTTCATCAGAACGAGGTGGAAATGTCGACCTATAACTTTGAGCAGGCCGACACCCAGTCCATGTTCAACTTATTTGATACCTGCGAAGCCGAGAGCGGGCGCCTGATCGAACTGGGCCTGCCGCTGCCCGCCTACGAAATGGTGCTGAAAGCCTCGCACACCTTTAACCTGCTCGATGCCCGTCACGCCATTTCGGTGACCGAGCGCCAGCGTTTTATTTTGCGCGTGCGCACCCTCTCGCGCGCAGTGGCTCAGGCCTACTACGATTCGCGCGAGGCGCTGGGCTTCCCCATCTGTAAAGCTGTAGAGGCTGAATCGTCAACAGGAGAAAAAGCATGAACAAAGACCTGTTGATAGAGCTGGGCACCGAAGAGCTACCGCCCACGGCATTGAGAAAATTATCCGAGGCCTTCACTCATGGCGTGGTTGAAGGTCTGACGCAGGCCGGATTTGAAACCGGCCACGTGCACGCTTATGCCACCCCGCGCCGTCTGGCATTGCTGATCAAAGGCGTGCCCGCCTCGCAGCCGGATCGCGACGTCGAACGCAAAGGCCCCAGTGTCAAGGCCGCTTATGATGCAGAGGGCAAACCCACCAAAGCACTGGAAGGTTTTGCCCGCTCCTGCGGGGTGGGTGTCGACGAGCTGGTGCAGGAAGAGACCGACAAGGGTGCGTGGCTGGTGTTCAGAAGCAATGAAAAAGGCAGGCCGCTGGCCGATTTGCTGCAAGGCATTGTCGAGCAGTCGCTGGCTGGATTGCCCATCCCCAAACGCATGCGCTGGGGTGACAGTGACGCGGAATTTGTGCGCCCGGTTCACTGGCTGGTGCTGCTGCACGGCGCGGAAATCATCGCGGCTCAAATTATGGGGCTGAACAGTTCGCGCGAAACCTTTGGCCATCGTTTTCACGCCGGTGGCGCACTGGCTTTGCCCGAGGCTGGCGCTTACGCCGAGCAGCTGCGCAGCGATGGTTTTGTGCTGGCCGATATGGACGAGCGCAAAAAAGTCATTCGTCAGCAGGTGGAAGTCGCTGCCATTGAACTGGGTGGGCAGGTGGTGATTGATGAAGCGCTGCTGGAGGAGATCACCGGTCTGGTGGAGTGGCCGGTGGCGGTGGTGGGTGAATTTGATGTTGAATTCTTGCAGGTGCCGCCGGAGGCGCTGATTAAGACCATGCAGGACAATCAGAAATATTTTGCCGTGCTCGATGCCGAGGGCAAGATAAAACCCTATTTCATCACCATCAGCAACATCAACAGCAAGAGCCCGGAAAAAGTCAAAGCCGGTAACGAGCGCGTCATCCGTCCGCGTTTTTCCGACGCGGCTTTTTTCTGGAATCAGGATAACAGGCAGCCGCTGGATGCTTTTCTACTGCGTCTGGATCAGGTTGTCTTTCAGAAAAAACTGGGCACTACCGGCGAGAAGAGCGAGCGTATTGCCAAATTATCAGAATATATCGCGCAGCAATTGGGTGTAGAGGCTAAAGCCGCCAGCCGCGCCGCGCTGCTGAGCAAGTGCGATTTGATGAGCGACATGGTCGGTGAGTTTCCGTCACTGCAAGGGGTTATGGGGCGCTACTATGCGCTGGCCTCGGGTGAAGAGGCGGGCGTGGCCGCGGCCATTGAAGAGCACTATCTGCCGCGTCACGCCAGCGATGCCCTGCCTGCTTCAGTCACCGGACAGATTGTAGCCATCAGTGATCGGCTGGATACTCTGGTGGGTATTTTTGCCATCGGGCAAAAACCCACCGGTGAAAAAGATCCCTATGCCCTGCGCCGGGCGGCGATTGGTGTGCTGCGTATCCTCATCGAATGCCGGCTGGATCTGGATCTGGAAGTTCTGATCGCGCAGGCGGCGGAATTGTTGTCCGATAAAGTCGATGCAGATAATGCTCGTGCAGAAGTGTTTGATTTTATGCTGGAGCGGCTGCGCGCCTATTATAGTGATCGTGGAGTGCCAATCGATGCCTTTGAGGCGGTCGCGGCACTGCGCCCCGGTCGGCCTCTGGATTTTGATCAGCGCATTAAGGCGGTGAGCGCTTTCCGCGCCCTGCCCGAAGCGGCCAGTCTGGCCGCAGCGAACAAGCGCGTGGGTAATATTCTGAAAAAATCGCAGGTCGAGGTCAGCGTTTCGGTCGATACAGGTCTGTTTCAGGAAGATGCCGAAAAGGCACTGCATAAGCAGCTGGCGACACTGCGCCCGGAAGTGGAAGCCCTGTTTGATGCCGGTGATTATGAGCAGGCATTGCGCCGGTTATCCGCACTGCGCGAGCCGGTCGATAGCTTTTTTGATGCTGTGATGGTGATGGTTGAGGATGAGGCTATCAAAAATAATCGCATTAACCTGCTGGCGCAGATGAGCGCACTGTTTTTACGTGCGGCTGATCTGTCACGGCTGCATCAGCAGGAGTAATGGCGATGAAGCTGATTATTCTCGACAGAGACGGTGTGATCAATCAGGATTCGGACGATTATATAAAGCACCCGGATGAGTGGGTTCCAGTTGCCGGCAGTCTTGAGGCTATCGCCAGACTGAACAGTGCCGGTTATATCGTGACGGTGGCGACCAATCAGTCCGGTCTGTCGCGGGGCTATTTTGAACTCAGGGAGCTGTCGGCCATGCATCGAAAAATGGAGGCCCTGTTGTTCGAGCACGGGGGTCAGATTGATGCGGTGTTTTACTGCCCGCACGGCCCTGATGAGGGCTGTGATTGCCGCAAGCCGAAGCCGGGCCTGCTGCATGAAATTGGTGAGCGTTTTCAGGCGGATCTAAACAATGTCTATTTTATTGGCGATACCATCAGCGATATGAAAGCGGCGGCCGCTAGCGGCGTAAACCCTGTTCTGGTGAGAACCGGCAAGGGTGAAACTACCGAGCAGCTGCTGCCAGAGAATGATTTTTCCCATGTTCCCGTATACCCTGACCTGAGCGCTGCGGTGGACAGCATTTTGAGCGGCGCATTAGAATCCCATGCCTGAAGTTAAATTCCCATCCAGACCCGTGCTTTATCTGCGTTCAGCCATCTACTGGCTGGGTATGGTGCTGTCGGCGGGGATTATTGGCACGCTGACCGTGTTTACCTTTCCCCTGCATGTGGACAGGCGTTTCAGGTTTGCGCAGTCGTTTGCGCGGTTTAATTTATGGCTGATCGAAAAAGTCTGCAAGCTCAGTTATGAAGTTGAGGGTCTGGAAGATATTCCAAAGAGTGGTGCGGTGGTTTTGTGCAAGCACCAGTCGACCTGGGAAACTCTGATGCTGCAAATCGATTTGCCCTCGGTACGCTGGGTGCTGAAAAAAGAGCTGCTGATGTTCCCTTTCTTTGGCTGGGGGCTGGCACTGATGAAGCCAATCGCCATCAATCGCTCATCGGGCAGAAAGGCGGTGACGCAGATGATAGAGCAGGGCAGGGAGATGCTGAAGGATGGTTACTGGGTGGTTGTCTTTCCGGAAGGCACCCGGGCGAAACCGGGCGAGCAGAAGCGCTACAAGGCCGGGGGTGCCATGCTGGCGGTGGAAACCGGTTTTCCGGTGGTGCCGATCGCGCACAATGCCGGTGAATACTGGCCACGACACAGCTTTATCAAATGGCCGGGGCGCATCAAGGTCTGCATCGGGCCGGTGATTGACACCAGAGGTAAAACTGCCGACGAAGTCAATGCTGAATCAAGACAGTGGATAGAAAACAAGATGCAGGAGATCAGCGATCCTGCTCGCTGGAATCGATAAAGATTATTTATTGAAATCTGTACAGCCTTATTTTTTTACCAGCTAATTATTGCTAGATCAATCTGATCAGAGTTCTCAGTGCTTTGTTGCATGAGCAACTCGATAATTTCAGCCTGTTCAAGGGTGCGCGAGCTGCCATCACCGTTCTGGATGCAGGTTGGCCAGGGCACGCACCTCGTTAGTGGAAATCTCTCTTCTTTACGCGGCGAAGTATCAATATTCAGGCAGGAAATAAATAACAAATCTTTGCCCTGGTACGCCTGCTCTCTCGCAATACTGCGGTAGGTGCGATCAAATTCTACCCGTGTATTGAACTGCATAGCTACCAGTAATGGTGTAGATGAAATAACGATCCAGTGCATTTCGGGTAATAATTTACACAATTCTTCTGATGCAACATAACACGCGATGTGCTGCCTATGAAGTTTGAGGTAAGTATTTTTTATCCTAGTGAAAATTCGTGTGTAAAAATAGCTTTTAAGGAATATCTATTCTAGATTTGTTCGCATCTGTGTTAAGTAAGGCTGGTACAGTGAATGTCCTCCTCAACGTAAATATATCACCAGCCATAATAAGTGCGTAAGAAATAATATGCCGGCTGTTACTTTCCAAAATAATACTGGATTCTTATCAATCAGAGGTGATTTGATTTTAATTAAGGCGTGGTTAGGATGAATGAGGTCATAAAAGAATTCAGAGAGGCTATCATAGCGAGTCCGTAAGTCGGTACGTACAGCTTTTGCTAAAGCGCCATCCAGCCATAGTGGGATCATCGGGTTATATTCAATCGAAGACGTATATTGAATTTTATTCAGCGTGCGCCAGTTAAGTTTACGTGTCAGTTTGTCG
Source organism: Gammaproteobacteria bacterium (assembly GCA_024636785.1). Taxonomy (GTDB): domain Bacteria; phylum Pseudomonadota; class Gammaproteobacteria; order SZUA-229; family SZUA-229; genus LH-M37. The sequence continues at coordinate 15,048 of JAGXGK010000052.1, forward strand.
CCGTAGGGCAGATTGCCGGTGAGTATTTCATAAAGAATAACGCCCAGTGAATAAATATCAGATTGATTATTTCCTTCTGCGCCCAGAAGATACTCGGGTGCAGTATAATTCCTGGTGCCGAGTAATTCCATGCGCTCAACGGGGCTGCTGATTTCATGAATGCCGGCAATTTTTACCGAGCCAAAATCGATAATTTTAACCTTGCCGTCATGAGTGAGCATGATGTTTTCGGGTTTTAAATCACGATGTAACATTTCAAGCCGGTGAAACACACGCAGACCGGCAATGATTTTTTGAGTAATATCTATGGCAATCTGGATGTCAGGTAAAGGGTTTTCAGTCATCCACTGGCGCAGTGTTATACCCTCGATGTGTTCCATAATAAAATACAAAAAATTACGCGGGCGTTGTTGTTCGTGAATCTTTAGGGCTGAATCGCTATTTAAGCGTTTGCCTGCCCATTCCTCAATATAAAAACGCTCAATATAAGCCGGGTCATCTTCGTAATTAACTGAAGGCGTTTTCAAAATAAAAAATTCACCAGATTCGCTATCGCGCACCTTATAAAGCTGGCTGGTATTGCTGGCATGAACTTCATCAAGAATTTTATAACCGTCCATGGTCATGCCGGGTCCGAGGGATGGCGGAAAAGGCAGTCGTGTTAATTCATTGTAAACTTCATTGGCTTCCTGCGTTGGCAGGCTGTCGATACGAATAATCTGGCAAGTCACATTGTCATGACTTTTTTTAGCCAGTGCCTGCATCACAATGCGGTCGCTGATAACGTCAAGACCGGCATCAGAGTTAAGCAGTGATTTAATTTGTGCATCATTAAGGTAGTCATGAATGCCATCGGTGGTCATGATAAAAATATCACCAACCTCTATGGCGAAAGATTTATAATCAATGTCCAGATGCAAGTCGATGCCCATTGCGCGATTTAGATAATTTTTTTCTGCTGAAATCCAAACGCGATGATCTTTGGTCAATAATTCAAGCTCACCATTCTTATGCTGATCGGTAGAGCTACGATAACGATAAACGCGTGAATCACCGATATGAAAAATATGAGCAGTGGTTGACTTTAATACCAGCGCGCTGAAAGTAGTGACCATGCCGTGAACCTGATCATTATCACCTTGGCTTAGCAGCCAGTTATTTACGGCTGTTAGTACTTTTGCGCCGGATGTTTTTACGCTCCATGTTTCAGGAGTGCTGTAATAATCACTCAAAAAACTTTTAACACACTGCTCGCTGGCTTCTGCTGCCTGTGCGCAGCTGCCCATGCCGTCCGCGATGGCGCAGGCAATACCTTTAATATCAAGTGCAGTATCTTCAGGTGAGACAATACCATGAAAATCTTCATTGCGATCTTTTATGCCCTTGTCAGAGCATTGGCCAATGCTGATTGCTAAGTGTGTTTTCATAAATAGGTTTTAAAAGACAAAAAGGCTTAGGGCTACTTTACCCTAAGCTTTTTATCTGTGCTGTAGTAAGTGTGCTTCTTTTAAGCAACATCAATCATTTGTACTGTGCCATCCGGCATGACCTCAGCGGTCTGACCAGAAGGTTCATCAAGAAACTGAACCGCGATCAGGGTAGCCACGGCTGCGCTGGCAATTACCAGGAAAAAAGTGGCGGGCTCAACGAATGAGAATACCGTCAAAAATGAAACTGCACCAACATTACCATAAGCGCCAGCCATGCCTGCAATTTGACCTGTCATGCGGCGTTTAACCAGTGGCACGATGGCGAAGACGGCACCTTCACCCGCCTGGACAAAGAATGAGCAGGCCATGGTGGCGATAACGGCAAGTGCTACTGGCCACTCAGGTGTGATTTCACTCAGGACGAAATAACCAACAGCCAAACCACTAATTAAGATAGTCAGTGATTTTTTACGTCCGAACTTATCACTGAAGAAACCACCAGTAGGTCGAGCGACAAGATTCATAAAAGCAAAACCTGAAGCCAGCAAGCCTGCCTGAACTATAGAAAGATCAAAAGTTTCTTTAAAGAACAAAGGTAGCATCGACACCACCGCCAATTCAGAGCCGAAAGTCACCATGTAAGATAAATCCAGAATGGCAACCTGTTTAAATTTATATCGATGAATCTCAGGCACATCTTCTTTGAATATGTGACCGTTGATGCGCCACACCTGATAGGTTTGATAACTATACAGCCCGATTAGGCCAAGATATATTAAATCTGCGGTCGCTTCGGTAAGAATACCCAGGTTGCCGGGTGCCAGCTTCCATATCAGTACGGCCAGCACAACATACATGGGAATATTCATCAGCAGATAGAAAAAGAAATCGCCCTTACTGGTGACTTCCATAGCACCGGTTTTTTTCGGTTTGAAATAAGTCGAACCTTTGGGCGTGTTGCGCGCGAGCCGGTAAAAAACAAAAGAATAAACCAGTGTAATCATACCGGTGGTTGCAATCGCATAACGCCAGCCATCGTCGCCACCGTACATCAAAGCCAGTGTGGGCAAAAGCAGGGCTGCCGCTGCAGATCCGAAATTACCCCAGCCGCCATAAATGCCTTCAGCGATGCCCACCTGTTTGGCCGGGAACCATTCACTGATCATGCGAATGCCGATAACGAAACCAGCGCCAACAAAACCCAGCGCAAAACGGCTCGCCAATAACATTTCATAAGAATCTGCGCTGGCAAAAAAGAAACAGATAAAGCTGGAAGAGAGCAACAATGATGAATACATAATGCGGGGGCCATATTTATCCACCAGAATCCCGACAATGATGCGTGCAGGAATGGTTAATGCCACATTAATAATTAGCAAAGCTTTGACTTCCTGCATGCTGAGATTAAAGGTCGCCTGAATCGAAGCCATTAACGGTGCGTGATTAAACCAGACCATAAAGCTTAAAAAGAAAGCAAACCAGGTCAGATGCAGGGTTCGTGAATTTCCACTGAATGAAAAAAGATTGAGCCTGCTGCTCGTGTTGGGGTATGGCATTGATATAGTCCTTGCTAAGTTACAAAATAATTAATGTAGGTCTAGCAAGTGGCGTGCCAACAAACTAATTAGCTCAGGCTGGAAGTAGGTGGGAAATAACAATTTACTGTTGTTATAGAATCCTGAGTTGAACCAATAAGGCTCAGCAGAGGAGGTGCAGTGCAACATTGATCTTTTTAAATTATTTACAGACTCTTGCAGTGCTTACCTAAGATACATCAGAGGTACTGCTTCAGCTTAGATCTGAATATATGCACCGCATATGTGCACAGCGTGTTTTGTGAGCGCAACTTTGGTGCTATTAAGTTATTTTCATAGACAAAACCCTTATCACATCGGTTTATTAAACATGGCATGGAACTTGTATTGCTGTATTCAACGATATTTATTTTTTGTTTGGTAAGAGGCTGTAATGAAAGAGAAACTGGTTTTAATAGGCAATGGTATGGCGGGTGTGCGAACGCTTGAAGAATTATTCAAACATAGCGATGCAGCGAGCAAAGGTTCAGATATATACGATATTACTGTGATCGGCGCTGAGCCGCATCCTAACTACAACCGTATTATGTTGTCACCGGTGCTGGCGAATGAAAAAACCATCGACGATATTACTCTTAATAGTCTGGATTGGTATGACGACAATAATATTGAGTTGATTACGGGTGATGCCGTAACTGAAATCAACCGCGTGAAGAAAATAGTAGTGACTGAAGCTGGCCGAAAAGCCCCTTATGATCGACTGTTAGTAGCGACAGGCTCAACACCCTTTATTATTCCTGTGCCCGGTTCTGAAAAAGAAGGTGTGCTGGGTTTTCGTGATATTCAAGATGTACACACGATGCTCGAGGCAGCGCGTACGTATAAAAAAGCGGTGGTGATTGGTGGCGGTTTATTAGGACTCGAAGCCGCGAATGGTTTGATGAAGCAGGGTATGGAAGTGACGGTAGTGCATTTGCTGGATGCATTGATGGAGCGTCAGCTCGATAAAGTAGCGTCAGCAATGTTGAAACTGTCGCTGGAGAAAAAAGGCCTGCGCTTTATGATGGAGGCGCAGACAGCTGAAATAACCGGCGACAAACGTGTGCGTGGGGTTAAGTTTGACGATGGCGCAGAAATCGAGGCCGATCTGGTGGTGATGGCGGTAGGTATACGCCCCAATATGGCACTGGTGCAAAAGGCAGGTATTTATTGTGAACGCGGCGTGGTGGTGAATGACACCATGCAGACATACGATCCTAAAATTTACGCAGTGGGTGAGTGTGTGCAACACCGCAAGGAATGTTATGGCCTGGTCGCGCCGTTGTTTGAGCAGGCCAGGGTGGCAGCGAATCATCTGGCGAAGGTCGGCAGTACCCGTTATCAGGGCTCAATGACTTCGACCAAACTTAAAGTGACCGGTATCGATCTATTTTCGGCCGGAGAGTTTAATGAAACAGAGGGTGACGAAACATTGGTGATGCAGGATTCAGCCAGTGGTGTTTATAAAAAACTGGTGATTCGTGATGACAAGTTAAAAGGCGTAGTGTTATTTGGTGACACCATGGATGGCACCTGGTATTTCCAGTTAATGCGTGATGCCACCAACATTGCCGATTTCCGCCGCACAATTATGTTTGGTCAGCACGACGTCGGTGATGCCGGACATGGTGATGCCAGTCGTGTTATGGCATTACCAGATAGTGCGGAAATTTGTGGTTGTAACGGTGTCTGTAAAGGCGACATCGTGAAGGCCATAACTCAACAGGGATTGTTCACGCTGGCAGAAGTGCAGGCGCACACCAAGGCGTCATCTTCGTGTGGTTCGTGCACTGGTTTGGTGGAAGCGATACTGTCCGCAACCGTGGGCGATGGTTACGACGCCACGCCAAACAAAAAAGCACTCTGTGGCTGTACCAACCATAGTCACAATGAGGTCATTGATGCGATTAAACAACATGAACTGAAGTCGATGCCGGAGGTTCGAGAATTTCTCGATTGGAAAACGCCTGATGGATGTGCCTCCTGCAGGCCCGCATTGAATTATTATTTGCTGGCGCGCTGGCCGGAAGAATATCAGGATGATGCGCAGTCGCGTTTCATCAACGAACGTGCTCACGGTAACATCCAGAAAGATGGTACTTATTCAGTGGTGCCGAGAATGTTTGGCGGTCTGGTAAAACCTGATGAGTTACGCGCGATTGCGGATGTCTGTGATAAATACGAGGTGCCGGAAATGAAAGTTACCGGTGGTCAGCGTATCGATTTATTCGGTGTGAAAAAAGAGGATTTGCCGCCGATGTGGAAAGACCTGTCCGCTGCTGGTTTTGTTTCCGGCCATGCGTACGGTAAAGCCATGCGTACTGTAAAAACCTGTGCGGGTAAAACCTGGTGCCGATTTGGTACGCAGGATTCCACCGGTCTGGGTGTAAAACTCGAACAGCTTACCTGGGGTTCGTGGATGCCGCACAAATTCAAACTGGCGGTATCAGGTTGTCCACGAAACTGTGCTGAAGCCACCATTAAAGATTTTGGTGTGGTCGCAGTGGAGTCCGGTTATGAATTATTGATCGGTGGAAATGGTGGCATCAAAGTTCGTGTCACCGATTTACTGACTAAAGTCGAAACGGAAGAACAGGTACTGGAGTATTGCGCCGCCTTCTGTCAGATGTATCGCGAAGAAGCGCATTATCTGGAACGTACTGCACCGTGGGTGGAGCGTGTCGGCCTGAGTAGTATTAAAGATCGCCTGTTGAATGATGAAGTTGAACGAGCTGAGCTGGTCGCGCGTTTTAAATTGAGCCAGAAATACGCACAGATCGATCCGTGGAAAGCACGCGCTGAAGGTGAAGCTGCATACGAATTTACTCAGCTGAAAATTGCTGGCTAAACACATAGATATTAAGAGAATTGAATTATGAGCAACTGGATTGAAGTACTTGCCCTTGAAGACATCCCTAAGTTAGGTTCAAGGGTTATAGATACAACGCAGATTAAAATTGCGCTGTTTCGCACCTCGGATGATCAGGTGTTTGCAATCAAAAATGCATGTCCGCACAAAGGCGGGCCATTGTCGGAAGGTATTGTGCATGGTACCTCAGTGACCTGTCCTTTGCATAACTGGAAAATTCAGCTGGCCAACGGTGAAGCAATAGGCCCTGATCAGGGTTGCACCAATGTGTTTCCGGTGAAAATCGAAAATGGACAGGTGTTTCTGGATTTGCTGGTGGCCTGAGATGCTGTTTGGGCGTAACAAAAAAAATCCGATAAAAATAGCCGATAAAGGCGTGGTTGAGTGGAAGTATGCCACCTGCGGTTATTGTTCGACGGGTTGTTCGATTGAAGTTGGTTTGAATCAGCAAGGTAAGGCTGTTTCTTCGCGTGGCGTTGCTGATGCGGATGTCAATCGTGGCAAGTTATGTTTGAAAGGAATTTACGAGCATGAGTTATTTGATTCTGCGGGTCGGGGCACAGTAGCAAAAAAACGTAATCATTGGCATGAGCCATGGCAGACAACAGATTGGGAGACTGCGCTGGATAGCACTCACGATGAAATTCGTCGTATTCAGGAGAAGTATGGTCGTGATGCATTCGCTATCGTCTCCACCGGGCAGATGTTGACTGAAGAGTTTTATACACTGGGGAAACTGACTCGTGGTTTGATCGGTACTAATAACTATGACGGTAATACTACGCTATGCATGGCTTCGGCTGTATCAGGATATAAACGCTCATTCGGTTCTGATGGGCCACCCGGTTGTTACGAAGATTTTGAACATACTGATTGTCTGATTGCCTGGGGCTCTAATCTTCCTGAGCAGCACCCGATTATTTACTGGCGCATGAAAGACGCGCAGGAAAAACGCAATTTCCCACTGATCGTAGTTGACCCGCGTGTGACCATGTTGGCGCAGTTCGCCGATATCCATTTACCTGTCACCCCCGGCACCGATGTGGTGCTGCAAAATGCCTTGATGTACGTTATATTCGATGAGCAGCTTGAAGATGCCGAGTACATCGAAGCTAATACGAATGATGTAGCGGCGTTGCGCGCAGAAGTGGCTAAATATGATCCGACCACGGCAGCAAAAATTTGTGGTATCGATGAAGACACGATTCGCAGTGTGGCGCGTTTATATGCTAACGCCGGCGCGGCCATGTCCATCTGGACCATGGGCATTAATCAATCAACACACGGTTCTGATGGCGTTGTCGGTATTAATAATCTGGCCCTGATTACCGGTAATATCGGCAAACCCGGTGGTACATCGCTCTCGATAACGGGGCAGTGCAATGCCATGGGAACCCGAGAATGGTCTTCCTGTTCAGGCCTGCCTAATTACCGAGCGCTGGAAAATGCACAAGATCGAAAAGACATGGCCGAATTCTGGCATATCGATGAAGAATTTCTGCCTAAAAAACGCGGCATGTTTCAAACTGATATCTACCACGCAATCGAAGCCGGGCTGATCAAAGGATTATGGTTGATTGCAACTAATCCGCTCAGTTCATTACCGAATTCTGAGCGCGTACGCCGGGCTATGCAAAAACTCGAATTCTGTATCGTGCAGGATTGCTATGAAGATACCGAAAGCGCACAGTATGCGCACGTCTATCTGCCCGCAGGTACATGGGCGGAAAAAGAAGGGGTGATGACCAATACCGAGCGCCGCATTAATTTAGTCAAACCCATTGTGCAACCACCGGGTGAAGCAAAGCCGGATCTATGGATTTTTAATGAGCTGGCTAAACGTTTCAATGTCACTGGCAAGGTTAACTTCCCTGAAAAAGCCGCTGATATCTTTCTCGAAATGGCGAGTATTTCAAAAGGCAGGTTGTCGGATATTTCAGGCATGAGTCATGATTTGATTGAAAAGCATCGTGGTGTGCAATGGCCTTACACTGACCAGCAACTGAGTAACAATGAAACGCCGCCGCAGGGAGGTAAGCGGCTTTATACCCAGGCGGGTACTTTTCGTTATGCCGATGGTAAAGCCAAACTCATTGCTCTGCCTTTTAATGATAATAATGAAGTGCCGGATGAAAAGTTTCCCATCTGGCTTAACACTGGCCGTCTGGTCGAGCATTGGCATGGCCGCACCAAAACAGGAAAGATTGGTAACAACAATAAATATAGCCCAATACCCTTCATCGAAATAAATCCCGATCTCGCGGCCGAATTAGACATTCAGCGTGGTGAGTATGTCCGCCTTGTTTCTCGCCGCTCCGATGCAGTTGTCATGGCTACGCCGACTCAGCGTGTACCTAAGAATATGGTTTTTATGCCGTTTCATTTTCACGACTGCGCTAATCGATTAACGCTGGGTTTACTCGACCCGCATTCTCGTCAGCCCGCATATAAACAATCGGCAATACGTATTGAAAAACTGGCTGACCAGAAAGCGGCCGCGAAACTTAGCATGGAAATGCGTGCATTCTAAATAAGGTTGAGTATTACTGTGCTTAAAAAAAGAGAAAACGAACCTGCTTACGCATTGTTGAATGACGTTAGCTGTCAAACGCTTAATCGTTACGGTCATCCCATTGAGACTGTACAAGTTGACGATGTGAGACGTGATCAATCATTGAATATAAATGGCGATACCGGTATTGGTGAAAATCCTAATCGCTATAAGCAGCATGGATTTTATTTTAATGCAGATAACTGTATCGCCTGTCATGCCTGTGAAGCCGCCTGTAGTGAAAAAAATGACAACCCCGCGCATATTTCATTTCGTTCAGTGGGTTTTGTAGAAGGCGGCACTTACCCTGCGTATCAGCGAATTAATATTTCCATGGCCTGCAATCATTGTGATGATCCAGTGTGTTTGAAAGGTTGTCCGACACGTGCTTATACCAAGTTCGCCGAATATGGTGCGGTCTTGCAGGATCCGGATATTTGCTTTGGTTGCGGTTACTGTACCTGGGTGTGCCCTTATAATGCACCGCAACTAGATCCAGTAAAAGGTCAGGTCAGCAAGTGTAATATGTGCGTTGATCGACTTGAAGTGGGTTTGAAGCCCGCATGTGTTTCCGCCTGCCTGGGAAATGCGCTGGACTTTGGCGTAATTGAAAATATTCCTGAAAATCGTACTCAGGCCAAGACGGAGATTCCAGGGTTCCCAAGAACCGATATCACGCATCCGAATATTCGTTTTCAGCAGACACGTACTCCACAGCGTGACATGTATCGTGTCGATCAGAATCCGGTAAAGTATCACCGCGAAGAAAATTCTGAAAGTTATAAACCAGTGGCAGATGTTAAGCAGGGTATTAAGCGTGAATGGAACTGGGCCAGTTTGTTAGGCTCGCATGAAAATGCCCATATTGCTTTTACCCTAAGTGCGCAGACCGTGATGGCTGCTTTTTTGATACTGCTTTCGGGTTATTGGTTTGAACCTGTTACCAGCTTCCAATCGAGCCATGCTATGTTGCCTGGCCTATTGCTCATGTTCGTGCTGATTAGTTTTGGACTGTTCAAGTTGAATATGCACCTGGGGAAACCGCAGCGTTTTTATCGCGGCTTTTATAACCTGAGGCATTCACCGGTCAGCCGTGAGATTGCAGGTGTCTCTGCTTTTTATACCGGCTTGCTGGGTTATATTTTTTTTGCACTGTTTGACAATAGTTATACGCAAGTACTGCAACTGTTATGTGCGGGTGTCGGTGCGCTGGGTGCCGGATTCGGTGGTTATTTCATGTACAAGTTATATCGTATTGAAGCTCGCCCATTCTGGAATCACTGGTATACGGCGGCAAGTTTTTGCGCAACAGGACTGGTATTAGGTTCACTGCTATTAACTATTATAGCGTTAGTCTTTTCCAGTATGACAGTGGCTTTTGGTGAAGCATTATTGAGTATGATTAGTATCGGTTTGGTGTTAGAGCTTACGGGGTTGTTCGCTCATGCCAGAAGTCTACAGTCGAGCAGTAGTGAAGGCGCAGCTTCGCTCTATCTACAAACGACTCGATATGGTAATGCATACTGGTTGCGTAATGGTCTGTTAGTGCTGGCCTTGCTGCTGACGATTTATATGCTCTTTAGTAGTAATCATACGGCGCTTGCCTATAGCGTCTTAACTGTTATCGCGCTTGTTAGTCATATTCTTGGTCGCGCGTTATTTTATGTTGTGGTGATACCCACTACCATGCCAGGTGCTTTCTTCTGGAAGAACCAGGGTTTTGTTGAACATGCCAGGGAAGTGGGTCTGGCTGATATGCCACAGATAGGTGTGGCCTATGAAAGACACCATGCTTTTGATATTGGCGAGTTACTCGAAACTATTAAAACGACAACGATGAAACAGAAATTTGCACAGTTGCGCAGTATCTTTACCGGTTAAATGACTAAGTTATATTGAATAGCGTTTTTACATTTTTGCAAATTTGTTGCGCAATTACTGCTCTTTCTTCTTTTCTAAATTTGCATAAGGCATTAAATATTTCTACAAGATAAGCTGGTTCATTACGTTCATTTTGATGCGCTGAACCTGCTTGATCAGGTGCGTCGGTTTCTATTAATAATGAAGTTAGTGGAAGTTTACCGATCATAGCGTGTAGTTTTTTGGCGCGCGAGTGGGTAATAGCGCCGCCGAAACTAATATAAAAACCCATGTCGATTAATTGCCGAGCCTGCTCATAACTACCGGAGTAGCTATGCACCATACCACGCAACCCGGGGCGCAGGCGCAGTTGCTGGATGACGTCTTCAGTGGCACGCACCGCGTGGATGACGACGGGCAGTTTTTTTTCAACGGCGATGTCCAGTTGCGCTGTGAAAAAATATAACTGTTTTTTTCTATCCGCCTGCTGTTGCCGATAATCAAGGCCGCATTCGCCAATGGCTACACAGGGGTTGCTGGCGACCTGCTGCCTCAATTTTTCCAGGTCATTTTCATCATGCCGGTCTGTCCAGTAGGGATGAAGCCCGTAGCAGGGGTGAAGATTGGGATGGGTTATGCACAGGTCATGGATTTTTGTCCAGTTACCGACGAATGCGCCGGGTACGACGATGTCGGTGACGCCGTTTTGTCTGGCGCGTTCAATCACCGCCGCGCGGTCGCTATCAAAGTCGCTGAAGTCGAGATGGCAGTGGCTGTCGATTAATGAATATACGGGCATGAACCCAGTTTAATCTGATTAAGAAAGCGGCTGCAATAAAAAAGCCGGCATAAAGCCGGCTCTTTAAGATCGCCAGTAAATAGGGATTTAGCTGGTGGTTCTCGCCCTTTCGATCATGTCGTGAATGATCGGCGTCAGAATCAGTTCCATCGCCAGACCCATTTTTGCACCGGGCACCACCAGGGTGTTGCGGCGAGACATGAATGAGTTGGGAATCATGCTCAGCAGGTAAGGGAAGTCGGTGTTGAACTTTTTGACATCGCGGAAACGAATAACGATGAAGCTTTCATCGGGGGTCGGAATATCACGCGCGATAAATGGATTGGAGGTATCCACAGTAGCGACGCGCTGGAAGTTGATGTCAGTGCGCGAGAACTGCGGTGTGATGTAGTTGATGTAATCGGGCATGCGACGCATGATGGTATCGACAATCACCTCTTCGGAATAACCGCGCTCGGCGTTATCACGATGAATTTTCTGGATCCACTCAAGGTTGACGCTGGGCACCACGCCTACCAGCAGGTCTACGTGCTGAGCAACATCAGCATCGTCACAGACGACGCCGCCGTGCAGGCCTTCGTAGAACATCAGGTCGGTGCTAGTTGGAATGTCTTCCCAGGGTGTGAACTGACCGGGTTGCAGGCCTTCATAAACTGCGGCTTCTTCGTCGCTGTGCAGGTAGAGACGCCTCTGGCCGGTACCCGATTCACCGTAGTTTTTGAACAGCTCTTCCAGTTTGTCGAAGACATTGGCTTCCGGACCAAAATGGCTGAAGTTTTTATTGCCTTCGGCTTCGGCCTTGGCCATAACCTTTTTCATGGCCGCACGGTCATAACGGTGAAAGCTGTCACCTTCGATGACGACCGGGGTGATGGTTTCACGGGTGAAAATCTGTTCAAAGGCGTGTTTTACGGTAGATGTACCGGCACCTGATGAGCCGGTAACGGCAACAATAGGATGTTTATGAGACATGGTGTGCTCCTGTTATATCTTTAAGAATCTGTGGGTTGGCGGCCGTTATTATTCTGTATCGTTGCTGGGTCCGGCCTACAAAAGGCGGCTATTGTAACTGTTTTTAGAGTTTTCAGCGATAGTGCCGGTAACGGCCTGATCATCATGGTCAATCGATATCTTCAGCAGCCGCGAAGCATGACGCAGGGCATCAACGCGTAGCTGGTAGATCTGATCGGTTTCAAGGTGGCGTAGCATATGCTGTTTATGCAGCATATCAATAATACTCTGGCTCGCACCGACCAGAAATACCTGTCGGCCCGCCGCACCGGTATCGACGATGATGTCTTCGATGGCTTTGGTCGAGGTGAAGTCGAGCATGGTGACATCACTCAGATCAAGCAGCATGATGTCATAATCCTGCATGGCAGCGTGGCGCCTGACCATGCCCCGAGCGGCGCTGAAACTCATCGGGCCGCTCAGGTGGAAAAGCAGGATGCGCCCGTCAGCCGCTGCCATGATGGCTTTTTCCTCGGCGCTCAGGGGCAGTTCTTCGTGATTGTGCTTGACGGTTTTAATGCAGCTGAGCTGGCTGTTCGCCATGCGCTGCATGAACACCATGCTAGTCATAATCATGCCGATGCCTACCGCCAGCAGCAGGTCGATGGTCACGGTTGTGACCAATACCACGGTCATGATAATGACCCCGGGTCTGGGGACTCTTCTAATCAGCTTGAGATAATTCCAGTCAATAATGTCGGTGCCCACGCGCAGCAGAATACCCGCCAGTACCGCATTGGGAATATGGCTGGCCAGTGGCCCGGCACCCAGAACGACAGCCAGTAATACCAGTGCGTGCAGCGCACCGGAGAGCGGAGTGCGCCCGCCTGCTTTGACGTTTACCACGGTGCGCATGGTGGCACCGGCACCGGGCAGCCCGCCAAACAGGCCGGAAACGGTGTTGCCGATACCCTGTCCGATCAATTCCCGGTCGGATTTATGCTGGGTACGGGTAATGTTGTCGGCGACCAGCGAGGTCAGCAAGGAATCGATGGTGCCCAGACCGGCCAGAGTCAGTGCCGAGATGATCATGGTGGAAAGCAGTTCAATTTCAATGGTAGGAAGCTGGAATGTGGGCAGGCCGGTTGGGATCTCGCCAATAACAGGCGCGCTACTATCGGCAAAAAACAGTAAATAAGCCACGGTTCCGGCAATCAGCGCCAGCAGGGGTGAGGGCAGTAGGGCATTGAGCCTAGGCAGAAATCTGGGCACGGTGTAGACCACCAGCAGTGTGAGCAGGCCCAGAATGGCCGCGACGGGGTTGATGGCGGTCAGAAATTCAGGGATGGCAATGGCGGCCTCTAGCGGTTTTGATATCGGCGCATGGCCGAGCAGAGGACCGATCTGAAGCAGGATAATAATAACGCCGATGCCGCTCATAAAACCGGAGACCACCGGGTGAGGCACCAGCTCTATATATTTACCGATGCGCAAAACGCCGAACATAATTTGAAACAGCCCGCCCATAATGACCACGGTAAAAGCGAGCGCTGCGCCCTGCGCGGGATCATCAGGAAACATGCCGGTGTACTGGATGAAAATGGCGGCCATCACCACGGTCATCGGTCCGGTCGGCCCGGAGACCTGCGCCGGCGTGCCGCCGAACAGAGCAGCAAATAGGCCGACGAATATGGCGCCGTACATGCCGGCGATGGGGCCGACACCGGAGGCTACGCCCATGGCCATGGCCAGCGGCAGCGCCACCACAGCTGCGGTCAGGCCGCCGTAAATATCACCGCGGATATTATTGAAGTGAAGTCCGTTGATATATCTCATGGCTCAATAACAGGGCTTTTAAAATTATTATTGCCGGACATTATCACAGTCTGTTTTTGATATCACTGATTAAGTCACTTCGCATAAAGTGGGTTTATTTTTGAGGACGTGATAATGTACAGGATTGTTTTTTTAGCATATTTATCAATATCCGGATGCAGGTTGCACATGTTTGATCTAAAGGCATTGTTATCAAACCCTCTTCGTTTATTGCCGTTCATGGCATGGATAGGAAGCTGTAAGAATTCCAAAATATTGCAGGCTGATATCATCGCCGGCATTACTGTGGCACTGGTGCTGGTGCCACAGTCCATGGCTTATGCCCAGCTGGCCGGGTTGCCCGCCTACTATGGTCTGTACGCCTCTTTTCTGCCCGGCATAGTGGCGGCTCTATTTGGCTCTTCGCGTCAGCTGGCCACCGGTCCGGTGGCAGTGGTTTCATTGATGACGGCAGCGGCGCTGGAGCCACTGGCTTTGTCGCCCGATCTGTATGTGGCCTATGCGCTGTCGATGGCTTTGATGGTGGGCCTGTTTCAGCTGTCTTTGGGTCTGTTGCGCATGGGTGTGCTGGTCGATTTCCTGTCTCACCCGGTGGTAATCGGTTTCACTAACGCAGCGGCGATTATTATTGGCACCTCCCAGCTCAGCAAAATATTTGGTGTAGTCGATTTCGCCAAGGGCGAGCATCAGTATGAAACCATCTGGAATGTTCTGGTGGCGGCGACCACGGATACCCATGCACTGACGCTGATGATGGGACTGCTGGCCTTCGGCATCATGATGGTATTGAAAAAAACCGCGCCAAAGTTACCCGACGTGCTGATCGCGGTGGTCATTACCACCGTGCTTTCATGGAGCATGGGTTTCGCGGCTCAGGGTGGCAACGTGGTGGGTGAAGTGCCCGCTGGCATTACCCTGCCGCAACTGCCGTCGGGGGTTAACTGGGACATTATTATTCAGCTGATTTCAACGGCGGTCATTATCGGCGTTATCGGCTTTATGGAGGCGATATCGATTGCCAAGGCGATGGCGACACAGACGCGTCAACGTCTTGATCCTAATCAGGAGTTAATTGGTCAGGGCCTGGCCAATCTGTGTTCAGGGGTATTTCAGGGTTATGCCGTCTCCGGCTCCTTCTCCCGTTCAGCGGTAAACATCAGCGCAGGTGCAGTGACCGGATTCTCGGCGGTGGTCACCGGTGCCATGGTCGGCATCACTTTGTTATTCCTGACGCCGCTGCTCTATCATCTGCCGCAGGCAACGCTGGCAGCAGTCATCATAAAGGCGGTGATTAATCTGGTGAAAGTGCGCCCGATCATCGAGGCCTGGAAAGTGCAGCCGCACGACGGTCTCGTCGCCGTTATCACTTTTATGCTTACTTTGATTGTGGCGCCGCATCTGGAAACCGGCATCGTCGCCGGCGTGATTCTTTCTCTGGGCCTGTTTCTCTACCGTACCATGCGGCCACGTGTTTCGATTCTGTCACGTGACCCTGATGGGACTTTACGTGACGCCGAATCCCGCAAGCTGGCTACCTGTGAAAATATCTCACTGATTCGTTTTGATGGGCCATTATATTTTGCCAACACCGGTTATTTTGTAGACATAGTGCTTGACCGGGTTGCCAAAAAGCCTGATCTCAAATTTGTGCTGATCGACGCCGAAGGTATTAATGAAGTAGACGCCACGGGCAATGAAATGCTGCATGAGCTGGCCGTCCGACTGGATTCGCTGGGCATTGAGCTGTTAATCGCGCGCGCCAAACGACAGATTATGGAGGTTTTTAAGCGCAGCGGTTTTGTTGATCAGCTGGGTAAATCGCAATTTTTCCGCCTGCGAACCCATGCCTTTAATTATGCCTGGAGCAAGCTGGAAGAAGGACACGCTGAAACCTGTCCATTGAAAGTCGCCCGGCCCCTGAGTGATGAAGAGGCGGTTGAAATTGCAGAGGCGGAGGCTGAAGTGGAGGCAACGATTGCACCGGTGCCGGACAAGGCGAAGGAGGTGCTGGAGGAGCAAAAAGCGGAAAGTTAGTCTTTCCTCTGGTAAACCATGTCCCAGACGCCGTGGCCGAGTTTCAGGCCGCGCCGTTCAAATTTGGTCTGCGGGCGCAGGCCTTCAGCAGCAACAAAATGAGCCTCACCCGCGATATTGAAGAAGTGCGGGTTCTGCGCCATCACTTCCAGCATCTGTTCGGCGTAATTCTGCCAGTCGGTGGCCATGTGAAACTGGCCATCAATGTGCAGATGTCTGCGTATCACTTCGACAAAATCATCTTTTAGAATGCGCCGTTTGTGATGGCGCTTCTTGTGCCAGGGGTCGGGGAAAAACAGCTGTACCCGATCCAGCGAGTTTTTAGGAATCTGTTTGTCGAGCACATCGACCGCATCGTGGCGGATCACGCGCAGGTTGTTGATGCCGGCCTGATCAATGCCGTGCAGCAGATGGCCCACGCCCGGAGTGTGAACTTCGATGCCCAGAAAGTTGCGCTCGGGATGGTTAACGGCCTGCTCCAGCAGCGACTCGCCGTTGCCGAAACCGATCTCCAGTGTGACCGGTGCGGTGCGCTGAAAAATGGCGGGAAAATCCAGCAGGGCCTCGCTGAAATCAAGGGCATATTTCTGCCAGTGACTGTCGAGTGCCCGCTGCTGGGCGGGCGTTAATCGACCCTGGCGCAGCACAAAACTGCGCACCGGGCGATGCGGGTGCTCAGGTTTTTCCACGCTCACCGCCGCTTAAAAAAACAGGCCTTCAATGGGCGAGGAGGCCGAGGCAAAGCGTTTTCTCGGCATGCGTCCGGCTAAAAAGGCTTCGCGGCCGGCTTCGATGGCTTTTCTCATGGCGGAAGCCATCAGCACCGGATTCTGCGCCGCAGCGATGGCGGTGTTCATCAGAATGCCGTCACAGCCCAGCTCCATGGCGATGGCCGCATCGGAGGCGGTGCCGACGCCGGCATCGACGATGATCGGCACGCCGGCGTTTTCGACGATGGTGAGAATGTTGTAGGGGTTGCGAATGCCCAGACCGGAACCGATGGGGGCGGCCAGTGGCATTACTGCGGCGCAGCCGATCTCTTCCAGGCGTTTGGCGATTAACGGGTCGTCGCTGGTGTAGACCATGACATCGAAACCATCCTTGACCAGGATTTCAGCCGCTTCCAGCGTGGCGGTGATATCGGGGAACAGGGTCTTTTCATCGCCCAGCACCTCCAGTTTGACCAGATTGTGACCGTCGAGCAGCTCCCGCGCCAGACGGCAGGTGCGCACTGCATCGGCTACGGTGTAACAGCCGGCGGTATTGGGCAGCAGGGTGTATTTGTCGGGCGGCAGAATGTCCAGCAGATTGGGTTCATCCGGGTTCTGGCCAATGTTGGTGCGGCGCACGGCAATGGTGATGATTTCCGCGCCGCTGGCTTCAATAGCCTGCCGTGTCTGGTCGTTGTCTTTGTATTTGCCGGTGCCGACCAGAAGCCGCGACTGGTAGGTCTTGCCGGCGATGATCAGGGGAGTGTCGTTAGATATAGAGGCTGTTGCTTTGCTCATGATTGCTTGTCTGCTGGAAGTTATCAGTTTGAATTAAGACGTTCTTTCGCGGCCGGTTAAGAGGAATGCGATTTATCCGCCACCAATGGCTTGAACAATTTCCACCTGATCATCGGCTTTTAGTGTGTAGCCGGCGTGTTCGCTACGCGGAATCATTTCCTGATTGACCTCGATAGCCAGGCGTTTATTTTCAAGTCCCAGCTGTAAAATCAATTGCTGGAGATTGAGGCCGTTTTCGAATGTGCGCTGTTCGCCGTTTATTGTAATGTTCATAAGCAATGAATTGTACATGATTATGATGGAATGCAAGTAGGCTCAGGACTTCAGATTGTTTGTTGGTGGCTTTTGCCCGGTTAAGATAGAATAAGCAGGTTATTGTGCTATATATTGATTTAACTAGGAAATTTTCAACAGAGACCGTGACCGGTGTGGGTTTAGATGGGCAGGCTATTTGGCAAAATGATAAAAATAAAAAAGCAAAGAATTTCAGCGGTGATCGTAACCGTATTTATGTGTTTGCCGGGCGCCATATGGGCGAGCAACAACCCCTTCGATAAGGGCGTGGATATCAACATCGGTAGTGACCGGGAGTGGGTGATCAAGGATAAAGCCATGACCCGTTCGGGTTCTGAGGCGGGTGATTTTTATCATTTTTCGTATGATCGCAAACAGATACGTTTGCGAATTACTGATAGTGTCAACGATGATGAAACTTCTGCCCGACAATATCAGCAGTTTACTGTGGAAGATATACAGGTGGACGGGCAACGCCTTCCCCTTTTCCAGTGGTGCCTGGTTAATCAGGAGGGGCATTCGCGATCATTACAGCAGGGAATGAAAGTTAAGCAGGACGTATGTGTTAATCAGGGCGAGCAGGGCACTTTTACCATGCGCCTGAATGCGGCAACGCTGGAGGCTTTGAATGATGGCAAAACATTAAGCTTCATGCTGAAGCCCTTTCGTTTGCCGGTTAATGTGAATATTGATATTTCTGATTTTTCCACGGCGTCGGCCCGGCTAGCCGCTGAATTACGACCGGTGCAAAAACCAAAGGCCATTGCTCCAGAAAAGAAAGTGGCTCCGGTTATGGAGAAAGTAGCTGTGGCGAAAAAATGCAGTGCTCGCGCCCCAAAAGGCTTTAATAAGATCAAATCTGTTGAATATGTCTGCGCAGATGGCGCCGCCAAAACCAAAGCCGAAGCGGATATTAATGCCCAGGTGGAAAAAGTGCGCGCGATCGAAGCAAAACAGACCGCAGAGAAAGAGCTTAAACGTAAGCAGGCTGAAGCGGAGCAAGCCGAAAAACAGAAGGCCGAGCAAGCAAGGCTGGCGGCTGAGCAGGCTGCGCTGGCTGAAATAGAGGCCTCCAAATTACAGGTCAGTGCAGAAATCACCGATAAAATGTTGGCTGTCTGCATGAAGCAATGGCAGAAAGGTCAGCATCGCTGTTATTGCGAGAAATTTCTGGAGCACGCGCCGGAGGGCATCGAATCTGACGCTTCCTGCGGGGCCGAATAATCATCAAAATTTAGGAGAGCGTTTTTTTGAAAAATTAAAGGCTTTGGTCCACAGATTCAGGTTTTATATAAAACAGAGAAGACAATATTAAGAATTTGCTTTTTTCGCGCCCTTCGCGTTTTTCGCGGACAAAGCCTTTGTTTTTATCTGCGTTTATCTGTGGACTAAGTTGTCCTGATTTTTTATGCGCCATGCCATCATAATTATTCACAACTTATTGCGTAGGCTTAATCCCGCAATAGCTACTCAATTTTTCGCGTAAATTTCCTTATGGCTGAATGTATTGTAATTGGTGGTGGCGTTATCGGCATGATGACCGCCCGGGCGCTGCACCTTTCGGGGATGGATGTGCTTCTGCTGGAGCGCGGCCCCCTGGGCGGGGAATCCTCCTGGGCGGGAGGTGGCATCATTTCACCACTGTACCCCTGGCGTTATCCCGATTCGGTGAATGTGCTGGCACAGCACAGCAAAACCCTGTACCCGGATATGGTCGCGCAGTTGCATGATGAAAGCGATGTTGACTGTGAATTACTGCACAGCGGCTTGCTGATTGTTGATCAGGATGAGCGCGAGTCGGCCATGAAATGGTCAAGGCGGTGGTCGGAGAATATCCAGCATGTTGCCGGGCGCAAAGATTTATTATCCATCGAACCCGCTTTGGCCAGTGAGGTCGATCAGGTACTGTGGATGGCGGAGGTAATGCAGGTTCGAAACCCCAGCATCATGAAAGCCTTGCGCGGCAGCTTTGATCGTCTGGGCATTGCTTACCGCGAACACGCGCCGGTGCGCGATATTATAGTGCAATCAGGTCGGGTAACAGGTGTGCAGGTGGGCGATGAAAAACTGGAGGCAGACCGGGTTATCGTGGCCGGCGGCGCCTGGAGCGCGGGTTTGATTGAGACGGTGCAGCACATTGATGTCGAGCCGGTGAAAGGACAGATGATCATGTTCAAGGGCGAGCCGGATCTGGTCAGACGCATCGTTCTGGCTAAGGGGCACTATATTATCCCGCGTCGGGATGGTCGGGTGCTGGCGGGCAGTACGCTGGAGAAAACCGGTTTTGACAAAACCACCTCAGAACGTGCTCTGGAAAATTTGACCGCCACCGCAACTGCGCTGGTGCCGGTGCTGGCCACATTGCCGGTGGAGCGGCAATGGGCAGGGTTACGTCCGGGTACGGCCAATGGTGTACCTTATGTATGCGCGGTTGATGATGTGAAAGGCCTGTATCTGCACGCCGGTCATTATCGTAACGGTATTGTGCTGGGGCCGGCATCGGTGCAGTTGATGACCGAACTGGTGCTGGGCAAGGAACCCCATTGCGACCCGTCGCCCTATAAGGTGGGTGCTTTACACTAGGGGCCTGATCGAGAATAGACTGTCTTACTGCGGAAGAGCGACCCTCGCTTTAATCCCCCTAAACCCGACAGACTCTCAGGGCATTTTGATATACTGCCCGCCCGATAGTTTAAAATCAGCCGGAATAGCTCAGTTGGTAGAGCGCATCACTCGTAATGATGAGGTCCGCGGTTCGATTCCGCGTTCCGGCACCATTTCAGCTAAAAATGAGGTTTGACCGGGGCATCCTGAAAGCGCTTGATGCTTTCGACGATCTCTTTTTTAGCCGCTTCAACAGGGTGCCAGCCCTCAATCTTGACCCACTTATTAATTTCCAGATCTTTGTAATGTTCAAAGAAATGCGAGATCTGCTTCAGCAGCTGAGGAGGAACGTCGTCCATGCACTGGATGTGAGTATAGCTTGACGAGAGCTTGTCCAGCGGCACCGCCAGTATTTTCGCATCAGGACCCGATTCGTCAGTCATGTCGAGCACACAAACCGGGCGGCAGCGGATGACCGAGCCGGTAATTAGCGGAACTGGCGTGACAACCAGAACATCAACCGGATCACCATCTTCGGACAAGGTATGGGGAACATAGCCATAATTGCAGGGGTAATGCATGGCTGTGTCCATGAAACGATCAACGAACATGGCACCGGTCTCTTTATCTATTTCGTATTTAACCGGATCACTGTGCGCGGGTATTTCAATGATGACGTTTATTTCGTCAGGTGTATTCAGTCCGGGGTTAACGCGATCTAAATTCATGGTGGTCTCGGGAAGCTGTAGATTATGAGAGTCAGTCTAGCAACAATTACGTATATAGTAACCCGATGCAGAAACCTGTATGGCATGGAGTGATCCGCAGGCAGGATGTATCGAGCAAGAATGAGGTGTCTGAATATCAACATAGAAGAGGAAATTTCGACAAATATAACCGTCTATCAGTTATATGTCGCTCCTTATCTCTTCGCGGTGGCAGGGCACATATAAGGGGGCTTAAATTACAGACATGAAAAAGTACACAGGATATAGCTTGATTGAACTGATGGTGGCACTGGCGGTGCTGGCCATCATTATTGCTGTCGGCCTGCCGCAGATGTCGGTGTTCTTCAAGGGCGGCAGGATGGTGACGATCCCCAATGATCTGCTGGCGGGGCTGCATATTGCCCGCAGTGAGGCCATCAAGAGAAATGGCCGAGTGACCATGTGTAAGAGCGCGGACGCAGGTGCGACTACGCCCATATGTGCCACAGGCAACGCTACAGACTGGGATAATGGCTGGTTTGTATTCGTGGAAAGCAGTGGCACTATCCTGAAGGTTAATACAGGTGTTGAAAGCAACAAAGTCACGATTAACGCAGACGCAGCAGTCGCTGATTCTGTGACATTCACTTCCCGGGGTACGCCCAATCAGTCAGGCGTGTTCAAGATCTGTTATGACGGTGACGTGAGCAGTGCACGCGGCGTAGTGCTGAATGCCTCCGGCCGGGTACGCGTAACCAGGGACGCACTTATAATTGGTGGTTGCACATGATGCCGCAGTATAAAAACAGCATGTCAAAACAGCGTGGCTTCAGTTTGATTGAAGCTATCGTTGCGTTTCTTATTCTCTCTATCGGCATGCTGGGGATCGCCTCCCTGCAGATGCTTTCATTAAAGGCAGGCCATACCGCCGAATTGCGAACCATGGCGGTCATTAAGGCGGAGGAGATGTTTGAACGCATCCGTAATAATCCTGCAGCTCTGGACGCATCGACTGCGGCCAGTTATGTGTCTGCTACTACCGATTCAGGCACCGATAGTGACTGTACGGCTACGCTGTGCAGCTATGCGCAGATGGCGCGGGATGATATTTTCCACTGGAAAGCAGATTTAAGAAACAGCCTGCCTGACAATGACAATACCACCGCCAGTATCGCTGTGACGCCTGTAAGCGCGACCAACCCGACCGCGACGGTGACCATTGCCATAAACTGGCAGGAACGAAAACAGGAGGCGCAAACCATGGATACAATGAGTTACAGCGTAACCGCGCATATATGTGATAACGCAAAATGTTGAACCTGAGGCAGAACAGAATGAATCGCGCTTGCCCAAATCCTGAACGCTCATCCGGCTTTTCACTCATCGAGCTGATGCTGGCCATGCTGATCGGCCTGATTATTATGGGCGGCGTCATGCAGCTGTTCATTTCAACGCGTGACACCCAGCGCAGCAGTGAAGATCAGCTGGCTTTGCTGGCCGATGCGCGCTTTGCGATAAATACCATTGCCTATGATCTGCGTCACACTGGATTATGGGGTCGGCACAACGATCCCGCCATCATCGCCTGTCAGAACGGCACGGCCTCCTATCCCTGCCCCACCGCGATGCCGGCGGCGACCGGTGATTGTGCGGCGGGTGCCTATATAAATATCGCTGCCCCGTTGTTCGCTGAAGATGATGACAATACCACCTTAGCCGCCTGCGCCAGTGAGTCATATGAAACCGGCACGGATGTGCTTACTCTGCGTTATGCCGATAGCAACAGAATCAACACCACTGCTCTGGCCGCTAATGTGGCTTATTTACGTACCAGCTCATCGGTGGGCATGCTGTTTACAGGGCCTACGTTCCCAACCTCGCCTTATAACGATCTGAATGATCCCAGTACTAAATATTCCAATCATCGGCTGGTTTCGCGTGTTTACTATGTCAGTAGCTATACCGATGCCGTGGGGGACGGCCAGCCTTCATTGCGCCGCGGTGATCTGGTCGCGGGAGGCACGGGGCCAGCCATGAACACTGAAGTCCTGTTGCCCGGGGTAGAGGATCTCCAGCTGGAGTTCGGTGTTGATTTGGGGGCCGATGGGGTAGCAGGGAAAAAAGATGGCCATGTGGATAGCTACGTGGATGCCAGTAGCGTGACCGACTGGAGCAATGGTGAAGTGCTCTCGGTGAGAATATGGCTGTTAATGCGCTCCGAACGTCAGGATAGAGACGATATCGGTTCAGCGCAGACATTTATTTACGCCGGCAAGACAGTGAACACACCCAATGATGGCTACAGTCGTCGTTTAATCTCCAGTGTCGTAAAACTTAGAAATACCTTTCAGGTTAATCTGAAACAGGCGGGCAGTTAGCCATGAAATTAAAGATGAATACTCCGGGTCATTTGCCGTTCAAAGCCAGTGCTATGCCATTAAGACAGGCGGGCGTGGTGCTGATTATGGCGCTGGTTATGCTCACCGTGCTCACCCTGATTGGTGTTTCATCCATGAGCAGTTCAACGCTGGAAATGAAGGTGGCCGGTAATATGCAGCAGCATATGGTGGCTTTTCAGGCTGCACAGTCGCGCCTGGCTTTTGCCAGCGCGGACGATCCGGCCAATCCGATTGATTATCTTATTGCCATAGATGTAACAGACCCTTCGTCGTGGCCGGTGCAGACTTGTAATGTTGGACAGGGCTGTAACAATGGCGCGGGCTGGGTGGCCGCCGCAGAGGTCAGTTATATCAGTTGCGCCAAAGGCTTTGGTAACAGCCTTCAGTCAGGCAAAGGGTTTTCTTATCGAACGTTTGAAATTGTGGCAACTGGCGAGACGGCAGCCCTCTCATCGAGGTCTGTTCAGGCCAGTGGCATCAGGTATCCGGTAAAAGGTTGTGGAGATGAGATATGATGAAAACAATGATCAGAGTAGGGCTACTGTTTCTGTTGTGTTGCACAGGTGCTGTGAATGCGGAACAGCAGCCTTTTGCCGTGTATGAAACCGACGCACTCAACATCAAGCTGGCTAATGATGGCACGGGTGTAATCAAGAATATGGGCTGCATCGGCTGCGATTTTAATATTGCCAATATTACCCGTAACAGCAAGGCTTCAGCCAACGGCAAGGTTGTCAGTATTTTCGAAGCACACTCACGCGCCGGCAAGCCAGCCATGGTGTCGGTCAACCCTTATACCCGAGAAGTCCAGTACATACGCTGGTCAGAATAGGAGCGTTTTCATTAACTGAAAACGGCGAGGTTCAATATGAAAAACTACGCATACAAAACCAGTTCATTGAAGACAGCACTGGCTGGTGTCATTCTCAGCGTCTACAGCATCCTGCCCGCAGTGGCGGATGATATAGAAATCTATACTTCACTGGGACCGTCCGCCGTGGTGAGCAATCCCAACATTATGTTCCTGGTCGATTCTTCGGGCAGTATGGCAAGCACGTCGAGAGTCAAGGATTACTACGATGCAGGCATCACTTACGCAGGCGCCTGTCTCTCCGGTTCGATCTATTTTACTGCTAGTGGGTCGTTTCCCGACTGTGCCACCAGTACCGATTATTTTGACGCCAGCGCGAATACCTGTGACCACTCGGTTGTGGGTTACAACGCGGACGGCACCAAGGTCACACCCGGTCAGGATGGCTCACTGCTGCTGGTCGGCACCTATTCCGACCAGCTCGCACAGTATGATCCGGTCGGCGAGGTATGGCGCGGGCTGTCAACCGCCACCGCAGCGGAGCGTGCTTACAAGGTCGAGTGCAAGTCTGATAGTGGTATTCACGGCGAAACCTCAGGCGGCAATAATAAATACATCAAGAATACCGACGGCTGGACCAATGGGGTGCCTTCCGATCCCGCCAACCCGCACCCGATCTGGTACAACAGCGCTAATAATGTCCAGCTTTTCAGCGGCAATTACATGAATTACTTTGTGGACCCCGGGGCTGATTCTGGTGGTGCGGTACCAATGGGTGATGTATCTTTTATCGAGCAGGTTAAGCACGCCGTTGAAGTCATGGTCAGAGGTAACACGCGGGTGGATATTGGTTTGATGCGTTTCGATGGTGCCAATAGTGAGGGGGGTGCCGTGTTGTACCCGATTCTCAATGTCGGCGCGGATCGTAATGACTTTTTCACACGATTGCAGAACAAGGTTGATGCTAATGGTTATACACCACTATCAGAAACTTACTACGAGGCCATGTTGTATTTCGGCGGCAAGGATGTTGATTATGGCAAATTTGCAAGCCCCAGCAACCAGACGGGTACGACCGAAAACGGTAATCCGACTGCATATGAAACGCCAATCAACTCCCAGTGTGATCTAAATTACATCGTGGTGCTGAGTGACGGTTCACCGACCAACGATGTGCTAAGCGCAGGCAGACAGGCGAATTTGCCCGGTTTTAACACCAGCTACTCGTGTAATACGGTGGATGATGGAGATATCTGGAATGATATTAACAACAACTGTATGCCCAAGCTTGCATCCTGGGCTTTTACCGATGACGTCGCGACCCGAGCCGATATAGCTGCTCACGATGGATTCCAGAATATCATTACCCATACCATCGGTTTCGGAAACATTCCTGATAATGCGAAAGCATTATTGCAGGCGACTGCAGATTCCAGCGACAAGGGGGAATATTACCTTGCGCAGAGTGAGGCCGAGCTGATCGCGGCCTTCAATGATATTATCGCTGGTATGCTGGCGCAAAATAGCACGTTCTCGTCACCGGCGGTATCGGTGAACGCGTTCAACCGCGCCACCAACCTGGAAGACCTTTATTTCACCCTGTTCAAACCGGCCGATGGCGAGCACTGGGAAGGTAATCTGAAAAAATTCAAGCTGGAGTTCGCCGCCGGTATTCCATTTGTGGCGGACCAGAACAGTGACCCTGCCATAGCCACCGACACCGGTTTCTTTAAAGATACTTCGGTGAGCTACTGGACCGCGACAGCAGATTCACCCGACGGCGCTGAGACCGCAGAAGGGGGCGCAGCGAGTAAAATTGTCCTGCCACGCAATACTTATACTTATGCCGGTACCTATTCGGGCACTGCCGGAGTACTCACACCGAGTGATGGTGATTTAACATCTACTGCAAATGGCTTGAATGATACAAATGCCGGCATTACTGATGCGATGCTTGGTGTGACGGGATATCCCACGGTTCTGGTTGATGGAGCAGATGTCGCTTATCGCGAGGCCTTGCTGCGCTGGTCCTATGGTGAAGATATTAAAGATACGGATGGTGATTCAGACTTTAGCGAGGTGCGCCGTGAAATGGGCGACCCCCTGCACGCCGAACCCGCGCTGGTGCAATACGGCATGCTCACCGGCGGAATCCCCGATCTGGTGGCTTATGTAGCTACCAACGATGGTTACCTGCACGCCTTTGATACTGTAACCGGCGCTGAGAACTTTGCATTTGTGCCGCAGGAGATGCTGCCAAAATTGCAGAATATTTTTGAAGATACCGGCGTCAACGGCAAGGCCTATGGTCTGGATGGCAACGTTGTCTCATGGATCCATGATGACAATCGTGACGGCACGATTGCCGGTGCGGACGATCACGTTTATCTCTATTTCGGTATGCGCCGCGGCGGCCGCTATTTGTATTCCATGGATGTGACTGACAGAAATAATCCCACACTGCGCTGGGTTCTGGAAGGCGGCACTGGCGATTATGCCGAGATGGGCCAAACCTGGTCCGCGCCCAATGTTGTAAACATCAAGATGGGCGGCGTTGAAAGAACCGTGCTTATTTTCGGTGCCGGTTATGATACTGCTCAGGATGTGCTGACAACGCGGGGTACCGATACCATGGGGCGCGGCATTTTCATTGTGGATGCCGAGTCGGGGGAGCTGTTGTGGCGGGCGGGCCCTGATGGCGGTGCCAATCTGCCGCTGACTAATATGCTGTATAGCATTCCAGCACGCATTACGCCGATCGATGTTGATGGGGATGGTTATACCGAACGCCTCTATGCCGGAGATATGGGCGGGCAACTCTGGCGCATTGATATTAACAACACTGCCAGCACTTCGTCTGTGATCTCTGCCGAGGGCGGTCGCATTGCCGATTTGGCGGTAGATGGCAGCGTCAACCATAATCGCCGTTTCTATAATTCGCCGGATGCAGCGGTGATTCTTGAAGAAGGCAAGGCACCTTATATCTCGATTGTGGCCGCTTCGGGTTACCGGGCGCATCCACTACAGACTGATACCTATGACCGCGCCTACATGATTCGCGATACTAATGTCTATGATGTTCCTGCCTCCTATACAACCCTGTACGAGACGGATCTGTTCGATACCACCAACAACGCCATTGGCGAAGGCAGTACCCAGACTATAGTTGATACGGCGAAGCTCGACTTGAGTACTGCCCAGGGCTGGTACATTACTTTCAATGAAATGAACGGGGATTTCGTGGGTGAAAAAGCCCTCTCCGAGCCGCTGATTCTGGATGGCGTGGCTGTTTTCACCACCTTTATACCGGCCTCAGCCGGGTTGACCAGCAATTCCTGTAAGGCCAACGACGGTACCGGTGCCATCTATTTTGTTAATGTGGTAGACGGTACGCCCACCGATGATAATACGAATGATGACAGCAAGACGCGGGAAGATCGGCGCATACTGCTGGCTCGAGGCGGCATACCGCCGACACCGCGTGTTATTATCACCAAAGATGGTATCCCTACCTTGTGTGTAGGTACAGAATGCAGCAAGGCAGGGGAAGTAGGCACTACCCAGAAGATGTACTGGTATGAAGTTGAAGAATAATACGGGGTTTAGCACTATGAAAAAAAATACTGGGTTCACGCTGATAGAGCTGATGATTGTCGTGGCGATTATCGGAATAATGAGCGCCATCGCCTATCCCAGCTATACCAGTTACATGAAAAAGTCCGCCCGTGCGGATGCCAAGGTGGGGCTGGTGAAACTGGCGGACAAGCAGGAGCGTTATTATCTGAAAAATGATAGCTATACTACTTCCTTTGCCTCAACCGGCTTAAATACCAGCAGCGTTTCGCAAGAGGGCTATTATAACTTCACCATTACTTCGGCTGATCTGGTGAACGGTTTTCTGCTGACGGCGACCGCTGTGGCCGGCAAGTCGCAGGCGAATGATACGGGCTGTACGGTAATGACGCTGAGCTCGACGGGCGTGAAATTGCCCAGTGATTGCTGGTAATCCGTGAGGCGTCAGACAGGGTTTATTTAAGGCGCAATTCGCGGGGTAGCTGGAACTGAACCGATTCCGTAACCCCGGTGTCGTTATGAATGGTGGCCTGAAACTGCTGCTTCAGTTTGTGCATCACCGCTTCCACCAGCACTTCCGGCGCTGAAGCGCCTGCGGTGACACCGATGGCCCCGGCGGAAGCAAACCAGCTGAGTTCAATATCATCCGCGTCATCAATAAGATAGGCCGGTACGCCCTGATTTTCGGCCAGCTCCCTCAGCCGGTTTGAATTCGAGCTGTTGGTGGAGCCGATCACCAGAAACACATCGACCCGACCAGACAGTTCCCTGACAGCATCCTGCCGGCTCTGCGTGGCATAACAGATATCGTCTTTACGCGGCGGTCCCTGTATATCGGGAAAACGGCGGTTCAGAGCCTCGATAATCTGGCGCGTGTCGTCCACCGACAGGGTGGTTTGCGAAACATAGGCCAGCTGATTCCGGTTGCTTATTTCCAGCCGGTCGACATCGGCGATGGTTTCGATCAGATGTATGCGGCTGCCGGAGCTGGAGTCATACTGGCCTAAAGTGCCTTCTACTTCGGGATGCCCGGTATGTCCGATCAGAATCACATCGTCGCCGGCTTTGGCGTGACGCGCAACTTCAAGATGAACCTTCGTTACCAGCGGGCAGGTGGCGTCAAAGACGCGCAGTTTACGCTGGCGGGCTTCGGCGCGAACTGCCTGCGAAACACCGTGGGCACTGAAGATGACGGTCGAATCGTCGGGCACTTCGCTCAGCTCTTCGACAAAGATGGCGCCTTTCTGTGCCAGATTGTTCACCACATAGCGATTGTGAACCACCTCATGGCGGACATACACCGGCGCGCCGAAAATATCCAGCGTGCGTTCGACGATTTCAATAGCACGATCAACACCGGCACAGAAGCCGCGGGGATTGGCGAGATAAATATCCATGGTCACTGTTTATTCGTTGGGTACAAAGGCGTGGGCATTATTCACTTCCAGAATTTTGACGCTAAAGACCAGTTCCAGGCCTGCCAGCGGATGGTTGAAATCAACTTCAACGGCGTCACTTTTAATGGCTCTAATGGTGCCGGGTAAATCCGTGCCGTCGGGCGTGCCGAAATTAAAGGTCAGGTCGACTTCCGGTTTTAAGTCGTCGCTGAAATCGGACAGCGGCATGTCATGAATGTTGTCTTCATCGCGCAGACCAAAGCCCTGCTCCGGGGTCAGCGTAAGCGTCTGGCTGTCACCGGCCTTAAGTCCGATCAACGCCAGCTGCATGGCCTCCGGCAGGGAAGAGTGCAACATATTAACTTCCAGCGGTTCCCCTGCAAAACTGCTTTCGATAAGGGTGCCGTCGGTCAGCGCCAGGCTGTAGTGCAGCAGAACCAGACTGGTTTGAGTGATTTTCTCAGCCATTATTTTTCTCCTCAAAATGTTCTTTGACCATATCGACCAGTAGCAGAGCCGCGCCCAGCATGATGGCCGCATCAGCAATGTTAAAGGCGGGCCAGAAACAGACCGGGCCGGTGGCCAGCTGCGCTAAGGAAAAACCGGGCAGGCAGGTATCGGCCTGATAATAGTATTGGATGAAATCGATAACGTGACCGAATAGAACCCTGTCAATCAGGTTGCCGATGGCACCGCCGAGAATTAAAGCCAGGCCTGCGCCAAGCAGCTTTTTTTCACGACGGGTCTGTTTCAGCCAGAAAAAAATAAACACACTGATGGCTGATGAAAGCCCGATAAAAAACCAGCGCTGCCAGCCGCTGGCATCGCTGAGAAAACTAAAGGCGGCGCCTTCGTTATACATCAGCGTCCAGTTCAGGTTGGGTAGTACGGGCATCGCTTTATAAATGGTCAGCGATTGTTCAGCCAGCTGTTTGCTGAGCTGATCGACCGCGACGATAACGACACTTAACCAGAGCCAGTTCATGATTGCAGCCTAGGCAAAGCGACGGTGTTCGCCGTCACCCGCCACGTTCTCGACGCAGCGACCGCATAATTCGGGATGCTCTGTGTGCCGGCCAACATCTTCGCGGTGATGCCAGCAACGCACGCATTTTGGGTTTGCCGAAGGTTGCGTAGAAATTTTAATCTGGTCACCGTTGGCGAGTGTTGTGGCAATGCTGTCATCCGTGGCGCTGGCCAGCGTCTCGACCCGGGCGGCAGAGGTGATCAGCACAAAACGCAGTTCATCTTCGAGCTGGTTGAGCTGGTTATATAGCGCAGCTTCACAATAAATAACCACTTCGGCATCGAGTGACGAGCCGATTTTGTTTTCATTGCGCAGGCTTTCCAATTGCTTGCCCACGGCCGAACGGGTTTCCAGAATATTCTGCCAGAAATCCATATTCATGGCCTCGTCGGCAGGCAGCGGTAGCAGTTCCTGATACCAGCCTTCGAGCAGAATTGAGCCGGTGCGCTCGCCGGGAATCTGTTTCCAGATGTCTTCAGCGGTAAAGCTGAGGATGGGGGCGAGCCAACGGCTCATGGCTTCGATAATATGATACAGCGCGGTCTGAGCCGAGCGCCGGGCAATGCTGTCGGCCTGAGTGGTGTACTGTCGATCCTTGATCACATCCAGATAAAAGCCGCCCAGATCCACCGAGCAGAAGTTGTGCAGTTTTTGGTAGATCAGATGGAAATTGTAGCTGTTGTAGGCGGTGATGATCTCTTCCTGCAGCAGCCTGGCCCTGGCCACTGCCCAACGATCCAGTGGCAACATATTTTCAGCCGCGAGAAGGTGCTGCAAAGGCTCAAAGCCGTTGAGGTTGGAAAGCAGAAAACGGGCGGTGTTGCGAATGCGCCGGTAGGTGTCGGCGGAGCGATTCAGGATTTCATCGGAGACGGTCATCTCGGCGCTGTAGTCGCTGCTCGCCACCCACAGGCGGAGAATATCGGCGCCCAGGGTGCCGATTATTTTCTGCGGTGCCACCACATTGCCCAGTGACTTGGACATCTTGCGACCTTTGGCGTCGACCGTGAAGCCGTGAGTTAGCACGCTTTTATAGGGGGCTACGCCATTGATGGCGGTCGAAGTCAGCAGCGATGACTGGAACCAGCCGCGGTGCTGATCCGAACCTTCCAGATACAAATCGGCAGGGAAAGGCAGGCTGTCACGCTGGCCCAGTACGCAGGCGTGGGTCACGCCGGAATCGAACCAGACGTCGAGGGTATCCGTGGTTTTTTCGTAATGTTCGGCATCTTTGCCAATGAGTTCAGTGGCGTCGAGCTCAAACCAGGCGTCAATGCCCTGTTGTTCGATGAGTTGTGCAACACGCTCCATGAGTGCGGCGTTATCGGG
Organism: Gammaproteobacteria bacterium; assembly: GCA_024636785.1. GTDB lineage: Bacteria > Pseudomonadota > Gammaproteobacteria > SZUA-229 > SZUA-229 > LH-M37. The sequence continues at coordinate 46,601 of JAGXGK010000052.1, forward strand.
ATGCAGTTCACCGCTCTCCTTGTGCACAAACAGGGTGATGGGCACGCCCCAGGTGCGCTGTCTGGAGATGCACCAGTCGGGACGGTTGTTGATCATGGATTCAATGCGCGCCTGCCCCCAGTCGGGAATCCATCGGGTTTTTTGAACCTCTTCCAGTGCGTGTTCGCGCAGGCCATTTTGTTCCATACTGATAAACCATTGCGGCGTGGCACGAAAGATGATGGGGGTTTTGTGACGCCAGCAGCAGGGGTAGCTGTGTTGCAGTTTTTCATGTTTGAGCAGGGCGCCATTCTGTTCCAGCATTTCAAGAATGAGGTCATTGGACTTGTGTACGTGAACTCCGGCCAGCAGTTCCGTATCAGGTAGAAAAACGCCGTTGCCGCCAACCGGGTTGTACACCTCCAGACCATAACGGTTGCCGACAATGTAGTCGTCCTGGCCATGTCCGGGGGCGGTATGCACCGCGCCGGTGCCGGTCTCGGTGGTGACGTGCTCGCCCAGAATCACCGGTACCTGTTTGGCGTAGAAAGGGTGCTGTAGTAGCAGGTTTTCCAGCTTCTGGCCCGGGCAGGATCCCAGCACGGTATAGTTGTCGAAACCATAACGCTGCAAGGCACCGGCCGCCAGCGTCTCTTCCAGCAGCAGTCTGGCAGGCCCCTGTTTGGTGGTCACCTGAATCAACTGGTAGTTGAAGTCGGGGTGCAGGCAGACCGCCTGATTGGCCGGCAGCGTCCACGGCGTGGTTGTCCAGATGACCGCAGCCACCGGGCCTTCGCCCTTGCCGGTGCTGTCGCAGGCGGCCAGGAAAGCCGGCTCATCCACCGCCACAAACATCACGTCAATCGCGGGGGATTCCTTGTCCTGATATTCAACCTCCGCTTCGGCCAGGGCCGAGCCGCAATCCAGGCACCAGTGCACCGGCTTGCTGCCCTTGTGCAGATGTCCCTTCTCGATCACTTTGCCAAGCGAGCGCACGATGTCGGCTTCGAATTTATAGTCCATGGTGAGGTAGGGTTTGTCCCAGTCACCCAGTATGCCGAGGCGGATAAAATCCTTGCGCTGACCATCCACCTGTCTGGCGGCATATTCACGGCATTTCTGGCGGAAGGTTTTGGCATCCACCTTGACCCCGGCTTTGCCGATTTTTTTCTCCACCATCAGCTCGATGGGCAGGCCGTGGCAGTCCCAGCCGGGGACATAGCGTGCATCAAAACCATCCATGGTTTTGCTTTTGATGATGATGTCCTTGAGAATTTTGTTGACCGCATGACCAATATGAATGTCACCGTTGGCGTAGGGCGGGCCATCGTGCAGCACAAATGTCGGCCGGCCTTTGCTAGCCGCGCGGATCTGCTGGTACAGGCCCTGTTTGTCCCAGTCTTTTAGGATGACCGGTTCACGGTTGGCGAGGTTGCCACGCATCGGGAAATCGGTATGCGGTAAATTCAGTGTGGGCTTGTAGTCTGTGGTCATGTCGCTTTAGTTATGAGAATGATTATGAATGGTTAGTCAGGCCGTGCAATTCACGAGCCTTCAGGCAGTCGAACTGAATCTGATTTTTGAGGGCATCAAAAGATTCAAATTTTTGCTCGTTGCGTATTTTGTGGTGAAAGGCAATGCAGACATTGCGTCCGTAGATGTCATGATTGAAATCGAATAGATGGACTTCAAGCTGCACGCGTTCACCGTTGACGGTGGGTCGCCGCCCCAAATTGGCGATGCCTTTTACCGTACCTAATGTACTGGAGTGCATGGTAACAGAATATACCCCTTGTAGAGGGGTGCTGGGCCGATGCAGGTGAATATTGGCGGTGGGGAAACCGATGGTGCGTCCGCGTTTATCGCCGTGGGCTACACGGCCACAGATCTGATAGGGTTGCCCCAACATGGCTTTGACAGCTTCGAGCCGGCCCTCGCTCAGGGCAGCACGAATGCGCGTGCTGCTGACGCGAGTGTCACCAACATGGTGGGTGGATAAGGAGATCACTTCAAAGCCGTGTTTTCGGCCATATTCCTGCAGCAGTTCCAGATTACCCCTGCGGTCACGTCCAAACTGGAAGTCGTCGCCAATTACCAGTGCCTTGATGGCCAGTTTCTCGATAAGGATTTTCTGGATGAACTCCTCGGCGGTCATCGAGCTTAACTCACGATTGAACTTCATCAGCAGCATGTAATCGGGACACAGCACCGGCTTGTGATTCGCCAGGGCGATGAGCTTGTCACGGGTATTCATCAGGCGGGGTCGGTCATCGGCGCTGGAGAAAAATTCGTGGGGCAATGGATCAAAAGTCATCATGCAGGTTTTGAGCTGCTGCTGTTCAGCAACCTCGGCCAGCCGCCGCAGCAACGCCTGATGGCCGAGGTGAATGCCATCAAAATTGCCGATGGTGAGCGCGCATCCCTGATGCGACGGCTTAAGATTGTGCAGACCTCTAATTAAATGCATGGATTAAGTTCGCTTCAGATGGGCAGGGCGCAAGCCTGCCAGCATAAGTGTGCCAAAGTAAATGAATATCGCCAGGGCAATGATGCCGGTAATGTGGCTGACGCGGTCAACGGCGGCCCAGTCAGTCCACTGCAACTGCTCTGGCGTGACCAGCAGGATGGCCAGCGCCATCACTGTGCCGGCAATGCCTATCTGAACCAGCAATTTTATCCACCCCGGGACGGGTTGAAAAACCTTTATTTTTCGCAGTCCGCGATAGAGCATGAACGCATTGAGATAGGCTGCGGCGCTGGTGGCCAGTGCCAGCCCGACGTGGGGCGCTTCGTAGTCGAGTATCACTAGCGGCACCACAAATAAAAGATTCAGTCCCATGTTGGTAACCATGGCGATAATGCCGATGCGCACCGGCGTAGTGGTGTCCTGGCGGGCGTAAAAACCGGGCGCCAGTATCTTGATGAGAATAAAAGCGGGCAGGCCGGCGATGTAGGCCATCAGGCTCAGGCTGGCGAGGTAGGTATCCGCAGCGGTGAATGCTCCGTACTGAAATAGCGACGCCAACACCGGTCCGGCGAGCATGAACAGCCCGATGCAGGCGGGGATGGCGATAATCAGCACCAGCCGGGTGGCCCAGTTTAGTGTCTGGTTGAATTCATCGGATGAGTCGCGGGCGTGCTGTTTGGAGAGAGCAGGCAGAATCACCGTGGCAATGGCGATACCGAAAATACCCAGAGGAAACTCCAGCAGGCGGTCTGAGTAATACAGCCAGCTGACGCTACCCGCCATCAGAAATGAGGCGATGACAGTGTCGAGCAGCAGATTGATCTGCGCCACTGAGGAGCCGATGATCGCGGGGATCATGAGCTTGATGATCTTGCTAACCCCGGCATGGTGACGCTTGAACCGGGGCCGGGGAATGAGCCCCAGCTTTTTCAGGAAGGGCAGCTGAAACAGCAGCTGTAGCAGCCCGGCCAGTGCCACGCCCCAGGCCAGCGCCATCAGCGGCTCGTCGAGCCGGGGTGACAGCCAGATAGCCGCAGCAATCATGCACAGGTTGAGGATGACCGGAGTAAACGCCGGCACCGAGAACTGGCTGAAGCTGTTGAGAATGCCCCCGGCAAAAGCGGTGAGGGCGATAAAAAACAGATAGGAGAAGGTGATGCTCAGCATCTCGGCGGTGAGCTGGAAGCGTTCGGGGTCGTCGTGGAAGCCGGGGGCGAACAGCCAGACCAGCGCGGGTGCGGCCAGCGAACCGATGATGGTGATCAGTAGCAGGATACCACCCAGTTTACCGGCGACATGGTTGATCAGGTCCTGAAGCTCTTCGCGGCTGCGTTTTTCCTTGTATTCGGAAAATACCGGAACGAAGGCCTGCGAGAAAGCACCTTCGCCGAACAGGCGGCGCATGAAGTTGGGAATTTTGAAGGCCACCAGAAAAGCATCGGTGCCGCCACTGGCACCAAAAAGTGTTGCCAGCGTGATGTCGCGCAGCAAACCGAAGACTCGGGAAAGTAGTGTCATGCTTCCCACAACGAGGGTGGATTGCAGTAATCTGGCGCTCAGCTTCGGGCTCCTGTCTGGGTGTAATGCGGGTTATTTAGTGAAAATTATTCGCTGAACGCGCATTCTATCGAATTTCGGTTGACAAAACCGGTTAAAACTGGCATTTTACGCGCTCTTTTTTAGATAGACAGGTCTTTATTCGTGGCAAATACATCATCAGCAAAAAAGCGCGCCCGTCAGGCAGTAATGCGTCGTACTCGTAATGTAGGCGACCGTTCAATGATGCGCACTTGTATCAAGAAAGTTTATTACGCGATTGCTGCTGGCGATAAGGCAGCGGCGGAATCAGCTTACAAAGAGGCTTGTCCTGTTATCGACCATATGGCCGGCAAAGGACTGATTCACCTCAATAAGGCATCACGCCATAAGAGCAGATTGAACAGCAATATTCGTGCAATGTAAGCTTTATTTGCATCAGCAGAAAAAAGCCGGTTAATTCCGGCTTTTTTTGGCCATGGTAAAAGGTTTTACAGCAGTACTAGATTATCGCGGTGAATCAGCTCGGGTTCATCGACGTAGCCCAGCAGAGTTTCAATCTCACTGCTGGCGCGCCCCATGATGCGTTCAACCTCGTCTGAATCGTAATTGATCAGTCCACGGGCGACTTCATTGCCCTTGCTATCCATGCAGGTGACCACGTCGCCGCGTTGAAACTCACCGGTGACAGCGGTCACGCCTACTGCCAGCAGGCTGCTTCGGCTGAGGGCGTGGCAGGCGCCGTCGTCAAGCTCCAGAGTGCCCCGTGCGGACAGCTGGTTAGCCAGCCACTGTTTGCGGGCAACGACGGGACTTTTATCGGGGCTAAGCAGGGTGCCGATGTTTTCACTGCGCGCTACTCTGAGCAAAACATCATCGGTCGTACCGGAGGCGATGAGGGTGGCGGCACCTGATCGTGCCGCGCGCCGGGCAGCGGTGATCTTGGTGCGCATACCGCCGCAACCCAGATGGCCGCCCGCACCCGCCATCTCCAGCAGCGCCGGGTCGGAGGCGTGGGCGTTGCTGATTAGTTCGGCATCCTGATAACGTCGGGGGTCCTTGTTATAAACACCCTGCTGGTCGGTGAGGATAATCACGGCATCGGCTTCAACCAGATTGGCTACCAGTGCCGCCAGCGTGTCATTGTCGCCAAAACGAATCTCTTCGGTGGCAACGGTATCGTTTTCATTGATGATGGGAATCGCCCCGAGCGAAAGCAGGGTGCGGAGCGTGCTGCGCGCATTGAGGTAGCGCTGACGATTCGATAGATCGTCGTGGGTCAGCAGCACCTGGGCGGTATGAATTTTGTGTAACTGGAAGCAGGACTCAAATTGCTGGATCAGCCCCATCTGGCCGAGAGCCGCCGCCGCCTGTAGTTTATGCAGCGCACGCGGGCGTTTGCTCCAGCCCATGCGTGCCATGCCTTCGGCCACCGCGCCGGAAGAGACCAGCACGATCTCCTTGCCCTGATAGCGCAGCTCGGCAATCTGCCTGGCCCAGCCCTGCATGGCATTGAGATCCAGCCCCTGACCTTCATTGGTGATCAGCGAGCTGCCAATTTTAATCACCCAGCGTTTTGAATCGCCCAGCTTTTTTCGGTCAGTCATCACTGTGTTCCAGATGTTTCATGATGTCGTAGATAATCTCCTGAGTACCACTTTTACTCAATGCTGAAATGGTATAAACCGGCCCTGTCCAGTTGAGCGCATGAGTGATGCTCTTCAGTGTGTCGGCCAGTTCATCTTCGGACAGCAGGTCGGTTTTGTTCAGCACCAGCCAGCGTTCTTTGTTGATGAGCTCCTGGCTGTATTTTTCAAGTTCGCTTATGATTTTTTTCGCACCATCGACCGGGTCGCTGCCATCAGGCGGGGAAATGTCGACAATATGCAGCAACAGCTGAGTGCGGGAGAGGTGCTTGAGGAATTGAATACCCAGCCCTGCGCCTTCAGAAGCGCCTTCAATCAGCCCCGGGATATCCGCTATGACAAAACTCTGGTGAACGCCGACGCGCACCACACCAAGATTGGGTGCCAGGGTAGTGAAGGGATAATCGGCGACCTTGGGGCGTGCCGCCGAGACTGCACGGATAAAGGTGGACTTGCCGGCGTTGGGCATGCCCAGCAGGCCGACATCAGCCAGTACCTTGAGTTCCAGGCGCAGCTGTCGGCGCTCGCCCGGGGAGCCGGGGGTGCATTTCCGGGGCGCCTGATTAATGGAGCTTTTAAAGCGAATGTTGCCCAGTCCGTGCCAGCCGCCATGAGCGACCATGATCTTCTGTCCCGCCTCGGTAATGTCGCCCAGTTGCTCATCCGTGTCTTCATCAAAAATAAGCGTACCCACCGGCACTGGAATAAACAGATCGTCACCACCGCGCCCGGTCATGCCCCGGCCTGCGCCGCGTTTTCCGGCTTCAGCGGTGTAGGTGCGAATATGTCGAAAATCAACCAGAGTATTCAGATTGTCATCGCCCACCAGATAAACGCTGCCGCCGTCACCGCCGTCGCCGCCATCGGGGCCGCCGAAAGGAATGAATTTTTCACGACGAAAACTGACGGCACCGGTGCCGCCATCGCCAGCGATAACCTTGATTGTAACTTCGTCGATGAAACGCATGATGTTAACCGTTCAGTATTGATCTGATGTGAGTATAGTCAGTTAAGGGCTTAAAATTCGAGTGCAAAAAAAGCCCCTGAGTGGGGCTTTTTTCTTCACAAAGCTGTGAGGTATCGCCTTAAGCAGGGATGATATTAACAGTTCTGCGTTTTCTGAGGCCGTTAATGGAAAAATTAACATGGCCGTCGGCCTTGGCAAACAGAGTATGGTCGCGACCCATGCCCATATTGTCGCCGGCATGAAATTTGGTGCCGCGTTGACGAACAATGATATTACCGGCTTTAACTAATTCGCCGCCGTACTTTTTGACGCCCAGTCGTTTGGATTCCGACTCGCGACCATTTCTGGTACTACCGGCTGCTTTCTTATGTGCCATGGCTAATGACTCCTATAAATTTATTAGAACTAAGCAGAAATACCAGTCACTTCAATTTCAGTATAAGACTGACGGTGACCGGTGCGTTTCTGGTGGTGTTTACGACGTCTGAATTTCATGATCTCGACTTTTTTGCCGCGACCGTGTGACTTGATAACAACAGACACCTTGCCGCCTTCAATCAGCGGGGCACCAATATTTAATTTGTCGCCATCGGCGATCATCAGTACTTTGTCCAGTTCGACAGTTGCACCTTCTTCAGCATCCAGTTTCTCAACGCGAAGCACTTCGCCTTGAGTAAGTCGGTACTGTTTTCCACCCGTGCTGACTACAGCGTACATGGGTTTTCTCCAAAATCGTTAACAGAAAGGGCGCAGATTGTACCGGCAACGCCGCCGTGTGGCAAGTGCACGAGCGTCATTACCCGACTTTTATTGATAAAAAACGGGAAGATAAGCGCTTTACAAAGCTTAAGCTTGACACTATAGCACCTGCCTACATAGGATGCGCACTCTTTAAAGTGATTTGATGGTAATTAAGTGTCTGAAAACAAGAAAGATTCCAGTTTAAGCATTGAGCCGGTGATCGCGCTCAGCCGTGATGACATGGCGGCCGTTAATGAGGTCATTCGTGAACGCCTCAGTTCAGACGTTACCCTGGTGAATCAGCTCGGGCACTATATTATCGACTCCGGCGGCAAGCGGCTGCGGCCCATGCTGGCGGTGCTGGCAGCGCGCGCCTATGGTTACGAGGGCGACAAACACCAGTTGCTGGCGGCGATCATCGAGTTTATTCATACGGCTACCCTGCTGCACGATGATGTGGTCGATGAGTCTGATATGCGTCGTGGACGTGAAACCGCCAACGCCATGTTCGGCAGCGCCGCCAGCGTGCTGGTAGGTGATTTCCTCTATTCCCGGGCCTTTGAAATGATGGTGGATGTGAAGAGCATGCGCGTCATGGAGATACTGGCTCATACCACTAATGTGATTGCCGAGGGCGAGGTGATGCAGCTGCTCAATGTGCATGACGCCGAAACCACCGAAGCCCGTTACCGGCAGGTCATACATTGCAAAACCGCCAAGTTATTCGAAGCCGCGACGCGTCTGGGCGCGGTACTGTGCGAGCGCCCGCGTGAGGAAGAGGACGCTATCGGCCTCTACGGCATGCATCTGGGCTCGGCTTTCCAGTTGATCGACGATGTTCTCGATTACAGCTCCAGCAGCGAAGACATGGGCAAGAATGTGGGCGACGATCTGGCCGAAGGCAAGCCGACGCTGCCCCTGATTTATGCCATGGAACGCGGCGATGCGGCCCAGTCCGGGCTGATTCGTAAAGCCATTGAGCAGGGTGGCTATGACATGATCGACGAGGTGCAGGCCATTATTCAGCAGACCGGCGCGCTGGAATATACGCGCGCGGTGGCTCAGCAGGAGGCCGACAAGGCCATCGAACAGCTGGCGCACCTGCCGGAATCAGAATATAAGCAGGCGCTTGAGCTGCTGGCGTTGTTTTCAGTGCGGCGCAACACCTGATTTCATTAAGCGGATAAAGCAGTATAATAGCCCCCTTCGGAGTGTAGCTCAGCTTGGTAGAGTACTACGTTCGGGACGTAGGGGTCGAAGGTTCAAATCCTTTCACTCCGACCAATTTTCCCGATCAACTATTATGGTGGTCGACTCACGTTAAAACAGAGTAGAGACCGTGACACAAGGTAATTTATACATCATTTCAGCGCCTTCGGGGGCCGGTAAGAGCAGCCTGGTTGCAGCGCTGGTGGCAGATCGGCCTGAGGTCGAAGTCTCGGTGTCACATACCACGCGTGCCATGCGCCCCGGTGAACAGGACGGGGTGAATTACCATTTTGTCGATGAAGAAACCTTTGTTGGAATGACTGAACAGGGTCTTTTTCTGGAACATGCGCAGGTGTTTGATAACCGTTATGGCACTTCGCGCCAGAGCATTCAGGCGCAGTTGCAGAAAGGCAAGGATGTGATTCTGGAAATTGACTGGCAGGGTGCGCGTCAGATCAGAAAGCTGGTCGGCGGCTGCAAAAGCATCTATATTCTGCCGCCCAGCGTTGCTTCCCTGAAGCAGCGCCTGCAGAAACGCGGGCAGGATGACGATGCTCTTATCGAGCGACGTATGCGCGATGCAGTCAGTGAGATGTCGCATTATGACGAGTTTGATTATATAGTGATCAACGATGAATTTGAGCAGGCAAAAAAAGAGCTGTCTGCCATCTTTGTCAGTAATCGGCTGTTAAAAGATTTTCAACAGCAACAGCACGCAGATTTACTGGCAGAGTTACTGGCCACAGAAGTTTAGTGGTTTTTTTAGAATTAACTGGAGTGTGACACAAGATGGCACGTTTAACCGTAGAAGATTGCCTGGATTATGTAGATAACCGCTTTGATCTGGTATTGGTGGCAACACGCCGCGCGCGCCAGCTGGCTATGGGCGCAGATCCCCTGTTGCCGGTTGAAAATGATAAGCCTACCGTACTGGCTTTGCGTGAGATTGCAGAGAACCTGATTAATGAAGACGTGCTGACGCAGGCCATCATTCGCCAGGACGATGTCGATGCCCTGATCGAAGGGGATCTGCAGGATTTTGACAGGCAGTAAGCAGCGACTTAATCGCTCTGATGTCAGAACCCGTTAACGGCGACAATGAAATTGTAGAGGGCATCGATAGCCGGTTTCTGATCTCGGAATTGTGTGAACTTGTCGGCACCTACATGGAAGCGGAGCAAGTTCAGGAAGTCTATCAGGCGTACCTTTTTGGTGCGCAAGCACATGAAGGCCAGGTGCGCCAGTCAGGTGAACCTTATATCTATCACCCGCTAGCCGTAGCAAGAATTCTTGCATCCATGCACATGGATGTGAAGAGCATTGTCGCCTGCATTTTGCACGATGTGCTCGAAGACACGCCGGCGACGCGCAAAGCCATCGAAGAGACCTTTGGTGAAGATGTGGCGCATCTGGTCGATGGCGTCAGTAAGCTCACCCATATCAAGTTCAAAAACAAAATTGAGCAGCAGGCTGAAAACATCCAGAAAGTATTATTGGCGATGGCGAAAGATATTCGCGTTATCCTGATCAAGCTGGCGGATCGTTTGCATAATATGCGTACTCTTGGTCCTTTGCGCCCCGACAAGCGCCGGCGCATTGCCAAAGAGACGCTCGAAATTTATATTCCTATCGCCAATCGACTGGGCATTTATACCATGCGCCATGAGATGGAAGATCTGGTGCTAAAAGCGATGTATCCGATGCGCTACAGGGTGCTGGAAAATGCTGTCGATAAAGCCAGCGGCCATCGCAAGGAAGTGATCAATAAAATTGACAAAGCCCTGGTCACCCGGCTCAATGAAATGGGGCTGGATGCTGAAGTGCAGAAGCGCAAGAAACATCTGTTCAGCCTGTACCAGAAGATGCGCGATAAGCATCTGTCATTCAATAAAGTGTTTGACGTGTATGCCATACGTATAGTGGTTGATTCGGTCGATGAATGTTACCGGGTGTTGGGCGTGGTGCATAATTTATTCAAGCCTATACCGGGAAGATTTAAGGATTACATCGCCATCCCCAAGAGCAACGGCTATCAGTCGTTGCATACCGCGCTTTATGGTCCCCATGGCATTCCCATGGAGGTGCAGATTCGTACCGAGGACATGGACATCTATGCCGAAAGTGGCATCGCGGCACACTGGGTATATAAATCATCCGATGAATCGGGTGTAACCGGTGCCCATGCGCGGGCACGTGACTGGCTCACCGGTATTCTGGAAATGCAGCAGTCTGCGGGTGATTCGCTGGAATTTCTGGAAAACGTAAAAGTCGATCTGTTCCACGACGAAGTTTATGTGTATACCCCTGAAGGCGACATTATCAAACTGCCGCGTAATGCCACGCCGGTGGATTTTGCCTACGCCGTACACACCGACATCGGCAACAGCTGCGTTGCCGTCAAGCTTGATCATACCTATGCGCCGCTCAACACGCCTCTGTATAGCGGCCAGACGGTTGAAATTATCACCTCACCAACGGCGCGCCCCAGTCCGGCCTGGTTGAATTATGTGGTGACGGTTAAGGCTCGCAGTAATATTCGCAGTTACCTGAAAAACATGCAGGCGGATGAAGCGATCTCACAGGGGCGTCGACTGTTTGAGCGTTGTCTGAAAAGCCTGGGCCTGCGACTGGAAGACGTACCGGAAAAATCCATGAAAACGGTACTGGACGAATATGGCTTTAGTTCGGTGGTAGAGCTGCTGGAAGATGTCGGCATGGGCAATCGCTCCGCCAGTCTGGTAGTGAGGCGACTGGTGCCGGAGCGAATTGCGCAGAGCGATGCAGAAGAGACCCGTGAAATGAGATCGCAGTCACCACTGGCGATTGACGGCACTGAAGGCATGGTGGTGTACTACGGCAAATGCTGCTCCCCCATACCCGGTGACGACATTATCGGTATTTTGAGCAAGGGTCGTGGCATCGTTGTTCATCGGGAAAACTGTAAAAATATTAGTCAGATACGCGCCGAAGTGGATAAATGCATCGATGTAAAATGGGCGGAAAATGCTGAAGGTAATTTCAGCTGCCGTGTCCGCATGGATGTGGCCAACAAGCCGGGCGTACTGGCGAGAACCGCCACCATCATCTCAGATGAAGGTGCCGATATCGAAGATATCGAGGTTGAAGATCGTGACGGCTTTACCACCACCATGTCATATCAAATCAGCTTACAGGGACGGGTGCATCTGGCCAACATTATGCGCCGTCTGAGAAAAGTGTCTAATGTGTTAAAGATCTGGCGGGTTTAGAACTAGTTAGATTTCTTGACGAACTGGGTCAGGATGACGATTCGCTGGCCTTCCACCCGACCTTCGATATGCTCAGGGTTATCAGCGACCAGTGAAATGTTGCGTACCGCAGTGCCGCGCTTGGCGGTAAAGCTGGCGCCTTTTACGTCGAGGTCCTTGATCAAAGTCACCGTATCGCCCGCCGCCAGTATTGCGCCATTGCTGTCCACATGCTGTACCGCGTTGTCATCATTTTCAGCTTCACCGGCTTTTGCCCAGGCAAGGGTCGCATCATCCAGATAAAGCATGTCGAGCAGATCCTGCGGCCAGCCTTCGGTTTTCAGTCGCGTCAGCATGCGCCAGGCCATGACCTGTACCGCCGGAATCTGACTCCACATGCTGTCGTTGAGGCAGCGCCAGTGATTGATGTCAATGTGGTCGGGGTTTTCGATCTGATCGCGACAGGTTGCACAGATAAGTACGCACTCATCAGCGTTGTCTTTGGAGGTGGCCAGGGTTTCGTAGACGCTCAGGTTTTCCGTAGCGCCACACAACTCGCATTTTGAGTCGCTGCGGCTGTGTAATGTTTTCTCGGTGTTCATAAATGGACAGGGGCTTGAATTTAAAGGCAGCTATTGTAGCAAAAGCGACAGGGTATTAATTCAAAAATGACCGCTGATGCGGCAGTTAGGAGATGTCAGTGTTAAATCACACCTTCATTGCCGGCATCATTACTTCCATTGGCGGGTGGCTGCACCGGCTCCTGCTGCTCACGCCGCTGCTTCATTTTATCAATGGCTTCACGCAGGGTCTCATTCATTTTATTCATACCTTCGAGGAAGGTTTCACTCATTTCTCTGGAGCCTTCGCGCATAAACTGGTTGAGCATCTCCGCGCTTTCCTGCAGGGCATCATTCAGCGGGGCCGTATCCAGATCTGACGATAGCGCATCAGGAGAAGCCTCATCAGTTTTTTGAAGAACCGGCTCCTGGGTGCGCGTCGCATCCACCTTCCACCGGCCATCTTCCAGCGTCAGAATAGTTGTGAAAGTCATAGCGGGAATATCACTCCGGCTTTGGCCCGGCGCCTCTTCGTCAGCACTGGATTCAGGGTTGATGATCGTAGTCACAGTAGCGTATTCGTCGCCCACGTAGATCTCATCCAGCGGGATTTTTTGATCCTCCGGCAGCGCAAAGTAGTGGCTTAAATGGCTCTGGCTGTTTTTTGAAACCAGTTCCGATGCGCTGGCAAGATCGTCATTTTTGAGTGCCTGCCAGTATTTTTTGGCGACCTGGCTGGGGGTCTCGCTATAGGGCTGGCAGGCGCTGAGGCTGATAACTGCAAACAGGGTAATAAAAGCGGAATATTTCATGGTTTCGGTATATAGATGATGGTTTTAGATGTTTTTGATTATGGTGGCTTGAAACTGAGAAGGCAACAGCCACATATATGGCTTTTTAGGAGGCTTTCGGATTCAGGATGAATTGGCTGCTCTTCCTCTTCCTCTCCCTTGCTTCAATCCTACTGAGCCCGGCAGCCTTTTAGGCGATTTTTATTCTGACCACTTTCATGAATTCGAAATCCAGGCCGGCAATAGTTTCTTCAGCAGGATAGTAAGTCAGGTTGACGCGCTGACCACTGAGATTCCGGTACTGTTTTTTACGTTTGTATTTGAATGGTATTTCACAGCCTTCGATGATCACCGTATTCAGAATCCAGTCGTCCTGAACCCTCTGTACGTGCGAGATGACTTTCGCCATATCGGTATGAGTCAGCTGCTGATGTTTCTTTAAAAGCTTTTCAGGTTCGGATTTCATCTGAGCTATTATACGCTCAAACAGTCACACCAAGGCTGATTGTTAAATATTCCAGGAGGTTGTCGGGCGACAGACTCACCGATTATTAAGTTTTTGTGGCGATGACAAGAAAGATTGGGTAGCGACTATCATTTTTAACCACGGTATGCGCAGTTAAAAAACGAACATCCTTGAAGCCGTGCTCCTTTAATAAGGTTTTTAGTCCGTCACGGTCAAAACCGTGGTGAAACACCCCCTCAACATCCTGCGGGTGAAAACCGCCGTCTTCCGTGTCGAGGTCAGCCAGTGCAATCCTGGCACCTGAGCTCAGGTGTTCGGAAAATGTCTGAATGAGTTTTGCGGTATCTTCTACGTGGTGCAGAGCCATGGCACTTATGATGAGATCAAATTGTGTCGCCAGTGGTGCGGTCATAATGTTCTGACATACCGCTTCGACCTTGCCCTGCAATGCCGGCTTGGCGACCAGTTTTTCCAGCATGGCTGCGGAGATATCGACAGCGGTAATTTTATTTACAAAAGGGGCGATATGAGAACTGATCAGTCCTGTGCCTGCGCCGAAGTCCATCACCTGCATGCGATCATTAAGAGGGATCTGATTTAATATTAAGGGCCCGATTGCCGATGAAAGCTGATTAACCATCTCATTGGCATCCCAGTCTTTTGCTTTTTCATTAAAGTGATCTGACACTGAATATATCCTCTGGTTTAGGTAAAAGTGTGTATGGCAAAAAAAGCTAATATACGTATTTTGCAATAACCGCCCTGCCCGAGTAGAGCGGTAATTAGTATGTTCCGGGGCCTAACTAAGGTTGGCCGCTGGCAAATTCAGCGAGTTTTGCATGATAAAGGCGCACGGCACTGGATAGATTGAACAGCAGTAGCACCTGAGCGACCACAAACAATACTGAAGCGGGATAAAAGAACCACTGCGGCCACAGGGCGGTGAGAATTAATAATATCAGACTGGCCATGTGAGCGCGGAATTGCCATAGGCCGGCTGCTTCAGGAATGATCTTGCGCATGTGCGGGACTTTTACCTGGGAAGTGCGCTGGTTGTTATCGCGCAGGGTTTTGTTCTGGCTGCTGAGATGCAGCCAGATCAAAAACGGCATGATTTTATACATCATGCCGTTTACCGTGGTCATGGCAAAACCGTGAATGACTAACACACCGAGCAACAATGCCGGTGGTTTCATGCCGGAGAAGCTGAGCGATAAGCCGATCAGAGCGGTCAGCGCAAGGCTGATCATGGCCAGTTGCCAGAAATTCAGGGTCAAATCGGGGAGTTTACGGCGTCTGGTATGTAGCAGCCACAAAGTGGTGAGTGCAAATGTCAGCAGGCAGATCGCCAGCAGTGCGTGACTGATCGTTTTCAATATTGCCAGCGGCCAGATCTGAATCAGGCTCAAAGTGAGCAGGGCGAAAAATATCA
>JAGXGK010000053.1 GCA_024636785.1 Gammaproteobacteria bacterium
CCCTAATCTTTTTTCAGCAATTCAAAATCAATGCGTCTTTCATTCCGGTCAACACTGGTCACCCGTACCGACACCGGGTCGCACAAGCGGAAGGTCTGGCCGGTATTTTCACCCACTAAATGGTGCGCAACGGGATCGAACTGATAATAATCTTTAGGCAGATTGGTGATATGAATTAACCCTTCCACATAATAATCATCCAGTTCGACGAAAAGGCCGAATGAAACCACAGAAGTAACATGCGCGGTAAATTCCTTGCCTACCTTGTCCATCATGTATTCGCACTTCAGGGCAAACTCAGCATCGCGCGTCGCTTCATCAGCACGGCGTTCGTTGTTCGAACAGTGCTCACCCATTGAAGCCATCTGATCATGACCGTAAATGTAATCACTCTTCTTGCGTTTATGAATAATATGCTTGAGCGCACGATGCACCAGCAAATCGGGATAGCGACGTATCGGTGAAGTAAAATGCGCATAGGCAGTCAAAGCCAGACCAAAGTGGCCGGTATTCTCAGGTTTGTAAACCGCCTGCTTGAGTGAGCGCAACAACAGCGTCTGCACCAGATGGCGATCTTCTCGATGTTCCAGCTTCCGGGTTAACACCGCATAGTCCTTGGATTCCACTTTCCCCTGCGGTTCGCCCAGGGTTAAATCCAGATCGCTCAAAAAGCCGCGCAGATCTTCAATCTTGTCATCGTCGGGACGATCATGGTCCCGATACAGAGAAGGCAATTCATGCTTAAGAATCATTTTCGCTGCGGAGACATTGGCCGCAATCATGCACTCTTCAATAATCCGGTGGGCATCATTACGAATAAACGGTTCGATATTCTCAATGCGCTTATCATCGGTAAAGACGATCTTTGTTTCGGTGGAGTCAAACTCAATCGAACCGCGTTTGTTTCGCGCTTTAATAAAGGCACCGTACAACTCATAAAGATTTTCAAGATGCGGCACCAGCTCGCCCAGCTCTTCCCGCATTTCCGGCTTTTTCTCTACCACCGCATCGGCGACCATATTGTAAGTCAGACGTGCGTGCGAACTAAATACCGCCTCAAAAAATCCGTAGTCTGTAATCTCGCCATCCTTATCAATTTGCATTTCACAAACCATACACAGGCGATCGACTTTCGGATTAAGAGAACAGAGCCCGTTGGAAATTTCTTCAGGCAGCATGGGAATAACCCGACCCGGGAAATACACCGAAGTCGCCCGCTCATAGGCGCTATTATCCAGTGCAGAGCCTGGCTCCACATAATGGGCCACATCGGCGATAGCCACCAGCAGTCGCCAGCCATTCGCCACCGGTTCGCAATACACCGCATCATCAAAATCACGCGCATCTTCACCATCAATCGTCACTAAGGGTGTTGCGCGTAAATCAACCCGGCCCAGCTTGTCTTCAGACCTGACTTCCGCCCCCAGTTTAGAGGTAGCAGCGAGCACCTCTTCTGGCCACTCATGAGGAAGGCCGTGATTATGAATCGCAATTTCTATCTCCATACCCGGGTCAGCTTCATCACCAATCACACTGGCCACCCTTCCAATCGCCTCTCTTTTGACGGTGGGATACTTGGTAATCTCAACCTTAATAATCTGTCCCGACCTGGCCTCACCCAGCTCGCTGGCGGGCAATAAAATATTCTGGGTCATGCGCTTGCTGTCGGGGGTGACAAAATAAACGCCATCTTCATCATACAGCTGCCCGACCACAAACTGATGGGCGCGCTCAATAATACTGACAACGGCACCTTCACGGCGACCCCGGCGATCAATACCGGCGACCCTGACTACCGCCCGGTCACCATGCATCAATGTTCGCATCTCTCTACCATTCAGGAACAGATCATCGCCACCCTCTTCAGGCACCAGAAAACCGAAACCATCGGGATGAGCAATCACCCGGCCTCGAATCAGATCTTCCTCATCCACCACCAAATAACCATCACGGCGGTTCTGCACCAGCTGACCATCGCGAACCATGGCGCGCAGACGTCGTCGCAATGCCTCGTGCTCATCATCCGTTCCCATCTTGAGATGAGCGAGCAGCTCGGGCATCGTCATCACGTTATGCTCTTCGATCACACTGAGAATCAATTGCCGGCTGGCGATAGGGTTTTCGTATCTCCCTGCCTCACTCTTAGCCTCGGGATCAACTAGCGGCTCTTTTTTTGGACCTCGACGCCGGGGCTTGCCACCTGATTTACCTGCCGGTTTGCCGCCGGATTTACCATCAGGCTTGCTGCCGGACTTAGCATCAGGCCTGCCGCCCGACTTTGTATCAGGCTTAGCACCCGGCCTTGTATCCTGCTTGCCACCACGACCGCGTCTGGATCGAGATCTTTTCCTGGGTTTTGCCCCGGTTTTACCCTCAGCCTCCCCTCTGGATTTGGCCTCTCCGCCCTTCGTCGCTTCCACTTTGGTTGTGACCTCAGCTTCCGCCTCAGGTTTTGATTTGCGCATTGACTTAACTATTGATCTAGCTAAAGCCCCGATTTTAGAGCCGAGTTTTGACCCGGTCTCTGACTTTTGAGTTTTTTTATCATTCATCCGCGAATTGTAACCGCCTAATCAAAATATTCATAGCGTTGCAAATTGACAGACGTACAATCTGCATGTAAAGTCGCGCTCTGTTCCGGATCAGTGATCCAGACTCACCTTTGCCGAGGTGGCGGAATTGGTAGACGCGCTAGCTTCAGGTGCTAGTGGCCTTATGGTCGTGGAGGTTCAAGTCCTCTTCTCGGCACCATCTTTAAGTACCTATATATGCCATTCAGGCGTATTCAATAAAAATCTCCCGTCTACATATCGGAAAATAGCAGCCTCCATCGCTTGCGTACGTTTTCACACCTACAGCATATTGCGTTTTATACAATCCCTATAGCTCCAAAGCTGAATATCGATAACCGGCCTGCGCCGCTATCACGCCTGAAGAAACACTGTTTCGTAGACGTACCCATGAAGAACTCATAAAAGTGAAATATCACTTAAATTTGCATGGGCAAGAAATCGCTATTTCATACCCGGCGTTTCAGCCTTTTTGTAATAATAAAAACCAAAACCGATGCGCAGAATTCCCATCACAAGCAATAATGCACTCAAGGCATAAATATCATCAGTTTTTAATTTGTGTTCGAACAGACCGATCATAATATCGCGCAGCACAAAGACAATAGCTGCATCGAAAACAATCGGCAATCTGATAGTCTTCTCCATAAAATACTGGAACAGAGCACGAGATAATTCCAGTAGTATTACCAGAGTCAGCACATCGGAAAATATATAGAGATAATTGCCTGTTATGCCCGTTTTATAGAGCAGCTCATAGACTTCATAAAAAAGCCGGAAAGCACCAATTATCAGCGCAAAAGTAGTAAATAATAAAACAACACCGAATATATAACTGGTGACTTTGTTAAACAGCCATTGCGGATTTTTCCACTCATTATTTGCTGATGACATATTTTTGTCCTATTTTTAAAAAAAATTTTTTATGCGGTACCGTACGTTATTACTTTAGTCAGTGCTATTTCCACTCTCCACAATCCCCCATCGAAGCTACACTTAATACCCCCTGCGATTACTATGGAACTAATTAACAGAATAATCCATAATCACAGCACTCCATATCGTTAAAACAAGGACTCGAACATGACTAGCTGGCCTGAACCCGTTCAAATAATAACAATGATTTTAGAAGGGTTTAATGAGTTACTGGTTTTACTGGCCTCTGTTGATTTCTGGGTACAGCTTGGGGTTATTATCACTGTTTTTATCATAGCGCGCTGGTTTCTAACTCCACAACTGCGCAAGCTGCTCAACCGTGTATCCTCCGCCGGTGAACGGGTCGCCAGTTTTAATCTGCTCATCGTCACACTCAATGAATTTGCCAACACGCTGGTCTGGCTGTTTTTACAATGGAGCGCCATTCAGGTTTATGTCTATCTGGAGCAACCGCACAGCCTGCTTACCCCCGTCGCCAGCCTGCTTAGCGCCTGGTTATTAATCCGCATCACCTCAAAACTGGTCAGCAATCGCGCCACCGCCCGCCTAATCGCCACCGTGGCATGGACAGTGGCCGTGCTCAATATTTTCGGTTGGTTGCACCCCACTGTGGCATTGCTGGACAGTATCTCTCTCAGCATGGGCTCAATGCGCCTGTCTCCGCTGGTGATTATCAAGGCGGGACTTTTATTATGGCTCTCGCTGTGGCTGGCCCATGTTCTATCCGGCTTTCTCGATCGGCGACTGGAAACCTCGGAAAGTATCACTCCCGCCATGCGGGTACTCAGCGTCAAGCTGCTGCACATTGGCCTGATCACCGCCGCCTTTCTGATCACATTTTCTGCGGTCGGGATTGATTTAACGGCACTGGCCATATTCGGTGGTGCGCTCGGTGTCGGCCTGGGCTTTGGTCTACAGAAAATATTTTCCAACCTGATCAGCGGCGTCATCCTGCTCATGGATCGTTCAATCAAACCCGGTGATGTCATTGCCGTGGGTGAAACTTTTGGCTGGATCAATCACCTCAGCGCGCGCTATGTTTCGGTGATTACCCGTGACGGTATCGAGCACCTTATCCCCAATGAAATACTCATTACCGAACGGGTGGAAAACTGGTCGTACAGCAACGATCTGGTGCGTCTGAGACTACCGGTCGGCATTGCCTATAAGGCGGATGTACGGCTAGCGATCAAGCTTTGCGTGGAGGCGTCTCAGTCAGTAAGTCGCATTATGAAAGAGCCGGAACCGCGCTGCCTGCTGAAAGGTTTTGGCGACAGCTCGGTGGATCTGGAACTGCGCCTGTGGATCAACGATCCACAGAATGGCCGCGCTAATGTGTTGAGTGAAGTGCTGCTCGGCATCTGGGATCGTTTCCATGAACACGGTATCGAAATCCCCTTCCCGCAACGCGACCTGCATTTACGTAGCGGCTTCGAACAGCTTAAAAATCGTGACGACGATTCGACAAAATCAGGAGAAGATTCATGATGCAGTTTATGTTATGCCATAACAACACCACGCAGGTGGGCGGCCGGGAGCTATTAGAACAATGGCGCAATAATCCTGACAGCTGGATCTGGCTGGATCTGCAAGACGAACCGGCGGAGCAGGAACGCGCCTTTCTCATTGAACATTTTTCCCTGGATAACGGTACCCTTATCGAAGCCCAGCGCGAACGACACCCGCCCAGTTTTGAAGCCTTTGAAAATTATATTTACCTGTTACTCAAACCACTGGATGCAGAGTCCGACTCACTCGATTTCAGCACCCTGCAATTGGCAATGTTCGCTGGTGAGGGGTTTCTGGTTACGCGTCATTCCAAAGCATCCCCCTATCTGGCCAAACTCTGGGCGGCGCTGGCACAGGATGGCTGCGCCGAGAACTTGCCCATCTCCATTGTCACCGCTATGAGCCGACGCGTGGCACAACGTTATGGCAATATATTACTGAATCTGGAACAGCGCCTGGACATCATCGAAGACGAGCTCTTCGACAGCCCCACCGACACACTGATGAAAGAGCTGGTTGGCTACAACACCAGCCTGCGAAAAATGCATCGCATACTGGCTTATCATAAAAATGTCTTCGACAACCTGCGCCAACAAATGCATAAAAACACACAATATGAACATGATGAGTTTGATGATATTTACGCCCTTATCGAAAGATTCAGCAGCCTCTCCGGCGTTTATCAGAATGTCATCACCGATCTCATCGAAGCCTACATCAGCCTGAACAGCCACCGGCTGAATCAGATTATGAAAGTGCTCACCATCATCACCGCCATCTTCGTGCCCCTGACTTTACTGGTCGGCATCTACGGTATGAACTTCGAATACATGCCGGAACTGAAAAGCGAGCACGGTTATTTCATTCTGTTATCCATAATGCTGGGCATTGCCTTTCTGATGCTGTATATCTTTAAACGCGTACGCTGGTTGTAATACCGGCTTAACCACTTACACTGATATATAACCCCCCTGAGATAACAATTACCAATATATTAAAACGATTCAATGAAGAACACTGTAGGCTAAACGAAATACTAACAAGGCGCATGGAAAGGATACCCTTCAATCAAGACCGCCAGCAGCAGGGATACTGCTGCCGAGCGTACACGGATGTATTCTCAGCGCGTCTTGATTGAAGGGTATCCTTTCCATGTGACTCAATAATATCTTTGTTGTCTCGAATTGATACTGACAAAAAACCCACTCGGCGACATTACAGTCCGAGACCTAATCCTGGGCAATTAACCCGAAAATTCGGCACAGCTACATTTGACTGCCAACTATTTTTAAAACCCGACCAGTTGTCCGTGCAAACCCTGATTCGATGAAACCTCAATAAACTTTCTTGCATCGACGATTTCCGGATCGTAATCAATAATCATCAGGTGCGGTTTTTCATCGCGAACATCTGCCGCCATTACGCCATCGAGATTCGGTATTGAATCACGCAGTTTTTCACGATCATCACGCCCTATTTCCTCTGTTATATGTAAGGTGACATCACTCATTATCTCTACCCATTGAAATTCTGTTAGACATCTTTGCACACTTGCATTCACACAAGTGCCGGCGGCAATAAGCCAATGTCGAGAACTAATTTATAAAATGATTGAGGTGACATTACATTGAAAATTCGCAATTTCATGATGAAATTTCAATGGAAATTGAAATACATTGCACAGCAATATGATGACAACGTGTGTGGTTATAAAGCACGGTACAGAACATTACTGTCTGCGTATTGATATTTTTCAATGCATGCGATGACGTTATGATTAAAGTTATCCATATCCGTACGATGCCGGCATCGCACGAAAACATGTAACTGTTTTGACGCCAGAAAAAGCGATAAAGCATCTATTTCTAACGGCCTTCCCGTAGCGTTGCCCGGGTTATAGCCATAAATAAACCTGGGAGGTTATCGGGTTTAGGGGGGATTGAAGCGAGAGAGGTAGGGGTGGCACACTATTCCCGATTTTGAGGCGCATAGTTATTTTACGCAACGAAAAAATCAGGAAATTTTAGGCCGCTTTCCCACTTCCGCGCCAGTTCATCCTAAATCCGACAGCCTCCCAGACAGGAGAATATCATGACTGACCAAACCGTAATATTACAACGCCGCAAATTGTTGCGCATACTGACTGTCGGCGCCACGTTAGTGCCTTTGAGCGGGTTATTCCTGCGCAACCCTGCACTCGCGCAGCAGGAAAAAGTAAATGAAGATGATCCATTAGCCAAAAGCCTGAACTATGCACACGATGCTACAAAAGTAACTTCCAAGCAGCGCAAGGCAGATCAGTTCTGTAACAACTGCCAGCTACTACAGGGTGACGAAGGTGCGTGGCGACCGTGTGTGGCGTTTGCCAATAAACTCGTCAATGAAAATGGATGGTGTAGCGCCTATGTAAGCAATGTCTAGTTGTAGAATTTCAGCTACATAGCATTGCTTTAGCAGAATCCATAATGTAGTTATAGTTAATTTCATCATAGCCTAGTGATCTATAAGGTGGGCTTTAATACAGCGATAAAGCCCGCCTTTTTTAAAATGATTGGTCTCATGCATTATTGAAAATTTCAATACAATATCGTGGCCAGTAAATTGTAATCGATAACTCGTATCAAACGGAATAAAACCATGGCAAAAATTGCAATTATTATAGGTAAAGAATTTGAAGATGCTGAATTTCAGGTGCCTTATGACCGTCTGAAACAGGCCGGATATATCATTGATTTAATAGGGCTTCACGCCGCTGGAACCATACACGGCAGGCACAGAAAATCGGTTGTGCAAATTAATGTTTCTGCCCGTGTTGCCGATACAGACGCTTATGATGCCCTGCTCATCCCCGGCGGCTACAGCCCGGATCACCTGCGCACTGATCAGGACATCGCAATGTTCGTGAAGAGTTTCATGAACAGTCATAAACCAGTGGCCGCAATCGGTCATGGCCCGGAATTACTGATTGAAGCCAACAACCTGGAAGGTCGCACTCTGACCTCCTCGAAATCAGTCAAAACCGACCTTATCAACGCCGGCGCAATCTGGGTAGATAAAGCAATGGTGCTGGACGCAAACCTGATCACCTCACGCGGCATCAATGATCTGAATGATTTTTGTCAGGCTGTCGAAGAGATACTGCAAGACGTTTCAGTTTTTCACAGCAACCCACAGCATGTTTCCAGCAAAGACGTCGGCGACTATAATCCACAAGTAGAAATGGACAACGAAGGCTTTCTTATGAACCCCGATGAATGGAACGATCAACTGGCAGAGTGGCTGGCAAAAAAGGAAGGGCTCGACGAATTAAATGTAGCTCGCTGGCAGGTCATCCATGCTCTGCGTGACTACTACAAAGAACATCAACACGTCCCCAACTTCAAGGAATTATGCAAGAACGCCCATCAGACAGACGCCTATTGCATGGAGCGATTATTCGACAACAACGGCAGCAAGGCCTGGCGCATCGCCGGCCTGCCAAACCCTGGCGAAGAGATCAATGCCTATCTGTAATTAAAAATTGGGCTGACGCAGGATGCCCAACGGTTTTTTTTGATCATGGCAATTTGTTGGGGTTGATGTCTTTACCCAGCCCAGAAACATAATTAGTGTATTTAGTAAACTGTCACCGTAATTTAGAGTATGCAGTAATGGTTGCCTTTCAGAGATAGATATCATTTTTTAAATATTACAATACGAGACCCTTGCTTGTTGCAATGTGTTGAGATGACGCAGGTTGCCAACATTTTTTATTGATTTCACCCTTTTGTTGGGGGTCGTACCTCTCTCCAACCTACTTATGGACAAGATTACATATTTATGAAATATCAGCTCAAAGTGTAAACACAACAGAGCGCTCAGCACTACGCCCCATGTCTCATGCGATAGTATGTGCTTTTAAATCTTCCTTTACAACCTGCCTCAGCTTTTCTTTTCTTTGGGTATTTTCTTTGTAGCTGTTGACAAAGAAAGTACCTCGCCCGTGGGTGCGAATACCCACTACCCTCAAAGTTCTGACTTATCAGGAAGGTTAATAATTGCGCCAATAATCCAGACGCGCTTATTGAATGTCACATTATGCAACAACATCAAAAATTCGGCCTACTCCTGCGGTAAGTGCCATTGCGAGTGCACCCCAGAATGTAACTCTGATAGCACCGATGGTTATTGATGCACCACCTGCACGTGCAGCAATCCCGCCAAGAAAAGCAAGAAAAACCAGAGAAGACACTGCAACAAGAACAATGAGTAAGTTAAATGGTACAGCCCACGCAACCAGCAATGGAAGTGCAGCACCAACTGTAAAGGTAACTGCAGAAGAAAATGCGGCTTGAACAGGCCGAGCATCGCCATTCTCTGAGATGCCTATTTCATCTCTAGCATGCGCGCCAAGGGCGTCATGTGCCATGAGCTGTTCAGCGACTAGCTGTGCTAGTGATGGCTCAACACCTCTTCCTTCATATATTTCAGCCAGTTCATTTTTTTCAAAATCACGATTTTCTTCTAATGATTTTTTCTCAAGTGCAAGATCTGCATTTTCAGTATCAGACTGGGAGCTGACGGATACGTACTCACCGGCAGCCATCGACATTGCGCCTGCGACTAAGCCGGCAACACCGGCTATAAGAATTCCTTCATGAGCAGTATTCGCAGCTGCAACACCAATAATAAGACTAGCAGTTGAAACTATTCCGTCGTTTGCTCCGAGCACGGCTGCACGCAACCATCCTACCCGATGCGATCTGTGGATTTCTGTATGACTCATATAATTTCCCTTTGATTATAACCACAGCTATCGTAAGTTAGCCGGATACCGGAATATCGAGAATAGTACGTTATTTACGGTCATGGTTGTTTTTCTAGCTTTGCCACGCATGCGTCCGATTACGCTACGCTAATCGGTATCTACGAGCTACGTCGTTATGACGATAGCATGTATATTGGGCTGACGTAGAATGCCCAACATCTCGTTGGGGTTAGTGCCTCTCCCCAATCTACAATCTTTGTCGGCTGCGAAAGATATAACCCAATAAAAAACCTACCAGTAATAAAACCAATATTAATATCACACGTGACATTTCCAATTTCCAGAAGAAGAAATTTACAGTTACAACTTCGGTGTTCTGAAGTATAAAAACCAGGATAAAGATTGTGCTGATGATGCCTATGGCAAGATGCAGTTTTTGAGTGGGGGTTTTCGCATTCATAATAAATGACTCCGTTTTTGTTTAATTACAACACCAATTTACAACTTAACATCAAAGCATAAGAATTAGTTACCGGTATAGATAAGACCACGGCGTACCAGCCACTTTTCAATTTCGACGGCAAACAGCACCAGTGAAGAGAGCAGCAGACACACTACCAGATCGAACAGCGGTAGTGGCTGAGTGTGAAAAATATCATTCAGCGCCGGGGTGTAGATGACGGCCAGTTGTAACAGCAGCGTTAACAGTACCGCACCCAGCATTGGCAGGTTGCTGAACAGGCCGATGCTGAACAGTGAGGCACTTTCGCTGCGCACGGCCAGTGAGTGAAACAGTTGTGAGACGGTGAGCACGGTGAATACAATGGTCTGCCAATATGGTACATCCCGGGAAATCGCCCAGGCCATGGAGGCGATAGAGATGCCACCAACAAACAGCCCGACCCAGATGATATGTTGCCACATACCATGTGCAAAAATACTTTCTCCCGGCGGACGCGGTGCGCGCTGCATGATGTTTGGCTCGGCGGGTTCGGCGGTAAATGCCAGCCCCGGCAGGCCGTCGGTGACCAGATTGATCCAGAGAATATGGATGGGCAACAGGGGGATGGGCAGGCCCATAAAGGGTGCGAGAAACAATGTCCAGATTTCACCGGAATTGGAGCTCATGGTGTCTTTGATGAACTTGCGGATGTTGTCGAAAACGCGTCGCCCGGCTCGAACGGCGTGCACGATGGTGGCGAAGTTGTCATCGAGCAGCACCATGTCGGCGGCTTCGCGCGCGACGTCGGTGCCCTGTAAGCCCATGGCTATGCCAATACCGGCACGCTTTAATGCCGGTGCATCATTCACGCCATCGCCGGTCATGGCGACGAACTCACCATTCACCTGCAAGGCTTTTACGATGCGAATTTTCTGCTCGGGCGTAACCCGCGCGTAGACCCGGATGGTTTCGACCATGCGGGCAAATTTTTCATCCGAGATTTGTGCCAGCGCCTCTCCGCTTAAAATTTCCTGGTCTTCACTGGCGATACCCAGACGGCGGGCGATGGCCATGGCGGTGCCGGCATGGTCGCCGGTAATCATCACCGGGGTAATGCCTGCGGTTAAACAGTCTGCAATTGCCTGCGGCACTTCCGGGCGTGGCGGATCGATCAGGGCCACCAGCCCGAGAAAAGTTAAATCCTGCTCGACCTCTTCCGCTGCCAGCGGTTCCGGCAGGCTGGCAAGTTCACGACTGGCAAAGGCCAACACCCGGAAACCTTCATTGGCCAGACGCTCGGCTTCGCGCAATATCGCCTCGGCATCGAAGTGCTCGTCGGCATCGCTGCCTGCGGCGGTTTTACATTGTGTCAGCAGTTTTTCCGGGGCGCCCTTGATGTAGGCGGTGACGGTTTCCGCCGATTGATGCAAGGTGGTCATCTGTTTGCGTTTGCTGCTGAAGGCGATAGCCGCCAGACGCGGCAGCGACTGTTCCAGTTCCGCCTTGATAAAACCGGCCTGAGCAGCGGCTTCAAACACGGCCAGCTCGGTCGGCTCGCCGGCGGGTTCGCCATCTTTTTCGGTGACGTCATTGCTGATCGCCATGGCCTGCCCCAGTTGCTGACGCACCGCTTCGGCCTGCACCTCAGACAGTAAGGTATGCCATGCACCCGCCAGATAATACCGCTCAACAGTCATGCGATTCTGGGTGAGTGTGCCGGTCTTGTCGGTGCAGATATAGGTGACCGAGCCCAGCGTTTCCACAGCGGGCAGATTGCGCACCAGCGTCTTATGCCGCACCAGTTTGCGCGCCCCCAGCGTGAGTGAGATGGTGACAACGGCGGGCAGCGCTTCCGGTATCGCCGCCACCGCCAGACTAACGGCAGTGAGAAACATCAGCATGACCGGCTGCCCCTGAAACAGTCCGGCGATGAACACAAGCGCGCAGATGGCCAGCACGGCGAGTGCCAGATAGCGACCAAAACGCGCCAGCCGCGCCTGCAACGGTGTCTTTACACCGGCCTCGTCCTGTAGCAGCTCTGCAATCCGGCCAAACTCTGTATTCAGCCCCGTGGCCACCACCACGCCCTCGCCCCGTCCGTGCGTTACAAGGCTGCTTTTGAATACCCGATTCTGACGATCACCAATCGGCAGCTCGGTGCTATCTAAAGTGGCGATCTGTTTTTCCACGGCATGCGATTCGCCGGTCAGGGCGGATTCATCGATCTGCATCTCTTCAACTGTCAGTAGCCGCAGATCAGCGGGCACGACATTGCCCGCTGCCAGCACCACGACATCGCCCGGCACCAGTTCGGAGGAGGCCAGTGTGACCACCTTCGCATCACGATAAACCTGAGCCTCCGGCGTGGCCATTTTTTGTAGCGCGGCGACTGCGTGCTGCGCCCTGTATTCCTGCACGGCTCCGATAATCGCATTGAGCAGTACGATGACCAGAATGGCGATGGCGTCCGGCGGCTCACCGACCAGACCGGAAATCAGCGCTGCCGCCAGCAGCACCATAATCATAAAATCGGCAAACTGCCCCAGCAACATCGACAGCAGGGAACGCCGCCGTTTTGTCGGAATGGCATTCGGGCCGTGTTCGGCCAGACGTTTTTTTGCTTCTACCGCGCTCAGGCCCGTGGCCGAAGATTCGAGCCGCTGCAAAGTTTCATCGACGTCTAGGGTGTGCCAGGCGGGTGCGGCCATGTTACGAGCCCGCAATCAGATAGATAAGTAAGACCGTCACTATGGCGACGAATAAAGTCTGCAAGCCACTGCGCAGCCATGAGATCTGTGCGATGCTGCCCAGAAAAACACCCAGCAGAAAAATCAGCAGCAGCGCGATGATAATCGCGCTGTAGAGCGGCGAGAATGGCAGTGACACACCGGCGATAGAGAGTGCGATGGGAGAAAGAATTAATAGCGAAATCAGCAGCGGCGCCAGGCCATTAACCAGTGCCGTCAGCAGCGGTACCCAGCGCGTGGCATCGCCGTGCGCACTTTCCTTGAGATCGCTGATCATCGCCTGTTCGAGTTTGTCGAGCGCATGTTTGCGTTCAGCCGATTCGCTGATATAGGCGCTGCTCAAACCGCTCATGCCCAGCGCAATGGCCGCACCCAGACAGACGCTGAGAATCACCGACAAATCATCCGCTTCACTGACGATAAATCCAATGATCAAACCCAGCATGGTGAGTGCGCCGTCAAAACCATTGACCACCACATAACGGCGCATAATGTCGCGGTTATGGGTGATATCCAGTAAAAACTTTATCCGCTGCAACATGAGCATAAAAACTTAATCAGCCTCTACTTCATGTTGAATTTCAGCTTCATTGCAAACTTCAACTTCATCGATGCTGTGCAGCGATCCGCCCAGATCTTTTATCACCGCCTGAACGGCTGCAAAATCTATGGTATTGGCGATGATTTCTATTTGCACCGTTTCAGTGTTTTCATCTACCTCCAGCACGATCAGATGCACCCGATAATCAACACCGACACTGGCAATGCTCTGTGAAAATTCAAGCGTATTGGGTTGATGGGGTTTGAGCACATCCAGAACAATCCTTTTAACGTAAACCATAAATATTCAGCCTCTGTTTTTTTATTCTTATCCGGTGTAGCGGAAAAATGCTCTACTGCTATTTTTTTCCGCCGCTGCATTTTCGATTACTGCATTTCTGTTACAAACTTCCATTAAGTATATATGCTTACCCCAACTTAAACACAACGCTGAGGTAATGGCTTTATAATCTGACAACAGACCCGCTTGAGTTTATATTGACAATATTAAAAAATGGTAACAACCTTTTTTGTCAATCAACTGGCGAATTCTTTCAATTGCGCTCACACTAAACCAACAATACGAAAATACGCCACCAAAAAACAATAGATAACTCATGGAATATTTCGATAAAACCTATCATCCACCAGGCACTTCGCCTGGAACACTGATCGACAATGAGGAAATCACTGCCGACAAATCCACTATTAGTGTACTTGATTACACCCCTCATGATTTCATTGAAAAAGAACTCTCCAGTGCTGAAGAGTGCGCGCCTTATCTGGAAAAAGACAGCATCACCTGGATTCATTTGCAAGGCCCAATTCAGGCTGACACGCTCAAAAACATCGGCCATATATTTGAGCTGCATCCCCTGACTCTGGAGGATATTCTGAATAAAGGCCAGCGCCCCAAGATTGAAGAGTACGATGATCTGCTGTTCATCATCATGTCCATGCCGACCGAGATTAACGGCACCATCATCATCGAACAGGTTTCAATTTTTAAGGGTGAAAACTACATCATCAGTGTTCACGCCGGCAGCCTCGATCCATTTGAACTGTTGCGACAGCGTTTGCGCAAGACCAACAGCGGCATTCGTCAAAAACAGGCCGACTATCTGCTCTACTGCATTCTGGATTTAATTATCGACCAGGGCTATCCCATACTGGAAAATTTTAGCGAAAACATCGAAACCATCGAAGAGGAATTATTAAAAGCCTCCGCCAATAAAAATACGCTCGCCGACATTCACCGCATTCGCCGTGAGTTATTACTGTTAAGGCGTAACCTGTGGCCGCAACGCGAAGTGATCAACAATTTATTGCGGGGTGAAAACGCACTCATTCATAAAGACACATCGCCCTATATCCGCGACTGTTACGACCATACCATTCAAATTCTGGAGCTGATCGAGAACTACCGTGAAATGGCTGCCGGTTTGATTGATATGTATCTATCATTCACCAGCCAGCGCCTGAATGAGATCATGCGAGTACTCACCATGATCGCTACCATTTTCATCCCGCTGACTTTTGTGGTGGGCCTGTACGGGATGAATTTCAGTCACCCGAACAGCCCCTGGGCCATGCCGGAACTAAACTGGTATTTTGGCTACCCCATAATATGGGGAGTTATGATTGCCATAGTTGCGGGTATGATTTTCTATTTTAAACGCAAACACTGGCTTTAGCTGCTGCATAATAAACACGCCTATAAGACTAGATGAATGAGCATGTTTCACCTGCCTCAGTTAGAATATGTCTTATTAACTTAGACACTGCTTTGGCTTCGTTCTTAGCGGAGTCGTAATCCGGCAATGCACAAAATAACCGTACAACTTTAGAAAGATTAGTACCCATGAATCCTGCTACCGACGACGACATCCAGAAAAAAGAAGAGCTGCATCAGGTCGATTTCATTATTGGCCAGCTTAAGGGCGGAAATGATGCTGTCATCAGCAGGCATCTCGAACAACTGCATGCGGCTGAGATCGCCGACATTCTGGAATCACTGCCGCCCGATTTGCGTCGCCGTCTGTGGCAACTGCTGCCGGCTGAGATGGAGGGCGAGACTCTTATTTACCTCGGCGATGAGGCACGCAGCAGCATCATTGATGTAATGGAACATCACGAAGTGGTGGCCGCCACCGAATCCATGGCGGTGACTGATCTCGCCGATGTCATGGATGAGTTGCCGGAAGATGTCAGCGAAGCGGTGCTGCAATCGCTGGACGCAGATCGCCGCCAGCGTCTGGAGACCACGCTCTCTTTCGCCGAAGGCACGGCGGGTCGTCTGATGAGCAGCGACGTTATCAGTGTGCGTAAGGATGTCTCTATCGCGGTAGTGCTGCGCTATCTGCGCCGACTTAAACCATTGCCGCACCATACCGACGCGCTGATGGTGACCGATGAACACGGCACCTATCTGGGCAAACTAACGCTGGCCGAAGCCGTTGCCGAACACCCTGATGCGCTGGTCGCCGAGGTTATGCAGGAGGCGACCGACCGGGTGCAGGTAGACGCGGATGATCATGATGTAGCGCTGCTGTTCGAGCGTCGCGACCTGATCTCGGTGGCCGTGGTAGACGTGGATGACAAACTGGTGGGGCGCATTACGGTTGATAACGTAGTCGACATCATTCTCGCCGAAGCCAACAAGGCGCTGCTGGCCAGTGCCGGTCTAAGTGAAGATGAAGACCTTTTCGCTCCGGTTATTCACAGCACCAAACGTCGCGCCGTCTGGCTGGGCATCAATCTGGTGACGGTCTTTTTAGCGGCCTGGGTGATCGGGCGCTTCGAACTGGTGCTGGATAAAATCGTCGCCCTTGCCGTGCTGATGCCGGTGGTTGCCAGCATGGGCGGCATCGCCGGCAGCCAGACACTGACTCTGACCATCCGCGGTCTGGCACTGGGCCAGGTGAGCAGTTCCAATCTGCGCTGGCTGGGCAACAAAGAGCTGATGGTGGGGTTGCTAAACGGTTTTATCTGGGCCGTTGTAGTAGCGATCGTGACATATCTCTGGTTTCAAAACGCCAGCATTGCCCTGATTATTGCCGCCGCCATGATGCTCAATTTGATTGCCGCTGCTTTTTCCGGGGTATTGATTCCGGTGATACTGACGCGCATGGGCATTGATCCGGCGTTGTCTGCGGCGGTGGTCTTGACCACGGTAACGGATGTGGTAGGTTTTCTCAGTTTTCTCGGACTGGCCACCCTCTTTCTTTTATGAAAACCGCCGTTATGAATACAGCCGCTGCTACAATCCGAACTCTTAATCTTAGCGTTGTACACTTGTTCCCAGGAGCCTGTCTGACTTGAAGAATCGAAGCGAAAATTTGACTGGGCGAGGACAGATTTTGCCGCTTTTGCAGGACAATAGTCGTTCTATTGCCCAAGAAAGCGGTGAAATATGGACCGGCCAGGCGGATTTGTAGCCGATTTCCTTCAGGTCAGACAGGCTCCTAGTCACAAAAAACCCAACAAATTAATAAAGGATTCACTCATGAAAATAGCCATACTTTCCCGCAACAAAAAACTCTACTCAACCCGTCGCCTGATTGAAGCCTGCGAACAACGCGGCCATGAACCCATCGTGCTCGATGTGCTGCGCTCCTACATGGAGGTAGTGCAGAGCAAGCCGGAGGTACATTTAAAAGGTCAGACGCTGGAGCCTGTTGATGCGGTAATTCCTCGCATTGGCGCTTCCATTACCTTCTACGGCACCGCCGTGCTCAGACAGTTTGAGATGATGGGCTCATTCCCCCTCAATGAGTCGGTTGCCATCTCCCGCTCACGTGACAAACTTCGTTCATTACAGTTGCTTTCGCGCAAGGGTGTGGGTTTGCCCAGCACCGGTTTCGCGCATCATCCTGATGATATTCAGGATCTGATCAAGATGGTCGGTGGTGCGCCGCTGGTCATCAAACTGCTGGAAGGCACACAAGGCATCGGCGTGGTACTGGCCGAAACCCGCAAAGCAGCTGAAAGTGTTATCGAAGCATTTATGGGGCTGAAAGCGAACATTATGGTACAGGAATATATTAAAGAGGCCGGCGGCGCGGATATCCGCTGCCTGGTCATCGGCGATAAAGTTGTCGCCACCATGAAACGTCAGGCCCTGCCCGGCGAATTCCGCTCTAATCTGCATCGCGGCGGCAGCGCGACCTTGATCAAGATCACGCCGACCGAACGCGCCACCGCAGTTAAGGCCGCCAAAATCATGGGGCTCAATGTCGCCGGTGTCGACCTGCTACGTTCAGAGCGTGGACCGCTGGTGATGGAAGTAAATTCTTCGCCCGGTCTTGAAGGCATCGAAGTGGCCACCGGCAAGGATATTGCCGGCATGATCATCGACTTCATCGAAAAAAATGCCAAACCCAATAGCACAAGAACCAAAGGCAAAGGATAACCCATGTCCGACCAGCCCTTAACGATTAACGGCGTCACCTTTTCGGCAGGCACACGCACCACCGTCGAGCTGCCGGTGGGTCGTCTTTGCACTCATACCCCCATGACCATGCCGGTGCATGTTGTCCGGGGCAAAAAATCCGGCCCGCGTCTTTTTATCAGCGCCGCCATTCACGGTGATGAAATTAATGGTGTGGAGATTATCCGCCGGCTGCTGAAAAGCCCCGTGCTCAAGCAGCTACGCGGCACCATCATTGCGGTTCCCATCGTCAACGCTCACGGCTTCATCAGCCAGTCGCGTTATTTGCCCGACAGGCGTGATCTGAACCGATCTTTCCCCGGCAGCGAACAGGGTTCACTGGCGGCGCGACTGGCGAATCTGTTTATGCAGGAAATTGTCTGCAAGAGCACCCACGGCATCGACATTCATACCGGTGCGCGTCACCGCGATAACCTGCCCCAGATCCGCGCTAATCTGGATGATGAAGAAACTAATCAGTTAGCCAGAGCGTTTAATGTTCCCGTCATCATCTCCTCCAATCTGCGCGACGGCTCGTTGCGCGAATCGGCTGCGGAATATGGTATTCCCATGCTGCTGTACGAAGCAGGTGAAGCCTTGCGCTTCGATGAGGTTTCGATTCGAGCCGGAGTGAAAGGCATCATCAATGTCATGCGGCTGCTGAAAATGCTGCCGCCGTCACGCCGAACCTCTAAAAAGCAGAGAGAGGCCGTGATCGCCAATTCCAGCGCCTGGGTTCGCGCCCCCGACAGTGGCATTTTTCGCGCCATGGTGGCACTGGGTAGCTGGGTAAAAAAAGACACGCTACTGGGCGTGATTGCCGACCCTTTTGGCGAAACCGAAAGCCGGATTACCGCCACCTTTAGTGGCATTGTTATAGGCAGAACCAACCTGCCGCTAACCAATGAAGGTGATGCGCTATTTCATATTGCCCGCTTTGAACACGTCGAAGATGCGGCCAGTACGGTCGATGCGTTTAATGAAGAATATGCTCATGAATTAATTCCCTATACCCATATGGAAAGTCCGATTGCTTAGGTGCATTTTTGAGCTGATGAAATGAAAATGAATAGTTTGATACCGGCTCTGTTTTAAAAAGCTGTTTGACTTTTTTAACGGGAAGCAACAAAAAAATTCTATTTGATCTGTACCTGAATCCATGGCTTAACCGCAGATTCAGGCTGTAGTTAAACCAGTCGGAATAAATGTTAGCCCGCTAAGGGACCCGGAACATATATGAATAGAACACAGCAAATACTGCTGATCCTGTTAACCTGTTTGTGTTCCACAGGGCTGTTTGCGCAGGTCACTGTCAATATTGAAATCAGCGGCATCAGCGAACCGCTGGAGGAAAACGCGCGCCTGTTTCTGAGCCTGGCTGAAGTGCAGAGCCATACCCTTCTGAGCGAAGGCCGCATGCATCACCTGCACAAAAAAGCGCCGCAGGAAATCGCCGACGCCCTGAAGCCTTACGGTTATTACCGCCCCAACATTAAATCCCGCTTAACTCAGACCGCGCCCGAAAAATGGCTGGCTCATTACAGTGTTGATCCCGGTCCGCCGGTGCATATCAGCGAGTTCAATTTCAATCTCAGCGGTGCGATGAAAGATGATCCGAAAGCTCAGACGCTGATCAATAATTTCCCTCTCCGGCAGGGCTATGTGCTCAACCATTCCGCCTATAATGATATTAAAGAGAGACTGGCCGAGCTGGCTCGTGAGCGGGGTTATTTCGACGCCAAACTTGTTACTCATCGGATTGAAATTGATATTGAAGTTTATGAAGCCCGGATTTATCTGGACTATGACAGTGGCCCGCGTTACGACTTCGGTGAGGTGCAACTGGAACAGGATGTGCTCAACCCGGAGTTTTTGCAGCGTTACATTCATTTCCATCAAGGCGAGCCTTACGAACTGAATGAGCTCATCGATTTTCAACATGCGCTCAACGACAGTGACTACTTTCAAAGCGTCGAGGTTTCACCCGGCAAGCCGCAAACTGAGGCGCTGAAAATACCGGTTAATGTCAGCCTCACTCCGCGCAAGCGCCACCGTTTCAGCCTGGGTCTCGGTTACGGCACCGATACCGGTGCCCGCACCCGCTTTGGCTGGGAGATGCCCCGGGTGAATAAAAAAGGTCATCGTTTTGATACCGAACTCAGGGTGTCTGAAATTGGCTACAGCCTGACTGCGCGTTACCGGGTACCGGTTTTCAACCCGCGCACCGATCAGATTGTTTACAGCGCCGGTATTATTGACGAGACCACGGACACCAGCGAAAGCAACATCCGCACCGTCGGTGTCAGCCTCAATCATAATCGTCGCGACTGGCGTGAATCTCTTTCACTGAACTACCAGCAGGAAGAGTTCACTATCGCCAACGTCAGAGGGGATTCCACGTTGCTGATGCCCGGAGCCAGCTGGAGCCGCACCTGGGGCAACGATTTCATCAACACCTTCGACGGCCTGCGCTTTGACTTCAGCATGCGCGGTGCCAGCAAAAAAATCATCTCCGATACAGATTTCATGCAGGTTCTGGGCGGCATTAAATTCATCACTTCCCTGAGTGCACGCAATCGTATTATTACCAGGGGCAGTCTGGGCAGCACCCTGACGCAGGACTTCGAACAGCTGCCCTCTTCGGTGCGCTTTTTCGCCGGCGGCTCACAGAGCGTGCGCGGATATTCCTACCAGTCGCTCGGGCCGGTGGATGCCAATGGCCTGGTCATCGGCGGCAAGAATCTGATGGTGGGCAGCATTGAGTACGACTACAGCATCGGGGATCAATGGAGCGTTGCCCTGTTTTATGATGGCGGCAACGCCATCAACAATCTCTCTGATGATCTGGAACGGGGTGCCGGTTTCGGCTTTCGCTGGAAATCACCGGTGGGGCCGGTGCGTATCGACTTTGCCAGCGCCATTTCCCAGGAAGGCAGTCCCTGGCGCATTCACATCAACATCGGGCCAGATTTATGAAGCGACTGAGTCGACTCATAATACTTTTACTCCTGCTGATGGTTGTGCTGATGGTTGTGCTGCTGATCTGGCTGACGACGACCCAGAGCGGTCTGCGCTGGGGCTATGAACAGGCCAGCCGCTATCTGCCGGGCGAGCTGAACATTGCCGAAGTGCGTGGTCGACTGATCGGCCCGATCACCCTGCGGGATTTCGAGTTTGAGCAGGATGGCACACGGGTCAAAGCCGATAAGATTCTGCTCGACTGGCAACCCATGGCGCTGCTGACCACCCAGATTAATATCACCCGTGTGCATATCCAGTCACTCGACATCGTTTTACCCGAGCCGACTGAGACTGCAACGCCCGAGCCGACGCTGCCCGAGATCCAGTTACCCAATATCTATCTGCCCTGGGGAATGGCATTGCAGGAGGCGCAGATTGATGATTTCAGCTTTAGCCGGGGCGAGCAAAACATCGAGCTCAATCAGATCAAACTCAGCGCAACCACGCAAATCAGCACGATCAAAATCAAAACCTTCAGCGTCAGCGCGGATAACTTCAGTCTGAACATCAAGGGCAAGCTCAACCCCGTGCGCAGTTACCGCCATGATCTGGCAATAAACTGGCAGCTGGAACTGCCTTCCGGCGAACAGGTTGACGGTAGCGGTCGGCTCAAAGGCGATGTGCAGAGCACCCGGCTCAGCCAGCAACTGCGCGGCCCATTACAGCTGAGCCTCAACGCCGAATTAAACGACCTGCTCGACCAGCTCAACTGGCAAACTGAAATCAAAGCCAGCGCCTTCGATCTGTCAAAAATCAGCACCGACCTGCCCGCCCTGAACGGCGCACTCCAGCTCCAGGGCGAAGGTGACCTGAACACCGCCACGCTTTTGGCAACAATGAATGGTCACTATCCCGATGTAGGCGCGTTCGAATCCAGCCTGCGCGTGCAGCGACTGAGCGGCAACACCCTCCAGCTAGATCAGCTGCAACTGCGCACGCCCGACGGCAACACTCTGATCGACAGTCAGGGAACATGGACACCGGGCGATGACGGCGGCGAGTTCAAACTGACGCTGGACTGGCAGAATCTGCGCTGGCCATTACAGGCCGAAACGCCCGCTGTGTTCAACAGTGCCAACGGCAGAGGTTCGGTCGAAGGTACGATGCAAAACTACCGGATAAGCCTGAAGAGCGACAGTCCATGGCCCGAGCTATTGCCCTCCAGCTGGACAGCGCAGGCCGAAGGCAATCTCGAGAGTCTCACTCTCCAGTCGCTACGCGTGACCGCACTGGACGGTGAAGCGGTCGCCACCGGTCAGCTCAACTGGTCAGCGGCGCTGAACTGGCAGGTTGAGGTCAACGCCGAGGGCATCAACCCCGCCGGTCTGCTGCCGCAATGGCCGGGGCAGTTGAATGCAAAGTTGAACAGCAGCGGGCACATCGATCAGGGCGAACTGAGCGCCGAGGCCGAGATTAACCAGCTCAGCGGCACCCTGCGCGGCTACCCGGTGTCACTCCAGAGCCAGCTGAAATGGCGCGACAACGGTGTCGATCTAAACCAGTTCGAAGCCCGTTCGGGCGAAGCGCAGATCAGTGCGCAGGGTCGGCTAGCGGAGACGCTGAAACTGGACTGGTCTATCGCCGCCGACAATCTGGCCGAGCTCTATCCTCAGGCTCAGGGGCAACTCCACGCCACAGGCCGAATGACCGGACCACCCGCGACACCCACGATTCAGACTACGTTCAAGGGTCAGGCGCTGGCGCTGGCGGATTACCGTATCGATACGCTCGACGGCGACCTGAGTGTGGATCTGTTCAAGTGGCAGCAGCTCGAAATCAACCTCAGTGCGCAGGCGCTGGAGCTGAACGGTTATATCCTGCAATCGCTGGATGTAACCAGCGCCGAGCAACGCATCGAACTGGAAGCCATCGGCGATAAGCTCACGGCGCACTTTAAACTCTACAGCCACACCGACGCGCAGGGCTGGCACGGTCGTCTGGAGCAGGCTGATATTCGTAGTCAGGATTTTGACCACTGGCAACTCAGGGCACCGGCCAGTCTCGAGGTTTCCGAAACGGCCATTCAGGCCGAGCCTATCTGCCTACAAAGCAGCGAAGGTGAAGTCTGCCTGAGGCTGCACCGGCAGGATAATCTCTGGCAGGCGAAGCTGAATGCCGAACAGATACCCTTGCAGCTGCTCGGCCCGTTTCTGCCGATTGATCTGATTCTGGATGGCAAATTCAACGCTTCCACCGAGCTGAATTTTCAGGCTCCCGATCAGCTGCTGGGCGAAGGTAAAATCGAGCTGTTGCCGGGCACGGTCAGCTACCCGCTGCTGGAAGGCGAACGCGAGCGCTGGGAATATAACGCTGCGACGCTGTCGTTCTTCATGCAGGAGTCGGGCATCACTGCCAGTGCTGAGATGAGTACGAGCAAGGGCGATCAAATGCACTTCAAGGCCGAGCTGCCACAGGCACAGTTACTTACGCTCGACCCGGCACAGCAGCCGCTGAATGCAGAACTCCGGCTGGCGGTACAGGATCTGAAATTTATCGAAGCCCTGCTGCTGGATGTGCAGGATCTGGAAGGCGAAGTTAACATCAATCTTAGCGCCGCAGGCACACTGGCCCGGCCCCGATTGAGTGGTGAGGTACGTCTGCTCAATGCTTCGTTACGCGTACCTCGCCTCGGCCTGAACATTACCGAAGTCAGCCTGAACGGCGAGAGCGAGACTTTCAACAAATTCGGTTTCAGTCTTGATGCCCGCTCCGGTAGCGGTCGCCTGGCCATCACCGGCCAGACCCTTCTGGACAGCACCGCCGGCTGGCCGACCGAAATCAACATCAAGGGCGATGAATTTGAAGTCTCGCGCATTCCCGAAGCGCGCATCCTGGCCACCCCCGACCTGCAAGTTAATATAAAAAATCGCACCATTGAGGTACGCGGCGGTATTCACATCCCCTACGCCAGACTGCAACCCAAAGACATCACCACCGCAACGCGGGTTTCAGAAGATGTAGTGATCGTCGGGCGTGAACAGATGAAGGAAGAAAAATGGCTGATTGATACCCGGGTTCGACTGACGCTGGGCGAGCGCGTGCATTTTTACGGCTATGGTTTTGAAGGCCGACTGGGGGGAAGCCTGCTGCTGGAAGATCAGCCCGGACAGCTCACCAAAGCCACCGGCGAAATCACCGTCGAAGAGGGACGCTATCGCGCCTACGGACAAAGACTGGAAATTGAACACGGTCGACTGGTCTTTACCGGCGGCTCGCTGACCAACCCGGGGCTGGATCTACGCGCCGTGCGTCAGGTTGATGCAGTGACAGCCGGCATCAGAGTCAGAGGCAGCCTCAGACAACCGCAACTGGAACTGTTTTCCACCCCGGCCATGGGGCAGACAGACATACTTTCCTACCTCATGCTTGGCGGCCCTATCGACAGCGCCTCGGGCGAACAAGGCGCCATGATGGCCCAGGCTGCGCTGGCTCTAAGTCTCAGCGGCGGCGACCAGCTGGCACGAACCCTGGGTGACCGTTTCGGACTGGACGAGATGCGCGTTGAGAGCAGCGCATCCGGTGATCAGGCCTCACTGGTAGTGGGCCGATATTTGTCACCGCGACTGTATATCAGCTACGGCGTGGGCCTGATCGAATCGTTCAACACCCTGATGCTGCGTTACAGAATTTCCAACAAATGGCACATCAAAGTTGAAAGCGGCGAATACCATGGTGCGGACATTATATATACCATCGAGCGTTAAGTTGTGGTTGTTGCACATTGAATATCGATGATACAGGCTCACCGGTTTCTATAAAAATACGACTGAAAATTCAGCGGCAAAAATTAAAAACCTCCCACCGCGCAAGCACTATTTATAAAATTTTAATTATAAATCGTAATATTTCTTGATCACCTGCCAGGCTTCCACGGCGGTATCTACAAACCTGAAAAGACCCAAATCCTTTTCATCAATCATACCCTCCTCCACCATGGCTTCAAAATTAATGATACGCCGCCAGTAAGCACTGCCCAACAGCAAAATCGGCACCGGTTTTATTTTGCGCGTCTGAATCAAAGTGAGGGTTTCAAACAGCTCATCCATAGTGCCGAAACCACCGGGACAAGCGACCAGCGCCCGCGCGCGTTTGAGAAAATGCATTTTACGAATCGCAAAATAGTGAAACTGAAAACACAGCTCCGGCGTGATGTACTCATTGGGGCGTTGTTCAAACGGCAGCACAATATTAAGCCCGATGCTTTTTCCGCCCGCTTCCATAGCACCCCGATTAGCCGCTTCCATAATACCCGGCCCACCCCCGGTAATCACCACCATCTCACAGCGCCCCGGTGCTAATGTAGTCTCGGTAATGATAGTGCTCAGCTTTCGTGCCACATCATAATAACGACTATTTTCCAAAACACGTTGTGCAATCGTCGCTCGCTTTTGCAGCTTCTCATCATCAGGCTTCTTATCGACGAGGCGCTGTGCTTTTAACAGCAGCTTTTCAGCCGTAGGTCGATCGGGAATTCGCGCACTGCCAAAAATAACAATCGTCGATTCGATACCCTCTTCACTCTGAATAAGATCCGGCTTGAGCAACTCCAGCTGCAACCGTACCGGTCGCAACTCATCACGCAGAAGAAACTCCTGATCGGTATAAGCCAGTGAATAGGTAGATGATCGCGTCTGCGGGGTATCCGCCTTTAAGTAGGCTGAAGACGCGTCCTGCGCAGCCGTCGGAAATGGATTTTCTTCGATATCAATCAAGTCATCTTTATCAGTCATAACAGCCACCTGGATCTTTATAATTTTTTGTATATTAGCAGCATGGTCTACAGTTGGCTTGTTATAGTCAAGCATTGGGTGTGTTGACACGCTATAAGCAGCTGTCATCTCGAACGCATGTGAGAGATCCTGGTTTTTTTCGATGCCACGCTCCTACGTAGGAATGCATATAGTGTATACACTTACGCAATTATTAACCTTCCTGATAAGTCATAGCATTATGGGTAGTGGGTAGTCGCACCCACGGGCGAGCCAATGTCATTCACGCCATGGGCGAGATGGAAGCGGCGGAAAAATTACTGCAAGCCAGCCACCAACATACTCTCACAGCAGCCCCAGGCATTACAGTTACGTTACATGCAAACACTGACTGACATCGCAGGCGAACGTACCAATACTATCGTCTTCCCGCTTCCCCTTGATTTGATCGACGCGCTGATGAACAAGCCTAAATAATCTAAGCGACTCTCCGCAGCAGGTAGTGCAGAACACCGGAAGAGCCCCGGTGTTCTGCACTACGTCACAAATATGTCATAATGGTTTTGTAACATATCTGTCATTTAACATAGAGAACATTTTTCCGTGGATAACGTCGATCTAAAACAGCCCGAGTTGTATATCAATCGTGAGATGAGCCTACTGGAGTTTAACGCCCGGGTGCTGGAACAGGCCAGAGATCCGACTGTCCCTCTGCTGGAACGCCTGAGATATCTGTGTATTTCCAGCACCAATCTGGATGAGTTTTATGAAGTGAGAGTTGCCGGTGAGATCCAGAAGCACAAGCTGGGCTCCACCCAGGCAGGTGCCGACAATATGTCGCCGCAGGAGGTGCTCAAGGCCATTCGTGTTCGTTGCGAATCACTGGTCAAGGATCAATACCGGGTACTGAATGAAGTCCTCATTCCTGAATTAGCCGATGAAGGAATCCGCTTTTTCAAACGCTCCGACTGGACTGAGGCTCAGGAGAAATGGCTGCATGAATATTATGAGAACGAGCTCTCTCCGATACTCAGCCCTATGGGACTGGACCACGCCCACCCTTTTCCCAAGGTACTGAACAAGAGTCTCAATTTTATTGTTTCGCTTTCGGGCAAAGATGCTTTTGGCCGGAGCGGAGGCATGGCCATCGTTCAGGCACCACGGGCGTTGCCCAGAGTTATTCAGTTGCCGCCTTCGGTAGAGGGCAACGGCCCCCATGATTTTGTTTTTCTGTCATCAGTGATTCACGCCTTTGTCGACGAACTTTTTCACGGCATGAAAGCCAAGGGCTGTTACCAGTTCAGGGTGACCCGTAACAGTGATCTGTTCGTCGATGAAGAAGAGATCGATGATTTACTGCATGCGGTGGAAGGTGAGCTGACCTCCCGCAATTACGGCGACACCGTGCGTCTGGAGATAACCGATGGATGCCCGGATGATCTGCTGAATTTTCTACTGGTGCGTTTCCGGCTTAGTATGGATCAGGTTTTTCAGGTCGACGGTCCGGTTAATCTGAATCGTCTGCAGGCGGTCTGTGATGAGGTAGACCGGGCGGATCTCAAGTTTCCGTCATTTATCTCGGGAATGCCCAGCGTACTTAAACGCAGCAAAAGTATTTTTGCCACTATCAAAAAACAGGACTTACTGTTTCATCATCCTTTTGAATCGTTTGCGCCGGTAATCGACCTGCTACGCCAGGCGGCTAAAGACCCTAATGTCCTCAGTATCAAACAGACCCTGTATCGTACCGGACCCGAGTCTGCGATTGTTGACGCGCTGGTGGAAGCGGCGCGCAAGGGCAAGGAGGTCACCGTGGTGGTGGAGTTGCGGGCGCGGTTTGATGAAGAGGCCAATGTGGCGCTGGCAAATCGTTTGCAGGAGGTGGGTGCACATGTGCTGTACGGCATCGTCGGCTACAAGACCCACGCCAAGATGTTATTGATTGTGCGTCGTGAGAACAAAATGCTGCGCCATTATGTGCATCTGGGCACCGGTAATTATCATGCCCGAACCGCCCGCGTGTACACCGATTACGGCCTGCTCACCTGCGACAAGATTATCGGCGAAGATGTACATAAAATCTTTAATCAGCTCACCAGTCTGGGCAAAGTGATCAAACTCAACAAGCTGTTGCAGTCTCCGTTTACTCTGTTTGATGGCATGATAAAAATGATTGAGCGCGAAAAAACGAATGCGGAGCATGGCAAACCCGCCCGCATTATCGCCAAGCTCAATTCGATCATCGAGCCGCATATTATTCAGGCCCTTTATCAGGCTTCCATGGCCGGTGTGGAAATCGATTTGATCGTACGCGGCGTCTGTGGCCTGCGTCCCGGTGTGCCGGGCATTTCAGAAAATATTCGCGTACGTTCCATTATTGGTCGTTTTCTGGAACACACCCGGGTGTTCTATTTTGAAAACAATGGCACTCCCGAGGTGTTTGCCTCCAGCGCCGACTTGATGGGAAGAAATCTGTTCAAACGTGTTGAAACCTGCTTTCTTATCGAAACCAAAAAACATCGTGAGCGGGTCATCCATGATCTGAAACTCTATCTAAAGGACAACACTCAGGCCTGGATACTCCAGCAGGACGGTCGTTATCTGCGCGTCGATCCCGGTGATGATGAGCTGATTTCCGCACAGCAGACCTTGCTGAAAGAACTGGCTGAAAGCGTCTAGAAGGCTGTCGTGTTTAGGGGGATTGAAGCGAGGGAGTGGGAGCAGCGGGCATCAGGAAAAAGTCAGGCTGAAATCAACGTTCTGTAAATAAGCGGCTTCCTGCTTCAGGTCGGCTCGGGTGAGAGGATGATCCGCGAGCCATTTATCGGGAAACTGAATATCAATAACCCGGTTGCTGACGGTTAGCGTGAATTCAGGCAAAGCTTCGGTGCTGCGACTGCGATGCAGTAACACCGCCAGCCTTAGCAGCAACGTCCAAAAGATAACCGGCTGTACCCGGTCATCGACCAGACGATTGAAATATTCTTTAGAAATTTTACGTCGATGATTGAAAATAAGCGCCGCGAGTACCAACTGCTCCTGATGAGAGAAACCAGCCAGATCAACATGTTCGGCAATATAGGCACCGTGCTTGTGATACTGGTTGTGGGCGATGTCCAGTCCGATCTCGTGTAACGTCGCCCCCCACTCCAGCCATTGCCGCGTCTCTTCCACTTTGAGTTTCCATTCACTGAGCATCTGCTCGGCGCAGGCGATCGCGGTGTGCGCCACCTGCTGCGCCTGAATTTCATCGACGTGGTAACGCCGTGCCAGATTGGTGACTGCATGACTGCGTACATCTTCATGACGGGCACGACCGACCAGATCATGAATCAGGCCTTCCCGCAGAGCGCTATCCGATACCTGCATATGTTTGATGCCCAGCGCCTTGAAGGTAGCCAGCAACACCATCACTCCTCCGATG
This sequence comes from Gammaproteobacteria bacterium, assembly GCA_024636785.1. Lineage (GTDB taxonomy): Bacteria > Pseudomonadota > Gammaproteobacteria > SZUA-229 > SZUA-229 > LH-M37. The sequence continues at coordinate 29,075 of JAGXGK010000053.1, forward strand.
AAGACCGGTTTGCGCTCAGAGGAAAGCCCCTTGATATTCAGTTGATCAATATGCCCGACCTCCAGCAAATAATCCCGTAACTGTTTTAGCGATGCGAGAGTAATGCCTTCAGCGCTCCATCCGGCCTCGCGCACCACAGTACGAATCGAGCGGATGCTGCCTGAGGCACCAATGGCTCTTTCCCATCCGCGTTTACGAAAGGAGGCTTCCACCGGCTCAAGCTCAACCCGGGCAGCAATTTCGGCACGCTTCATTGACTTGCGGGTAATGCAGCCATCGGCAAAAAAGCGCCGGGTGAAAGAGACGCATCCCATGTAAAGACTTTGCAGGTATTCAGGAGTAAAACCGGTGCCAATAATCAGTTCGGTACTGCCGCCCCCGATATCCACAACCAGACGACGCTGCTCATCGGTACTGATACCATGCGCCACACCCAGATAAATCAGACGCGCCTCTTCCACGCCGGAAATAATTTCAATAGGATGCCCCAGTGCCTGAGATGCCTTGACGATAAACTGATTATTATCCTTTGCACTACGCAAGGTGTTAGTGCCTACTATCCGGACATTGTCGGCGGACAGATTGCTCAGACGTTGACCGAAACGTTGCAGACAGGCCAGCGCACGTTCCTGTGTCTCTAACTCGAGATTGCCCTTTTTATCCAGACCGGCACCCAGCCGTACCATTTCACGAAGGCGATCTTCGACCAGCAATTCTCCCGCCTGGTAGCGACAGACAATCATGTGAAAACTGTTAGAGCCAAGATCAATAGCCGCTAAGGTAGTTGTGTCATTGCCTGATGAATTAATGGTTGTTTCCATCGGTAGTGTAATAAACCTGCGTTAGCGATTAGGCTGAATATTAAACAGTATAAACTTTTGCTGTGGGGTATGGCCACATGAAAATCAATCAGGCGGTTTTGCTCGATAATTGCATTTATCATCATCACAACTATCACATAAAAAGGGCCGCATCCTGAGACCCTCTGAAAGTGCAACGACGATGGCGGAAGTGCAGATTAATTTATAGCGTTGAACTCACGAAACTGTGCGATCATGGCCATCGGCTTTCCTTATTACACTCACTATATGACAGATTTATAACAGAAAACAGTCGTTTTCATCGGGACGGCACTCATTCGAATGAATGAACCGATTTTATTATCGGTTTATCAGCAGTCAGTAGCGCGGGTTTAAGTCAGAACTAATATAATTGACACTAATACTGTTGAGCCAGTGTATTTTTTATTATGTATATCACTGTCTGCAATAACTTTGTCATTGAAATCACATGTCATTGCTGCTGCATTTTATTTTAACGACGCCCTTTATTACTTTTGCTTTCATCTTCAAAATTTACTTTCAAGGTATTACCTTCAAAAGATTTTCCATCCAGACCTGCAATCGCAGCGCGTGCTTCATGACCTTCCATTTCGATAAACCCAAAACCTTTGCAGGTGCCTGAAAAAAGATCTTTAACCAACTTGTACGAATGCACCTTACCAAACTTTTCGAATAATTCCAGAAACGACTCCTCAGTAGTACTGGCCGGCAAACCGCCAACAAATAATCTCTTCAACTTAAAACTCCTCTTATTTTAAAAAAATAAACCCCGCAAATTAAGCGGGGTTTATTAATAGCATAAATAAACAGTACGATTAAATCTGCACATCTACTGCCTGTGGACCTTTAGGTCCGTCTTCTACTTCAAAGTTTACTTGCTGTCCATCCGCGAGAGTACGGAAGCCTTCGCTCGCGATGGCGGAAAAGTGAACAAAAACATCTTTACTGCCATCGGCGGGGGTAATAAAGCCGAAACCTTTAGATTCATTGAACCATTTAACTGTTCCTGTAGTCATAATCTTTTTTCTCACATTTAAAAATTAAAAAATTTAGTTCGCGCTACAAATACTACATGGCTGTTAACAGAAATAACACTGACAAAAACCAGAAGAATACGTAAACACTCCTAGTGTAACTGTTTTCATACATAATACCCCCACACTTTATTTGATATAGCAGCTGATGACCAATCGCTACTTTTATGACCAGAACTATATTCGAACTGCACCATTATTAGCACCTCAATGCATGACTTGTCCTTTTTAACAAAATATCAGGTATAATACCTGCTCAAATCCGGTGCTCTTTGGTCTGCACCTCTTTTCACCGCGGTAATCTTTCCAGATTCACCCCGAAACAAAATATGTTTCCGCCTAGACCATCCCGAATCGTATGAATTGGGTGGGCTGATCCCAGAGAAAATTAAAATATGTCATTTGAATCCCTCGGCCTTAGAGCCGAATTACTCCGTGCTGTATCCGAAAAAGGCTATACCACCCCCTCACCCATACAACAGCAAGCCATCCCTCTCATCCTTGAAGGACGGGACATTATGGGCGGCGCGCAAACCGGTACCGGCAAGACCGCCGGTTTTACCCTGCCATTGCTACAGCGCCTGATGGCATCTGCCGGCCCTGAAAATAGCCGACGTAATGTTCGTGCGCTGGTACTGACGCCGACGCGTGAGCTGGCGGCACAGGTTGAAGAAAGTGTTGATGTGTACGGTAAATACCTGCCACTGAAATCGACCGTGGTTTTTGGCGGAGTAAAAATCAATCCGCAAATCCAGAAGCTGCGCAGTGGCGTGGATATTCTGGTGGCCACCCCCGGTCGATTACTGGATCACGTCGGTCAAAAAACCGTTGACCTTTCCAACGTCGAGATTCTGGTGCTGGATGAAGCCGATCGCATGCTCGATATGGGTTTTGTGCGTGATATCCGCAAACTGCTGGCACTGCTGCCCAAACAAAAACAGACATTGCTGTTCTCAGCGACATTTTCCGATGAAATTAAAAAGCTTTCCAATGAGCTGCTGAAAACGCCGGCACTGGTGGAAGTAGCACAACGCAACACCACCGCAGAACGCATTACTCAGGTGGTGCATCCGGTGGATAAAAGCCGCAAACGCGAACTGCTCTCTTTCCTGATCGGCTCGAATAACTGGCAACAGGTGCTGGTATTCGGTCGCACCAAGCACGGCTCCAATCGCCTGGCTGAACAGCTCAATACCGACGGCATTACCGCCGCTGCGATTCACGGCAACAAGAGTCAGGGTGCGCGCACCAAGGCACTGGCCGATTTCAAAGCCGGCAAGGTTCGTGTACTAGTGGCCACCGACATTGCTGCACGCGGTCTGGACATTAATCAGCTACCGCACGTAGTTAATTATGAGCTGCCCAACATTCCGGAAGATTATGTCCACCGTATTGGTCGTACCGGTCGTGCCGGCAACGAAGGCGAAGCCATGTCACTGGTGTGCGTGGATGAGCTGAAACTGCTGAAAGATATCGAGCGTCTGTTAAAACGCGACATTCCTAAAGTAATGTTTGATGGCTATGAACCTGATCCTTCGATTAGAGCCGAGCCTATCAACCGCGGTCGTGGCAACCAGCAGGGTGCGCGAAAACCCGCACCGCGAAACAAAACGGCATCGTCCTGGAATAGCCAGAACCGATCCGCGCGTAGCGCCAGCACAGGACAGAATCAGCAGCGGGGACGTTAGCCGATACTAAACGGGTCTGATTTAGTTCAGAGCTGAGCCTTAGCCATTTGTTATAGTTAAGGCTCAAAGCAATACCGTAGAAAGCCCGTTGATTCTATCTTCGGGCTTTTTTATGGCCTGTAATTTACGTTGCTTACCAGAAAACACAGAGGCCTAGACAGGATTTGGCTATGCTAAGCTGCGCTGGAGAACAAACACCTTGCAGCAGGCTCCAGCGTGAAGAAAATCGCGATTTTTGTTGATGTCCAGAACATCTATTACACCACCCGTGACAGCTTTAGCCGCCAGTTCGATTACCGCAAGTTCTGGCAGGCAGTGAGCCTCCAGGGTGAGGTCGTAATCGCGATCGCCTATGCCATCGATCGCGGGGACGAACAGCAGCAAAAGTTTCAGAACGCCCTTAAACACATTGGCTTCATGGTAAAACTCAAACCCTATATCCAGCGCAGCGACGGCTCCGCCAAAGGCGACTGGGACGTCGGCATCACCATTGACATTATGGATATTTCGAGGGAGGTAGATACCGTTATATTGTTATCCGGTGACGGTGATTTCGAGCTGCTTTTGAAGAAGATAAAATCCGATTACGGAGTCTACACAGAAGTCTACGGTGTACCGGCACTCACTGCCAGGGCGCTGATAGATGCCGCTGGCCATTTTCATGCGATTGACGAAAATCTGCTGCAATAAAGCTAGGAGTCTGTCGGGTTTAGGGGGATTGAAGCGAGGGAGTGGGAGAGTGAGCTCACTATTCCCGATTTTGAGGCGCATAGTTATTCTACGCAACGAAAAATTGGGGAGATTTGGGCCGCTCTCCCACTTCCGCAGCCAATTCATCCTAAATCCGACAGCCTCCTGGTGAATTAAATTACGTCCATGCTGTCAAATCTCCGCTTATAAGCGCCGAAAAAGAGGGTTAAAAAAGGAGCAGCCTGGCAGCCTGTCTGACTTGATGAAAATCTATTGCAAATCCGTGGCCGATCCATATTTCGTCGCTTTTTAGGGCAATAGAATGACTATCACCCTGAAAAATCGTCAAAACCTGTCCTCGCTCAGTCGACAATCGCTTCGATTCTTCAAGTCAGTCAGGCCACTAGCGCTTTTTCCACTATAATTGAACCGGTTTGAAGCCATGCTAAAAATCTATCTACCCAGAACCTGATCAATCATTTGATCGATGATCGCATAAAACAAACTGATTTATAAAATATATTTTCAGACTCCCGGAATAACCACGACGAGATAAGCAATGGTTCAGAAGTACCGCATAACCGCCTGCATTCATTCAGCTTTTACCACTCTGCTCTTCACGACGCTGATATTGCTTGCCGCACCCTTAGTGGCACACGCCGATGAAATTAATTATGATGAATGGCTGCCTGAAGCTACGGTCAGCATTAAAAACCTGGGAGACAAAATTAAAAAACCGCTCCCTGACAAAGCTAATATTGATACGCTTTCCAGTGATATAAAAGCGCTAAACCTGATCAGGAGCAAAGCGCAGCAATGTATTACTGATGTCGAGGCGCAGCTACTAAAGGTCACCGAAGATCTGGCGACGCTGGGCGAACCTATGGACCGGGAAAGCCCTGAAGTGATCAATAAACGCAGCAGCTTGATCGCGCAGCAGAAGGCGCTGGACAAACAGCTTTCCAGCTGCAAGTTACTACAGCTGCAAAGCCAGGACCTGATCAAGTTTATCAATCAGCTACAGCAAAGCATATTGGCCCGGCAGCTTTCTGCGCGCTCACCTGACATCATTACCGTTGTTGTGGAGAACTTAAAAGCGCCTGCCGTCGCCTGGCAGGACAGCATTGATTTTTTGCGCGCCCAGCACCAGCTTAAATCACTCAGCCCGGAGCAGTTCCTTGCGCTTATGTTGTTAGCCGGCAGCAGCATGCTCATGGGCATTTTTCTAAAGCGAAAGCTCGGCACCGTTACCCCGGCGCCAACACAAACTGAAGACAGTGTTTACGGCTTCGGCCTCGCTGCACGCACCAGTATGGCACGTGCTTTACCCTTATTATTGCCTGTGGCCGCCACCGCCGCCTTTTTTAGTATTACGCTACCGCTGAGTCCACTCCCGTTCTTAACTAAAACCAGCTACATTCTGGGCATTTATTTCAGCCTGATTATTTTGATCAATATTCTGCTCAGCCCGGCACCACCCGCGCAGACGTACCTTGCCCACCCGGATGAGCTATCAAGACGTTTTGCCCGAAAACTAAAGGTGCTGCTGACCCTGGTCGTTATCGGTTTCCTTTTATTCACCGGCGAGTTCAGAGCGGGCATGAGCGAGGCGGTTTATTATTTAAACCGTGGCATCTATAGCATCATCCTCATCATTAATTTGATCTCTCTACTGTGGATGGTACGGCTGTTTTCATGGTCGATTCTGTCACCACGTTCACGCCTTTTTCTGAGTCTGCTTCTAGGCGTTACTCTATTGGCCGAACTCGCTGGTTATCGAAACCTCTCTTTCTTCGTCGTCAGCGGAGTGCTGGCGACCGCATTCAGCCTTGGCATAACACTACTGGTTCATCGCCTCATCAAAGATCTGTGCGATGGTCTTGATGAGGGCAGGCATGGCTGGCAAAAGAATCTGCGCCAGCGCGCAGAACTGAAAGAAAACGATCAGTTTCCCGGACTGATTTGGGTACGTATCGTTATCTTTACCGTTTTGTGGGGCGGCTTCGTCCTGCTGGCATTAAATATATGGCGATTAACCGACCCCTGGCTGGCCGTCATCACCACTTACCTCACCAACGGCTTTCAGATTGGTTCACTCACTGTAACGCCAGCCCTGCTGGCCGGTGGAATCCTCGCTTACGCCGTCGTATTAAATCTGACCCGTTACATTAAGGTGCAAATGCTTCCCCACGGCCTGAAATACACCCGTCTGGATCGGGGTGCGCGTGAAGCCGTGGCCTCTCTGATCGGCTATCTGGGCGTGGGCATTGCCATACTCATTGCACTTTCTGTCGCCGGTGTGCAGATGCAGAACATTGCAATTATTGCAGGTGCGCTTTCGGTCGGTATTGGTTTTGGTCTGCAAAACATCGTCAACAATTTTGTTTCAGGCCTCATCCTTTTATTCGAGCGCCCGGTTCGTCGCGGCGACTGGATTATTACGGGTGATACCGAGGGTTATGTCAAAGCCATCAATATCCGCTCCACCCAAATCGAAACCTTTGACAGAGCCGATGTAATTGTCCCTAACTCGGAACTCATCACCTCTAAAGTCACCAACTGGATGCTACGGGATCCTTATGGGCGAGTCACTATTCCGGTAGGCGTTGGTTACGGCTCCGACGTTGAAAAAGTACGTGATGTTTTGTTAAAGATTGCCAACAACCATCCTATGGTGATGAAAGATCATCCACAACTCGCAAAGCCAAAAGTACTGTTCCGCAGTTTTGGTGATAGCTCGCTGAATTTTGAATTGCGATTTTTCATTCACAATATTGATGAGAAACTTAATGTCACCAGCGATTTTAACTTTGCCATCGTCGAAGCCTTTAGACGTGACGACATAGAAATTCCTTTCCCACAACGCGTGATCACAGTCGCCAACGGGAAAAATACGGACGATTCAAAAGACAGGGAAGATACAGAAGATGTAAAAGATGAGAGAGAGCCAAAAGATCAGTAACGACGACATGACTTTATTTGCTAACACCCCGACAGAAACAGGATTTTGCCTTTTTCGCGTCATTCGCGGACAGGGTTTTTGCCCTTATCTGCGTTCATCTGCGGACTAAAAATTTTATGTTTATATTAAAACCCAAACCGGCCGTTTAAAAAAACGGCCGGTTTAGTATCAAAAAAAACAAAAAATACTATTTCTGTTCTTTATCTGCTGTCTGCTCCTGTGCTTTATTTGACTCCTGATCCGGAGTCTGCTCCTGAGCCTCATCTTTCACCTGATCATTCGCTTTATCCGCATCCTGACCACCACAACTGCCACAACAACCCATATCATTTTCCTCATTACATGTTCAAATAATTACTTAACTCTAACACTATACCCCGTAAAGATCCATGACCGGTTAAGCTTTGGCCACCTTAAATTCATACAGGAATTGCAAAAAATCCCGCGATTCAGCCTAAGCCGCCATCGACGCGGTTGCTCACCAGCATCGGCGCATAATAATAAAAATAGATGCCGTAGGCCAGAACCCAGAGCACACCAGCAGTGCCAATGCCCCAGCCGCTCAGCTGTGGTAGCCAGGCGGGCAATACAATCCGAACCACTGCGGCGAGAAGAATACAGATAAACGCCAGTGATATCAGGCGAGGCGGGGTAAGTCCTCGTCCGGTGTGCCCTAATGTCACCCGCGATATCATCGCCAGAATCATGCCACCAATGGCACCCACGGTGATGCCGTGCAGTGCTGCGCTGAGATTATCCATCAGGCCGACGCTGTGCAGTGCTATTAGAAGAAAGCCCAGAGGGATAAAAGCATAAGCCAGATGCAGTGACCACAACAATGGATCGCTGCCGCTGTGCTGAATACCCCAGCGCAGAAAGCGCCCGCCATTCGCCAGCGCGGCTATAACTGAAATAATCAGCAGCAGGGCTGAGGGCACATTGGAAAAACCGATAAAGGCCATTATCAGCATCAATATAATGCTCGTGATGCTAACCGTGTCCAGCCATTGGATGGGGCGGGCTCTTTGGCAGCCGGTGGTATTGGCGGTAAATGCGGCAATGACCCGCCCGCCGACGATGGAAATAATCAGGGCAAACACCATTATTGTGCCATGCAGTGCCTGCGTAGCTAACTGCGGCTGCTCGGTGATAACAGCCCAGTGACCGGCCACGTTCAGCAGGGCTAAAACCAGCAGCATTGGCACAAACATTAAATTACGCCATTGCCGGGCTTTTATCACCGGATAGGCCATGGCGACGACCGCCAGCAGTAGAAAAGTGACATCCCCGATAGCAATCAGGCTGCCGGGTAGCCCTGCGCCAAAGGCCAGCAGCAGTCGACCCAGCAGCCAGCTTAAGGCCAGTATCGCCAGCGGCTTACCCCTGACCCCGATCACCCCTGTCCAGGTCTGTACCGCAGTCAGTAGAAAACCCACCACAATGGCGGCACCGAATCCAAATAGCATTTCATGTCCATGCCACCAGACCGCCCCTCCGTGCGGTGTCCAGGTGAAGGGGTTCAGCCAGAAATAAACCCACCAGCTGATGGCTATGATGGAAAACAGTGTGCCACCCAAAAACAGCGGCCGAAAGGCCAGCCGCAACAGCGGCGGAATGGCTAAGGCGACACTTCTTTTATCAATATTCAATGGCATGATATAACTCGGCAAAAAAAGCATTATGCAGAGAATGATGCGCTTTAACCGGAGCTAGATCAAACTCGTCTCAATTCACATGCAAAAAATCAGACTATCATGAGACAGAAAAACTCTACATATTGTAAGTATAAAGAGATGTAACAATTGATTTAAAGGCGGGTTTCGGTCAAGATAAACAGCTTCTGTCGCCACGACTATTTTCCCCTAAGAGGTTGCGCTATGCCCTACTCTCCCGAACAAATTCAAGAGATGGATGTACTCATTCACTACAACCTGGAAAGCACGCAACAGGGTATCAAAGTACACCGGAATGCCAACCCCGGCACCATTGAAGCGGTTAAACGCCTGCACCAGAAAGGCATGATTACTCAGGTGGACGGCGGTTATCTCACCGACCTTGGACGTACCGCCGCCGAACATGCCCAGACTCTGCTATTGATGCTGTCTCCCTATAGCGAAGCCAGCTGATCAACCTCATCTTCAAAAAACCGGCTAAGCGATGCAACAAAGCGACCTGAAGGTCGCTTTTTTTGTAGCCGAATATCGAGCCTCTTCGTGCAGATGTCGAAGCCCGCAGCCAATACCTCCTGAATCCGACAGCCTCCCAGCCTTCAATCCCTGTTATCATAGCGCTGCTTTCATACACTCAAAGACAACACTTCGTGACCACCACTGACTTTTCTACACTGCCTCTCTCGGCTGAATTTTTAGCCAACCTGGAATCGCTGGATTACCAGTCCATGACCCCGATTCAGGCCCAAAGCCTGCCCGCGATTTTGAACGGCCGGGATGTACAGGCGCAGGCCAAAACCGGCAGCGGCAAGACCGCCGCCTTTGGCATTGGCCTGCTGCACCGACTGGATGCAGATACCTATCAGACGCAGGCGCTGGTGCTGTGCCCGACGCGCGAACTGGCCGATCAGGTCAGCAAGGAGCTTCGCCGTCTGGCCCGGCCCATAGCCAATACCAAAATTCTCACCCTGTGCGGCGGCACTCCCTTAGGCCCGCAGCTGGCTTCACTGGAACATCAGCCGCACATTGTCGTCGGCACGCCCGGGCGCATTTTCAAACACCTGCAAAAGGGCAGTTTAAAATTCGACAGCCTGAAAATGCTGGTGCTGGATGAAGCCGACCGCATGCTGGATATGGGCTTTTATGATGACATCATGCGCATCATCGCGATGATGCCGAAACAGAAACAGACCCTGCTGTTTTCAGCCACCTACCCGGCGGGCATCAAACAGATCAGCAAGGCCGTGCAGAACAATCCGCTGGATATCCGGGTCGAAACTTTGCACGACAACACAAAAATAAAACAGCTCTTCTACGAAATAGAAAAAGGCCAGCGAACTCTGGCATTGGTCGCGCTGTTAAAACATTACCGCCCCGAATCGAGCGTGATCTTCTGCAACCGCAAACAGCAATGTCAGGAACTGGCTGATGAATTATGGCAGCAGGGTTTTCACGCGCTCGCCCTGCACGGCGACCTGGAACAGAAGGAACGAGATCAGGTGCTGGTGCAGTTCTCCAACAAAAGCAGCTCGATACTTGTCGCCACCGATGTGGCCGCGCGCGGACTGGACATTAAAGACTTGCAGGCGGTGATTAATTTCGAACTCTCACCCGACCCGGAAATACATATCCACCGCATCGGGCGCACCGGCCGCGCCGGCAATGAAGGTCTGGCGCTGAGTTTATTCACCGCCTCTGAGTCACCCAAAGTCAATGCCATACAGGAATATCAAAACGGCCCCGTGCAGATTGATGAGCTCGCAGCGCTTGCAAGCGGCGACGCCTTCACCCTCACTCCGACCATGGTCACGCTGTGCATTAACGGCGGGCGCAAAGACAAAATTCGCCCCGGCGACATACTGGGCGCGTTAACCGCAGACAATAAACTTTCCGGAAAACAGATTGGAAAAATCGACCTGTTTGATACCATCGCCTATGTCGCTGTGAAACGTGCAATCGCCAATCAGGCGCTGAAAGCGCTGTCCGAAGGTAAAATCAAAGGCCGTAAATTCAGAGTGCGCAAGTTACGTTAATAGTGCATGCATAGCCATTCGCAGTGATAGATACATGCCAGACAAACCCATCCAGACTGATGTATTAATTATCGGCGCCAGCGCCTCGGGTTTGATGTGCGCCATCGAAGCGGGCAAACGAGGGCGCAAAGTCACGGTGCTTGATCACGCTAACAAGGCCGGCAAGAAAATTCTGATGTCCGGCGGCGGCCGCTGCAATTTCACCAACATAGATGTCAGTGCCGACAATTTTATTTCGCACAATCCACATTTCTGCAAGTCGGCCTTAAGCCGCTACACACAATGGGATTTCATCGCTCTGGTTAACGACCACCAGATTACCTACCACGAGCGCGACCACGGCCAGCTGTTCTGCAATGACAGCGCCAAAGACATTCTTAATATGCTGCTCGCTGAATGTGAAAAAGTGAAAGTTAAAATCCGGCTGAACTGCGAAATAAACAAAGTCGAAAAACAAGACGACGTTTTTATTACCAATACCACGCAGGGAGAATTTCACAGCGACTCATTAGTCATCGCCAGCGGTGGCCTGTCGATTCCAAAAATGTGCGCCAGCCCGTTGGGCTTTAAAATTGCCGCGCAATTTGGTCATCACCTCTGGCCCACCAGCGCGGGACTGGTGCCGTTCACCCTGCAACCGCGCGACAAGAACCTACTGGCGGAATTGTCCGGCATTTCGGTGGACAGCATCGTCAGCAACGCGCGCATGCAGTTTCGCGAAAACATTCTATTCACCCATCGCGGCATTAGTGGCCCGGCCATTCTCCAGATCTCTTCCTACTGGCAACCGGGCGAAACGGTCAGCATCAATCTGTTGCCGGATGTTGATGTAGCGGCGCTGCTAAAAACACGCCAGAGTAAACAGCCGAATCTTAAATTAAAAACCGTGCTCAATGAAATTCTGCCGAAACGCCTGCTCCCGGTTTTGTTCAGTGAAGCCCTGCTCGACAAACCCCTACAGGAATTATCACAAACGCTGATTCAGGAAATCGCTCAGCAGTTGCACCACTGGCAGATCAAGCCCAATGGCACCGAAGGTTACCGCACCGCAGAAGTTACTCTTGGCGGTGTCGACTGTGATGAGCTGTCATCGAAAACTATGGAATCCAAAAAAGCCGAAAGCCTGTATTTCATCGGTGAAGTGGTCGACGTGACCGGCTGGCTGGGCGGCTACAATTTCCAGTGGGCGTGGTCGTCGGGCTGGTGCGCGGGTCAGGTGGTTTAAACGACGATAGCTGTGCAGGGCTCATTTTTGGTGAGCATCCTATCCTGAAAAAACAATCTCTCTCAGTTCACAATGACCACCTGATGCACCTCCCTGTGCCTCAGTCATAAACCTTAAATTGCTCCAATGACCGCATTCAGCGTTGCGCTTGGGCGCATGACTTTTTTCACCCGCGCCTGATCCGGGCGATAGTAGCCGCCGATGTCAGCAGGCTTGCCCTGTACAGAATTCAGCTCCTCGACAATTTTGTTTTCATTGGCGGTTAGCTGCTGTGCAACCGGAGTGAATATAGCTTTCAGTTCGGCATCGTCGTTTTGTTCCGCCAACTTCTGTGCCCAGTACATGGCCAGATAAAAATGGCTGCCGCGCGTATCAAGTTCACCGGTTTTACGCGAGGGTGATTTATCATTATTCAGGAACAGGCTGTTGGCCTTGTCCAGTGCTGTTGCCAGCACCTGCGCCTTGTTGCTGCTGGTTTTTTGCGCCCAGTCTTCCAGTGAAACCGCCAGCGCCAGAAACTCGCCGAGTGAATCCCAGCGCAGATGATTTTCTTCCATCAATTGCTCAACCATCTTGGGCGCTGAACCGCCGGCTCCGGTTTCAAATAATCCGCCACCCGCCAGCAGCGGCACGATGGATAACATTTTTGCACTGGTGCCTAATTCTAAAATCGGGAACAGATCAGTTAAATAATCACGTAAGACATTACCAGTCACCGAGATAGTGCCCTCGCCTGCCTTAACGCGTTTCAAAGTATAGCGAATGGCCTCATCCGGCGACATGATCTCAATTTCGAGCCCCGTAGCATCGTGATCTTTCAGATAGGCCTTAACCTTGGCGATGATATTAACGTCGTGCGCGCGATTTTTGTCCAGCCAGAAAATAGCCGGCTGCCCGGTGAGCCTGGCACGATTCACTGCCAGCTTGACCCAGTCGCGAATCGGCAGATCTTTGGTCTGGCACATACGCCAGATGTCGCCCTGCTCAACTTTGCTCTGCATTAAGGTGTTACCCGCATCGTCAGTCACACACACCATGCCGTTCGCGGGAATTTCAAAGGTCTTGTCATGCGAGCCGTATTCTTCGGCCTTCTGCGCCATCAATCCGACATTGCTGACGCTGCCCATGGTGGTGACATCAAACGCACCGTGCTGTTTACAAAAGTCGATGACCTGCTGATAAATCGTGGCATAACAGCGATCGGGGATCATTGCGATGGTGTCATGCAGCTTGCCATCCGGGCCCCACATGCGACCGGAAGAGCGCAAGGCTGCCGGCATGGAAGCATCGACAATAACGTTACTGGGCACATGCAGGTTGGTAATGCCCTTGTCTGAATCGACCATCGCCAGCGGCGGATGCGACTGGTAAACCGCCGCGATATCGGCTTCAATCTGCCGGCACTCATCTTCCGGCAGCGTGGCTATTTTGGCGTAGACATCGCCCAGACCGTTGCGCGTATCCACACCCAGTTTTTCAAACGCTGCTGCGTGTTTTTCAAATACGTCGGCATAATAAACCTTCACTGCATAACCAAACATAATCGGATCAGAAATTTTCATCATGGTGGCTTTAAGATGCAGTGACAGCAGCACGCCCTTGCCTTTCGCCTCTGCTATGCTCTCTTCATAAAACGCGCACAGCGCCTTGCGACTCATCACCGAAGCATCAATCACTTCATCGGTCAGCAGCGGTGTTTTCTCCTTGAGTACGTGGCTTTCACCTTCATCCGTTATCAACGTTACTTTCACCTCGCCTTTTGCGCTCATCACCACTGACTGCTCGCTGCCGTAGAAATCACCCTCATTCATGGACGCCACGCGAGTTTTTGAATCCGCTGACCACGCACCCATGCTGTGCGGATGCTTGCGCGCATACTCCTTCACCGGGTCGGCGACGCGGCGATCAGAATTGCCTTCGCGCAATACCGGATTCACCGCACTGCCCAGCACTTTGGCATAACGCGCCTTAATCTCTTTTTCTGCATCATTGCCAGACTCATCAGGATAGTCAGGAATTGCATAACCCAGTGCCTGCAACTCCTTGATGGCCGCGTGTAACTGCGGGATCGAGGCGCTGATATTGGGGAGCTTGATAATATTCGCTTCTGGGGTTTTTGCCAGCTCGCCCAGTTCGCCCAAAGCATCCGGCTGCTTTTGCTCAGCCGTTAAATTATCAGGAAAATTTGCCAGAATACGCCCTGCCAGAGAGATGTCCCGTGTTTCGACTTCAATGCCGGCCGCTTTGGTATAGGCGAGTACAATGGGGAAAAAAGAATAAGTGGCTAAAGCAGGCGCTTCGTCTGTTTCGGTGTAGATGATTTTTGAACTGGGCATGTATTGATTCCTGATATTGTTCTGTTTATGGAGCTAGGAGCCCATTATATTTCAGAACGGGTTGGGATACACCCCATGACTTTTTCAGTAACGCGCTGTGCATGCCTGGCAGATCGCATCACAGATGTTAATGCGGAAAAACGTTATCAGTCCTGCCTCGCTGTTTGGATTGTATTGACCGGCAGAATTATGGAACACGCACAAAAAAACAGGGCGCGATAGCCTGAACTATCGCACCCTGATTACACATCATTTCGACCTCCTGCCATGTAAATAAATTTATGACTAAATCGCATGAAACTCGTCATAGGCGGCCTGCATCTTCTGCCGCATTTCTAATTGAATCTGCTGTGTTTTAGCCTGCAATACTTCCATTTTCATACGTCGTTCAGCCGGGGTCTGATCCATACGTTGTTGCATTGCTGCTCTTGACGCGTTGACTTTCGCCATTCTCTCATCATGCCTGCGCATTGCTTCTTCACGGCTAGTCTGATGTTTTTGACGCATGGCCGCTAAGGCAGGATTACCCGTCTGATTCATAACATGTGGCTGCTTGCCGAAAACAGGCTGAGTGCGGTTAAAATCAGCTTGCGCAATCTGATTAGAACCCTGAATATTGTTATTTTCCGATCCATTTTCAACAAACATCGAATCAGCTTCCGAAACATCCCTTGATGCTGCCGTTGCAACTTCCCCGGTGTTCATCATTGAACTTGCACTGGCCACAACCGCCTTGTATTCATCCTGAAAAAAGGTCGCTACAGATAGTGTAACGACCAGCAGGATACCCGCAGCCGCTGCGTAATAAGGTGCATAAGAAGTGGTTTTCTCTTGCAGTTTCTTCGGCGCCATATAGGGTGCCGCAGTTTCAGCTTCAATTTTAGATTTAACTTCACTCGCTGCCACTTTATCCGTCACTTTTGCAGTTGCCTTTTCAGTAACTTTTTCAACGGGTCTGGCTTTATTTGCAGCAGCAGCATCATCATCTGCTTTAGCTGTGCTTGCAACGATCTTATCCGCAACCTTTGCTTTTCTTGTTTCTTTGGCTTTGCTTGCAGTGGCGGCTTTGGTCGTTTCTTTATTGCCTGTATTAGATTCGCTCATGATATTCTCCATAAACATTTTACAAAATCAAAAAAGTCAGGCACTTTAAAGCACCTGACTTTTTGATACCTGGCTGCCGTAGCAACTACTCCTTACTGACCAGCAGGAGCCGGTGCCGGAGCCTGACCTGGCGCTGAAGCCTGACCTGGTGCTGGCGCATAACCATAAGGTGCAGGACCATAACCATAAGGAGCGGGCGCATAGCCGTTATAACCGTTGTAGCCGTTATAACCATTGTAGTAGTTGCTACCGTTGTAACCGTTATAACCGTTGCCATAACCGTTACCATTGCCACGTGCTTTCATGCCGAATGAAAAATCCATATCGCCACCGCCGTCAAAATCACCGGCACCATTACCGCTACCATTGTTGTAACCATTATAGCCGTTATTGTTATAACCATTGTTGTTGAAAGGACCCCACCAGGCATTAGCCGAAGTAGAAGCTATCAGGAATGATGCAATTGCTATTATTTTTATAAATTTCATAATATTTAATCCATTTAGTTGGTTTATATTTAATTAAAGTTAATTCAAATTACGATTATTAGAATATTAAAAAAAGCTTATATAGTCAATATCATTGTACTTTTTAAGGGAGATATGAAGGGATAGAATGTACATTCCCAATTGTGGATAAAATCATCAGAAAATAACTCAATAAATACACCTAATATGTTGATTAATATAGAGATAATTAGACACGCCTACAGACTTATTTGCTAGAACAAAGAGGCCGGTGCATGATTAAGAAATATCATCCACAAGCGCTGACAGGATGAATACAGAGTGACACCTGACGATAGTTCTCCGCTGTCATGTGCCATGCAGACATTGATTAACTTGCGTTTTCACGGTCAACTCAACGACCTCCTGCCGGCACATCTGCGCCACATTGAACTTAAACAAGAGCTGAAAAATGATCGATCAGTGAAGGATCTAATCGAATCTCTCGGCGTGCCCCACACCGAGGTCGATCTGATTATTGTGAACGGCGCATCTGTTGATTTTGAATACGGCGTATAGAGCGGTGATAGTATCGAACTGTACCCGCCGCTAAATCAGGCACAGCATGAACAGTCCGCGCTGACGGCATCGCTACCAGCAACGTTGAAGCACTGCCAGCCCGGACCGTTACCTCATCCCCGCTTTGTCGCCGATGTACATCTGGGAAGGCTGGCCGCCTATCTACGTTTGCTGGGTTTCGATACGCTCTACCGCAATGATTATGAGGATACCCTCCTCGCCGACATCTCCGCCGATGAACAACGCATATTGCTCAGCTGCGACCGCCAGCTGCTCATGCGCAAACAGGTTGTCTACGGATATTTTGTTCGCGCCCGGCAACCACAGCAATAACTGCTGGAAATCATCTCACGCTTTGACCTGCACAACCGGCTGAAGCCGTTCACGCGCTGTATGCACTGTAATGGCGAATTGCAGCCTGTCGAAAAAAAGCAAATAGAAACGCAGCTGCCACCTAAAACCGGAAAGTATTACAACGAGTTCTCTCAGTGCCCGCAGTGCAAAAAAATCTACTGGAAAGGCAGCCATTATTTGAAGCTGCAAGCCATGATCGACCGAATAAAAAAGGATACGACAGCAAACACATAAGTACGTTGCAGTTTTAGTGCTGCCGTTTATATAAAATTAAACCGCCGTATTCGCCGTTGATATCAGCAGATCCATCATCAGGTCAGACGCTCCCAGATGCAGTGCAACTTTGATACCAACATCAGGATGATGCTTTTTAGCCTCTACCACAATGCCCGGAATATCCTCTACAACATGCCGACCGGAATTTAGAAAATAGGGCAATACGGTCACCGTTTTGGCCCCATCATCCACACACTTTTTTATCCCTTGCGGAATCGATGGTTCAGCCAGTTCAAGAAAGGCGGCATGGATAATTTCATATTGACCGGAACACTGTTGGGCCAGTTTTTCAGCCAGCACTATAACTTCATCATTCGATTGCTGACGACGGCTACCATGGGCAACAAGCAGTAAAGTATTCATTTCACCTCCCGGTTTTATCACTCATGAGCCAGTGGCTCACTTTTTAATATCTCTTCCTGCACACGCCAGTGCGGCAAAAACTGATCCATATATGCCCTAAAATTCTGATTATGATAACGCTCCAGCAGATGCACCATCTCATGCACCAGCACATATTCCAGGCACTCAATCGGCCTTTTCACCAGCTCCAGATTCAGCCAGATGCGACCTGCCGAAATATTGCAGGTACCCCAGCGGGTTTTCATTTTCTTGATGGCCCACTCGTGCACCTCGACTCCCATAACCGGCTCCCACTTCCTGATAAGCTCGGGCAAAAGCGCTTTGATCTGCGCGCGATACCACGCATCCAGAACTGAAGCACGTTTCGCCAGCGCGGTATCCGCTCGCACATAAAGCCGCAGGTCACGATTGTTTCTCACCACCTCGTGCTTGCCCTGCCGCACAACCACCTCCAGCCGACAGGCCTCACCCAGATAGTAATGGCATTCACCTGAAACCATTTCGCACGGCATGGGTTCAGGCAGACTGGCCAGGCGCAGCTGCTGTTTTCTGATCCAGATAAGTCTATCGATAACAGTGCGACGCACCACCTCATCACTGACATGCATCGGTGCCGCCACTCGCACATGCCCCTCGGGCGAATACACGCGCAGGTGCATATTTTTTATTTTCTTGCGCACGATCCGCACATCAATATCATCAACGATAATTTGACAGGATTTTTTTGCCTTCTCTTTTTTTCTATGCCACAGCATCAGCTAGCAATATCGCCGGTTAGTCGTCATCAATTCAATCTTTGCTATTCAGCATCGACTTGAGATCGGCAAACGGGTTGAACGTTGCCGTATCCCGCTTACCGTCGTCGCTGGCAGTATTGCCCTGCCGCGCTTCGGTTTGACGCTGGTGTTCATTGTCATGGCAGTAGAGACAGAGCAGCTCCCAGTTACTGCCATCGGACGGGTTATTATCATGATCATGATCACGATGGTGCACCGTCAGCTCGTGCAGATTTTTGCGATCGAACTCACGACAACAGCGCCCGCAAATATGCGGATATAACTTCAACGCCTGTTCACGATAACCCAGCTCACGCTGGTCACTGGCACGGCGCGCATCCGCCACCGCCTGATCAAACTTGTTTTTGGTATTCATCATTACGCCTCATATTTAACATTGATGGGCACACTAGGAGCCCATCCTACTCACAACCTTTAATTAAAAAACCGGAAGCTGAAATTGGCTTTTATCAATCTCAGCGCCAGCCAGATAAAAACCAGCGGCAGCAGTATGGTCTGCATTGTAAACACCACGATCAGATCCACAATGTAACTAGTCAGATTATCGACCTCTTTTTTCAGCTGCTCCACGCGTTTATCGACATCGAAAGCATCAACGGCTGAACTGAAATTCTTGCTCAGTGACTCGTACCACGGCACTTCCAGAGCTTCGATATTGGCCTCCTGATTCTCTTCATTCAGGCTGGATATAGTTTCATTGGACTGTTCCAGCTGCGCTTTCGACTCCACGTACTTCGACTCCAGAAAGGCGTTATAAATTCCCTCACTGGTAATCGCCATAACGGGTATAAAAAATCGCAGGATGATAAGAAAGGCGGCCAGTCGATAGATGACATTTTTCATCCTGACTGAATATCTCCAGTCGTTCCAGACAAACAGCACCATCAGCAACAGCGATGCCGTCACCACGCTGGAAAAATACAACGAAGAAAACATCTTCAGCAGAATAGCCTGAATGCCCAGTGAGGTTGTACAGAGCAGCATCACCCATGAAAAACGTTCGATCAGATCATTGGCCGGATCGAGAATCTGCCCCGGCGTCATGATCAAACCCACCCCCGCAGGCTGCACCGCTACTTCGGTGCCCTGCACCACCGAGATCAGACCATTCAGCCCCTTGGCAATGGCAAACGCAGATAGCGAACGCTTGAAGCCCTCATCGGTATATTTCTCACCAAAGTTATCCAGCAGATTGGTCACCGAGGCGAATGCCAGCAGGAGCAGGCAGGCGGTAATAATGAGCCGGGGATAATTGGCTTTAAGAAAACGCATTACCGGGCCTGAAAAGTGATGCCAGAAAAACAGTCACAGTCACGAGCAGAAGTCCCACTGAAAAAACCATCAGCGCCTCCGCCATAGTAATACCAAAGATGATTTCCGGTGTGTAACCACAGGCCGTCTCCACGTAAAAAACAGCGGGTAGCCACTGGTCAATCGCAAACCAGGCCGGCAACCCCAGCTCGAAGCCGCAATCGCTGAAGACAAAACCACGTTCGGTACCCAGCAGCTGATAGGAACGCTCCACCAGCCCTACGGCCACCAGTATCATTAACAGGTGTGGCACAGCATTCAGCAGGCGATACCGCCGCGTCAGCAGCCCCATAAAAGAGACCAACACCAGCAACGATACCCACAGGCGCACCTGAATGCACATCAGGCAGGGGCGCTCACCCAGCACATGCTGAAAAAACAGCGCCACGGCCAACAGGGCCATGCCGGTCACCATCGCCGCAGCCCAGTAGCGGCGACTGCGCGATAAGTCGTTGAGCTGATTGATAATAGCTGTGAGTCTGCGGTTCATGTTTCTCGTTGATTCATGGATTCGTGGTCATGATTTTATATGATGGAGCCGGTTTTGATAATCCAGCCGATTACACGACCTCATAAGTCACCTGCAGAGTATAACTCTCACCTGCGCCAATATTCACGGTATCTTCAAGCGCATTCGCCGATTCAACACACAGCATCTTAAGGTAGCCATCCGGCCCCAGATCGCCCATTTTCTCCGCCGCTTCCTGCCATGGGTTCCATATTATCGTCGACTCGCTGTTCTGCTTTCTGATGGTGATTTTCCGCTGGCCATCATCAATACTAACGTCATCCGGCGTCTGCAAATAAACCCGATCCACTTCCTCGCCGATGGTCACCGGGCCACTCTGGGTTTTACGTTTGAAGCCATCGGTTTTATCCAGATAGGGCTTGCCATCCAGACCCAGCACGCTGGTCTTGCTGACATCGTCCACCTTAAAATAAGTGTGCAACGCCTGACCAATGGTCATCGCCTGATCGCTGTGATTAAAAGTGGTAAGTTCAATGGTCAAAACTTTACCAATGGTTAAACGGTATTCCGCAATCGTCGGCAACGGCCACAGGGGTTTAATCGCCGCATCAAGCTCGCGCGTGTCCAGCTGAAAAGTCACCTGCGTTTCACCGCTGGCTAATGCCTCGGTCTTCGTCACCTGCCACATCACCGTACGCGCAAAACCGTGACCGGGATACGCGGCGTTACTCTCGTGCGGCCCAAACCACGGCCAGCAAATCGGTACTCCACCGCGCACCGATTTCCCCGACGCAAATGTCGCCTGCTCCGACAGCCAGATCACCTCATCGCCACCGGCGGGCACCCAGCTCAGCACCTGCGCACCCTGTAAGCTGATGCGGGCACTGGCCTGACTATTTTCAACCTCAATCACCGGAATATCACCATCACCTTTTTTAAAGACGAGACTGTGATCGGCCTGCGCCAGTGAAAAATCTTTGTTTAACTGTTCTACCTCAGGTGTGCTCATTTTATATATTCCGCTTGTTGATTGTTTTAAAAATTTATTGCCATGTCATTTGCAGGATTATTGATTTAAATCCGATGGGCACGTTGTGCTTTGCCCATCCTACAATTAATCAGGCTTTATCGAACCACCGCCCGCCTTGATGCAGAACATAATGAAAAAAGTGTCCCAGCTATCGTAGCCTTCAACCTCGTTAATATCTTCCAGGCCGGTCTGATTTTTTAAATATTCCGCCGACTTCGCAATGTGCGCATCATCAAAACCGTTCAGCTTGATCAAATCAATCGCCGCCTGAGAAGGCGTCCACTGGCTTAGTAGTTTGCTCATACTTTCTTTCCAATCGGGTCAAGTGGTGATAGCAGCGGTATTTTCAAATACTCTTCATATTCAGCTCTGTCAGTATTTTACCTTCACCATTTCCTTAAAGCTGGATCGCTGCCATTTGGCCTGAGTCAGCAACCACGTCTCCTGTTTGACAAACTGCAATTTAAACTTATATATTCGTGCTCGCAAACCGGTGAGCGCACTGGCATCGGCAATCACGTTACCGGCCATCGCCACATACAGTGTTACAGCGGCCTTGCTCTGCCCTTCATTAAAAACAACATCATCAACTTTGGTAAACAGATGAATATTTTTGTGCATGAAGAAATATGCCCGTAGCTGATTAATTAACTGAGGCTTGCCAATACCCTTATGATCACGGTACGTCTCGTCAATCAGCAGCGCCAGATCATCATGGTTGCGATTTTCCGCCGCGAGCACCGCCGAATCTATCGCCTGACGAATCAGATCGTCATTGGAAATCTCGTCGTCCGAGCAGGCGGCTAGAAAAAATAGCGCGTAAATAACGCTGCATAGTGTTAGTTTTTTAATCATAAAATAATGTGTTCAGTGTTTCAGGGATTTGTTTACCAAGCACTCACTCCTTCAGCTTGATTCGCAGCTCGCCTTCCTTGATCTCAAGCTCTTCCACACCATCGTTTATCGCCTGCCAGAAGCCTCCGGCCTGACCGAACTCTTCGATAAGATTGGTGTTTTTCATATTGCCCAGCCAGGCGTTCGGCAGTGGCACGCCCCAGACACTCACTCCTCTCAGGGTGGCAACGGGCCGGCCATCCTGCAGATGCAGTTCCATACCCGCATTGATCTTGATTGTATTGCCGCCCAGAAAAGGAAAATCCGGGTCCAGATGCACCAGCAATTTAGCGCTGGCCAGATTCTCCGAAAGATCAATTGCCAGCCTGCTGGCTAGATCGGTGTTTTTCGACAGCAAGGCATTAAGTTCTTTTTCACTCAGATGAATTTCACGGCTGGCCCCCGCTTCGCTGTAAGCTTCCGGCTCAAGCCGGGACGGTGCTGCTGATGGCACAAGCTGCTGAAGTTTTCCATCAAGCCGCTGCTGCTCCTTTTCACTGAGCTGCACCGGCTTAAACGCAGCCGGAAACAGGTAGGCATTCACTGCCCAGTAACCCACGCCGAGGGTGAGGGCCATGGTAATCACAACAATACCAAAAGTGCGCCAACCGTTGCCGGCGGGCGAGCTCGTGGGTGTAGTAGGTGATGGTTCGTTAATCATGGCAAGTACGGGCCTCTTACTGTGCAAGTATTGGGATGATAACTTCAATTCACCAACAGGTCATTCTAACAAACTCAAAGAATCCCCTCCCAGCTTACCAATCGGCCACTACCCTGATCAATCAACGAAAAAATTCGTTGGCTATATCAAATCAAACTGAATTCAAAAAAGCGAGTTATTCAACACTGATTACAACCATTTAACAGGTGATTGAACTGAATATGATTGAAGCCACCATACACGGATACCTCCTTGAGCAGGCAGAACTTATTGACCCCTGTCAGAAAATAACCAGATACCGTACCGATGCATAACAGATGCTTCAAGCTAATTTTCGAGCATCGCCACGTCCGTAGCAGGCGCAAGGCACAGCGTGACCATCAAGATCCTGTGGATTTATCCATTAATGCTTATGGCAAGATCATCGTTTTACAATACAAATCCAGATTCCCAGATTCAGAGAACAGCAACATGCTAAAAACTCAACAAGCACCCGATTTCACTGTCGACAATGAAAACAATCAAAGCATCAGCCTGAGCGATTTCAAAAACAGGAAAAATGTCGTTTTATATTTCTACCCCAAAGACGACACCCCCGGCTGCACCATCGAAGCCAACCAGTTCACCGCGCTGGCCGATGAATTCGCCGCACTCGACACCGTCGTCATCGGCGTCAGCAAAGATGACTGCGCATCGCATCAGGCCTTTATCGAAAAATTCGGCCTTAAGGTAATGCTACTGGCCGACACCAACGGCAAACTCTGTGAAGCCTATGGCGTATGGCAGGAAAAGGAAAAACACGGCGAGAAGAAAATGGGCATCGTGCGTTCCACTTTTATCATTGATAAGCAGGGAAAAATTGTAGAGGCAGAATATGGCGTCAACCCCGAAGGTCACGCCCAGGCTGTTTTAGAAAAACTGAAACAGCTTTAAGAAATAACTGCTTAAAAAATTCAATTCAGTCCACAGATAAACACAGATTAACGCCGATAAAAGAATAAATCCTATATCCGCGAAAAACGCCAAGAACGCGAAAAGGGCAAAAGAATAATTAATTAAAGGTTTTTTGTGTTATTGGCGTTCTTCGCGGGTGGAGTTTTACTGGCCGCGTAATTTGTAGTAATGCACGAACCCCAACAAAATTGTTAAGAGGAAAAAGCCGTTGGGCTTCCTGCGTCAGCCCAGCCTACGGTATTAATAATTTATTCACCGCACATATATTATTTAACCAGCACAACATAAGCCACAAAACCAAGCCACGACAGCGTCAAAAAAACCCACGGCAACTTACTGCACTTAACCTTTTCCGAACCGGAAACCTCATCACTTTCCGCTTCGGTTAATGACCGGTTCGCCGATACCTTGCTCAGTTTTTTGTCCAGCTCTCGCGCCTTATGGCTTTGCTTCTTTTTATACTGCTCAATGCCTTTCTGAATACCCTGGGCGATCAGTTTTGTTTGCTCTTTGGTCTGCCCCGGCCTTTGTGTACCGCGCGCAATTTTAAGGGCATCATCCTTAGTTTTATCTGAGACCTGATTCTTTTTAGAATATTTAGCCATATTCACCTTAATTTATGTTTCGTGATTTCATACCTGGCAGATGCCGAAATCACAGTGTTTTTATTAGTCTCACTATTTGTTGAGGTTCGTGCCTCATCCAAACCCACTGTTCACGCTCTGACAGCTTATCCGCCCCATGCTTTCCATAACAATGAACCGCCACTCAGTAATAATAAGCCGCCAATAATGACTAGCTGCTGCCGATGGCTAATGCCCAGGTGTACCTTGTTGCCCAGATAGAGCCCCAAAGCCATCAGCGGCAGTGCCAGCAGCAGGGAAGTTAACAACTCAGTCTGAAGCAACAGACCGAAAATCAGAAAAGTGATTACCCGTAACGCCCCGTCGAGCATAAATAATCCCGACAAGGTGCCGCGCAACTGTGTTTTATCATGCAGGCGATGCGACAGGTACACCACATAAGGCGGGCCACCAGTGCCAAACAACGCGCCGATCAAACCACCGATCAAGCCGGTGGGCAGTGACCACCAGCGACTGATCGGATTTTCACCGTGTACATTGAAGACATAACGTAAACCGAAAAAAATCACAAATAAAGCGAGCGCCACCAGCAGCGGCTCTCGCGGCAAATTCACCAGCAGGAATGTTCCCAACAGAATACCTGCAATAGTCGTCGGTATCAAATAGCGTATTTCATCCCAACGCACCTGCAAACGCGTATGACGGCTGAGTGCCACCGATGCCACAAAATCCAGCACCAGCACCATCGGCACAACAAAAGTCAAAGGCAGAAAATGCGCCAACAGCGGTATGGCGATTAAGCCGGAACCAAAACCGGTAATCCCGCGCAAGAAGTAGGCAAACAGCAGAATAAAAAATGCGGCAAGGTATATTTCGGGTGTCATATCGGGCTTGATTCCTGCGGTTATTATTTCGGTTTGGCATTAGATTAGAGTAGAAAAATTAAAAAAACCATCTCGTTTCTTATTATCTCCACAGACAGATTAATTCTTTCGTAGGATGGACAAAGCACTGCATGCCCATCAATAATTTTTGATTTCAAACGGCGAGTGTCCTTATCTTATCCAAAATGGGCATGCAAGAGCCTTTACCCATCTACGAAACCATCCGTTACGAAACCAGGTACTCACGCAGCCAGTGATGCCATTCATCAAGAGCGGCCTTATCCAGCGCGCCGACCGAGGAACGCTTGCTGAGCGTATTGACATAAATCGCTTCCCCTTCCAGCGTACAGGAGGCACCGCCCGCTTCGCTGAAAATCAGTTGGCCCGCTGCATAATCCCAGATACTGGACGCGCCATGCAGGTAAACATGAACACGTGACGCCGCCAGCCAGCACCAGTCCAGCGCGACCGAACCATAGCTACGTTGCGATGCATAAGGCTGGAGACTCACCAGGTTCATCGAAAGCTGATTTGGTAGTCGCTTGAAATCAATCAACGCCGTACATTTTGACAGAGGCAGTTCAACAGGCCTGACTTTCAGTGGCGCATCATTGAGAAAAGCACCCTGCCCGCGCACCGCTACAAAACACTCATCGCGATTGGGATCATAAACAATGCCCAGCGTCGGCACACCGCGCTCAATCAGCGCCAGCGAAATCGCATAATACGGCGTACCCACCGCAAAATTACTGGTACCATCCAGTGGATCAAGACACCAGAGCGAATCGCTGTTCGTTAACAACGTACTTTGCTCATCCGCCGTCATCTCTTCACCCAGAAGATCAGTCTTCGGATAATGCTTTTTCAGCTCATGCGTAATACGCGCCTGCACCGCCAGATCGGCCTCGGTGACAAAACTACCATCCGCCTTGGTGCTACGCTGCACATCGGCAAAACGCGGCAGCAGCTCCTCGCGTGCCGCAGTAATGATGATCTGTTTTAAAATAGAAAGGTCGTAGCGCATAGAATGTATTAGCTCGCTAAAATTATTAAGCGTAAGAACGATGGTAACAGCTTATACATTTCCCACAAGAGAGAAACTAAACGGATAGCCGACATAACAAAACGCTGATATGGGTATTACTGTGCTGGTGACGGTTGTGGCATAAATTCCTTTTAATTATTATTGTTTGGCCCGTATTAAATCACTCAATGCTGCTTTTTTTTGTGGTTGTGACTGAAAATAAAAACGTTGTAGTTTGCGGTTATAATTAGCCGATTCGGTCGTTTCCGGCCTGTCACTTTTACGGGATTCTGCTTATGAGCGCTCTACTTCGTTTTCCTCTGTTTGCTGTTTTGTATGGCTGTTTTTTGATGTCGGCTACACCGGTGTCGGCGATGAGTTCAAGCCCGGAGGATGCGCCGGAACCGGTGTCTACTGAGGATGCCAGTGCAATAAAACGGGGCACGCAATATGAACAGTGCGACCCTAAGGCAGATGCGCGCGCAGCAATAGAGCAAGGCGATTTGCGTTTGCTGGGTTTTGCGACACGGGCGACGACGCTACCGGGTGTGGCAGCGGCAGAACGGGAGGTGGCACTGGCAGCCTGCGGCGTGCGCCTGCTGGAAGGCTTTGGCGATGTAATTCGCTCGGATGAAGAGCTGGAGGCAATGCGGCAAGCATCAGCGTATGCAAAGCGGTATAACGCGGTGATGCTTGAGGTGTGTTTGGGGGATAAATAAGCATACCGCGTGGCCAGAAAGTCGGTGCCCACCTACGACTGCGCGGATTCATAAAAAAGTCGCACCAGTGGAGCATAGCGCCCATGTTTCATGGCGTGTTCCATCGCAGCGTAATACATCGCGCGGTTGTCGCGGTTAAATACCGGTGGCATTAAGCGGGCGCTCAGGCATTGAATCATTACCAGCGCCCGGCCGACGCGGCCGTTGCCGTCGCCAAAAGGATGTATCAAAATGAAATAAGCATGAGCTTTGGCGATGGCTTCGAGTGTTGCGGCTTTCGCTTCTTTATAAACCCATCGATTCATCTCTTCTTCGATGTCATCCGGGTGCGTGGTTTGTACACCATCCAGCTGCCCCATGACACGAATATTTGTGGAATAAAAGCCAGCATCATCGTGCACGCCGCGCATGAAATCAGCGTGCAGGGTCTTGATGCTTTCTTCGGTAATCGGCATCGAATCTCCATGTTCCACTATGCGCTGCCAGATCTGCCGGTGAGTGATGAAAGCGTTGAAGCCTTCATGAAAAGTCTGCCTGCTGATATTTTTGGGCAGCTTTTTCTCATCGATGATTTTGTCGAAATCGGCTTTTGAGATATCGGTTTCGATCTCAATGGTGCCGTAACTCAAACGACGCAAAAACGGCAGATATAACGCCTCGTTATGCGCCATGTCGTCCGGCAGCAAAACCGGTTCAAAGTTTTGTTTGGGCACGTCCCACTCGGGTATCAAAAAATGCCGGCAGTAGAGCACGTCGATATTCAGCCGATTCTCGGCCGAAATCGATTCCGGCTTACTGCGCCAGTTGAGAAGCGCTCTACGAGAAACGCCAATCGCTTCTGACAGCTTTGTCGAGTATTCAAACTGCTCCTGAAGCTGGTCGAGCTTATCTATGTAACTGATTTTGTTGTAGCGCATTGTGATTTTGCCGGTTGTATATTATTTTTTTGAAGGTAGCAGATGCGAGAAGTGATGTCAATAATATTGATAACGCTTCTCACACTACAAGCAGTATATGGCAGTGCGATAATCGATCCGGTTTCCGGGTATCAGCAATTTGTCGGCAAGGGCTTGCCGACCTAGGGGATATGCCTAGCCGTCATACCGGCGCAGGCCGATACCCATTTTCAGCGGACGAGGTGCTGCGTGGGTACAAAAGCGGTGCCCACCTTACGGCTGCTTGGTTGGATATTTTGCGCAAATGAATTCGCACAACAGATGCAGGACGTGGGTATGAAACGGCGCTCACCTTGCGGGTTAAGCGGTATGTTGCTTGAGCCTGAGCAATGGGCTGATAAGCAGTAACAACAGAACGTACAGGTTGATTGCGCCGCCACCACCTGGTTTGGTGATTTTGGACTGCGCACTCAGGGTATAGCCTGCATCCAGGCCGGCGGTGTTGAAGCCGGTGACGACGAGGTAATAGGTTCTGCCCATGATCAGTTCCGCGCTGATGCTTTCCACAGGGCTGGTTGTGCTTTCACTGCTGGCAATAACGGTTTTGCCGGTGCTGTCGTACAGGTATAAGTCGAGGTCGTAATTGCCGTAGTTACTGAGGGTGAAGCTGTAACCGACTGCCTCGGCGATGAAGACGAAGTAATCATCCGGGTCCTGTACGTTGTTGACGATGCCATTCAGGACGGATGGGAGAATCAATGTCTGTGCCTGGGCGGGGAAATTATTGGGTTCGATATCGTCACCATTCTCGACACCGTTGGCAGTGCCGCAGTTATAACTACCGCCGATCAGATCTGTTGGCAGGGTTTCACCCGTTCCATTTTTTAACTCAAAATCGACATCGGAGATATCGAAGAAAATATTATCCGAACAGACGACTTTTACTCTGGCATTGCCGGCGACTGCATTTGCGAAGTTAACTTCTGCAATGCCGTTATTGGGTGTGCTTTCAATCAAGGGGATAAAAGTGATTCCATTATCTGTCGAATAGAGGATATCAACGCTGGCGCAACTAACCGGAAGCTGTTCGGTGCAGGCGGCGTTCCACTGGATAGATTGCGGTTGTGCTGAATCAAGTATTGCGCTGGTATTCGGCTGTAAGATCTCAAACGGCCCAATGTCGCCGTTGACGATGATCTGCATATCGTCAATAGCGACGCCGCCGTTGCCGTCACGCGCGATGAAGCGGAAATTCAGAGTTCGGTTTTCAGTGGGAAGGGTTTCCGCTCTGTCAGATGTGTTACTCAACTGGGTTGTGAGCTGAGGAAAAACTCTCACGGGTGTATCCTTTGGCTCAAATGATCTGAACAGGGCGTTGCTGCCGAGGTCGCTGCCGTGGGTGGTAGCGGTAGTGGCGATGCCTGCGTCCATTTGATCCCACTGGTAACTTAAGACATCAGCTACGTCCGGGTCGGTCGCGGTGCCGGTGAGCGCAAAGGCGGTGCCGCCGGGGATGATGCAGTTGGTGGGGTTAGTACAATTATTCTGAGCTGCATCAGCGATCGGCGCCCGTTGCGTGGTAATGCTACCGGCACAGTTGTTATCGGTGCTGTTTCGAGTGAAGTTAATGATTTCTTCGATGCTACCAGCGTGGAAAGTGGCATCGGAAAACTTCTGTAAATTTTCAGCGCCGCAGATGCCGGCATAGGCCATGATGGTGGAGCCACTGCCCGGTTCGAACGCGGTTTCTGCATTACGATTGCCGCTTCCACAATTCAGGGTGGTGCCGTTAAAGCTGTGATTGGCCCCCAGCTGGTGGCCGATTTCGTGGGCGAGTATGTCGATATAAAAAGGATCGCCGGTGGGATCAGTGTCGCCGGATGCACCGCGAGCCTTGTAATCCGTCCGGCAGGCAACGCCCAGCGCGGCCAGACCGCCACCGGAGGTGCTTAGTACATGGCCGATGTCGTAATTTTCAGGTTTAATTATATTGTGCAACGTTTCCTGATTTTCATCGAGCAACTTGGAGAGGTCAGTAGGGTCGTAGGGATCATCATTTGGAGCAGTGAAAATGATCTCACTATTATTGACAACCAGTTCCAGTCTGATGGCCAGATCGCGTTCGAAAATTTCATTGACGCGGCTGATTGCAACGGTAATTTCATACATCGCATCTCTTTTTATATCTGCATCTAATGTCGAACCCGGATTTCTAACGGCCTGAGTGTATTCACCGGTTGCGGCAACGGCGATGCGGTAACTGATTTTGTCAGCTGTGCTGGTACGCGCGGCGGTGACCAGCTCGGTGCTTTTAAACTCTTCCACCGGGCTTTGTGTGTCTGACTCTGTTTTTACGCCGCAGGAAAACTGCCTGGGCTGTATGCCGGCATAGTCGCGTTTGTAGTAACTGTAGTATTGCTGATCGGAGTCGGGCACGGGGTCGATGAAGACTTCGCCGTCAGGGGTAAACAGATAGCCTCGAAAGCCGTTGGGGCCGATGTTGACTACGCCGCGGATGCCGGCGTCACTTACGGCGATGGCTTTGTAGGTTTTTATCTGCGGATATCTGGCCGCCAGTTCCGCTGCCATGACCGATGATTCGTAGACATTAAAGGTTTGCAGGTCGCCGTAGGGCATGGGCAAGTCGAGCTGTACCGGTGCTGGTGATTTTGCCAGCTGACCTACGGGCACGGTATCGGCATTGGCGAGTGCGCCTTTGAGCTGATCGTAACTGACCGAAACGCGGCGGGAGTTTTTGTGTGGGTCGGGTTGTGCTGTGGAGATAGAAACGGCCAATGCAGCCGCCGGACTTTTATCTGCATCCGATACATCGGACCAGAGTGATTCCGCCAGCAGGGGTTGCGGCAGAAGCACGAGAAGCGTCAGAGCTATCAGGTATCTGTTCATTCAACTATTCATGTTCAGTTTTCAAACTCTGGTTCAGCACCGGTCATTTCCATGATACCGGCTCGATTTTGGCCGGTAGCCATTGTTTCTGGTTTCCATGGATTTTTTGATATTGCAGGAGAATAACGAACTTTATTTTCGTCATTAAATGATTTGCCATTACAGTATCGCTTTGCTGTCTTTTCCTGTCAGCCTGATAAATAGATACCGGCCACAAATACGCCAGAATGATGATTAGCTATGACACATTTCCATCGACCCGGTTCAATTCTGGCCGGCATCTACTGTACAAAAGTTTTTTAACCCATTATTTACCAAACGGATGCGTCAGAATGATGGTGTCATCACGTTCCGGGCCGGTGGAGATAATGTGCACCGGTACGCCGACGATTTCTTCCATGCGTTTTAGATAATTTCTGGCTTTTTCCGGCAGGGCATCATAATCGCGAATGCCTTCAGTGGTTTCGCTCCAGCCCGGCATCTCTTCATAAACCGGCTCGCATTTTTCAATGGCGTCGGCGCCCAGCGGCGGCAAATCCAGCAGCTGGCCGTCGTATTTATAGCCTGTACACAATTTCAGTGTTTCCAGGCCGTCGAGTACATCCAGTTTGGTGATGCATAAACCGGTCAGGCTGTTGATTTGTGCTGCACGGCGCAGAGCCACGCCATCGAACCAGCCGCAACGACGGCTTCGGCCTGTGGTGGCACCGAACTCATGGCCTTTGGTGCCCAGGTGGTTACCCACATCGTCGAACAGTTCGGTGGGGAACGGACCGGCACCGACACGGGTGGTGTAGGCCTTGGTAATGCCCAGCATATAATCGAGATCACCGGGACCGATACCACTGCCGGTGCAGGCGCCGCCGGCAGTAGTGTTCGATGAGGTGACATAGGGATAGGTGCCCTGATCGATGTCGAGCAGTGTGCCCTGCGCGCCTTCGAACATGATGTTGTGGCCCTGCTTACGATAATCATCGAGCATGCCGGGGATGTCTGCGACCATGGACAGCAGCCTGTCGCGGTAGCCCAGAACTTCGTCTAGCACCTGCTGATAGTCGACTTCATCCACCTTGAAGTAATTTTTCAGAGTGAAGTTATGGTATTCCATAACGCCGGCCAGTTTTTCCTTGAAGGCTTCGATATCACTGAGGTCGGCCAGACGAATGCCACGACGGGAAACTTTGTCTTCGTAACAGGGGCCAATGCCACGACCGGTGGTGCCTATGGCGGTTTTGCCGCGCGCAATTTCACGCGCCTGATCGAGAGCGATGTGATAAGGCAGAATTAAGGGACAGGCCGCGGACAGTTTCAGACGCTCTGCGGCGGGTACGCCACGCGCTTCCAGCTCACCTAATTCCTTAAACAGGGCTTCAGGTGAGAGCACGACACCGTTACCAATCATGCACATTACGTGTTCACGCAGGATGCCCGAAGGTATCAGATGCAATACTGTTTTTACACCATCGATAACCAGTGTGTGGCCGGCGTTATGTCCGCCTTGAAAACGAACCACTGCGGCTGCGCGATCTGTTAACAGATCAACAACCTTCCCCTTACCCTCATCGCCCCACTGACTGCCGAGCACGACAACATTTCTTGCCATGGTTAAGAACCCTTTTAATTAATTAATATTGAATATTTTCATTATTGACCAATAAGGTTATTGGTCGACTAAATATCTACTACCTGCCACTCATTCTCTACCAGCTGCAATTGCTGATTACATTGCATGGCTCTGGCGTCACCGTCTTGCCCTGCTAACTGCTCAATCACGCAAATCCCCTGTGCACGAATCTCATTAATTTTTTTCTTCAACGCCGGGTCAATAACCGCCGGCGCATAGACGCGACTGGTTTTTTCAAACTGCCGCATGGTCAGATAATCCAGCAGTTTTAAATCGGTACTGAACCCGGTAGCGGCGCGGGCACGACCGAAAATCCGACCGATATCGTCATAACGACCACCACGCGCAATCGCCACCCCTGAACCGGGTACGAAAGCGGCGAAGACGACGCCGGTCTGATAATGATAACCGTGCAGTTCTGCCAGATCGAAATTAAAACCGACATCAGGAAAACGCGCCATGATTAGTGTCGCGGTTTTTTCAAGATAATCAATCGCCTCATGAACACCGGCATCGGCTTTGGCGAGTTGTGTACGCGCACGTTGCAAGACGCTAATGTCACCATTCAACTCCGCCAGACTGGCTAACATTTCACGCAGCTCACTATCGATGTCGAGTTCGGCTAGCAGCTGCTCAATTTCAGGCACGGCTTTGCGTTGCAGCATTTCAAAAAGTCGGCTTTCATCTTCTACGTTCAGTTTGGCCTGCCTGGCCAGACCTTTGAAGATGTCGACATTGCCGAGATCAACCACTACGTTGTCGACACCGGCAACTAAAAAAGTATTCAGCATCAACCCCAGAATTTCAACATCAGACTCCACACCGGCGTGGCCGTACAGTTCGGCTCCCACCTGTAACGGACTGCGGCTGCCGCCAAAACTATCCGGACGGGCGTGCAAAACGGTGCCGATATAGCACAGACGGGTCGGCACATCGCGATTCAGCTGATGCGCATCTATGCGCGCCACCTGCGGCGTCATGTCGGCACGCACTCCAAGAGTTCGACCGCTGACCTGGTCGATTAACTTGAAGGTTTGCAGGTCAAGGTCGTGACCGGTGCCGGTTAACAGCGATTCGATATGATCAATGAACGGTGGCATCACCAGCTCATAACCCCATGTAGCATAGAGGTCGAGCAGGTCACGACGTAGAATTTCAAGGCGCACTGCATGTTCCGGCAGCGCCTCTTCAATCCCTTGGGGGAGTACCCAGTGTTCTTTGCTCGTCATCACCAATACCGTTATTATTTTTGTTGTCGCACTATCGACTGAGATAAAGCACCAGCACACCAATGAGCATGCTGGAGAAGCCGATTATCCTGAGCGTTTTATTCGGGAATCGACTTGCCTGAAGCATTGCCTGACGCCAGCCGTCCGGGCTTAGAAAGGGCATCATGCCCTCTATTACCAGTACCAGAGCAATGGCCCTGACAAGATCGTCCCACATATTTAAAACGCCTTAACTATTTCGCATTGGGATTTTTAAAGTACTTGAAGTACTCGGAATCCGGCTCTAGCAGAATAATGTCTTCGTTGTCGGAAAAGTTTCCGGTATATGCATTCAGGCTTCGGTAGAACTTGTAAAATTCACGATCTTTACCGAAAGCATCAGCATAAGTTGCCGTCGCTTTAGCATCACCATCACCACGGGCAATTTCTGAATCGCGGTAGGCTTCGGCCAGAATGACAGTGCTTTGGCGATCGGCATCTGCACGAATACGTTCCGATGCTTCTTCACCTTTTGAACGCCAATCGCGCGCTACCAGTTCACGACCAGTACGCATACGATTGTATACAGAGCTACTTACTTCCGAAGGCAGTTCGATTTTCTTGATGCGTACATCAACCACTTTGATACCTAATGTGTCGGCTTTTTCTGAAGCTCTGTCCGTCATCAGGCGCATTATGTCGGTACGTTCACCTGCTACCACTTCCTGAATAGTGCGTTTACCAAACTCTGCACGTAGACCGTTGTTAATGACTTCGTACAATAGTGCTCCAGCGGTGTTTTCGTTACCACTGGTGGTCTGATAGTAGGTCGCTACATCTTCGATGCGCCACTTAACATAGGAATCAACAATCAGATATTTCTGCTCGACAGTGGCAAAGCTGCCAGGGCGAGTATCGATTGTTAAAATTCGATTATCGAATTTTTTAACTTCGTTAAACGGGTAAGGCAGCTTCCAGTGTAAGCCGGGTTCATAATCGGCATTAACGATTTCACCAAACTTGAACAGAATCGCATGTTCTCTTTCGTCAACAAAAAACACACTCAGATAAACAACCAGCAATACGAGCGGCAGAAAAATTTTCAATACATTAGCCATTTATCTAACCTCTCTTGAACGTGTGTTGTTATTGGTTTGCTGGCGAGTCATATCTTTTAAGATATCACTTCGTTGCGACTCCGTCATAGAGGCACTGCCCGAAGTTCCATCGCGTGACATCAACTTATCGAGAGGCAGGTATAAAAGATTATTACTACCTTTAACATCAACCATAACTTTGGAGCTTTTGTTCAACACCGACTCCATCATGTCCAGATACAAACGATCACGAGTAACTCCCGGTGATTTATTATATTCCAGGAGCAGTTTAGTAAAACGTTCGGCCTCACCTTCCGCTCTGGCAACTACTTCCTGCTGGTAAGCATCAGCTTCCTCCAGAATACGTGCAGCGGCACCACGAGCATCAGGCAGAACCTGGTTTCGATATGATTCGGCACCATTGATAGAACGCTGATAATCTTCACGCGCCTGAATAACATCCTGGAATGCAGCACGTACCGGTTGTGGCGGATTTACATCCTGAATATTAACTTCAACGATGGACAGACCTGCGCCATATTGATTAACAATATCCTGTACGGTATTTTGTATTCTCATGGAAATTTCACTACGACCTTCGGTAATAATGAAATCCATTTTACTTTGACCAACAATCTGTCTAACTGAAGCTTCAATCGCCTGATTGAGCGTCAATTCCGGATTGTTAACATTAAATAAATAGTGCTCCGCATTATCGATTCGATATTGCAGACTGCCCTGAAGCTCAATGATGTTTTCATCCTGAGTCAGTACGGTGGCTTTATAAGGAACCTGACGGCGTTCCTGCACATTGACCTTTTCTACTGATTCGAGAGGCGCGGGCAAGTGCCAGTGCAGACCACTGCCGACGGTATCAACATAAGCACCAAAACGTAAAATGACGCCACGCTCGGCTTCCTGAACTTTATAAAAGCCGGTAGCCATCCACAATAAAGCAAGAATAATGACAATTATGCCAATGCCGATTCCAGCACCCGGTACGGATGATTTTGAACCACCTCCGCCGCCGCCAAAAAGAGCACTAAATTTTTTCTGCAACTTCGACAGAATCTCATCGAGATCCGGTGGTCCCTGATCGTTGCCGCGATTACCGCCGCCCCAGGGATCTTTTTTGTCGTTGCCGCCAGGTTCATTCCAGGCCATGTAATACTCCTACTTTTATATTATGGAAGGCGGCTGTCCTGTTTGGAAAACAGCTACCAAAACAGATAGCATTTTAGGGATGTTAGAGCATCCCCGCAAGCTACGATGAGATTTAGAGTCGTAAATACCGACTCAAGTGACCGGCGTGGCGAGCAGCATATCATCAGTGAGCCCTTCTCGCTGAAGCAATTGCTGATAATCACGTTTTGAAATTCTAACATTCAGATGAGAGCAGCCGGCTTCGTCGACGCTTTCGGATTTCACCGCACTTAGTTCAAACAGTCTGGCGCGAATTTTCGCCTGCGCCGGTTGCAGCATGATTTCACCTGAAAGCACGTCCTCACGGAAGTAATCGGCGAGCACTTTTTCAAGCAAATCAATGCCTTCGCCGGTTGCGGCAGAGAGCCAGACCCGTTTGACCGAGCCGTCACTGTGATAATCAATACGCGGTTCGGTGCCGGTTTGATCGACTTTATTCATCACCTGAATTAAATAGACATTATCGGCACCGATCTGGTTCAGCACAGTTTCGACTTCGTTGACATTGCCTTCCCTGTTTTCGTCGGCGGAGTCGATGACATGCAGCAACAGCTGGGCCTCGGTGGTCTCTTGCAAGGTGGAGCGAAAGGCATCGACCAGATCGTGCGGCAGATGGCGGATAAACCCGACGGTATCAGCAAGAATCAGCTTGATGTCGCCGGAAAGCTCTACTCTACGCAACGTCGGGTCGAGCGTCGCAAACAGCTGATCCTGAACATAGACATTGTCGTCGGCGAGGCGATTAAACAGCGTCGATTTACCGGCGTTGGTGTAGCCCACCAGCGAGACCGACGGAATGTCGGCTTTACGGCGTGACTGGCGACTCTGGGCGCGCTGCTTGCGCACCTTTTCCAGGCGCTTATTGATCTGTTTAACACGCAGATTTAACAGCCGACGGTCAGTTTCCAGCTGGGTTTCACCCGGCCCTCTGAGGCCGATACCGCCTTTCTGGCGTTCGAGGTGAGTCCAGCCGCGTACCAGACGCGTCATCATGTGTTTGAGCTGCGCCAGTTCGACCTGCAACTTGCCCTCGAAAGAACGCGCGCGCTGGGCGAAGATATCGAGAATCAGACCGGTTCGGTCGAGTACGCGACATTCGAACAGCTTTTCCAGATTTCGCTCCTGCGAAGGGGTCAATGCATGATTAAACAGCACTACTTCGGCCTCGTGCTGCTTCACCAGATCGGCGATTTCACGGGCTTTACCCAGCCCCACAAAGTAACGGGTTTCCGGCTTGCTGCGACTGGAGGTGACAACATCTATAATGGCCGCCCCTGCCGAGGTCACCAGCTCCTTGAATTCGTCGAGATCTTCCCGACCCGCCTCTTCCCAGATATCCATGTGCACCAGAATGGCGCGCTCGCCTATCTCTGCTCGATCAAACATAGGCGGGACGACTGACTTGTGTAGGACGGGGTAATGGACGGGTAATTAATAATGGCTTCATATATTCAATAAAAACAGACTGGATAATCGACAACGGCCGCCTGAGGCGACCGCTGCAGTACTCTAATGGCTTTGATTATATTCAAATACGGTTTTGCTCGTTATCATTGTCTAATTCTTCACTCCATTTTACCTGGCGTGAGGGCACGACGGTTGATATGGCGTGTTTGTAGACCATCTGCGTTACCGTATTTTTCAACAGCACGGAGAATTGGTCAAAAGACTCTATCTGCCCCTGTAATTTAATACCGCTAACTAAGTAGACGGCTACCGGAATACGCTCTTTACGCAAGGCGTTCAGGTAAGGGTCTTGTAAATGGTGCCCTTTTGACATTGTGTTAACTCCTAATTATTATTTTTAAAATTGGCTGCATCTTTAACTTTTTATGTATATATGGCCAAAATCCGATTCCACAAGCCCTACTGATAAATATCTCGTGCAATCATAGTATGTAATCATAGTAAAAATTTGATATTTTTCAGTACTTTCCCGACATTAAGCGCTTCGGGGTCAATAAAGTTGCAGTCGCTTTCACTTCTCAGCCAGGTCATCTGCCTTTTCGCCAGCTGCGCCGTGGCGGTGATGGCTTTTTCGCGCATGGTGGCGTAGTCGTAATGCCCGGCCAGATAGAGCCAGACCTGACGATAACCCACTGCCCGCATCGAAGGCGTATCCAGTGATAAATCGCCGCGCTCGTAGAGCGACCTGACCTCATCAATCAGCCCTTCGACCAGCATAGCGTCAAAACGCTGTTCGATGCGTTTGCGCAACTCCACCCGGTCTGGTGGCATCAATGCGATTTTGACAACGCGATAGGGAAATAGTTGCTGACGCTGTTCCTGCCAGTGCGCGGTGAGCGATTTTCCTGATATTTCATACACTTCCAGCGCCCGCAGGATTCTTTGCGGGTCGTTCGGGTGCAGCCTTTCTGCCGCGACGGGGTCAACCCCGGCGAGGCGATGATGCATGGCCTCGATGCCGCTTTGTTCCGCTGCCTCGAGCAGTCGCCGGCGAACGTCGGGGTCGGAATCGGGCAGATCGGCCATGCCTTTCTGGAGCGTGTTGAAATAGAGCATGGTGCCGCCCGCGAGGCAGGGTATTTTGCCGGCGGCGCTGCTGTCGGCCATTTCGGTGAGGGCATCTTCACAGAATCGACCGGCTGAATAGGCCTCTGCGGGGTCGAGGATATCCACCAGTTTATGCGGCGCTCTCAGCAGTGTGGCAAGGTCGGGTTTGGCGCTGCCGATATCCATGTCACGGTAGACCATGGCGGAATCGACGCTAATGATGTCCATATCGAGCTGTTCGGCGCAGGCAACCGCCAGATCGGTTTTGCCGGTGGCGGTGGGGCCCATGATGAACACGGCACAGGGGGCGTCGTCGCGATCTCCGGCTTGTGTGATTAATTTATCCATAGTTTATATATCGCAGTTTATCTATTGAAGCCTCAGTTGATAGCACCTTCGGCCTCATTGCCCTCTCATAAATAACTTGTCCAGCTCGGCCATGCTCACCTGTATCCAGGTGGGGCGACCGTGATTGCACTGACCGCTGCGCTCGGTCATCTCCATATCACGCAGCAGCGAATTCATTTCCGGCAGCGTCAGCTTGCGGTTGGCGCGAATCGAGCCATGGCAGGCCATGGTGCTCAGCACCGCGTTCATAGCTTCATCTATGCGGCGGCTGCTGCCGTGTCGCACCAGATCTGAGAGCACATCGCGCACCAATAGTTCAGCATCGGCATTGGCTAGAATCACCGGAATCTGCCGAATCCGCAGCGCCTCGGGCGCGGTTCTGTCCAGCTCAAAGCCGAGGTCGCTGAAAATATGACTGTACTGCTCGGCACAGCCGGCCTCTTTTTCACTTACCGCCAGCGCCACCGGCACCAGCAACGGCTGGGCAGCGATGCCCACGCCGGTGCGGGC
Source organism: Gammaproteobacteria bacterium (assembly GCA_024636785.1). GTDB lineage: Bacteria > Pseudomonadota > Gammaproteobacteria > SZUA-229 > SZUA-229 > LH-M37. The sequence continues at coordinate 68,311 of JAGXGK010000053.1, forward strand.
CTGCTTCAGGCGTTCGTAGGTAATGCGTTCATGCGCGGCATGCATATCCACCAGCACCATGCCCTGCTCGTTTTCAGCCAGAATATACACCCCCTGCAACTGCGCTCTGGCATACCCCAGGGGTGGAAATTCACCCTGCGGCTGTTCATGCCCGGTGAGGGTGGTGTCGCTCTCGGCGTACAGCGATTGATAAGCGCGGGACTGCTCGGCCACCGCCAGCGACAATGCCCCTTGCGAGCGGATAACGCCCGGCGGGTATGCGCCGTGTCGTTGTGAACCGTGTGTTAATGAATCCGGGACTGATGAACCCTGCGCCCATCCATTTTGTTCTGATGAACCCGCTGCCTGATTAAAGTCCGGCGTGGCGGAATGACTAGTAGAAGATCCCAGTTCACTGAAATGGCTAATATTATGTGTACCGTCATTGGAAGGGCGCGTTTCCGCCAGCGATTTGTGGATGGCGCGAAACAGAAAATCATGCACAGCCCGACTCTGCCGGAAACGCACCTCATGCTTGCCGGGGTGCGCGTTAACATCCACGGCGGAAGCGTCCATTTCCAGAAACAGGATGTAAGCGGGATGCCGGCCGTGAAACAGCACATCCTGATAGGCCTGGCGAACAGCGTGCGTCACCACCTTGTCGCGCACGATGCGGCCGTTGACGTAAAAATACTGCATATCCGCCTGGCTGCGCGAAAAGGTCGGTAGCCCGACCCAGCCCCATAAACGCAGATCGTCGATGACAAAATCCATGTGCAGGGCCTGCTCGATGAAGGCCGGACCAAAGACCTCGGCGATGCGCTTCTCCTGCTGTAAGCGGTCGGTCGCGGCACGCAACTGCCTGACCGGCTTCTGATTATGGCGCAGGGTGATGTCGACATCGAAACGGCTGAGGGCGATTTTCTTGATCACGTCATCCAGATAGCCGAATTCGGTTCTCTCAGTGCGCAGAAACTTGCGCCGCGCCGGCACGTTAAAAAACAGATCCCGAACCTCGATGACCGTGCCCTCGTTCAGCGCCACCGGGCTAATATCAAAATCTTCACTGTTGATCGCCTGAATCTGCCAGGCCCCATCGGACTGCTGCCATTTTGATTTCACCCGCAGGTGGCTCACCGAAGCGATGCTGGGCAAGGCCTCACCGCGAAAACCCAGACTGCTGACATGCTCCAGCTCTTCAATGCTGCGAATTTTGCTGGTGGCGTGGGGCGAAAGAGACAGGATGAGGTCATCCTTATGAATGCCGTGACCATTGTCGCTAATACGGATGAACTTCACCCCGCCCTGCTCGACATCGATTTCAATTTTGCTGGCCTGCGCATCCAGACTGTTTTCCAGCAGCTCCTTCACCACCGAAGCCGGGCGCTCGACCACCTCACCCGCGGCAATCTGGTTGACTAACTGGGTCGGCATGGCCTGAATTCTGCGAGTCATTATGTAGCTACTTTATATAAGGTGTGAAAGCGGACTATGTTAAAGCCCCAATTGCTGCATTACCAGCCATACCGCCATCAACATAAACCATTCCGCCCTGACTTAGATCGACAACAATCTGGTAGCCGTTAAATTCTAAAAAAATCAATCAGTGCATTGCTGGCATCTGTTTGAACTACAACGTTGAGCGAAAGCGTTGCTGGGGCATAGGTGCTGTTGGCTGGAATCGGATCGGTGACCACAAAATTGTTGACATTAGTTACGCCGCTAATCACCACGCTAATTTGATAACGCAGGGCCGAACCTTAACTACGTTTCACTCTTCGACGGTTATCACTTCGGCTATAAAGCGAAAATCCGGAAATACTAATTGTTGAATGCGCAACAGGTCACATAAAAATATTTTTGTTATGCAAACTGGTCAGGTTCGAAGTGAAACCGACGCAAGCATTGTTTTATTATTAGTTTTGCATACCGTTTATCGCGACTATCGTGCATCCGGGCAGCTCTATACCTCTTTATGATTTTACTTTGGTTTTTTTTGCTTTAATTAGGGCGTTTATAAAATTGAAAATTCAATCGAACTCCCACATATAAATACTATTAGTGCAAATTTTATTTAAAATGAGAAAGAATGATATTTATCCGACCCCAATTTGAAATGAAGATCAGTGCATTGCTGCCAGTGCCGATTAAAACTCCGGCTTTACTTTTTTCCCCGTCAGCCCGAGTGCTTAGCCTTGCACTATGTTTAATCGCCTTGTTGTTTGCTTCTACGGTTCGTTCCGATGACTCATCTGATGTTCAGAACCTCAGTTCAGACTCGGGCATGATCAATCGCGCACCGCTGGTTGCTTCAACGCTGGCGCCTGATAATCTTGACCGGATTTCGAGCGATATCAGCAACATCTCAGAAAGCCTCGGCGACATTATGAAAAATTCCGCAGAAGAAACTGTCATCGAAGTCGAAACTGTAACTGAAGCCGAAAATAACGAAGTCAAAGTTACCAAAGCTCTGCCCGCAGTTGCCGCACCTGCAATCAACACACCGAAAAATTCCGGCATCACCGCTACCGAAGGCTGGCCGACAAAACCTCTGGCCGCAACAAAAAAACCGGTAAGCCCGGACTCTGCTACGCTATCAACCCCCCCTGCTCAGACCGCAAATCGGCAGGAGCAGATCATTGCGGGCAGCGACCATCCTGAAAAAAATAACCCTCTCATCAAATACTTAAAAAAAGACCATCAAGGACGAACCTTAACCGATCATGCTGAAGCGTGGCACTGCGTTGAAGATGTAAGCAAAGGCTTGATGTGGGAAGTAAAATCCAGCGATGGCGGAATTCATGATAAATATAATTCGTACAGCTGGTTCCAGTCTTCCGCGACAGAAAAGCCTCAGGGTGTCGCTGACGGCGGTCAATGCAAAGGGGGAATAAATTGCGATACATTGACCTATGTGGAAACAGTTAACCGGAAAAAATACTGCGGCCATTCTGACTGGCGGTTGCCTACTCGTGAAGAAATGCTCTCTATTGTGAGCTTTGAAAAGACTTCATCTACAGTTACGATCAACAGCAATTATTTCCCCGAAGCTTTGCCCAGCTGGTACTGGACCGCTTCTTCTAATGAGAATCACCCCGAATATGCCTGGTATGTATTATTTCGCAATGGCATTGCCGTCAATGACCTGAAAGCACATCCCAAGCATGTTCGCCTGGTGCGAAGTCAAGCTGATAAAGGCTAAATCATGCTTCAAAATTTATTTTCATTGCGCCGTACTGCTTCACTGGTCATAGTCTTATCATCGTTGCTAACGACAGCAGTGCTGGCTGCGCCCGGCGGTATTCCCGGCAAACCGCCACCGAATGCCAATCAGTGTAAAAACGGCTGGACATTGCTGGCAGGTGCAACGGATCTGACTTTCGGTGCTTTTGCACTCGAATCGGGCACGGGCATATTGTCGATAAGCAGTGCCAGTCAGCTCACCGCCCCCGCCAATGTCAGTCTATCGGGGGCAACCCCGGTGTCGACTTTTACCGCCACACTCAACAACACCAACTCTGCCTGTGGCTCAAGCGGTTTGACCATTAATGCCACCGCACCGGATCTGAACGGCCCTGGCAGCCCCATGCCATTAAATTTAGTAATGACGGCCATCGATAGTCTTGGCACTACCTTAGTTACCGGTGCGACTCCGCCTCAGATCCTCACTACCGCCAACTTACCCGTCAGCCTGATCTTTCATGGTGATTTGACAGCCACTTTTCCACAGGGTGCGGGAACTTATACTGCACCTGTCAGTGTCGATTTCACCGATGCAGTCGGTACATCATTAATAGCAGGTGGAACAGCTACAGCCACATCGCTGACACCTATCAGTCTTCTTGAAACCGTAATGATGAATTTCGGCACGGTAGCGGGCGGCAACTTGTCCGGTACCGTCATTATGGATACCTCAGGCGCACGTAGCAGCACCGGTGACGCCCAGGTTATCAGCAGCGGCCCCGGCAATGCAGGTTCATTTCAGATTACGGGTGAACCTGCATTGAGCTATTCCTTACTGGTTAGCGGCCCGGCTGTGCTGGAAAACAGCAACGGCCAGCAAATGACCGCCAGTGGTTTTACCAACAACAGCGCAGGTACTGTACCTGCTTCCGGTATTGAAGTTTTCCAGATTGGAGCCACCCTGAACTTGCAGCCCGGGCAAGCCGCAGGTGATTATTCAACAGCAACCGGTGCCGGTTCAGCGTTTACCATCACGGTAAACTACAATTAATCCTGATCTATTTTCTACCGCTGATCCTGTAAACAACCCGTCTTATCGTCAATCGCTAGTGAAAAATACCCAGACACTTAAAATGCCGCCTATATTATTGATTATGACTACAAAAATTAACATGATGACTGGCTCCATGAAACAGCTCGGCTTTGCCGGTGTAGCCGCCGGCATAATGGCGACGCTGCCCTGCACTTCAGCGCAGGCAGTAACCACCGAGGCAACAGTGAAAGTCAACATCATCAGCACCATCGCCCTGACGACTCGTAACGGCCTTGTATTTGGTGAAATATCACCCGGTTCGGCGACCGGCACAGTGACAATCACATCGGGTAATGCGCGCACCAGCACCGGCGGCGCCAACATCAACTCATCCGTCGCCGGCAGCCCGGCCATCTTTGATGTCCAGGGCGTCGCCAGTGCCAGTTACGCAATCTCATTACCGGCCTCCGTGGTTTTAGCTGATGCTTCAAGCCACACCCTGGTGGTCGATAATTTTACCAGTACACCCACACCTGCGGGTGTACTGGACAGCAGTGGACAGCAAAGCCTGTTAGTCGGTGCCACGCTTAACGTCGGTAGCAACCAGGCCTTTGGTGAATATTCGGGACAGATGTCGGTAACGGTGGACTACAATTGAATTTATAAACTGGAATATAAATGTTACAAATAAGTAAAAAACAAATCAGATCATTTACATAACTTGCATTCATGATACTTACTTCTACACTTGCATCAAAATGTATTTATGAACATAAATGTTCTTAACCAGAATCTCTTACAAGAGGATATAGCGATGAAAAAATCTAATTTAGTATTAAAAGCTGGCGTAGCTGCACTTTTAGCCAGCGTTTATAGCACAGGCGCTTCTGCCGATGTCATTGATGGTAATGCCGATGCCAATGTAATTGCGCCTTTATTGCTGGTTGAAACAACAGCCATGAATTTCGGTGATGTAGCCGGCGGCACAAGTACCGGTACGGTAGTCCTTGATCTGACCAGTGCACGTACAGCAACCGGTGATGCCAGTACGCTGGCCAGTGGTGCAGGTACCGCCGGTGAATTCACCATTGAAGGCGCTGCCGCACTTGCGTTTACTCTGACCGTTTCAGGCACGGCAACACTGACTGACGGTGGTGGTAACAACATGACTGTCACCGGTTTCACTGAAAACGGTAGTGCAGTCACACTCTCTGGTTCAGGTACACCTGATAGCTTCCAGATTGGCGGCACCTTAAACATTGGCGCCGGCCAGGCAGCGGGTGCTTATTCAACCTTGAATGCCGGTGGTGCACCCTTCGCTGTGACCGCCAATTACAACTAAGGGCAAAGTTTCGGTAAACCGCGACTTGATGTAAAAAAAGGGGCAATCGATCTTGATTGTCCCTTTTTCTTTTACAGCGAAAATAAATGATCAAAACAAACAATAAACAGGCAAATTTAAAATCATGACCATCTTTAAAACCCTGCTCAACGCCAATAAAAAACGTCGATCTATAGCCGGGCTTATCGCGCTCACTTTGCTTTATTTTGGCTCAGTGCCATCGGTCGCCATCGCGGGTGCCAATCTGATGATAACGCCCACCCGGGTGGTTTTTGAGGCAAACATGCGCACCGCCCAGGTCACTTTAATCAACAACGGTGACGAAACCGGTGATTTCCGTATCTCGTTCATCAACCAGAACATGACCGCTGATGGAAAGTTCGAAGTGGTTGCCGAGGGTGAAGCGGGCCAGTATGCCGACTCCATGGTGAGATACTCCCCGCGCCAAATCACTTTGCCCGCCGGACAGTCTCAGGTGGTACGCCTGATGCTGCGCAAGCCGAGAGGACTGGCAAGTGGCGAATATCGCTCGCACATGCTGTTTCAGACATTGCCCAAATCATCTAAAAGTAGCATCGAAAATCTAACCAAAAAAGATGACAACACCATCTCAGTAGAAATCATTCCGATTGTAGGCATTTCAATTCCGGTAATTATTCGTCACGGCAAACTGGAGAGCACGTTAAAACTTGAAAATGCTCAACTCATTCCAGCGAATGATGAAAACCCGGTAGCTCGCATTAGCGTAGAGATACACCGCGAAGGTAACCAGTCTATTTACGGTGATTTCCGCGCAATCTTCACTCCCGCTGATGGCGGCGCACCTGTGGTGATTGCCATGGCCAATGGCGTTGCTGTATACACGCCAAACACCCTGCGCCGGTTTTCCATTCCCCTCAATGCTCCGGCGGGAACAGCGTTGAACAAAGGCAGCGTACGCCTAATCTTTCTTGAGTCTGGCAAGGATGAAAATTCCGGCCTGATAGCCGAGACCCGCTTACCGCTGTAATAGCAATGAAACATGATTCACAAACGTGTCTTTCATTATTGCCTGCTCCTGCTGTCACTGTGCCTGACCACTGCCTCGGCGGGTGCTGCTGATAGCACACTGCTCATTGATAATACACGAGGCATCGATAACACTCGCACCCCTTCTTCTCAGCAGCTTAAGGAAATCAATGAATCACTAAGCGATATTCTCTCCGAAATTGATGCCATCCCGGAAGACAGCAGTGAAGCTGAAAACATCGGCACGGAAAATAGTGGCGTCCTGATTGATAACCGGCTCGGCATAGATAATATTGATGAACCTATTAGTCCGGAAGAGGAAAAGTTAACCACATCACCGCCTGACATTCGCGCCGAAAAAACAACTCCCCAGGTTGAGGCCGTCGATTCAGCAACCGCTAATCCGGAAAGTACCGCTATTGACGAGCCGGTTAGCGGACCGGCACTCGAGCAGACCCCGACTGAAATAGCTGAGCCACTGTTACCAATTGAGAAGGACACTGTCGATGCTGCGGCAACGGCAGCGCCAGCCCCACAACAGGAAGCAGCCCTGCCCCAAAAACAGCCGGCTGACACTGTCTGGATACCTCAGGATTCTGATCTGCGTATTCTGGAAATACGTGTTGAGTCATATGTTTTTGAGGATGTCATCGGTGCCTACCAGCATGAAGATATCATCCTCGTGCCACTGGGCGATCTCTCCAGCATTCTGGATATTGCCATCACAGTTACGCCGAATTTCGCCAGTGGTTTTATCATCAATGAAGATAATACGTTTTCTGTCGATACTAAGCGCCATGAAGTGATACTCAAGGGTGTTGCCGGCAGCTACAACAGTGAGCTGGTGAAAAGTCTTGATGGCGACATTTATGTAGAGTCGAACCTTCTCGGTAAATGGTTAAACATGAAACTTGATATTGATCTGTACGCATCGCGACTTTGGGTGAAATCGGATCTCAAGCTGCCTTTCCTCGCGCGTATCGAACGAGAGAAACGAATTTCGCAGGCGCTTTCAAGACTAAATCAGACAGAGCAGCAATACCCGCAGCTGCATGATGCATACAGAAACTACTCGGTTCCTTTTGTTGACCAGACTTTGCGGTTGGGACAGCGTTTTTCAGATGCCGGCAACTCGACCAGCTTCAATTCTATTACTTACGCCACCGCCGATCTAATGCAGCATGAGTCAGCCTGGTTTCTGGCTGCCAACGATCAGGATGGCATTGACGATTTCCGCGTCACCTTTGGCCGCACCGATGCCGGCGGTGATTTACTCGGCCCTCTGCACGCCCGTCAATATCAATTTGGCCATGTGGTGGAACCGCGCGTCGGCCTGATCAATCTACCCGGAGAACTTGAACCCGGCATAACCGTCAGCAATTATCCGGTCGGTATGCAAACCGAGTATGACCGTCATCGCTTTATCGGCGAACTCTTACCGGGTTGGGAAGTTGAGCTTTATCGAAACAATGCATTAATCGGTTACCAGAAAACAGCTATTAACGGCCAGTACGATTTCCAGAACGTGCCGCTGCTGTTTGGCAACAATCACTTCCGTCTGGTTTTTTACGGACCTAAAGGTGAGGTTCAGGAAGAAACTAAACTTTTCCAGTTAAGTCAGGCGCTGACCAAACAGGGCATACATTATTACCGGGCATCAACCACCACTGATGACCTGGGAGAGCAACGAACAACTGCTCAGTATGATTATGGTCTCAGCAGAAATCTGTCGAGTACATTTAATATTGTCAGCATCCCGTTGCAGGAAGCAACTGAAGTGGTGCAGCACAATTACCTGAGAGCAAAATTAACCGGATACTGGGATGCACTGCTGGCGTCCGCCTCGGTTATCAGTGACACGGAAAGTGGCAATGCCCTCGAAATTGATTTGCAGACACGCATAGACAACACCATCATTGGTTTTCATGATGTCTACCTGAGTAATTTTTTCAGTGAGGAATACCGGCCCAGCTCAACAGAAATCAGCCGCAGTAGTCTGCTTCGAATTGACACTGCCATACCGTCTTCTTTTTTACCGCGCATCCCGGTTGCATTTGGTTTTAGACGTGATGAATACGCAACCGGTGGTGAGTTATTTGAAATAACCAATCAGATTTCTATGAGCACACACGGGGTGGCGGCCACTAACCTGCTCACCAATCAGCAGGTGACCGGACAACCCGCCACAACCAATGGTAACTTTCAATTAAGCACTAACATCAACCAGGTCAGATTACGTAACACCCTGAGTTATTCGCTCAAACCTGAAACAGAACTCACCAATGTTGCCCTGACGCTGGACCCCGGACCCTACGAAGATTACCGTTTCAGTTTTGGCATTAATCACTCACTGCAACAGGATTTGACTGAATACAGTGCTCTAGCACACAAACTTTCCGGCAAATACAGCCTGAGTTTCGGCGCCCGTTACAACAGCAACAACGAGATCAATCTCGATGTCAGCTTTTCGGTGGGCTTCGGTTACGAACCCAGACGTGAGCGCTGGGAACAGGATTCACGCACACTGGCTAATCACGGTAGTGTCTCAGCGCGTTTCTTTATCGATTCGAACCAGGATGGCATTTTTAATGGTGATGATGCGCCAATCGAGGACATTGGCGTTCGTATAAACGGCGGCTATCACAATGGGAGTTCGGATGATGATGGCATTTTATTTATCACCGGCATTCCTGCCCATAACCCGACCAATGTCACCATTGCACCGGAATCATTGGACGATCCATTATGGATAGCGGCTGTCGATGGCGTGCAAGTTGTACCCAGACCCGGTCATGCTATACAGATAGACTTCCCCATCTTCACCAGCGGTGAAATTGATGGCACAGTTAATTTGAACCAAAATGGACGCCAGTTTGGTGTTGGGCGTGTCAGCGTCGAACTAATTGACCTGAACGACCGGGTCATTGCGACCACCGAGACAGCCTATGACGGCTTTTATATTCTCAGCAAACTTCCGCTGGGTGATTACCGGGTACGCATTTCTGAGCAGCAACTTAATACGCTGGGCTTACGCGCAATAGCTGAAGAGCCTATTACGCTCAAAGCGGATGAGCCATTCATCAATGGCATTGATTTCAATCTGGAAGCGGTCGAGCCTGATTAGTTTTACTGATTTATGCCTGGTCGTACATGTTGCAAATTAAAGACAAAAACGGTCATATGTTGCTTTTGGATATAAGTGAAAAAGCATTCACCGCAGAGGCGCAGAGAGCGCAGAGAAGAACCTTTTTTTATTCAATCATTCAACATTAATTGTGTTTGATATAATGAGGTTAACAATTTATATATGTGAGTTTATTCCGATTTTCCTCTGCGCCTCTGCGGTGAACAAGTTTTTTCATTAAAAAAATGGCCCCTTTCGGGACCATTAAGCAGGTAATGTGAGTTTTATGTTTTTATTTGCCCATGTCGCTGGCTATGATTAACTCACCGGGATTTTTAGAATTTGACCTGTATTCAGGTTATTCGACTGCAACGCATTGCGTGAGCGCAGAGCTTCTACACTGGTGTTATATTTATGTGCAATTACGCTCAGGCTATCACCCGATTTGACTTTGTAATCAGTAACCGCTTCAGAAAGCCAGGTGCCCGGAGGCGCTTTTCGCAGAAAGTAACTGTTCACACCACGGCTGATTGCCCTGGCCATTTTTTGCTGATGCGCTGAGCTGCGCAGGTTTTTTTCTTCGCGCGGATTGGAGAGAAATGCCGCTTCCAATAAAACTGAAGGCGTATTGGGCACTTTGAGCACAGCGAACCCGGCTTGCTGCACCACCTTTTTATGTACATGATTGACAGTGCCGATCTGCCTGAGAATCTCATCGCCAATATCCAGACTGGACTGAATGTTGCCGGTCATCGACAGATCAAACAGCACTTCGTTGACCATGGCATCATCAACGGCCAGCGAAGAATCACCAAACAACATATCTGAGGCATTTTCATTTTTCGCCAGCATGCGTGCGGTCTCAGAACTGGCACCACCGATGGATAACGCATAGACGGAGGAGCCTCGTGCACGTGGATCGGGGAAGGAGTCGGCGTGCAATGAGATCATCATGTCGGCGTTGTTTTTGGTGGCAACGGCAATGCGCTCGCGTAATTTCAGGAAGCGATCATCCTTTCGCGTGAGTACCGCTTTCATGCCTTTTTGAGCATTGATTAGTTTTTCGAGCTTTCTGGCCAGCTGAAGTGTAATGGTTTTTTCATGGGTGCCACTTCGACCCGTCGCACCGGGATCTTTACCGCCATGACCGGGATCAATTGCGATGATGACGTCACGCAGTACTTTTTGGGGTGCGGTTTTGACATGGTCTGTTTTCGCTGTGTTTTTTTCTGAAGCCTCCAAACCATGCAAATCGAGCACTAACCGATGCCCGGCATCACCTGCCGGCCCCAGAAGAAAACTTCGTGGCGTCACCTGATCATACAGATCAAAAACAACCCGCAGATCGTGACCATTTTGAATGCCGCTACGGATGCCTCGAATCAGTGAATTCGCCTGAATCATATCAACCAGGCCGTGCAACATATCGGCATTTTTCAGATCGAGTACGACCCGTTCCGGTTTATGCAACGAAAAAACAGTGTGTTGGATGGAGCGATCCAGGTCAAAGACCAGCCGCACGAAGCCATTGTTTCTAGAAAGTCGAATGTTTTGTATTTGAGCTTTAGCAGAAGCGGCATACGATAATGTGCTGAAGCCGGAGAAACCCGCGACACTACTGATGCCAACCAGCTGCTTTAGAAATTTTCGACGATCTTTTCCCATTTTTTCGGAAGCCTGCCATCGTGCCCAAAAGAATTAAGTAACTACAGTTTGGCTAATTCTCGGAACAATGCAAGCATTTTTCCAATATTTTTATATAGATACAGCACTTTGCTCGAGTAATTAATCACCTGCTAACTGTAGTATTACTGCATTGCCTTTGGCGGTCACGGCGGTGGCGGTGAGCTGCCGTCCTTGCTTAAGATAGTCTAAACGGCAGATAATGTCCGGTTCCGGCAGGTGACCTTCGGCTTTTTCCGGCCACTCGATCAGTGCAACTGAGTGCCCGTCGAAGTAATCTCTGACCCCTGCGAATTCAAGCTCCTCGCCATCGGCAAGTCGGTATAGATCGAAGTGATAGACGTTTTTTTCAGCGCCCACGCTATACGGTTCGACCAGTGTGTAAGTTGGGCTTTTAACCACGCCCTGATAGCCACAACCACGAAGGAATCCGCGGGCAAAGGTAGTTTTGCCCGCGCCCAGATCGCCGTGCAGAAACATCACCAGATCGAGGTTCGAGGCTTGTGCCAGTTTTGCAGCGAATGCTTCCAGACTGGCTTGCGAATCCAGGAACATGGAGATTTGTTTACTGCCCGTCATTGATCACCGCCCTGATTTTTTCGATCACCTCTGATGCCAGCACACCGAGCACATCGGTACCGGCAGCGAGATCGCCCGCTTGAGCATGGATGCAGACACCGGCGACGGCGGCGTGATTCAATGCCATGCCCTGCGCGACCAGCGCCGCAATAATGCCGCTGAGCACATCACCCATGCCGGCAACGGCCATAGCCGGATTGCCGTAGGGACAGACGCCGAGCTGCCGACCATCAAATACCAGTGTGCCTGAACCTTTTAAAACCATCACCCCTTTTTGCAAATCATGCAGTCGTCGGATGGAGTCGAAACGGTCTGCCTGAACGGCAGCAGTGTCTGTCGACAGTAAGCGCGCCGCCTCGCCAGGGTGCGGGGTCATTATATGCGGGGTTTTAATCTGAATATTGTTTTCAGCGATCAGGTTTAATGCATCGGCGTCCAGCACCATAGGCAGGTCAAGTTTAACCGCCTGCATCAGCAAACGATGCGCCCAGGCATCGCGTCCCAAACCTGGACCGATGACAACAACGGATACATTTTCAGTCAGCACCTCAGCCAGCTCGCCATTAACACTGCCATGCACCATGGCTTCGGGACAGGCAACGGCAACAGCGGTAACATGGCCGGATTGTGTGACTACACTGACCCTGCCGGCACCACTTCTCAATGCGGCTCTAGCCGCGAGTATTACCGCCCCTGGCATGCCCTGATTACCACCGATCACCAGCACGTGACCGTACATGCCCTTGTGTGAATCATGGCGGCGCATCGGCAACTGATGACCATCAAGCAACAGTTCAGCGACGGGCGTCTCACCATCAAAAATCACATCAGGCAGAGACAGGGTATCGAAAACGACTTCACCACAACAAGCTTTACCGCTGGCGGTAAACAGCCCTGCTTTCAGCGCGATAAAAGTGACTGTGATATTTGCGCTGATGGCCGCGCCTTTTATTGTGCCGGTTAAGGCGTCAAGACCGGAAGGCACATCAACGGCGATGACCGGCTTATCAGAATCGTTAACAAGATCGATCCATCGCTTCCATTCTGCCTCAACGTTGCGTTGCAGGCCGGTTCCAAGCAGAGCATCAATGATCACATCCGCATTGCTGAGCAGACTCTCATCATTGCCTGATAGCTCGGCGGTTTCGCACCAGTGATCATAGGCCTGACGTGCATCGCCCTGAAGTGCATCCGGATCGACCAGACTGACAACGCTAACCATCAGACCGTGTTGCTGAGCCAGACGCGCAATCACATAACCGTCACCGGC
>JAGXGK010000014.1 GCA_024636785.1 Gammaproteobacteria bacterium
AGATCCAGAAACACATCAAAATCAGCGGCGACTAGATTTTTCACCAGTGAGGGGCCGCAGCGGGTAAACAGTTCTTTTCCTACTTTTAACCGGCACAGTTCTGGCTTCAACTTTTCTACCAGCTGCATGGCCGCTTGCTCACTTGAGTAATCGAGCGCAACGATGATTTTTGATTTTTTCATTATTTGCGTGTTGTTTCTATCATTGTAGGTTTAACCGTCGCCCAGCTCTGGCAGCTCGGGCACAACCAGTAAAGGGTGTTGGCCTGAAATCCGCAATGGTGACACTGATAATCAGTCGCATCCTGCTGCATTTTAATCAGTGCCGATTTCAGATCTAGAAACAGTGCCCGCTCACCTACCTTGTCCTGACTGGTTTTATAGTTGACCAGGGATAGCATGCTTCGGGCATCGGGATAGTCTCGAATTCTAGCAGTGAGATATTCGACAGCCGCGTCTCTACCCTGATAACGCTCAATCACCATTGCATGTTTCTCATTGATCGCTAACAGGGGATGCTGCAACTCGATTTCAGTCAGATACGAGAGCAATTTTTCCGAACCCGCAGTGCGTCGGTAACACTCGATTAGCTTATCGAGGATAACAGGGAAGAAAGCGATATCCCTTTTCTCCACCTGTTCAAGATGGCGCAAAGCCTGAGCATAACGGCCATTGTTCATTTCGTGATCGGCAAGCAATATCAGTGCACGGATAGAACCGCGGTCGTAATGCAGTGCCTGTCTTGAATTCTGTGCAGCCAGGGTAATATCACCTTTGCTTTTGGCTATATCCGCAAGTTCGCAATAGTACTGTGAAACCATGGCACCAACGCCTGACTTCCCTTCTGAGAAGAGATCCGCACCCACATCAATCGCCTTATGCCAGTCTTTTTCCTGCTGATAAATAAGAATTAGATTGCGTTTGGCTTTTTCTGATTTACGGTCATTAATCAGAACCTCTTTGAAAAGGCCTTCCGCACGATCCAGCCAGCCGGCGGCCAGGTAATCGTAGCCCAGCTCCAGCAAAACCTTGCCGCGGTATTTTTCTGGCAATGAGGGTCGGGCTATCAGGCCTTGATGGATTTTGATGGCTTTGTCTATTTCGCCATTTTTACGAAAGATTTTGGCCAGAGCAAAATGGGTGTCCACAATTTCCCAGTCTGACTCGACAAGTTTTACAAATATATCGAGCGCCTTTCCGTGCTCGTCATTAAGCAAATAATTAAGGCCGGTAAAGTACTCAGGCGGAAGACGACGGTTTTTTTTTGTATTGCTCGAACGTTTAGCTCTGATAAGCCAGACAAACAGCAATAAAATGAGGGGGGCTAACAGCATCCACGTTGGCGTTTCAAACAAATCAGTCACAACGAGGTTTCCTGCTTAAGATTGTTCGTGAATATACTAACAAAACTGCTCAGGATAAAAGAACAACCGCTATGCCAGGGTTGGCACAGCGGTTGAAATCACTTTATTTTTTCTCTTTCGCTAGAGAAGCATTCACACGTTCTCTAAGCTCTTTTCCTGGTTTAAAATGCGGCACGTACTTGCCGGGTAGAGAAACCGAATCCCCGGTTTTTGGGTTTCTACCCGAACGTGGCGGCCTGAAGTGTAATGAGAAACTACCAAAGCCTCTGATTTCGATTCTCTCACCTGTCGATAACGAATTACTCATTCGTCCCAACAAACATTTAACTGCCAGCTCTACATCCTTGTAGGCAAGATGCGTTTGCTTGCGTGAGATCCTTTCAATCAATTCAGACTTCATCACTGACTTTTCTATTGATTCTTCAGTCATTATTTTTTGAAACCTTCCTCGATTAACTGCCTGCGTTTACTTCTCTATATGTAGCAGTAAAAACTACTTTTCGCCAGCATCCATCTGCTCTTTCAGCAAATCGCCAAAAGTTGTTGATGCCGATTCCTGTGACTTGGTGTAGTCTTTCATCGCTTCGCTTTCATCCTGATAATCTTTTGCCTTCACAGAAAGATTCAGAACCCGGCTCTTACGATCAACGCCCATCAATTTGGCTTCGACTTCGTCGCCGACTTTCAGCACTGTGCTTGCATCTTCAACGCGGTCACGTGAGAGTTCAGAAGCACGCAATGTGCCTTCTACGCCTTCACCTAAATCGATGGTAGCGCCTTTGGCGTCAACAGCTGTAACCTTACCGGTAACGATAGCGCCTTTCTTGTATTCAGCCATGTAGGTTGAAACAGGATCCTGCTCCATCTGCTTGATACCCAGTGAAATACGCTCACGCTCAGGGTCGATTGAAAGTACAACCGCTTCGATGGTATCGCCTTTCTTGTAATCGCGAATGGCTTCAACGCCTTCCACATCCCAGGAAACATCGGACATGTGAACCAGACCATCAATATCACCATTCAGGCCGACAAACACGCCGAAATCAGTAATGGATTTAATGACACCTGATACTTTGTCGCCTTTATTATGGGTCGCGGAAAACTCGTCCCATGGGTTAGGCTTGCACTGTTTCATGCCCAGTGAAATACGACGACGTTCAGGATCGATATCCAGAATCATAACTTCAACTTCGTCACCCAGTGTTACTACATTGCTGGGGCTGACGTTCTTGTTAGTCCAGTCCATTTCAGAAACATGAACCAGGCCTTCAACACCGTCTTCGATTTCAACAAAGCAACCGTAATCGGTAATGTTGCTGACTTTGCCCATGAGACGTGAACCTTCGGGATAACGACGCGCAATTTCCGCCCATGGATCCTGACCCAGCTGTTTCAGACCCAATGACACACGTGTTTTCTCTTTGTCGTACTTAAGCACCACCACGTCGATTTCATCACCCACTTCAACAATTTCTGAAGGATGACGAACACGTTTCCAGGCCATATCAGTAATGTGCAACAGACCATCAATACCGCCCAGATCAAGGAATGCGCCGTAATCGGTAAGATTTTTAACAACACCTTTAAGTGTCTTGCCTTCTTCAATGCTGTTCAGCAGTTCTTCGCGCTCAGCACTGTATTCATTTTCAACTACCGCACGACGTGATACCACAACGTTGTTACGCTTCTGATCAAGTTTAATAACTTTAAACTCAAGCTCTTTACCTTCCAGGTAAGAAGTATCTCTAACAGGCCGAACATCAACCAGTGAGCCTGGCAGGAACGCACGAATATCGCCCAGCTCGACGGTGAAGCCGCCTTTAACTCGACCCGTGATAACACCCGTAATAATTTCTTCAGCTTCGAATGAAGTTTCCAGTGATTTCCATGCTCTGGCACGTTTCGCTTTTTCACGTGACAGACGTGTTTCACCAAAACCGTCTTCAACGGCTTCAAGCACAACTTCAACATCATCACCGACAGCTACTTCCAGCTCACCGGCCTGATTGTAAAATTGACTTTCGGGGACGACGCCCTCTGATTTAAGCCCGGCTGCAATAGTGACATAACCGTCATGGATCTCAACAACAGTACCGGTGACTACGGTACCTGCGGTCATTTCTGTATGAGCCAGGCTCTCTTCGAATAATTCTGCAAAATTTTCAGACATAATAATTTAGTTTTTATGCATATCTACCGTTTAGGATTTAGTAATAAATACACATTAGGTTGTGGTTAAATATATGATCTATGGAATGTTTTCCCCAGATCGCTAGTTTTTCAAACTTTCAACAAACGCTGCTCAACCAGTTGCATGACTCTGCTACACACCTGCTCGATATCCAGATCGGTCGTATCGATAACGATGGCATCTTCCGCCGCTACCAACGGCGAAACTGATCGCGTTGAATCTCTTTCGTCGCGCTCCTTGAGCTCGACGGTGAGCTCCGAGAGATTAACACTAACTCCTTTGTCTTTCAACTGCTTACAACGTCTTTTTGCACGTTCTTCGGCACTGGCGGTCAGAAATATTTTCAGCTCGGCGTCGGGGAAAACCGTCGTTCCCATATCCCGGCCATCCGCGACCAGTCCGGGGGCTCTGGCAAAGTTTCTCTGCTTGTCTAGCAGTGCCTGACGCACTTCCGGAACGGCGGCGATTTTCGAAGCCCAAACCCCTACGGCCTCGCTGCGTATCGCCTCTGAAACGTCTTCGCCGTCCAGATAGATGCGTAAGCCCGCCTCTGAAGATACATATTCGATACCCATATTCTCTGCGAATTCAACAAGTTGGGAAACATCATCAAGATCAGGCCGGTCTCCGGCACTTAAGGCGAGAAGCCGGTAGAGGGAGCCGCTGTCGAGAATATGCCAGCCAAGCGTTTTTGCCAGCCACAGGCAGACCGTGCCTTTACCGACGCCACTGGGGCCGTCCAGCGTGATTACCGGGACTTTATCGCTCATCGTCAATCACCCACTCACTGTTATGGCCAGACCGGCTTTGGCGGCTAGCTCGACAAAATCGGGGAATGAGGTGCTGACGTTGTTACAGTCTTCAACTTCGATGTGGCCGGATGCACGCAATGCGGCCATGGAGAAGGCCATGGCGATGCGGTGGTCATCATGGCTATGTACCCGACCGGACTGGATCGCCCCACCCTGAATAACCATACCGTCAGCAGTTGGTCGAGCATCAATGCCCAGGGCCTGCAAGCCTTCCGCCATCACCTGAATACGGTCGCACTCCTTGACCCGCAGCTCCTCGGCACCGGTGATCACCGTTTCTCCCTCGGCACAGGCGGCGGCCACAAAGATGGCCGGAAATTCATCGATCGCCAGAGGCACCAGATGCGCCGGGATTACGGCCCCTTTCAAAGGTGCGCTTCTGACCCGGATATCAGCCACCGGTTCACCGCCCGCCTCGCGCAAGCTCATTAATTCAATGTCTGCGCCCATCAACTTCAGAATGTCGATGACGCCGGTTCGGGTAGGGTTAACGCCCACGTGCTTCAGTGTGATATCCGAATCGCGAGCAATGCTGGCACCCACGATAAAAAAGGCCGCGGAAGAGATGTCTGCGGGCACATCAACATCACAGGCGCTGAGTTTGGCCGGGCCTTCCAGGCAGACGGTGTCAGCTTTTACTTCGACCGGCCAGCCGAAAGCCGTTAACATTCTCTCGGTATGGTCGCGCGTGGGGGCGGGTTCGGTCACGCAGGTGCGGCCCCGGGCATAAAGCCCGGCCAGCAGACAGCACGATTTCACCTGCGCACTGGCCATGGGCATCTGATAATGAATGCCGTGTAACTCTTTACCACCATGGATTTTTAACGGCGGCCGGCCTTCTGCGGCGGTTTCAACCACCGCGCCCATTTCCGCCAGTGGCTGGGTGACGCGGGCCATGGGGCGCTTCGATAGCGAGGTATCACCCTTCAGCTCCACATCAAAAGCCAGCCCGGAAAACAGACCCGCCAGCAAGCGCATGGAGGTGCCTGAGTTGCCGACATCCAGAGGATGTTGCGGTTTTTTCAGCCCCTGCATACCAACGCCGTGCACCACAACCTTGCCGTTCTCCGGCCCTTCAATATCAACGCCCATGGCGCGAAACGCGCGCAGGGTATTAAGACTGTCCTGACCTTCCAGAAAACCGCTAATGTGGCTGGTGCCTTCGGCGATGGCCGCGAACATGATGGAGCGATGCGAAATGGATTTATCACCGGGCACGCGAATATGGCCCTTGAGCACCCCGCCGTTTTGTACTGTAAATTTCATCAGTGAGTTCCACGAGCTGTTGGATTATTCATCTTTAGGAGGCTGTCGGGCTTAGGGGGATTGAAGCGAGGGAGTGTGAGAGTGAGCACAAATTTTCCCGATTTTGAGGCGCATAGTTATTCTACGCAACGAAAAATCGGGGGAATTTGGGCCGCTCTCCCACTTCCGCAGCCAATTCATCCTAAATCCGACAGCCTCCTGGCTGACTATTCATTGTTAAATTGATCTCGCGCCTGTTTGGCGCGGGCAAAAATATTGATCAGGGCTTCGCCGTCACTGTCCTGCAACGCCTGATGGATTGTTTGCAGCTGCTGCTGATATTTTTCCATCATGCATAAAATATCTTCGCGATTACTCAGGCATATATCCCGCCACATCACCGGATCACTGGAGGCAATACGGGTGAAATCACGAAAGCCGCCTGCGGCGAAACGAAAAACCTCATCCACCTCTTCAAGATTATTCAGGCAGTCCACCAGACCAAAGGCCAGAATATGCGGCAAGTGGCTGGTTCCCGCCAGCACCATATCGTGATGCCCGGCGGACATGGATTCAACTTCGGCCCCCGCCGCCTGCCACATTTCAGTGACCAGTTTGACCGCATCGGCATCGGCCTGCTCTGTAGGCGTAAGAATGACTTTACGGTTTTTATAAAGATCGACAAAGGCCGCGGTGACCCCGCTTTTCTCCGTACCGGAAATGGGATGCCCGGCCACGAAGCGCTTGAAGTTTTTCGCCAACGCCAGCTCGGCATCTTTGATCACGCTCTGCTTGGCGCTGCCGGCATCAGTCACCACAGCGGTTGCTGACAGTGCAGGCGCAATCTGCTCAAACACATTTTTCATTGCACTCAGGGGCACTGCCACCACCACAATGTCCGCGTTTTTAACGGCAACAGAATAATCCATTTCATAGTGGTCGATAACGCCTAGCTCTACGGCTTTCTGCAGCGTGGCTTCGGTACGACCTGCGCCAATCACGCGCTGGCAAAAACCCGCCTGCTTCAGCGCCAGTGCGAGTGAGCCACCAATCAGGCCGGTGCCGATAATGCAGGCTGTCTGCACTTTCGCCGTCACGACAGAACCTCACTCAGGGCCTGAATAAGGCGTCGGTTTTGCGCTTCGGTGCCTATAGTAATTCGCAGAAACTCCGGCATATTATAGCTGGCCACCGGCCGGACAATAACGCCCTTGCGCAATAGCGCCTGATAGATCGGCTGGGCATCCCGACGAAAATTAACGGTAATGAAATTTGCCATGGTCGGCAGATAATCCAGCCCCATTTCAGCAAACGCCTGCTGCAAATACGCTTTGCCGGCGTTATTCAGCAGCACGCTCTTTTGAATGTGATCCTCATCATCCAGCGAGGCCAGGGCAGCCTCCTGCGCCAGCAAGTTGGTATTAAAAGGCTGCCTAACCCGATTGAGGAGATCAGCGATTTCAGCACTGGAGAGTGCATACCCTATGCGAAGACCGGCCAGGGCGTAAATCTTGGAGAAGGTGCCGGTGATCACCAGATTCGGATAGCAGGCCAGCCATTCACCGAAATCAAAGTGGAAGGCCTCATCCATGTACTCGTTGTAGGCCATATCCAGGACAACCACTACATCTTCAGGAACGCCATCCAGAATCTGCCGGAGCATTTCAGTGGAGAGGCAGGTGCCGGTGGGATTATTAGGATTGGCGATGAACAGCACGCGGGTTTTTTCATCCACACTGGCCAGCAATGTTTCCGGATTATGCCCCAGTGGCATGGTAGCGTGATCGGGTGGGAAAGCGTCGGCGACATTCGCGGTGGCGCCCACCGCCTGCACAGAAATTGGATAAACAGCAAAGGCATATTCTGAATAAACCGCCGATGTTTGTGCATCAAGAAAAGCGTGCGCGACCAGCTCAAGCACATCATTGGAGCCGTTGCCCATTGTTATGCAGGCCTGATCAAGCTTAAACTTTTCGGCAAGGCGCGCGCGCAGTTTGTAAGCACTGCCATCAGGATAGAAATTGACCGACTCACAATGAGTCCTTATCGCAGCGACGGCTTTAGCGCCCGGCCCCAGCGGATTTTCATTAGAAGCGAGTTTAATCGAGTTGCTGATACCCAGCTCACGCTCCAGTTCATCAACCGGTTTTCCCGGCAGATAGGGCGTGAGTTTTTGCACGCCTTTGGTGGCTAGCGATTGAAATGACTTTTTCATAGTACTTACAAATAGCGATTGCTGGTCACTGTCTTAGATTGATTGGATTTAGAAGGCGGCGTATAGATAACGGTTTAAATGACGGCTTTTGGGTAAGCGCCCAGAATTGTCACCATGGCACTCGCCTGTTCCATCTCTTCGATAGCCGCCCGCACGTTCTCGTCATCCCGGTGGCCATCAATATCCATAAAGAACACATATTCCCAGACACCTTTACGGGAAGGTCGGGATTCAATGTTGCTCATGCTGATGTTTCGTTTCGCCAGCGGCCCTAACAAACCAAATAATGAACCCGGACGATTATGCGCAAACACCAGCAGGCTGGTGCGATCATTCCCGCTCGGTGGCGACTGATGTTTGCCGATAACGACAAAACGGGTTGTGTTGTCGGGCTCGTCTTCGATATCAGACTTCAATACCGGCACATCATATAACTCTGAAGCCTGAATGCCGGCAATCGCCGCAGCGTGTTTATGCTCGTGCGCCAGCTGCACAGCTTCGGCATTGCTGTTGGTGGCAATGCGCTGAGCAGTGGGCAGATATTTATCCAGCCATAAACGGCATTGCGCGAGTGACTGTTGATGCGAATACACGCGTTTGATATTCGCCAGTTCGCTTTCACTGGAAATCAGATTGTGACGAATTCGTAACTCCACCTCACCGCTGATGGAGAGCGATGACTGCATCAGCAAATCCAGAGTGTGGTTAATCATCCCTTCCGTTGAATTTTCAACCGGCACCACACCAAAATCAGCCCCATCAGCTTCGACCAGACGAAATACCTCTTCGATGCTGCCGACCGATTCCTTTTCAAAAAGATGGCCGAAATGTTTCAGCGCGGCGGAATGAGTATAGGTTCCTTCCGGGCCGAGAAAGGCGATTTTCAGGGGTTTTTCCAGTGCCAGACAGGCCGCCATAATCTCGCGAAAAATCCCGGCAATGGCATTGTCGTCGAGCGGACCTATATTCCTATCCTTGACCGCGTGCAAGACCTGAGCCTCACGCTCGGGTCGATAAAAATGCCCGCTCTCACCCTGCTTATTTTTTATCTCCGCGACTTTTGCGGCGCACTCGGCACGCTCGGATATCAGTTGCTGTAGATCGATATCGATTTTATCAATACGTTCACGAACTTCAGAAAGGGGGTCTTTTTCCGTCATAGGAGTGATTAAATTTGCCGTGCTTTAAGAACACCGTCAATTTCAACAATTTTGTCGAGCACATCATCACTGATGCTGGACTCAAGGTCGATCAGCGTGTAGGCCAGACCATTTTTGGATTCGTTAGTCATGTGCAAAATATTCGCGCCCGCCTGACCCAGAACATGTGAAATCTGCCCGACCATGTCCGGCATATTTTTGTTGGCAATGGCCAGGCGTACGTCGCCGACTCTGGCTAATTTTATATCCGGAAAGTTCACTGAATTTTTTATATTGCCATTTTCCATAAAATTCCTGATCTGATCAGCAATCATAATGGCGCAATTTTCTTCGGCCTCAGCTGTTGAGGCACCCAGATGCGGCAGGGTAATAACCCGGTCATTATTCTTGAGTTTCTCAGAAGGAAAATCAGACACATAGGCCCCAAGCTTGCCGCTGTCTATGGCCGCTAACACCGCATCATCATCGACAATGCCGTCGCGGGCGAAATTCAGAATTACCACGCCGTCTTTCATGTCGGCGATGCGTTCAGCGTTCAACAACCCTTTGGTACCTTCAACCAGTGG
>JAGXGK010000015.1 GCA_024636785.1 Gammaproteobacteria bacterium
AAAGGTCCAGACATGGTTGCTGGCCATGGTTTTACCGGTAGAGCTTTCTACTGCGGTGGTAATGGTGGCGGTGTAAACTTTGCTCACGCTTAAGCCGCTATGCGAAAAGATCGCCGTATTGCTGGCAGTATCCAGGGTCACAGTGCCAATAATTGCGGCTTCGTCTGCACCTTTTACTGTAAAGCTGACGTCATCAAGCGTAGCTGCATTCATTGACTCACTGAATGTAGCCGTAACTTTCCGGTTTGTTTCCACAGCAGTTGCAGCATCAGCAGGGTTGGTTGAGATGACTGTGAGCGCCGCTGGATTGGTTGTAGCGGTAGTGCTTGTGTCATTACTACTGCAACCAGTTACAAAAGCGGTAAGCAATATTGCCGCAAACCACAAAGGTCGACCGCAATATTTGTTGATAATATTCATTAATTTCTCCGTAAAATATTAGTGGTCGTAGTTAATTATTAACTACGATTATTTACTGGTAAGGGTTTATTTACTTGCTGAAGGTTTTTCTTTTTTATACATGTGTATAACTCGAGCTAATGTGTCTCACGCTCATTGTGTCGAAATGTATGTAGGGTATTTATAGAGAGATTGTTACCACCTAGTACCGGGCCTCAGGTGGGAGGGAAGAGCTGTATCATGCGCCTATAAAACGGAAATAGGTGAAATACTTTTTAATAACAACCGAGTATAAAACAGGGTTATTGAGTTTTTATTTGAGGTTAATGATAGCGTTATCAATGAGTTGAGTGACCTTAAGTGGATGCGATGTTTTATCGGTAAATAATATTTATTTTTTTTATCGGGAATTTGAAGAAAATTTAACTGAACCATTCCGCCTTTTTTTGTGGTCAAAAGCATAAAGAAGTTACACTGATAGTCATTGGTATAGAGTAGGTTCAAGGAGTTGCCACTTTTTAGATTTGTTGATTAAAAAAGAAAAGAGGTATATGTTATTCGAGAAATTTTTAACAATGGCGAGCTAGTGCTGTCTTTGTTTTTTTCAGTGTTGAAACCGAGTTCGCTTCTGTTTTTTTTAGGCGGTTGTACTTTTCGGTACACAATAACTATTCTTCAGGAGATTGATATGGCAAATAGTTCAAATGTTACATCAAGGGTTGTTGGTCTAGCTCTGCTGGTTGTTGGTATTGGCCTGGCATTATGGGGTTATCAATTATCGGAGTCTGTAGGTTCGCAGGTAACTGAAGCGCTGACAGGTGCAGAGTCAGATAAAATAATGGCCCTCTATATTAGTGGTGCTGTCAGCTTTGTCGTTGGTCTGTTCCTTATTAAATAGAAAATTGGATATATCATGGATATAGAAAGATTGATTATAATTTTGGCTATTGGTGCATTAGCGGGATGGCTGGCGGGCAACATAATGAAAGGCCGTGGATTCGGCATTATCGGTAACATTATTGTAGGAATTGTGGGTGCCATACTGGGCGGTTTTCTCTTCAGCCTGCTGGGGATATCAGCGGGCGGTTTAATCGGTTCGTTAATCACAGCTACGGTGGGTGCTGTAGTTCTGTTGTATCTCGTTAGCCTGGTGAATAGAATTTAGCTTTACTGGTTTTGCGTCCAACGGTACGCTATATTCTCCCGATGGTGCAATCGCGGTTCATGCTACTATAAAAAAAGAGGTATGCATGGTGTATGCCTCAATTACAGAAGGTTATTTCATAATGATTTTATTCAAACGTACACTGACTCTGTTTTTATCTCTTGCGCTTATCAGCGTATCTCTGGGTAATGTCCAGGCGGCCATTGTCTCCAATGACCAAGTTATTCTTAAAACCGAACAGGTAGAAAATAAGGCTACTCTGCTGCAAGCTGTTCAGCGTGAAGATGTACAGCAGCAACTTTCCAGCATGGGCGTCAGCGCTGCCGATGTAGAAAGTCGCATCAATCAAATGACGCATGAAGAAGTCGCCCAGCTCAATCAGCAGATGGCGGAATTACCCGCCGGTGAAGGTGTGCTCGGCACTATTGTTCTCATCTTTCTGGTCTTTGTGATTACCGATGTGATCGGCGCAACGGACATCTTCCCATTCGTACATCCTGTTAATTAATTACAGGGCAGAAGCAATTAATAGAGGTGCCCTATAGTTAATGAGAGCATTAATTCTGCTCATCACTCTGCTGGTTCTCAGCAGTTGTGCATCAACACCGCAAAGCAGACTGATCCGGACTAGCCCTCCGGACTTTCTGCCTGTGGCGGTTGAGCTGGTCAATACGCCGTTTTATCCTCAGACAGAGTATCAGTGCGGTCCTGCCGCACTGGCTACGCTGCTTGATTTTCATGGTGTCGAAACATCGCCCGATGAATTGTCCCGTCAAATTTATATCCCCGGTCGTAAAGGCAGCCTGCAAATTGAGGTGATCGCAGCCGCTCGACGTCACGAAATGCTGCCTTATGTTTTAGCGCCTAAGATACTCGATATCTTTACTGAGATTGCAGCAGGCAATCCGGTGCTGGTTTTGCAGAATCTCAGTTTTGAATGGTATCCGCAGTGGCATTATGCCGTGGTGGTTGGTTACGATATCGACCGCCAGGAAATTACACTTCGTTCCGGCACCACCCGGCGCTGGACGACGCCGTTCAAGGTTTTTGAACGCACCTGGCAACGCGCGCAATTCTGGGCGCTGGCCATGGTGCCGGTGGGTGAAATACCCAAAACCGCAAAGCCACTGCCTTACCTGAAAACCGCGTACGCTTTCGAGGAAACAGGGCGTCCGGAACTCGCCCTCAAAGCCTACCGTTCAGCGAGCCGACAATGGCCGGATGTTGTCGATACATGGTTGACGCTGGGGAATATGCTTTTGCACAGGCAAAATTGGTCAGAAGCTGTTCAGGCATTCAGCACGGCAACCCGTCTTGAACCTGAGTCATCGATTGGCTGGAATAATCTGGCGTATGCGCTGCAAGGTTATGGTTGCGCTGATCAGGCAGAGCAAGCATTGCAATGCGGTTTGAAAACAGCGCCGGATGATGAAAATCTGCTGGATTCCTGGCGGGAACTATCGGCACCTTTGGTTAACAGCGATCATGCTGAATGTCCGGTCGTCCAGTGTTGAAAAAATAGTTGGCAGCTTTCAGTTGGCAGTTAAATGCTTTAGTCCGCGAAGAACGCGAAAAAGGGCAAACCATGAAAGGCATTAGTCCGCAGATGAACACAGATAAACGCAGATAAAAACAAAATCTTAAGTCCGCGAAAAACGCGAAAAAATCATTTGTATTATTTGTTTTTGTTTTTTTCGCGTTTTTGGCGTTTTTCGCGGACTGATTTTTTAGATCTTTTCATCTGTGTTCATCTGTGGACATTGTTCTTTTTGAACTAGTTTAGATTTAAAGGTTCTTCGCGTCCTTCACGGACAAGTTTTTTTATTCGTTCTTCTGTATAACTTGCCAGTTCCATGAGATTCATGTTTTGGGGGTTGATGGGTTCGAGAAAGTGCAGTTCGGCTGTGAGATTTTTCGCGGCCATGACATTTTTGACAGATTCCATAAAGCGGGTGTTGCCGGTGTATAGCACCGCTGCATCTACCGGGTTGCCCTTGCTGTCGGGATACCGAATCGCCACGGGTTGAATCAGGCATTGTGCATCTATCGCGCTTTGCATCAGGCGACCGTGAAAGCATTTGATGTTGCCGTCCGAAGTGGTGCCTTCCGGGAACAGCACCACGTGCTGATCATCGCGCAGAGTCTGTTGCATTATCCTGTTGGCGTTGGCCGAAGCGGATTTGGAGCCACGCGGTATGTAGAGTGTGCCCGCTCTGCTCGCCAGCCAGCCGAAGAGTGGCCAGTCTTTGACTTCGGCCTTGGATAAAAAACGCACCGGTATGTGGCTGCCGATGAGGTGGATGTCGAGCCAGGAAAGATGGTTGGCGACAAACAGCGTGGCACTGTCGGCGGCGGTGCCGCAAACATTAACTTTTATGCCGAGAATCTGAAGTACACACTGATGCCACCAGCAGGTAATGTGGCTGGCCAGTCCCCGGCGCGGCATGGTTCCACGCTGCACAATAAGTGTCAGGAACGAACCTGAAATAATCAACAGTATCAGTAATGCTGAACGGTAGCTGATGCGGATTAATGGCATTAGTTTAATCATTAGTTGGATGTCAACTTGTTGTTTATTTGTATTTTAAAGTTATAGAAAAAAACTTTTTTACCGCTGAGGCGCAGAGAAGACCTTATTGTTTTTTGCAAAACCAATAAGGTCTTCTCTGCGCCTCAGCGTCTCAGCGGTAAACACTGTTACTTAAGTATTTTTTACGCAAGACACAGTGATAAATCGATAGCCTTAACGTCTTTGGTGAGAGCGCCGGTGGAGATAAAATTAACGCCGGTTTCTGCGATGTCGCGAATGGTTGCCAAGGTTACATTGCCGGAGGCTTCCAGTTGGAGCTGGCCGTTGTTGAGTTTTACGGCGGCGCGCAGTTCATCGGGGTTGAAGTTATCCAGCAGTACGCGTGTGATCGGCGTGTCCATGGCCTGTTGCAGCTGTTCGAGATTTTCCACTTCGATTTCAATCAGGGTATCGGGGTAAAGAAAGAAAGCCTCATCGATGACGCCGGCGATGGAGCCGTGGGCGGCAATATGATTTTCCTTGATGAGAACAGCGTCGTACAGGCCGATGCGGTGGTTCTGGCAACCGCCGCAGGTGACTGCGTATTTTTGTGCCAGACGTAAGCCCGGAATGGTTTTGCGGGTGTCGAGTACGGTGGCGTTGGTGCCTGCTACCGCTTTTGCGTATTTAGCTGCGCACGTGGCGGTGGCGGAGAGCATCTGTAAAAAATTAAGCGCGCTTCTTTCGCCGGTGAGGATGGAGCGAGTCGGGCCGCTCAGGCTGATGATGGTTTGCCCGGCTTCGACGCTGTCGCCGTCCTCCACCTGCCATTCGGTCAAAACTTCGCTGTCGATCTGCCGGAACACTTCATCGAACCAGTCCATGCCGCAAAGGGTGCAGGCTTCGCGACTGATGACGGTGGCAATGGCAATGTCATTGGCTGGGATCAGTTGGGCGGTAATGTCGCCGTCGCCGATATCTTCCTGCAGCGCAATTCTGACGTTATCTTCAATACTGCTTTGCGGTACGCTGAATAATAAGGGGGTCATCATTTAGTCCAGGCTTAAACACAGTGCTTTTGACTTGCGCTGATAATTGTAAAGGGTCCTTTTTTCAACCGGCAGGTCGTCAGGTGAGATTTCCCTGAAACCTCTTTCCAGAAACCAGTGCGTGGTTTGCGTGGTGAGCGTGAACAGTTTCTCGACGTGCTGTTTGCGTGCCTGCCATTCGATGTGCTCCATCAGGTCGTTGCCCCGGCCATGGCGCTGGTAGTTAGCGTGTACCGCCAGGCAGGCGAGTTCGGCAGCCTTTTCTTCCGGGAATAAAAACAGTGCGGCGCAGGCAATAATCATGCTGTCACGTTCGATGACGGTGAAGTCCTTGATGTCCAGTTCCAGTTGTTCGCGCGAACGTCGCACCAGCACGCCCTGTTGTTCCAGTGGTGTGATGAGTTCCATGATGCCGCCGATGTCATCGATGGTGGCGGTGCGTAGTCCTTCATAATTGCCGGCTGTGACCAGCGTGCCCACGCCATCGCGGCTGTAGAGTTCGAGCAGCAGTGCACCATTAATGTCCCGACTGACCATGTGCGCGCGCTTCACGCCCTTGCGGCAGGCGCGGGCGGCACTGTTGAGGTGGGTTTGGGTCCGGCTGTCATTGTGGTTATCACCGCCGTGTTCCTGCTGCCATTGCTCGGCCTGCGTTGGATTAAGCTGCGCCAGCAGATGACCGTTTTCATCGGTGGCACCGTTGTTCTCCATGATGAAAATCAGCTTGTCGGCCTGCAAGGCGATGGCGGTCTGGGTGGCGATATCTTCAGCGCGCAGGTTGAAAGTCTCGCCGGTGGGCGAGTAGCCGATGGGCGAGATCAGCACCACATTTTTCTGTTCGAGCTGGTTGTTAATGGCTTTGGCATCGACATTTCTGACATTGCCGGTCTGGCCGAAATCGACGCCGTTATGAATGCCATAAGGTTGCGCGGTAATAAAATTACCCGAAACCACGCGC
This sequence comes from Gammaproteobacteria bacterium, assembly GCA_024636785.1. Lineage (GTDB taxonomy): Bacteria > Pseudomonadota > Gammaproteobacteria > SZUA-229 > SZUA-229 > LH-M37. Next base: position 6,081 of record JAGXGK010000015.1, read on the forward strand.
ACCGCCGCGCCCGCCATCGGGGTATTTGGCAGGCCCATGGAAAGCTGGGCTTCGATGGCCATGCGCACCTGTCCCACTGCCTGTTCCACGCCTGGCATGTTTTCTGCGGGAGTGACGCGCAGTTCATCGGAAAAGTCCGAAGCCAGCCCCAGAGTTTTTAACTGCTTTTCGATTTGCGGGCGCGCGCCGTGTACCAGCACCAGCCGTACGCCCAAACTGCCGAGCAGGGCGATGTCGTGAATCAGATGGGCAAAACTGGGGTGATCGACCGCCTCGCCACCGAACAGGATGACAAAAGTACGGCCGCGATGGGTGTGGATATAAGGCGCTGAGGCTCTGAACCAGTCAACGTGATCGGAGTTTATTCTGTTATTTGGCATTTTTTTCAAGCTGTCCTGTCCTCAAAACACTGATTAAATTGTAATATACGTGCTTTCGCGTGGTGATACACGAAAACCGATATTACTTGAATCCACTTCCTGAATATATAAACAAGAGATTATTCCGATGGCCAATGACAACAAACGCAAATTTTCCTCCATTATTGTCGACGGGGTTGCGCAGGCACCCAGTCGAGCGATGCTGCATGCTGTCGGCTTCAGTGATGACGATTTCAAGAAACCGCAGGTGGGTATCGCCTCGACCTGGAGCATGGTCACGCCCTGCAACATGCACATCAACAAGCTGGCCGACGATGCTGCTCAGGGTGTGAATGGTAGCGGTGGCAAGAGCGTTGTTTTTAATACCATCACCGTTTCCGACGGCATTTCCATGGGCACGCCGGGCATGCGTTATTCGCTGGTCTCGCGTGAAGTGATCGCCGATTCGATCGAAACCGTAGTCGGTGCACAGGGCTTTGACGGTGTCATCGCCATCGGTGGTTGTGACAAAAATATGCCGGGCTGCATGATCGGTCTGTCACGCCTGGATCGCCCCTCCATTTTTGTCTACGGCGGCACCATCAAGCCGGGCGCAAAACACCGCGATATCGTTTCGGTGTTTGAGGCCGTCGGTGGTTATGCGGCCGGTAAGGTTTCCGATGCAGAATTAAAAGAAATCGAAGATACCGCGATTCCCGGACCGGGTTCGTGCGGTGGCATGTACACCGCCAACACCATGGCATCGGCGATTGAAGCATTGGGCATGAGCCTGCCCAACAGCTCGGCGCAGGAAGCGGTCTCCTACGACAAGGAAGCCGATTGCCGCCGTGCCGGTGAAGCGGTGATGAATCTGATTGAAAAAGACATCAAGCCCAGCGATATCATGACGCGCAAGTCTTTCGAAAACGCCATCACCGTGGTGATTGCCATTGGCGGTTCGACCAATGCAGTGCTGCATTTGCTGGGGATGGCGCATTCAGCCAACGTCAAGCTGGAGCTGGATGATTTCACCCGTATCGGTGCCAAAGTGCCGGTGCTGGCGGATGTTAAGCCCAGCGGCAAATATCTGATGTCCGAACTGATCGAAATCGGCGGTATTCAGCCGCTAATGAAAGTGCTGCTGGATGTCGGCCTGCTGCACGGTGACTGCATGACGGTCACCGGCAAAACCATGGCGGAGAACCTGGCCGGGGTGAACCCCTATCCCGAAGGTCAGGACATTATTCACAAGCTGGAAAACCCGATCAAGAAAGACAGCCATCTGGTGGTGCTCTACGGCAATCTGGCACCCACTGGTGCGGTGGCGAAAATTTCCGGCAAGGAAGGTTTGCTGTTCAGCGGCAATGCGCGTGTGTTTGAATCGGAAGAGGCGGCGCTGGCCGCGATTCTCGACGGCACTGTGGTTAAAAAGGATGTCATCGTCATTCGCCACGAAGGCCCGGTCGGTGGCCCCGGTATGCGCGAGATGCTGAGCCCGACCGGCGCGATTATGGGTAAAGGCATGGGCAAGGATGTGGCGCTGATTACCGATGGCCGTTTCTCCGGTGGCAGCCACGGCTTTGTGGTCGGTCACGTCACTCCGGAAGCGGCGGTGGGTGGTCCGATCGCCATCGTCAAAGATGGTGATCCAATCACCATCGATGCGGAAAACAAAGCAATCACACTGGGCATTCCTCAGCAGGAAATCGAAACACGCCTCGCCGCCTGGGTGGCGCCCCCGATTAAGGAAAATCGTGGCATTCTGGCCAAATACGCCAGGCTGGTAGGCTCCGCCTCAGAAGGTGCCGTGACTGACAAATTCTAGCTTCGCTGCTGTTTTTTTCAGGAGTGTTTGAGATTGTCGGCCTTGCGCCAAAAAAATGGTGCGGAGTATTTGCCGGCAATCTCCTGGTGTGGGTCAGCCGGATGGTTTTAAATGCCATTCACCGGAAAATAAAAAAGGCGACTTCTGTAAAGAAAGTCGCCTTATAATTTAACACTGGCCTCCATGGCTTTTTATTTTTTGTTTCCGTAACTGCGAAATAATATATATTTTACTATTCCCAAATCGATGCTGTGTCTGTTTAACTGATTACGGTTCCATTTGCCGGTTTTATATAAAAAGTATCTTACTTGCATAATGCGCATTTAATTTTAACGTTTTATTTATAAATGTGCATTTTAATTATGTGCGTTACTATAAGATGTGTATTGGTGTTGAGTCAAGTACGGTATGTTGTATATTGCAACAAAATTTATTTGAAAAAAATTGTGGATAAAAGTGAAAAAGAACGGCTATAACAAGTGCTTATGACTTACAAGGATAGCTAATTTAGAACATTAGTATTTAATGATGTATGAATTTTTCATGAATTTTTTTCCAGTATTTCAAAAAAGAGATCAATTTTTTTGGTGTGTATAATAATTTTTAACGATTAGATCGAAAGCGTTTACCACAGAGGCGTGGAGAAAAACAAAAAACTATTAATGGTAGGCACTAAGATTTTTTAACTTTTTACCGTAAACGATCTTTTTAGTGGTAAGTGCCAGAGTTTAATATTTACCAGTTTTTCTCTGCGCCTCTGCGGTGAAAAGCTTTTAATTTTTTTCCCTGGCGATTGCGCGATGGCCGATGTCGGTTCTGTAGTACATGTCCTGCCATGAAATTTTATTGACTACTTCATAAGCTCTGGCCTGGGCATCGGTCACAGAATCACCCAGTGCGCAGACGCATAAAACACGACCGCCAGCGGTAACTACGTCACCGTCTTTGTCGGCGGTGCCGGCGTGGAAGATTTTGCTGGTGACGTTGTCGGCGCTGTCCAGTCCGCTGATGACATCGCCCTTGCGGTAGTCGTCGGGATAACTGCCTGCGGCCAGCACCACACCAATGGAAGTGCGTTCATCCCAGTCGGCTTTTGCGCTGTCGAGTTTGCCGTCCAGCGCGCGCAGGCAATGCTCCACCAGATCGGATTTCAGGCGCATCATGATCGGTTGGGTTTCGGGGTCGCCGAAGCGCACGTTGTATTCCAGCACTTTGGGCGTGCCGTCCTTGTCGATCATCACCCCGGCGTAGAGAAAGCCGGTGTAGTCATTGCCTTCGGCGGCCATGCCGTCAACGGTGGGGCGAATCACCTCCTTCATGATGCGGTCGTGGATTTCCGGGGTGACCACCGGTGCCGGTGAATAGGCGCCCATGCCGCCGGTGTTGGGGCCGAGGTCGCCGTTGTCGCGGGCCTTGTGATCCTGCGAGGTCGCCATCGGTAAAATGTGATTGCCATCGACCATGCAGATGAAGCTGGCTTCTTCGCCGAACAGGAATTCTTCGATTACCACGCGCGCGCCGGCATCACCGAAGCGGTTGCCGGAGAGCATGTCCCTGACCGCGCTGATGGCTTCACCTTCGGAATGCGCCAGTATCACGCCTTTGCCTGCGGCCAGACCATCGGCCTTGACCACCAGTGGCGCACCACGCTGCTTAATGTAGGCGATGGCTTCAGCTTCATCGACGAAGTTGCCGTAGTCGGCGGTGGGGATATGGTGGCGCGCCAGAAAATCCTTGGTGAAGGCTTTCGAGCCTTCCAGCTGCGCTGCGCCCTTGCTCGGGCCGAAGGCTTTCAGCCCGGCAGCGGCGAAAGCATCGACAATGCCGGCCACCAGCGCCGCTTCCGGACCGACGATGGTCAAACCGATGTCGTTGTTTCGGGCAAAATCGAGCAGCGCGGAGATGTCTTCAGCGCCGATGCTGATGTTCTCGATGTTCTCTTCCAGCGCGGTGCCGGCATTGCCGGGGGCAACATATACATGGTCAACTCTGGGCGACTGAGCGGCTTTCCAGGCGAGGGCGTGTTCGCGACCACCACCACCAACGATAAGAACTTTCATTGTTTATCCTGTGACTGAATTCATTAAGACAGGGATTTTATCGTGTTGGGAGGAGGGGGGGTAGGATAAATCCCATTTAATTCGTCCACAGATAAACACAGCTGAAAAGCCAAAAACGATAATCCGCGAAAAACGCCAAAGACGCCAAAAAACTTTTAATTTATTATTCTTTTGCCTTTTTCGCGTCCCTGGTGTTTATCTGCGTTCATCTGTGGATCAAATGTTCTACATCATAAATATTTCTAATCCCTTATACGAAAAATTTTTCCGCTATCGGTAGAAAAATAGAGCCAGCCTTCAGGGCTTTGCGTCAGTGCGCGAATGCGCTCATTCAGCGATTTTAGCAAGCGTTCTTCTTTTACGGCGTTGCCGTCCTTATCCAGAATCACGCGGTTAATGTGTTGCAGTTTAAGCGCGCCAGCGATTAAGTTGCCCTGCCACTGAGGAAAGGCATCACCGGTGTAGACAATCAGGCTTCCCGGTGCGATGGAGGGGTCGTAGACTTTGACCGGCTGTTGCATGCCTTCGCGATGCGTGCCTTCACCCACCGCGATGGGTGCCCAGTATTCCTTGCCATAGGAGATCACCGGCCAGCCATAATTTTTACCCGCGAGAATCAGATTGATTTCATCGCCGCCTCTGGGGCCGTGTTCTATTTCCCAGAGCCGGTTATGTTCCCGGTCAAAATATAAGCCCTGAGGATTGCGGTGACCATAACTCCATATCTCCGCTAACGCATTCCTGTTGTTGACGAAAGGATTGTCATCGGGAACGCTGCCGTCGAGATTCAAACGGAGTATGGTACCTGCATGGTTGCTTAAATCCTGCGCATAGTCACGCTCACCGCGATCGCCGATGCCGAAAAACAGATGGCCCTTCTCATCAAAAGCAATGCGGCTACCAAAATGCTGACTCGCCCCGCTGGTTGATTTAGTGACCAGTAATTCCTGCCACTCACTGAAGCCGGATTGCTTGTCATCAAGTCGGCCCCGCCCCAGTGTGGTTGCGCCTTTACCTTCGACCGCTTTTACATAAGTGAAATAGATCCAGCCTGTTTTTGGGTAGTCCGGGGACAGGGCGACATCGAGCATGCCGCCCTGTCCAATTGCCAGAACCGAGGGCGTGTTGCTGAGTTTTATTTTTTTGGCGTCGGTCAGATTAAACAGGTAGACCGAACCATTGCGTTCTGTAATCAGTAATTTTTCTTTGGAGATAAAAGCCATGCCCCAGGGCACAGAAAAGTCAGCGGCCACCTGTTCGACCCGCAGCTTCATATCTTCGCTTTTGATGGTAAAGGGCTGAGTAAAATCCGCGTCAGCCACAGAGAAGAAAAGTGACTGGATAAACAGGGTTATGCCCAGCAGGGACAGAGGGCTCTTAAGCTTCATTTGCAATCTCCTTTCTGGTGAATAACGGCTTCGACCCGGACAGGCAGGTGCACGATTAATTCGAATACTATATTCTTACCCGTGTTCTTTTCCAAATGTTTTATTAGGCCTATAATGGCCACCGTTTCAGTCACCACTTTATTCAATGGATCAGGAGTTATTTTATGAAAATCAGCATAATCGCCCTCTCACTGTTATTGCCGACGGTCACTTATGCACAGGAGATGCCGAACATGAACCAGATGGATATGACGAACATGAGTCAGGTGGATATTATGAACATGATGAAAAACCTGCAGGGTATGGAAACCTGTATGCAGAACATTGATGAAAACAATATGAATGCGCTAAAGATCAAGGCAAAACAAATCGAAGCAGAAGTTGATGCATTGTGTAGCGCTGGAAAACGTTCGCAGGCGCAGGATAAAGCAATCTCCTATGGGAAGAAAATGGCGAGTGATCCAACCATGCAAGCCATGATGAAATGCATCGAGCCCATGAAAGGCATGATGAAATCGGTGCCCATGATGCCGTTCGATGAGGCGATGGAAAATTCTGATATTTATGTCTGTGATTGATATACGAAGACTGTGTTTGACCTGTATCCGTGACTTAACCGTGGCGCCTGGCACAACTCTGAATTGTTCACCACATTCATGTATTTCACCCCTGCGGGGCTGACGCGCCAAATCGCTCCTGACGATTTGGTCCACGGCGGATCAAAAAATGCCCGCTTAACCTAAGGGTGAAGCTAAGATTTTTTGAAACCCCTGTGAAACCAATATCTTGCACCATGCATCCACGTTTAAGCCATGGGCTCAGGTATGAATTAATACCGCTTTAAATGTCTATTTGTAATTTTATGGCTGGCAGTTAAAAAGTTAACCACCAGTCATTACTTCCGTCCGGTATGTATTGCCCTCTTTAATACCCGCGAAACCCGTTGTGATGCAAGGCCTGTAAAATTTTATTGCTAATGCCTTAGTCATGGTTTTAAAACTGTACGCTGTCCGCTCGCCTGAATTGATAAATCGCAAAGACCTTACAATTTATTTATGGATAATGGCGGTTAGAGACTAGTTTGTGAAGCCGCACGTATTTTCTGCGCGAAAGGCATTAAATAATTGAGTATCTCAATCATATCGCTTACGAAAGTTTTTAGAATCAATGTGGAGTAACGGGAAATTGAACGATGAGTGAATTAGAAAATATTACTTTTGAAAGCGCCTCGTTTTTTATTAGCGATGACATCAGAAGATATCGTCGCTGGTTTCTGGTATTAGGTCTTATTATGATCGCTCTGGGGACTGCGGCGATAATTTTCCCGTTCGCGGCGACCATGGCGGTAGAGGTATTGGTCGGCTGGGTTTTTGTTATTAGCGGCGTGTTCGGTGTTGTCCATGCCTTTGGTGTCAGAAAATGGAAAGGGTTCCTGTTGTCTTTTCTGGGCGCAGTTCTATCACTTGTGATCGGCACCATGCTTCTGGTCTATCCACTCACCGGCATGTTGTCACTGACCCTGCTGGTTGCGGCATTCTTTTTTGTCAGTGCTATCTTTCGAATCATTTTGGCCATCAGGTTGCATCCTTCGGATCACTGGGGCTGGCTGGTCATTAGCGGCATTCTGGCATTTATTCTGGCTACGCTGATCATGATCCAGTGGCCGACATCGGCGACATGGTTTATCGGTATGCTGGTGGGCATTGATCTGATTTTTACCGGCTGGATATTTTTCACCATGTCGATGATGGCGCGAGGTTTGGCATGAGCAGAATCTCATTTATGATTTCGCCTGGATTAATCAGCGTGCCGTTCCCAGAGTTGTAGCGTTAATGGCAATCACCGGGATTTTAAAACCTGACGATAACTGCTGGCGAGTGGAATGTGCTGAGCGCGCCAGCTTTTTAATTGACGGTGCTGATTATTTTCATGCTTTAAGAGAAGCGCTTAAAAAGGCCCACTCTTCGATACTGATTGTCGGCTGGGACATTAACAGCCAGTTCAAGCTGGAGCGTGAGCCGGTTAGCGATGGCTTGCCGGTCGAATTCGGCAAGTTTCTGATCAGTCTGGTCGAGCGCAATAAACAGCTGCACATCCATGTGCTGGACTGGGATTTTGACGTGATTTATGCGGCTGACAGGGAATGGTTGCCGCAATACAAGCTGGACTGGACCAGTCACCCCCGGTTGCACTTTTACATGGATGATCATCACCCTGTGGGGGCGTGTCATCACCAGAAAATTGTCGTGGTCGATGACCGGGTCGCTTTTGCGGGCGGACTGGATGTGACGCTGGGGCGCTGGGATACTCCCGAACACCAACCCGATGACCTGCGCCGGTGCGATATCGACAACGTTGTTCCGCAGCCCTATCACGACGTGCAGATGGCCGTCAGCGGCGAGGTTGCCGTGGCGCTCGGAGATCTGGCCCGCCAGCGCTGGCACAAAGCGACGGAGGAACGGCTGGATCCCCCGGAGAATGGCTCAGACATTGATCCCTGGCCGGAAGATCTGGTCGCTGACGTGGAAAACGTCATGGTTGGAATTTCGCGTACCTATCCAGCCTACAATGACCAGCCTGAGGTCCGTGAGGTCGAGCGAATTATTCTGGATTCCATTCGCGCCGCAGAGAAAATGATTTATATCGAGAACCAGTATTTCACCTCGCAGAAAGTGATCAATGTCCTGATCGAACGGTTGCAGGAAAATAACGGGCCGGAGATCGTCCTGGTATTGCCCGAACACACCGACGGCTGGTTGTCGCAACTCAGCATGGATGTGTTGCGTGAACGTTCACTCAAGCAGCTGCAACAGGCCGACCAGCAACAGCGTTTGCGCACCTACTATCCAGACCGGCCCGGACTGGGAAAGAGCTGCATTAACGTACATTCCAAAGTCATCATTATTGACAATGAACTGGCCCGCGTCGGCTCCTCCAATTTGAATAACCGTTCCATGGGCATCGATACCGAGTGTGACCTTATTATGGAGGCTCGTGGTGAGGCGGCGGTTCTCACTGCCATCGGTGATTTTCGTAACCGGTTGCTGGCTGAGCATCTTAATGTTGCTGTCGCCGAAATGGCTCAGGCGCTGGCGCAGGAGAAATCACTCATCGCTGCCATTGAATCGTTGCTTGGCTCAGGCTGGACTCTGAAGCCGTTACAGCTCAACGTTTCAAAAGAGCTGGACGCCATTGTGCCGGATGCGCTTATCGCTGATCCCGAACAGCCATTTAATAGTGACAAGATTGCCCGGCAGCTGGTGAATGATGAAGAGCAGTCACCAGCCAGACGCACATTAATTGCACTGCTGTCTCTGCTTGTAATCGTGCTTTTTCTGGCCGCGACCTGGCGTTGGACGCCAGTGGGGGAATGGCTGAATATCAGTGAGATTTTCAGCAGTGCCGGTGAGCTGCGTGGCACCTGGCTGGCGCCGGTTATTGTTGCCATGATTTACATCGTGGGCGGGCTGGTTGTCTTCCCGGTAACGGTAATGATTGTGGCCACCGGCCTGACCTTTGGCGCCTTCTATGGATTTGCATACGCATTATTGGGCGCCGAGCTGAGCGCCATTGTCACCTATATGATTGGGCAATATCTGGGCCATGATATGGTCCGCAATCTGTCGCAGCGCTGGGTGGGTCGGATCAGTCGGCGTCTGGCACAGCAGGGTCTGTTTGCCGTCATAACACTACGTATTATTCCGGTTGCGCCTTTCAGCGTGATTAATCTGGTCGCGGGCGCTTCTCATATTCGTTTACGTGATTTTGCACTGGGAACACTATTGGGTATGCTTCCCGGAACGCTCGCGCTCACTGTTTTTTCTGATCAGGTGATGAGCGCAATTCAGGCTCCCGATGTAACACAGTTTTTTGTCTTACTGGTACTGGCGGGCGCCATTGTGATAGGTCTCTGGGCATTAAGTCGCTGGCTACTGAGGCGCCAGAAGAAACACCAGAGTAAGCCTCGGCGAGAGCGTGCATGATTTTTGAAACATCCGGTTTATATGGATCCGCCTGAACTTAATCAGACCCTATGTTTATAACACTTGCCACATACAACATTCATGCCGGTATTGGCGTAGACGGTCATTTCGATCCGGATCGGATTGTGCGTGTATTGCAGGAAATGGATGCCAGTGTGGTGGCCTTGCAGGAGGTCGAACACCATAGCGTTGATGGTGTTGATTTGCTCGATTATCTGGCCGACAAAGCCGGATTTGAAGCCATAGCCGGGCCCACCTTGCTGCGTCAGAGCCGTGACTATGGCAATGCCTTGCTGACCCGGCTCCCGGTGCTGGCGCTGAACCGGATCGACCTGAGCCTGTCGGGTTGGGAGCCGCGCGGGGCTATCGATGCAACCCTCGACTGGAACGGGCAACGACTACAGGTGGTGGCAACCCACCTGGGGCTCAGGCCCTGGGAACGGCGTGAACAGGTTCAGCAGTTGCTGGAGCTATTCGAGACGCCCTCTGCAGATGTTTCGCTACTGATGGGCGATCTCAATGAGTGGTTTCTGTGGGGGCGCGTTCTGCGCTGGTTGCATGCGCATTTTGAGTCGACACCTCACTGCGCTACTTTTCCTTCGCGCTGGCCGCTGTTCGCACTGGATCGAGTCTGGGTTAAACCGCGCACTATGCTGGATAGTATGGGTGTGCATAACACGCCGCTGGCACGCATCGCTTCCGATCACCTGCCTCTCAAAGTCACGTTGAAAACCGGTCGGCATTCGGGTCAGGGGTAATAAAAGAAATATTTCCAGGCAATGTGAAAGCGGTTCTCCAGCGCTTGCAGAAGTGAAGGCTGCGGAATGGCCTCTTTCGGGTAAATGTCGGTTATCTCGATAAAGCAACGCCCGAATCCCGCTGATTTACGCCAGTTATATTGCCAGGCCTCTGAAGTCTGTCGACAGTGGCCGCAGTGCAGTCGATGATCTTTTAAATGTTCACGCCAGTTTTTCTCCGCTTTTTTACAGTGCGGGCAATGCGGGGCGAAACTGTGCGAACCGGTTAAGGCGGTGATGGTCGGGGTGAGGGTTAAACGGATAAAGGTGAATTTGTCATCATCATTTTCGTTGTTGAATTTGATGCTGGGTGAGCAGCCCATGAAGCTGATGTGCTCGAGAAAGTTTTCACCGACTGAAAAACTGTTTTCATCCTGATGCAAAGCGTCACCGGCAAGCCCGGTTTCCTGCAAAAATTTAATTAATGCTTCCAGGTTCTCTGGCACCCAGCTCGGTTCTACCGGATACAGCACCAGCGAAGCATTGGCAGTAAAGGCATTCACTGTTTGTGATCTGAAGGCTCGTTATCAGTTTTTTCTTTTACTTTGTCATCGTCCTCCATAATGATGCGATGCGCGGGGCCTTCGAGATCCTCGAACTGGTCGGATTTCACCGCCCATAAAAATATCCAGACAATGATCGCGACCAGTAGCAGCGCAAGGGGAATTAAAAGGTAAAGAGCTTCCATCGGTTTTGTTGGCCTTTTATTATGAACGGGTTAGACGCAGGGCATTTAATACGACTAATAAGGAGCTGGCGGACATGCCGATAGCGGCCATCCAGGGGTCAACATGGCCGGTGGCGGCGGCGGGAATCGCCAGTAGATTGTAACCTAAAGCCCAGCTTAGATTCTGCCGGATGATCTTCAGCGTGCGCCTTGAAATAAGATAACCCGCGTACAGGTGTTCGACGTGGTTGGAAAGCAGGATTAAGTCGGCGTGGGCGGCGGCAAGCTGGGTACCACTGCCCATAGCGACAGAGACATCGGCACCGGCGAGCACCGGCGCGTCATTGATGCCGTCGCCGGTCATGGCGACAATGGCGCCGCGCTGCTGCATGCTCTGCACCCGGGCGAGTTTGTCGGCGGGTTTCATGTTGGCGTAGACATTGTCGATGCCGACCTGGCTGGCGATGCGCAGTGCGTTGGCTTCGTTGTCACCGGTCATCAGAGTGATGGTTTTGTTTTGCTGTTTGAGTTTTCTGATTAATGCCGACGCCTCTTCCCTGAGCTCATCGTCGAACGCGAAGACGGCGACTATTTTGTTATCGGTGGCCAGAGCCACCAGGGTCATTGCGCTGATCTGGTTTTCTTCCAGCAGCGTCGATGAAATGCTCTGCGCGCAAATCTGGTGAATATAGTTGAGGTTGCCGAGATACCATTGCGTGCCTGCAATTACGCCGTGTACACCGGCTCCGGCTTTGTTGTCGAGCTGGCTGACTTTGATCGAGGCATGGGCTTGTTCGGATTCGCCGGCAGCGTGAATCAGGCTTCTGGCCACCGGATGTTCCGAGCCGGCTTCCAGCGCGGCGGCGATGTGCAGGTGGTGTTCGATGTCGTCGTCAGTCAGTGAAACAGCTTTCACCAGACGGATGTTGCCCTGCGTCAGGGTGCCGGTTTTATCAAATACAAAATCGCTGGCTCTGCTCAGCGTTTCCAGCGCTGTCGCGCTGGTGGGCAGTAATCCCAGTCTGGCGAGCTGACCGCTGGCGGCGGTGAAGGCGGCCGGCGTGGCCAGTGACAATGCGCAGGGGCAGGTGACCACCAGAGTGGCAACAGTGATGGCGACCCAGTGCGCGGGGTCGGTCTGATACCAGTAAATCGCAACCCCGCCAGCCAGTAATAAAATGATGGTGACAAATTTTGAGGCCAGCCGGTCGGCCATTTTGGCGATGGCGGGTTTTCTGTTCTGGGCCTCTTCGAGCAGGCGCTGGATAGAGGCGAGCACGGTGTCATCGCCAATTTTGTCGATTTTGACCACCAGTGGACTTTCGGTGTTGGTGCTGCCCCCGATCACGCTGTCGTTGATGGTTTTGATGACAGGCAGGCTTTCGCCGGTGAGCAGTGATTCATTGATGCCCGAGGTGCCTTCAATGATGGTGCCGTCTACCGGGATATGTTCGCCGGGCCTGACCAGCACGTAATCGCCGATAGCGAGTTCGGCCACGGAGAGGTTGATCTGTTTCTGGTGATCGTAACCGCCATCGCTATCGACGATGAGTTTGGTGGCTATCGCCGGTTGCAGATTAAGCAGCGCTTCGGTGGCTTCGGCGGTGCGTTTGCGCGCGCCGGACTCGAAATAGCGGGCGGAGAGCAGGAAGAAGGTAAACATGGCCACCGAATCGAAGTAGATTTCGCCGCTGCCCTGAAAGGTGTGGAGCACACTGGCGGAGAAAGCAATGCCGATGCCGAGCGCGACCGGCACGTCCATGCCGACGCGTTTGTTTTTCAGGTCGCGCAGGGCGGCGCTGAAAAAGGGACTGGAGGCGAACAGCAGCAGCGGCACCGTGACGCCCAGACTCACCCAGCGAAACATCTGTCTAAATGACTCTTCCATGCCCCACCAATCACCGGTGTACAGCGCGACCGCCAGAATCATGATCTGCATGCCCAGAACCGCAGCGATGCCGATGCGACGCAGCTGCTGTTTTTTCTCTTTCTCGATCACCGCCTGCTGACGGTCGGGATTATAAGGGTGAGCGAGATAACCGATGCGGGTGATGGATTCGAGAATTTCACTCAGGCTGATGCGATTATTATTCCAGCGCACCCGGGCGCGGTTGTTGGAATAATTGATATTGGCGCTGATCACGCCGGGCAGGGCGTTCAAGTGCTGTTCGTTAAGCCAGACGCAGGCGGCGCAGACGATGCCTTCGAGGATGAGCGAAACTTCGCGCACCTGTTCATCACCAGTGAGCTCGCTATCCTCAGAAATAAACTGTTTCTGTACCTGTGGGTTGTCGTAAGCCTTGAGCTGTTGCAGAAATTCGGGCACGACTTCCCGGGCCTTCTGTGAGCGCGTGGTTCTGAATTTATAGAAATCCCCCATGCCGCTGTTGATGATGGATTGCGCCACCGCCTGACAACCATAGCAGCACATGGCTTCATTCTTGCCATTGATGTTAACCCGGATATCCAGTCCATCTGGAACAGGTAAACCACAATGAAAGCAAGGACTTTCAGGTGAGTTGTGTGTCATTGGGCGGATTTTTTCATAAAATAAACATATTTTACGGCTTGAGGTTCTAAATTACTGCAAAGGGTGTTCTAATTACGAAAGGAACTATTTTGCGGTTTATATTTAAGTATGCAGTTTATATGAAGTGTGCAAAAGCTACACAGCATGGATTTGTGAAATCTGCTTGTTTGGGTCAGGAATCAGTAAAAACATGAATGAAGTCAACAAACCTCAATTAGTTACTTTTGACCGGCTTAAAGTTTCCTGTGCTCAGTGTAATTTAAATGAGCTCTGTTTTCCTCACGGCATGAGTCCCGAGGAGATGGGTTCCCTGGATGCGGTAGTCGAACAGCGTAAACCCCTGCAAAAAAATGATCACCTGTATCGTGAAGGAGATGCTTCGAACGCCATCTACGCCGTGCGCTCAGGCAGCGTGAAAACGCTGGTTGAAAGTCCCAATGGCGATGAGCAGATCGTCGGCTTTCATTTGCCGGGCGAGCTTCTGGGGCTGGATGGTTTCATGGAGGGCGGTCATACCTGCACGGCGATTGCTCTGGAAACAACCAGTGTCTGTGTCATTCCCATGCTTAAACTGGAGGAAATGTGTGGTGTGCTTCCGGGTTTGCAGCATCAGATGAACCGTATTATGAGCAAGGTGGTGACAGAGGATCATTTGATGTTGCTGATGCTAGGCAAGATGAGTGCCGAGGAAAAAATTGCTACTTTCATGTTAAGTATTTCCCGTCGTATGAAGGAGCGTCACTGGAAAGCCTCAGAATTCGTATTAAGTATGCCGCGACAGGATATTGCGAATTATCTGGGTCTGGCCGTGGAGACCGTGAGTCGGTTATTTGCGCAGTATCAGGAAGCGGGCATCATCAAGGTTGATCGACGCCGTATCAGCATTCTTGATCTGCCAAGACTGAAGACCATAGTCGGTGAAAATGACGGCGCTAAAACAGTAAAAGGCCATAAAGGCTAATCGGGAAATTCCATAAACAGATCGCTTTCTCCCTCGGAAAAATTCTCCGTGAAATCAAACATACTGCGCGATCTCCGCACAAATTTATCAAGTGTCCGGGCTAAATGACTTTTGAAAAGCGCTGTTTAAGGCTGTCTTTCGGTAAATAGCGGTCGAATTGCATGCAGATGGTGCGTGCCAGCAGGCGACCGGAAGGAGTTACTTCAATATGGTGCTCGTCCATGGTGATCAGGCCGTCTTTTGCCATAGCTTCTAATTCTGCCAGCGCAGTGGCAAAATATTTTTCAAATTCTATTCTCCATTTTTGTTCGATCTGTTTTATCTCCAGGCGGTTGTTGCACATCAGCTGATTAATGATTTCGCGCCGTAAAATATCATCAGCTTCCAGTTCTATGCCCCGGAAAATGGGAATTTCATTGCGATTCAGACAGGCTTTGTATTCTTCAATGGTTCTGACATTCTGTGAATAATTGTCACCGATGCTGCTGATGGCGGTAATGCCCATGGCAACAATGTCGCAGTCGGCGTGGGTGGAATAGCCCTGAAAATTCCGATGCAGCTGGCCTTCCTGCTGGGCTTTGGTTAGATCATCGCTCTGTTTGGCAAAGTGATCCATGCCGATGTAGGCATAACCGGCGCGTTGTAAGGTGTCGATAGTGAGCTGGAGGATCTTTAACTTTTCGGCAGCGTCGGGCAGCTCATCTTCATTGATGCGCCGCTGGGGTTTGAACATGTGGGGAAGATGTGCATAGTTATAAACAGCAATGCGATCGGGGCCGGCTTCAATGGTCGCCTGCAGGGTTTTTTCAAAGCTCTGTACGGTCTGTTTGGGCAGGCCATACATTAAATCCAGGTTGATAGAGTGAAAGTTATTCTTGCGCGCGGCGTCAATAACCCGGTTAATCTGTTGCTCTGACTGTACCCGGTTAACGGCCTGCTGCACCTCAGGGTCGAAGTCCTGTACGCCGAAACTGATGCGATTGAAGCCAATTTTACGCAGTTGCGCAATGCGTTCTTCATCGACGGTGCGAGGGTCAACTTCAATGCTGAATTCGCCGGAGTCGTTGTCAGGGATATTAAAATGCTGTTTTAGCGTATCAAATATATCGCTGATGGCAGCATCATCGAGAAATGTCGGCGTGCCGCCGCCCCAGTGAATCTGGGTGACGCTACGGTCTTTGTCGAACAATGCGCCTTGCAGAGCAATCTCTTTTTTCAGCAGATCAACATAAGCCGGTGCTTTGCCTTTGTCCTTGGTGATGATTTTGCTGCATCCACAGTAATAGCAGATGGTGTCACAAAAAGGAATGTGTAGATAAAGCGATAAGGAGGAGGGAATCGGATCATTGTTGCTGTTATCCACCCATTCCAGATAATCACTGTGTCCATAGTCAGTGCTGAACTGTACCGCTGTCGGATAAGAGGTGTAACGAGGCCCAGAGCAATCGTAGCGACTGATTAAATCTTTGTCGAAAATGACTTGATTGTTCATATGTTTCTCGTAAATAAAGTAAAAAAATTATACATAGGTTGTTATGATTAACCGTGACTTGCATCAAATCCGGTCGATTATTCTTAAGGTTGTAACGGCTTCTGTTTTTTCACAATAGCCAAAACAATAAAAATTGATTCATGTCATGTTTAGATGTGAAAGGTTATTAGACTCAGTATTTTATTTTGAATTGATAATCAGGTTATGGTTTAATTCCTTTCGATATATACGCCTAAATAAATAGTGGTATTTATTATTTGCGGATTGATGCCTGTTGGCTATGGCGATTAACGATAGGGACTACAATTTAGGGGTTTTGTTTCTGCTCCATCCGGTAGCTTAGTCGTTTTAGATCGTATAAAATTACGCGGCTTTAGACACATTTTAAAATAATAACGGTTCTCAGGAACGCAAAAGGATGCATCTATGAATGATGAAAGCATGACCTATAACTATACGGTCGTCAGGCAATTTGCCGTGATGACAGTTATTTGGGGTATTGTGGGTATGACTGTTGGCGTATTAATCGCATCTCAGATGGCCTGGCCCGCAATGAATTTTGATACCCCGTGGCTGTCCTTTGGTCGTCTACGGCCTCTACACACCAATGCAGTTGTATTTGCCTTTGGTGGTTCGGCTCTGTTTGCAACCTCCTACTATGTAGTGCAGCGAACCTGTCATGTGCGATTGTTTGCACCCAAACTGGCCGCATTTACCTTCTGGGGCTGGATGACAGTCATCCTGCTAGCCGTTATTACTCTACCGCTGGGTATTACTTCCACGAAAGAATATGCCGAGCTGGAGTGGCCGATAGATATTCTCATTACCATTGTCTGGGTCAGTTATGCAGTGGTGTTTTTTGGTACCATCGCCAAGCGTAAGGTTAAGCATATTTATGTGGCGAACTGGTTTTTTGGTGCGTTTATTCTCACTGTGGCTATGTTGCATGTTGTGAACAGCGCATCAGTACCAGTAACGTTTTTTAAATCCTACTCTGCCTATGCCGGTGTGCAGGATGCCATGATCCAGTGGTGGTATGGGCATAATGCGGTTGGGTTTTTTCTGACAGCCGGCTTTTTGGGTATCATGTATTATTTCCTGCCCAAGCAGGCTGAGCGTCCGGTTTACTCCTATCGCCTGTCAGTAGTCCATTTCTGGGCTTTATCGTTCACTTATATCTGGGCGGGTCCTCATCATCTGCACTACACAGCACTGCCTGACTGGACGCAATCTCTGGGCATGGTTTTCTCCTTAATTCTACTGGCGCCTTCCTGGGGCGGTATGATTAACGGCATGATGACCCTTTCCGGTTCCTGGGAAAAATTGCGTACCGATCCCATTCTTAAATTTATGATTGTTTCGGTTTCGTTCTACGGCATGTCGACATTCGAAGGCCCGATGATGGCCATCAAGACAGTCAATGCACTGTCACATTACACTGACTGGACTATTGGTCATGTACATTCAGGCGCTTTAGGCTGGGTGGCGTTCATTACTATCGGCGCGATTTACTTTTTGATTCCACGTCTATTCGGCGCTGAAATGTACAGTAAGAAACTGATGGAAATACATTTCTGGATCGCGACTATCGGTATCGTGCTGTACATTACTTCGATGTGGACATCGGGCATTATGCAAGGCCTGATGTGGCGTGCAGTTAATGACGACGGCACCTTAACCTACAGCTTTGTAGAAAGTGTGCAGGCAATGCACCCCTTCTATGTGGTTCGGTTCCTCGGTGGTGTACTGTTCCTGACCGGTATGCTGATCATGGCCTATAACGTATTTAAAACCATTGCCAGACGCCAGCCGGTGGTAGCGACCATTCCTGCACCCGCTGCAGCGCACTAGGAGAAGCAGATATGTCATTACAGGATAAAGCAGAAACAAAAGTAGGCGTACTGATTGTGCTGTCACTCGTAGTCGTTCTGTGGGGCGGACTCGCTCAGATTGTGCCGCTGTTCTTTCAGAACTCAACAACAGAACCAGTTGAAGGGTTGAGACCCTATACCGCACTGCAGTTGTCGGGTCGTGATATCTATATTCGAGAAGGCTGCGTAGGTTGCCATTCTCAGATGATTCGCCCCTTCCGTGCCGAAACTGAGCGTTATGGTCATTATTCAGTTGCCGGTGAATTTGTTTATGATCGTCCATTTCTCTGGGGTTCAAAACGTACCGGCCCGGATTTGCATCGCGTCGGTGATCGCTATTCCGATGAATGGCATCGTGCTCATTTGATCAATCCCCGTGACCTGGTGCCTGAGTCTATTATGCCCAGTTATCCCTGGCTGGATGAAAATAAACTGGATGACGATTCCATTCAGGCTAAGATGAGAACTTTGATCTCGTTAGGTGTGCCATATACCGAAGATGATGTGGCAAATGCGACGGCGGCCATCAAAGACAAGACAGAAATGGATGCCGTGATTGCCTATCTACAGTCTCTGGGCGTCCAGCTAAAAGTGCGTCGATGAGTACTACTACAATACAAATAATCTGGACCGTCGCTGCCTTTGTCATATTTGTCGCCATCGTAATATGGGCGTGGAGCGGCGGCCGTAAAGATGAATTCGAGAAAGCGGCACGTATGGCCATGGATGACGATAAACCCATTAGTGATAATGAACCAGGTGACGATCAACCCATTAGTAATAATGATAAAAATAAGGAGTAAACATGTCTGACTTTAATAGCGAGTTCTGGAGCTGGTTTATTAGCGCTATAGTCGTAGGTGGCTTTGTCTGGATGCTTTATCTGCTTCAGATAAACAACAAGGTTGAGCTGCCTGCAGATGGCAAAGCGAAACCCACGGGGCATATCTGGGATGAAGATCTCGAGGAATTAAATAATCCCTTACCGCGCTGGTGGCTGTATATGTTTTATATCACCATCGTATTCGGGGTGGTATATCTAATCCTGTACCCGGGGATGGGTACTTTTAAAGGCGTACTGGGCTGGACTCAGATTTCAGAATATGAAACCGCAGTAGCTAAAGCAGAGGCTGAGTTTGGACCTCTCTACGAGAGGTATCTGAATGAAGATCTAGCGGTATTGGCCGCAGATGATGATGCCTTGAAGACAGGCGAACGTTTATTCGTCAACTATTGCTCAACTTGTCATGGCTCTGACGCACGCGGTGCGAGAGGCTTCCCCAATTTACGTGATCATGACTGGCTATATGGTGGCGAGCCTGAGACTATAAAGGCGACTATTCTGCACGGCAGAACGGGTGCGATGCCTTCCTGGGAAGGTGCTCTTGGTGGTGAAGAGGGTGTTGCTCAGGTCGCAGAATATGTTGAGCAACTCGTCGGTCGTGAGGTAGATGATGAAGTGGCTGCTGCGGGTAAGACTAAATACGATATGTTCTGTGTAGGTTGCCATCAGGCCGACGGTACAGGCAGTCAGGCAGTGGGTGCGCCCAACCTGACGGATAATATCTGGTTATATGGCG
This sequence comes from Gammaproteobacteria bacterium, assembly GCA_024636785.1. GTDB lineage: Bacteria > Pseudomonadota > Gammaproteobacteria > SZUA-229 > SZUA-229 > LH-M37. The sequence goes on from JAGXGK010000015.1 coordinate 25,594, forward strand.
GTAGTAAAAAGGTCATTAAGCAGTCGATTGCCAAAGGTCGCAATGGTCGAATGCCCGCCCATGCGGATTTCCTCGGCGAAGCCAAAGTGCACATTCTAGCGGCGTATATATATAGCCTGTCACAGGAAAATAAATAGTGGAATGCGTCTAAATTTTACTGGCCAAAAAATCAGGTTCGTGTAATATCTGACCATGGCAAATGTAAATGTAACACAAAGAATCGTCTCAATACTGTGGCCATCTTTTATCACGGCCGGTATTGCGACGATCATCTTTTTCACCGCTTTTGATCCCAGTATTATTTTTATCGACTATGACATCAGTCGTTTAGGTGCTTACACAATAGGCTTCTTCATTTTCTGGCTATTCGGTGTGCTTAACTCCATGGCTACCTGCTTCTTTTTGAAGCCATGTAAAGTTTCAGAAAAATCCTGATTCTGAATCACTTCTTTAGAATTTTAGATAGTGGCCAAATGTGGTTAAACTATTTTTACTTCCTGTATAATAGAATCCGCTAATACTCTAATGTTTTTTTGGTAATCAATGACCGAATCCTCTAAAAAAGACCCTGTACCTAATGCATCGCAAGCGAATCGAGCTGCATCCTCCCAGACTGAAATAGAGCAGTCCTTATACGCCAAGCGGGAAAAAATCTACCCGCGTGAAGTGCATGGCCTGTTTGCCGCTCTTCGAGTGCTGGGCGTTTTTGTATTATTGGGTTTGTACTACGTTTTGCCGTGGTTGGAGTGGGAAGGTACTCAAATTGTCCTTTTTGATCTGCCGGAAAGGAAATTTCATATCTTTGGCGCCGTCTTCTGGCCACAGGATTTCTTTTATCTGGCGCTGCTGCTAATTATCGCCGCCTTGTCCCTGTTTTTCTTTACCGCCCTGGCCGGGCGCTTATGGTGCGGTTTCGCCTGTCCGCAGACCGTCTGGACAGAAGTTTTTCTATGGATTGAAAGAAAAATCGAAGGTGATCGCTCTCAGCAAATGAAGCTGGACAAGGCGCCACTTACAGTCAGAAAGTTCAGAATCAAGGCTACCAAGCACGCCATCTGGATTATTTTTTCTTTATATACAGGTCTGACTTTTGTTGGTTATTTCTCGCCGATGAGAGAACTGGCCGTCAACGTGATTAATCTTAATTTGGGCTCCTGGGAATGGTTCTGGATCATCTTCTACGGTGCCGCTACCTATGGTAATGCCGGCTGGCTGCGTGAGCAGGTCTGCATTTATATGTGCCCCTATGCGCGTTTTCAAAGTACCATGATTGACAGCGATACGCTGATTATCTCTTTCGATACCAATCGCGGCGAACCGCGCGGTAGACGTAAGAAAAACATTGATTATAAAGCAGAAGGGCTGGGCGACTGTATCGACTGCACCATCTGTGTGCAGGTCTGTCCTACCGGCATAGATATTCGTGATGGCTTGCAATATGAGTGCATCGGTTGTGCGGCGTGCATTGATGCCTGTGATGATGTTATGGAAAAGATGGATTATCCAAAGGGTCTGATCCGCTACACCACAGAAAGTATACTGGAAGGCTCAACCGCCCATTTTTTGCGGCCTCGAATTATTGTCTATGGTGTTATCCTGCTGGCTATCATCGTCGGTACTTTCTATGCGATCTCCCAGCGAGAACCTTTGGCGCTGGATGTGATTCGAGACCGGAACACGTTGTATCGTGAGACCAATGAAGGCCTGGTAGAAAATGTATATATCGTGAAAGTAATGAACAAGGAGAATGAGCGCCGGCGTTATTATTTATCGGCTACAGGTATCGATGGTATGAAGATTGATATGGATCGACCATTTATCGAAGTTGACGCCGGCAGTGTGGAAGAGGTTGCAATCAGGGCAAAAGTTGATCCGGAGAACCTGGCTAAGCGAAGTAGTACCATTCAATTCATCATACGGGCGGAACACAGAGACGATCTGGTTATCAGTGAAGAAGCGCGTTTTATAGGGCCCTTGTAAATGAATATTAGTAATACAGACGAATTTCCATGGTACCGATATCCGATGGTGTGGATGATGCTGGTGATCCCGTTCTCGGCAGTAGTTATGGGTGTTATTATGATCTGGCTTGCGGTCGCTACTGACGACGGTCTGGTCAAAGATGATTATTACAAACAGGGTAAGGCGATTAATCTTGATTTACATCGTGACATTCAGGCTCAGGAAATGAATATTACCGCCGCTCTGGAAATGAATAAATCAGAGGGACTGACTCGGGTTAATCTGGCTTTAAACAAGGGTGAGCTGGAAATTTATCCTGATACGCTTCAATTAAAGCTGCTATACGCCACAAAAGCGGGCAACGACGTACAGCTGGAACTCAACCACGGACAGAAAGATCAATATATCGGCATCATCAAGCAACCGCTCATTCCGGGTAAATGGTACCTTGAACTCAGCGACGGCGAGTGGCGATTGAATGGCCATCTGAACGTTGCTGACCACCAGGTTGAACTTTTACTTACTCCCTGGAATCTAGCTCTGTGAATTAATATAGGTAAAAAGTTCATATCCGCAAAAAACGCGAAGGACGCGAAAAGAGCAAATAAATCGAGGGTGTCAGAATTTTATTAACAGGATACGTTTCAGTTCATCGGCGTTCATTTGCGGATATATCTTTAGTTATTAATTCGTCCGCAGATGAACGCAGATAAAATCTTTGATCCGCGAGAGATTAATAGCTTAAAAGTTTTTTCGCGTCTTTGGCGTTCTTCGCGGACCGGGCATTTGTTTTTATCCGCGAAACACGCGAAGGACGCAAAAAAGCAAATAAAATTAGGATGTTATATTTTTATTAACAAGATTTGGTTTTGCCTTTATCCGCGTTTATCTGTGTTCATCTGCGGACTAAATATTTCTTTATGTTTTTCACGCATGCGCGTCCCCCGCCTCACTGTGTTTTTGTTCACGTTGAGGCGGGGAGTGGCATTAATGCCTGAAGTGACGCATGCCCGTTAGCATCATGATCATATTGTGTTCGTCGGCGGCGGCAATGACTTCGTCGTCACGCATGGAACCGCCCGGCTGAATCACGGCGACGATGCCGGCTTCATGGGCGGCGTCGATGCCGTCACGGAAAGGGAAGAAGGCATCGGAGGCCATTACCGAACCCTGAACATTCAGACCGGCATGCTCAGCCTTAATGCCTGCGATACGTGCACTGTTGATGCGGCTCATCTGACCTGCGCCGACACCGATGGTCATACCATCCTTGCCGTAAACAATGGCATTGGACTTAACGAATTTGGCCACACGCCAGGCGAAGAGCATGTCGGTAATCTCTTTTTCCGAAGGTTTGCGTTGGCTGACAATATCCATGGTGTTGAACAGTTCCAGATCAGCCTCCTGAACCAGCAGTCCGCCGTTGACACGTTTGTAATCCAGTCGAGCTATTACGCTTTCTGTATCCCATTCGCCGCACTCCAGCAGGCGCACATTCTTCTTCTCGGCCACGGCTTCTCTGGCCGCCTGGCTGATGCTGGGAGCTATGATGACTTCCACAAACTGACGTTCGACGATGGCTTTTGCGGTTTCGCCATCAAGCTCACGATTAAACGCGATGATGCCACCAAAGGCTGATTCGGGATCAGTAAGGTATGCGCGGTTATAAGCTTCCAGCATGGTTTTGTTGACCGCTACGCCACAAGGGTTGGCGTGTTTAACAATAACGCAGGCGGGATCCTTGAATTGCTTGACACACTCTAGCGCAGCGTCAGTGTCACCGATATTGTTGAAGGAGAGCTCCTTGCCTTGCACCTGTTTAGCGGTGGCGATACAGGCTTCGGTGGATGCGGGGTCGATGTAGAAAGCCGCCTGCTGATGCGGGTTCTCACCATAACGCATCTCCTGAGCCTTGTTGAACTGCATGTTGATGGTGCGTGGAAAAATATCCTTGCTGTCATCAGCTTTGATACGGCCAAGATAGTTGGCGATCATGCCGTCATATTTAGCGGTGTGCTCGAAAGCCTTAACCGCCAGATCAAAGCGCGTCGCCTCAGAGACAAGGCCGTCACTGGCTTCCATTTCCTCGAGAACGCGTCCGTAGTCAACCGGTTCGACGATGATGCTGACGAAAGCGTAATTCTTGGCGGTTGCGCGAACCATGGCCGGGCCACCGATGTCGATATTTTCGATGGCGTCTTCCAGTGCGCAGTTATCTTTGGCGACGGTGGCTTCAAACGGATATAGATTCACCACCACCAGGTCGATAGGGCTGATGTCATTGGCTTTCATCACGTCATCATCAATGCCGCGGCGGCCCAGAATGCCGCCGTGAATTTTAGGGTGCAATGTTTTTACCCGGCCATCCATGATTTCGGGAAAGCCGGTGTGCTGAGAGACTTCCTTGACCGGGATAAAGGCATCAACCAGTAATTTAGCCGTACCCCCGGTGGATAGAATTTCGATGCCGCGCTGGTGCAGGCTTCTGGCGAAATCAATAATGCCGGTCTTGTCGGAAACACTGAGGAGGGCGCGTCTAACCGGACGCTGGCTTGTTTCGGTCATTTTCAGTCTCGTCTGCGAGGATTAATAAGGGCGGCAATTATACCGGAGAACGCCGGCCGGGTGCAGGGCAAGCGGAATGATGTCAATCATGCTGAAGTGACCAGGAACGTTTTATGCTGCTTGCGGATAGCCTTTTGAGTGGCGTTAATCTGTAATGTGATCGACTTCAGTTTTTGCAGCATCTAAATGGGTGGATGGCAGGCGACTGCACGAATCATTAGCCCAGTTGATAGAGGCGTAGCTTTTTGCGTAATGTACCCCGATTCAGCCCCAGGCATTCAGCGGCGCGTGACTGATTGCCGCCGGTGTGTTCCAGCACGGCTTCCAGCAGGGGCTGCTCAATCTGGCGCAGTACCATGTTGTACATGTCGCAAGGTTCGGTCTCTTCGAGCTCCTGCAGGTAGCGCTGGATAGAAGTTTTTACTGCATCGTGAATCGGTGAAGCCTGATAAGGTTGAGGCGCCTCTTCGTCGAGGCTTGTTCTTTTATCCAGATGATTATCAATGGAATAGATATTTTGCGCGCTCATGAAGCCGGTGTTCTCCCTTGGGTGGTGAAAAAACGTAGAGTTTTTTCAAGTTGAATCGCGGTGGATTCTATTTTATTTATACTTTTTCTAAATGACTCAACTTCGGTGGCGAGGTCCGGGGTCGCTTCAGGCGGCTGACTAAAATGATGTTTACAGTACCAGCTAATATGTTTACGAGCAATTCGTACACCCATGGTTTCGCCGTAAAAATCATACAGGCTTTTGAGGTGTTTGTTCAATAGATAATTGACTTCTTTTTCGTCTGGAGCCGGTAAATTTTTCCCGTGTTCCAGATAATAAAGAATTTCCCGAAAAATCCAGGGCCTGCCCTGAGCGCCACGTCCAATCATAAGTGCATCAGCACCGGTCTGCCGGAGTACTTCTGCGGCTTTTTCGGGAGAATCGATGTCACCATTGGCAATTACCGGAATACTGATGCATGATTTTACTTCGGCAATGGTTTCGTACTCCGCCTCGCCCCTGAAAGCGCAGGCGCGGGTACGACCATGAATGGTCAGTGCCTGAATACCCTCGGCCTCGGCGATTTTGGCGATGCTGACGGCATTGCGATTATCGAGGTTCCAGCCGGTTCGTATTTTCAGCGTTACCGGCGCATCCACGGCATTGACCACCTGGCGCAAAATCTCGGCAACCCGTTGTTCGTTTTTAAGCAGGGCCGATCCGGCCATCACATTGCATACTTTTTTCGCCGGGCAGCCCATATTAATATCAATAATCTGCGCGCCATTTTCAACATTGAACTGCGCAGCTTCCGCCATCTGCGCCGGGTCGGTACCGGCGATTTGAACGCTACGCGGTGAGCTTTCGCCGGTATGGTCGAGTCTCAGCCGGGTTTTGCGGGAGTGCCATAGCTGTTTGTTGGAGGTGACCATCTCGGAAACCGCCAGTGCTGCCCCCATCTCGCGGCAGAGCGTACGAAAGGGCAGGTCGGTAATGCCGGCCATGGGTGCCAGTAGTAGAGGGTTTATAAGTTTATAGGGGCCGATATTCATAAGATGCAGGATTGTGCCAGAAGAGCCACTATTTAGGAATTAAAAGCCGACCGGTGACGCCGGGTTGTACTGCTTACAGGAAACTGAACTCATAGGTCATGGCATCGTTGCCGGGATCCTGTATTTCCATGTTGAAGTCCACTGGGGTTTCCGGCGGCATCAGCTTCAGGCTGTCGAGCTTGATTTGCATATAGTGTTCGGGGGTGAAAATGCGCGAGGCAATGACTTCGCCGCGCACATCAGAAAAGTCGATCAGCATATTCGGATAAGGCTGGTCGAAGCGGGCATGATTGATTAGCGTACCCGAGATCATCAGCGCATTTTTAACATTGGGATGGCTGTATATATTACGCGTGGTCATTTCAATTTTAGCCGGCTCACGCAAATTCATGGTGTTGCAATTGGCTATCGCGCAGAATTGTGTGACCAGCGGGCGCAGCTGGGGATCACTGATTAACGCGTTGCGGTTGAACCAGATGTATTCGGCAAACAGGGTGGCGGTAAACACCAGAATGGCCAGACTCCAGGCAATGTCCCGCCAGAGTGAAGAGGTATTGTGCAGCTCAGGAATACGGTACTCATCGGGGATGAGCTTGCTTTGCACCCCGTCAAACAGGTCAGTCTCTACAGCTTCATGGTCAGAAGTACTGGTGGCAGTGGCTTCTGGTTCCCCGGTCGTCTCCGCGGTGCTCTTAGAGCTCGCTGTCGATGCAGTGGTGGGTGATTCGGCTGCCTCCTCTTCATGCACAGCACGGTCAAAGGTCTCCTGAAGCTCGGTCTGTGAGTGGTCGACCTGTGCCGGCGTCTCGGTCTCGCCCTGAATGTCCGGATTCATGACAGACGTAGCTGTCTCTGTATCTGACTCGATAGTTTCCAGCGCTGATATTTCAGCGCTGGAAGAGGGGGAGTGCGTTACAGTCTGTGGCGAAGCTTCAGAAAACAGGTCGGCCTGCGCGCTATCGACCACGGCATCGGAAATTTCCTTTGCCGGTTCCGCTGTTGTCGGGCTGCTCATCGCTGGGTCGCCGGGCAGTTCAGGGTGGTTTTCGGAATCCGGGCGAGTGGTGGTCAGGTACACCGCCGGTTCAGTCGGATTGCTGTTACCGGCGGTGACAGTTTTTGTGGTGTCGTTGGTCTCGTCCGCCATTAAACTCTCGGCAGAGGGATCTTCCTCAGCCTCTGCCGTAGGCTTTTCCAGGGCATTAAAAACTTCCTTGCAAATACCGCAGCGCACATAACCGTCAGCAGCGCTCAGGTGTTCATCTGAAACTTTGAAAACGGTCTGGCAATGTGGGCATATGGTTTGCATGGTGATATATGATGCAGGGAATTAACCCGGCCTGCAACCGTGTAATAGCATCCAGTCTTCCATGAAAATGGGAGCATCCATTTTGAAGAAGGGGGCGTAGGCATTGATGACGCTATCGGCCTGTTCGGCCAGTATCCCGGAAAGCACAATATCGCCGCCAGGAAGAGTATGGCGAGCCAGCATGGGTGCCAGTTCAACCAGAGGGCCGCTTAAAATGTTGGCGACGACGATGTCATATTGCTGTTGAGAACACTCGGTGGAAAATCGCTCGGTGCTGAACAGGTTCAGGCGTTCTTCCACCTGATTGGCTTCGGCATTGGCCAGACTGGCATCCAGCGCCTGCGGATCGATATCCACACCATCGGCGTGTTCCAGTCCCAGCAATAACGCCGCGATGGCCAGAACGCCGGAACCGCAGCCGAAGTCGAGCAGACTTTGTTGTTGCTGGATATGCCGGTCGAGCCAGTTCAGGCATAGCGAGGTGGTGGGGTGGGTGCCAGTGCCAAAAGCCAGCCCCGGATCCAGCCTGAGATTAATGGCGTCGGGCTCGGGTGGGTCGATATGCCAGGGGCATATCCATAAACGTTCGCCGAACTGCATGGCGTGGTAGTCGTTCATCCAGCTGCGGACCCAGTTCTGGTCTTCCAGTAATTCACTGGTAATGCGATAGTCACTGTGCTGAAGTGCGGTTTCGATATTTGCCAGAAGTCGCGGTTGATCTTCTGTATTATTGAACATGCCGGTGGCGATAATATTTTGCCAGATGGGCGTTTCCCCGGGTGCGGGCTCGAGAATGGGTTCGTCTGCTGCATCGTTGAGTGTTATCGAGCAGGCGCCATTCTGTAGCAGCACAGCTTCCACCTGTTCGGCATGATTTTGGGTGGTATGTACGGAAATTTGCAGCCAGGGCATGAAGGTGTATCTCAGAAAATAAAGTGGATTTTAGCTTATTCCAGTTATCGGTTTATTGCTAATATCAGCAGTCTTTTTCCAACTATTAACCTGCATTTATTATGGTATAGTTTTTAGTATATGAGTTGGAGATGAAGTCGATTCAGGGTGATGATATGAATAGCGAAATGTTTGAAAAAGGCTTGAAAGCATTGGAAGACGGGGATTATAAGGCAGCCGCGCGCGATTTCGAAGCGGTGCTGAAAGATCTGGATGGGCATGATGCACATTACAATAAGGTGGCTTCCTTTGCGGGTTTGGCGCAGGTGTTAATTTCGAACCGCAATGGTCTGCTGATCTGTCGTGATGCAGCGGGCAGTGAAGTGCTGGATGGAACCGTGTTCCTGAATCTGGCCTGCGCCGAATGGCACTGCAATAATCGCAAGCGTGCCATTGATGCTATACGCCGTGGCTGTAAAATTGAACCTGATAATGAGCGCCTGCAACGGGCAGCGGCTTTGCTGGATAGTCGAAGACGAAGTATTTTTCAGTTTTTGCCACGACAACATTCATTAAATAAGGCGTTTGGTCGCTTATTTAGGCGTTCCGATGGTGACGTTGATGTGCATAGCCTGTTATATTAGCGCCGGGAGTTGGCCAAGGCAGTCGCGCTGTGCATATCATTGATATGCGCATCGAGGAAAGTCCGGGCTCCGCAGGACAGAGTGCCAGGTAACGCCTGGGGGGCGCAAGCCTACGGAAAGTGCCACAGAAAATATACCGCCGGTTTGAGCTTCGGCTTAACCGGTAAGGGTGAAATGGTGCGGTAAGAGCGCACCGCGTGTCTGGCAACAGGCATGGCAGGGTAAACCCCACTCGGAGCAAGACCAAATAGGGGAACATAATGCGTGGTCCGCGCTGTTCCCGGGTAGGTTGCTTGAGGTATGCGGTGACGTATACCCTAGATGAATGACTGTCCCGGCTCTTTGAGCTACGACAGAACCCGGCTTATCAGCCAACTCCCCCTTCTTTTTTATTCCGTGAGATTTCCTCAAAGGCGCTGTTCCGGGCCACACTTAAAGTAAAATATTAGCTTTGATCGCCAAGCCGATGATTTGATGGCGCCTATTTTTTTGTCCGAGAATGAGCCTTCCGAATTTTAGCTAACCTCCTGTCGCATAAGGTATTTTTTGTCATTTTGAAGCCCTGAAAACGCTTGACATAACCCTCGTTTCCTTCCTATAGTGTCGGTATGTGGGGAAATGTGGGGAAAAGTGGGTAGACATCGATGAGCTTTCGGGGAATTAACAATCTTGCGCTGGATACGAAGGGCCGAATGGCAATGCCTTCGCGTTACCGTGAGCGCTTGCTTGAGATTTGTGGCGGCCGCCTGGTGGTGACTGTCGACCCCGATACCTGCCTGCTGGTTTATCCCTTGCCCGAATGGGAAATTATCGAAAACAAATTGGTCAATCTGCCCAGTCTGAATAGACGGGTGAAATCAATGCAGCGTCTGTTGATTGGCCATGCCACTGAATGTGAAATGGATGGTCAGGGCCGCATCCTGTTGCCGACGCTGTTGCGGGAATATGCAAGTCTGGACAAGAAAATTGTCATTATCGGCCAGGGGAAAAAATTTGAGATCTGGGATGAAGGTGCCTGGAATGATAGCCAGGAATCTCTGCTGGAGAGTGTGCAGGATGACGAGGGCGAGCTGCCGGCTGCGTTGCAAGAGCTGTCACTTTAATGGAACACGATTTTAATCATCACCCGGTGCTCCTCAACGAAGCACTGGAGGCGCTGAATATTAAGCCCGCTGGCATTTATATTGATGCCACCTTTGGACGGGGTGGCCACGCCAGCGCCATATTGAAGAATTTGGATCGAGAGGGGCGATTGATCGCTTTCGATCAGGATCCACAGGCCATCGCCTACGGGCGCGAACAGTTTGCGAATGATCCGCGTATCGAATTTGAACATTGCAACTTCAGTGAGATGGGGGCTGTCATTATGGAACGTGGCCTGGACAAGTGTATCGATGGTGTGTTGATGGATCTGGGCGTGTCATCACCGCAGCTGGATGACGCGGAGCGCGGCTTCAGCTTTCTCAGGTCGGGGCCGCTGGATATGCGCATGAACACCGAGCAGGGTGAGTCTGCAATGGAGTGGCTGGCCAGAGTCGAGGCGCGCGATTTGATTCTGGTGTTAAAGCGTTACGGTGAGGAGAAGTTCGCCAAACGCATCGCCACTGCCATCATAGCGACCAGAGCAGAGCACGCCATTGAGGACACCGCGACGCTGGCGAGCATTATTTCAGACGCGATTCCTGTGAAGGAGAAACATAAACATCCGGCAACGCGAAGTTTTCAGGCGATTCGGATGTTTATCAATCAGGAGCTGCCGTCGATTGAAAGCGGTTTGCAGGCGGCTGCCTCAATGCTGGCAATAGGTGGGCGGCTGGCAGTCATCAGTTTTCATTCACTGGAAGATCGCATGGTGAAGCGTTTTATGCGTGATATATCCAGTCGCCCGAAATTTCCACCGGGGCTGCCCATTATGGAAAAAGATGAAGTGCCGCCCTATCGACTGGCTGGCAAATCGGGCGTGGCGGGTGCCGAGGAGCTGGCACAAAACCCGAGAGCCAGAAGTGCGCGTCTACGTGTACTGGAGCGGCTACGATGAGCGCGCAGCAACGACTGTTTCTGCTCATGGCGCTGGTGTTTTTGCTGGTGCTGAGTTCGGCGATCACACTGGTCTACAGCAAGCATCAAAGTCGAAAATTATTTGTGGAATTACAGGAACTGAAACATCAGGTGAATGAATTAAATACAGAGTGGGGACAGTTGCAGCTGGAGCAGAGCACCTGGTCGGGTCACGGTCGCATCGAACAGGTGGCGCGTGAACGTTTGTCTATGGTAATGCCGAATGCAGAGGAAGTTGTTTTTATCAAGCCATGATACTCGATAACATGAAAGTTGTAGGAAAACCCCTGATGCCCTGGCGTCGGGTTTCATTGCTATTGGTGTTTTTAATGGCAGTGATCATGTTGCTCGCGCGCGCTCTGGATATGCAGATATTGCACAGTGAATTCTTTCAACGTCAGGGCGATGCCCGGCAGTTGCGCGTGGTCTCGATTCCTGCGCACCGGGGACAGATTGTCGACAGAAACGGCGAGCCTTTTGCGGTGAGTACCCCGGTAAACAGTATCTGGCTGAATCCCGGTGAGATGACGGCATCGATGCAGCGCGTGCCGGAACTGGCAAAAGTTTTATCGATGGATGCACCAAGCTTGAAGAAAAAAATTCAGGCTCAACAGGGGCGTGAGTTCATGTATTTAAAACGCCGGGTATCGCCGGAGCTGGCGGAAAAAGTAATGAATCTGGGCATACCCGGCATCGCTTTGCAGGATGAGTACCGTCGTTATTATCCCACCGGTGAAGTGGCTGCGCACGTGATTGGATTTTCCAATGTCGATGACAACGGCCAGGAAGGCATTGAGCTGGCATTCAATGACTGGTTGAAAGGTGAGTCGGGCAGCAAAAGAGTGATTCGTGATCGTCTGGGCCGGGCATTTGACGACGTCGAGCACCTGCGTTCGGTGGAGCCGGGCAAGCCGGTGGTGCTGAGTCTTGATCGGCGCTTGCAGTACCTGACCTACCGGACGCTGAAAGCCGCAGTGATCAAACACAATGCCATTGCCGGTTCGGCGGTGGTACTGGATGCGAAAACCGGTGAAGTGCTGGCGATGGTGAGTCAGCCCTCTTTTAATGTTAATGATCGTAGCCAGCTGACGCCCGAGGCAACACGAAATCGTTCGGTGACGGATGTGTTCGAACCGGGTTCAACCATGAAACCACTGAGCATGGCCGCCGCGCTGGAGAGTGGTATCTGGAATGCAACAACGAAGATAGAGACAGCGCCGGGCTATATGAAAGTGCAGGGCAATATGATTCGCGATACTCGCAATTACGGCGACCTGGATGTCAGTGGCGTGATTACCAAATCAAGCAATGTCGGCATGAGCAAAATCGTTTTAGCGATTGATGCGGATGAGCAATGGGGCATGTATCAAAAACTGGGTCTGGGTGCGAGCTCCGGCAGTGGCTTCCCCGGTGAAGCGGTGGGGCGTTTATCGACCAGCGCCTTGAACAGTGATTTTGCCAGAGCCACCATGGCCTTTGGCTATGGTGTCTCAGTGACGCCGCTGCAACTGGCGCGCGCCTATACCGCGCTGGCGGCTGACGGTGTGCTCAGGCCGGTGAGTTTTTTGTATCAGCAAAATGAAGTTGAAGGTGTGCGAATAATGCGTGCGAAAACAGCACAAGCCGTACGCAAAATGATGCAGACCGTGGTCAGTGCAAAAGGCACCGGCAGCCGTGCCCGGGTGGCAAATTACAGCGTGGCGGGAAAAACCGGCACCGTGCATAAATTTATCGCCGGCGGTTATGCTGAAGAGCGTTACCTGTCGATTTTTGCCGGAATCATCCCCGCCGATGCGCCTGAGTTGGTGATGGTGGTGATGATTGATGAGCCCCGCAACGGTGAGCATTTTGGTGGTCAGGTTGCCGCGCCGGTTTTCAGCCAGGTGATGGAAGGGGCGATGCGTCTGCTGGATATCGCGCCGGATCGGGTTGAGGATAAGCAGTGGGTCATGAAACCGGAGATGAAGTTGCAGCAGGCATCCAGCAAAGGCGGGCCCGCCTGATGTTGAATTATAGCGCCCAGGCTCCGATGCCACTAAGCGTCCTGCTGGCTGATTTTGTAGCGCCCGAGTTATTGCTCGGCTGCGGTGATGTAGAGATAGGCGGTCTGACCATTGATAGTCGCAATGTGAAAAAAAATGATCTGTTTTTTGCCTGTCAGGGTGAGCGGGAGCATGGCCTGATGTTTGCCGATGAGGCGATTAAAAACGGTGCGGTTGCAGTGCTCTGGGATGACTGTCAGAACTGCGAAGAGACCGTCAGCAAAATATCGCAAAAGGTAACTACCCTGCATGGTGAAAATTTGCGGATAAAAATGGGAGAGATAGCCGATCGTTTTTATCGGCACCCTTCCGCGCAGATTAATGTGATCGGGGTAACTGGTACCAATGGCAAAACCTCGATTGCGCATTTTATCGCGCAGTGTATAGATACAGAAAATGCCCGTTGTGGTGTGTTAGGCACATTGGGTAATGGCTTTCTCGATGACATGACGACCACAGGATTGACCACCACCGACGCTTTATCGGTGCATCGAGATCTCGAGATATTGCGTGCTAACGGTGCGTCGCATGTGGTGATGGAAGTGTCGTCACATGGTCTGGATCAGGGCAGAGTTAATGACGTTCACTTTGATACCGCCGTGTTCACTAATCTGTCGCATGAGCATCTTGATTACCATGAAACCATGACAGCTTACGCTGAAGTTAAACGCAAATTATTTTTCATGCCGGGACTGCAAACTGCCGTGATCAATCTGGATGATGAGTATGGCCGTAGCCTGGCCAGAGAATGCAAGGGGCATCTGACGGTGTGGGGCTATAGCACGCAGCCTGAACTTAAAGACTGGACTGATTACGCTGAGCATCTGGTGCAGGCGACAGCGCTGAAAGCCGTCGTGCACGGTTTTGAAATGACAGTAAAAACCCCGCACGGCAATGCAGCATTACAGATAGCGCTGCTGGGACAATTTAATGTTTCCAATGTGCTGGCGGTGTTATCAACATTATTGATTAATGATCTGTCGCTGGCAGCGGCAGTGAGCAAGCTGGCTGCTTTGAAACCCGTGCCGGGTCGCATGGAGCTAATAACAGCAGACCACGGCGTCACCGTGGTGGTGGATTTTGCGCACACTCCCAAAGCACTGGAGGCAGCCTGTGAAGCGGTGAGGCAGCACTTTGACGGGTGCTTCTGGTGCGTCTTTGGCTGCGGTGGCGATCGCGATCGCAGCAAGCGCCCGCTCATGGCCAGAGTAGCAGAAAGCTACGCGGATAAAGTCGTGATCACCAGTGACAATCCACGCAGTGAAAATCCGCAGGATATCCTGGCTGAAATTGCTACCGGCTTTGAATACGCCGCGAAGGTCAAAGTAATTGCTGATCGCCGTGAAGCGATTGCCTATGCGATTGCACAGGCCGAAAAAGAGCCGTCTGATAAAAGCCGGGCACGAAAAAATAATGTCGTACTGCTGGCCGGAAAAGGCCACGAAAGTGTGCAGATTATAGCTGATAAAACCATTGCTTTTGATGATCGACAGGTTGCAAAAGAGTGCCTGGGGTTAGCGTCATGATGAAGTTATCTGAGGCGGCAATGGCAATTGGTGGACAGCTACAGGGTGAAGACGCCGTGTTTATGGCGGTCTCCAAAGATACACGCAGCCTTGCTGAAAATGATCTGTATGTGGCGCTGAAAGGCGAGCATTTTGATGGTCACGATTTTCTGCAACAGGCAGCAGAACTGGGTGCCGCCGGGGCGCTGGTGAGTGATCCACAGACACTTACATTGCCGCAGATCTGTGTTGAGGATACGCGCCTGGCACTGGGCCAACTCGCGGCTTTCTGGCGCGGTCGCTTTAACGGCAAACTGGTGGGCATTACCGGCAGCAACGGTAAAACCACGGTGAAAGAAATGTGCCGGGCAATTTTATTTGCCGCCGTGGGCAAAGAGCAGGTGCTGTCGACTCAGGGCAACCTGAATAATGATATCGGTATGCCGATGACCCTGTTAAATATTCGTGAGCTGCATGAGTATGCAGTGATTGAAATGGGGGCGAATCATGTCGGTGAAATTGATTACCTGAGCCGCATAGCCAGACCGGATGTGGCGGTCATTACCAATGCCGGGCCGGCACACCTCGAAGGCTTTGGTTCGCTGGAAAAGGTAGCTCAGGCCAAAGCAGAAATTTATGGTGGGCTGGCTGATGATGGCGTTGCCATTATTAATGCCGATGACCACTATGCGGATTACTGGCGGCAGGTTTGTCAGGGTAAAAAAATTATTTCATTTTCCATGCAGGATCAGCAGTCGGATGTTTATGCTGAAGCAGCGAATGATGCGAATTATATTTTCAAAACCGCTGCGGGCGATATAGCCGTCACTCTACACGTGCCGGGTCATCACAATGTGATGAATGCCCTGGCATCGACAGCGATAGCGCTGGCTTTGAATATCAGGGCCGAAAGTATTGCCGCCGGCTTGCAGTCATTTGCCAGTGTCTCAGGCCGACTCGATTTTCATAAGGGGCTGAATGGCACCTGCATTATTGATGATACCTATAACGCCAACCCGCTTTCACTGAAGGCGGCTATCGAAGTGTTAATTGCAACTCCGGGTGAACCCTGTCTGGTGCTGGGCGATATGGCCGAGTTAGGCGAGTCGGCAGCGACCCTGCATTTTGAGGCCGGTCAGCACGCTAAACAGGTGGGCGTAAAAAAACTGTTTGCCATGGGAGAAGCCAGCCGTCATGCAGTGAAAGGTTTCGGTCAGGGCGGCGAATTTTATTCCGACCGGCAGTCATTGATTGAAGCGGTGAGAGCCGATCTCAGGGCCTCGACGGTGGTGCTGGTGAAAGGTTCGCGCGCAATGGCGATGGAGAATGTGGTGCACGCACTGTTGCTGGACAATAACAAAAATAAACAGAGGGCAAGTTGATGTTGCTTATATTTACTGAGTATCTACAGCAGTATTACACGGGCTTTAATGTCTTTCAGTACATTACTCTGCGCACCATTCTGGGAACAATTACCGCTCTTTTGCTATCACTGTTGATAGGCCCGGCGATGATCAGAAGACTGGTTACCTACAAGGTTGGTCAATCGATACGTGATGACGGTCCTCAATCGCATCTGTCGAAGGCGGGCACGCCAACGATGGGGGGCGCACTAATCCTGGTTTCCGTCGCGGTGAGTACACTTTTGTGGAGCGATCTTTCCAGTAATAAAGTCTGGATAGCCCTGGTGGTGACGCTATTGTTTGGTCTGATCGGTGGCATCGATGATTATAAAAAACTGGTTTATGGCAACGCTAAAGGACTATCTGCACGAGTCAAGTTTTTCTGGCAGACAGTGGTGGGCCTGACAGCGGCAATTGTCATGTATCGCATGGCCGACTCGCCGATTGAGACGGCCCTGATTGTGCCATTTCTGAAAGATGTCATGATTCCATTGGGCGGTTTTTTTGTCGTGCTGAGTTACCTGGTCATTGTCGGCAGCAGCAATGCGGTGAATCTGACTGACGGACTCGATGGCCTGGCCATTATGCCGACCGTGATGGTGGCCGGCGCGCTGGGTATTTTTGCCTACGTCACCGGCCACGCCGGTTTCGCTAACTATCTGGGTATCCCCTTTGTTTCAGGTTCAGGTGAACTGGCCATATTTTGTGGCTCTCTGGTCGGCGCGGGTCTGGGGTTCCTGTGGTTCAACACTTACCCCGCACAGGTATTCATGGGCGATGTTGGCGCATTGGCATTGGGTGCCGCATTAGGCATGGTTGCGATATTGATTCGTCAGGAACTGGTGCTGTTGATTATGGGCGGCGTATTTGTCATGGAAACCGTGTCGGTGATCATGCAGGTGGCTTCATACAAGCTCACCGGTCGACGTATTTTTCGTATGGCGCCATTGCATCATCATTTTGAGTTGAAAGGATGGCCGGAGCCGCGAGTAATTGTCCGCTTCTGGATTATTACCGTGATACTGGTATTGATCGGGCTGGCTTCGCTCAAGATCCGCTAAGAAATAGATGAGCCAAGACAAGTGAAGTTATGAGAAAAATGGAAAAAACGCAGATTGAAAAGAACGCTATTTATACCCTGGTTGTCGGCCTGGGTGTGACCGGGCTTTCTGTCGTGCGTTATTTGCGTAGCCTGGGTGAGCGCGTCGTCGTTGTCGATAGCCGTGACCTGCCGCCGGGCCTGACTGAATTAAAAGAAAAGTATCCTGATGTGGAATTGCATACCGGTAAATTCAAATCGGCATTATTTACCTCCGCGCGACGCATCGTCGTGAGTCCGGGCGTGCCCATGTCAGAACCCGCCCTGAAGAAAGCCAAAGAGCTGGGCGTGGAAATCGCCGGGGACATAGATCTGTTTGCACACGAAGTGACCGCACCTGTGGTCGGCATTACCGGTTCGAATGGCAAAAGCACAGTCACGACCTTGCTGACCGAGATGGCGAAATGCGCGGGCATTGATGTTGCAATCGGCGGCAACATCGGCACCCCGGTGCTTGAAATCTTAGACGATAATTACGAGTTGTACGTGCTGGAGCTATCGAGTTTTCAGTTAGATACCTTACAAAGCCTGCCCATGGAAGCAGCTGTGGTGTTGAACATCAGTCCTGATCATATGGACCGTTATGATGATCTGAACAATTACGTAATGAGCAAGCATGAAATTTATCGAAACGCAAAAACCTGTGTCGTGAATCGGGATGATGAACTGGCCGGCAACCAGACATTTGCCTGCGCGCAGACTGTTGGCTTTACCTTGAAGCAGCCCGGCAACAATGATTTCGGTCTGTGTGAATACGAGGGGGTGAGCTGGCTGTGTCGAGGCACAGAACGACTATTGAGTGTTGACGAAATAAAAATAAAAGGCGCGCACAATATTGCTAATGTGCTGGCGGCGCTGGCGCTGGGAACGGTCCTGACTATTCCTGATCGCTTTATGGTTGAAGCCATTAAAAACTTTTCCGGCCTGGAACATCGTACCCAGTGGGTGATGGAGAAGCACGGTGTGAACTGGTTTAATGATTCCAAAGGCACCAATGTAGGCGCTGGCATTGCCGCGATTGAAGGCTTGCCGGGCAAGCATATATTGATTGCGGGTGGTGATGGTAAAGGCGCTGATTTTTCGCCGCTGGCAACAGTTGCAGCGCAGCATCTGCGCGCGGCGGTTTTAATCGGGCGCGATGCAGAAAAAATCGGTGCCGTGTTGAATGGTCTTGTGCCAGTGGTTTATGCGGCGGATATGGAAGACGCGGTTATTGTGGCCGAAAATTTGGCACAGGAAGGCGACAATGTTCTGTTATCGCCGGCCTGTGCCAGCTTCGATATGTATCGTAATTTTGAACATCGTGGTCAGGTGTTCATGGCAGCGGTGCGGGAGCATGTTTGATGAACGCGCCTAAGGTTAAGCAGACAGCTAAAGCAGAATTCAAACGGGTGACTTCATGGCAGCTGGAGTACCTCGATCCGATGCTGGTAACTATTTGTCTTGCCCTGTTGTCATTGGGACTGGTGATGGTGGCTTCAGCGTCTGTGAGCGTGGCGGAGCGTAATTTTTCCAATCCATTTTATTATTTTCAACGCCAGCTGGTGTTTGTCATTATCGGCCTGGTAGCGGCAGCGGTGGTTTATCGTATTCGGCTGGTGCAGTGGGAAAAGTCCGGCGTGGCGCTGTTGGGTTTTGCGTTGTTTTTACTGGTGCTGGTGTTGATCCCGGGCATAGGTAAAACCATTAATGGCAGTACCCGCTGGATTTCACTGGGTGTTATTAGTCTTCAGGTTTCAGAAGTGGTGAAGCTGTTTTTACTGATTTATGTAGCGGGCTATCTGGTGCGCCACGGCGAGGCAGTCAGAACTTCATTTCTCGGATTTATCAAGCCCATGATCATGGTGGGTTTAGCGGGACTGCTGCTGTTGCTGGAGCCGGATTTTGGTTCCACGGTGGTGATCATGGGGACCGTGCTGGCAATGATGTTTCTGGGCGGCGTTCGCTTTATACAGTTTGCCTTATTTATGATTATGTTCGGAACAAGCGCGCTGATGCTGATTATTTTTTCGCCTTATCGTATGGAGCGTTTAACCTCATTTATGAATCCCTGGGCAGACCCTTTCGATACCGGCTTTCAGTTGACGCAGTCGCTGATCGCAATAGGAACCGGTGGCTGGTGGGGAACCGGGCTCGGTGGCAGTGTGCAAAAGCTGTTCTACCTGCCCGAATCGCATACCGATTTTCTGTTTGCGGTGCTGTCAGAAGAGCTGGGTTTTATGGGCGTCTTCTTTGTCATTCTGATGTACACGTTGCTATTTTTCAGAACCTTCAAAATCGGTTTGCAGGCGGAAAAAAGCGGGAATCGTTTCGCCGCTTATACGGCCTACGGCATTGGCGTCTGGCTGGCGTTGCAGGCGGTGATTAACATGGGCGTGAATATGGGACTGTTGCCCACGAAAGGCCTGACTTTACCGTTGATGAGTTACGGCGGCAGCAGTCTGGTGGTGAGCTGTATGGCCATTGGCCTGCTGCTGCGCATTCACTGTGAATGTGGCGAATTTACAAAACAGGCTGTCGGTCGCGGCAGTCGTCGCCAGTCCAGAGCAGCTACTGCCGGAGGTGCCGCATGAGATCGGTCGCGCCAATTCTCATTATGGCCGGTGGCACCGGCGGTCATGTGTTTCCAGCACTGGCCGTGGCCGATGAATTGCGGGCCAGAGGTGTGCCGGTGATCTGGCTGGGCACACGGGCGGGAATCGAAGCGAGACTGGTGCCGCAGGCGGGTTATCCGATCGAATGGTTAAGCATTTCGGGCTGGCGCGGTAAAGGCTTAGTTAGCAGCCTGCTCGCGCCGGTGCGATTAATGGTCGCCTGTTTTCAGGCAGGACGTGTTTTGCTGAAAAAGAAACCCTGTGCGGTTCTGGGCATGGGAGGATTTGCTTCTGGTCCCGGTGGCCTGATGGCGTGGTTAATGCGAAAGCCCCTGTTAATTCATGAACAAAACGCCGTGGCGGGATTAACCAACAGGCTGCTGGCACGCGTCGCCAACGAAGTCATGGAAGCCTTTCCCGGCACGCTGGGCAAGAAAGCGCTTTATGTAGGCAACCCGGTGCGCAAGCAGATCATTGCGATAGTGTCTCCGCAGCAGAGGCTGGCCGGCCGCGATAATGGTTTGCGTCTGCTGGTCATTGGCGGCAGTTTGGGCGCGGTGCGTTTGAACGAACTAGTGCCGGAAGCGATAGCAAAAATAGAGCCGGCAGCGAGACCACAGGTGTGGCATCAGACCGGCGTAAAAAATCATGAGGCGGCGCAGGCTCTGTATAAAAAATTTGAAGTCGAAGCCAGGGTCGAAGCCTTTGTCGATGACATGGCCGCAGCGTATGCCTGGGCGGATGTGGTGTTATGTCGGGCCGGTGCGATGACCGTCTTCGAGCTGGCGGCAGCCGGAGTGGCCTCCATTCTGGTGCCGTATCCCTATGCCGTCGATGATCACCAGACTGCTAATGCCCGCTATCTCGAAGAGGTCGACGCAGCGATTGTGCGTCAGCAAAGCAATATGGACAGCGAGTGGCTGCGTGCAACCATCACCCAATTAAACCAGCAACGGAATCGGCTTTTACGCATGGCCGAATCGGCACGCAGTCAGGCGAAACCGAATGCCGCCGGTGAAGTGGCCGAGCACTGCCTGCGCGCAGGAGGGCTGTTATGAAAAATGAAATCACGCAGTTCGATAGCTTTATGCGCAGGATTCACAAAGTCCATTTTGTGGGCATTGGCGGCGCGGGCATGAGCGGCATTGCGGATGTCATGAACACTCTGGGTTATGAAGTCAGCGGTTCCGATATTGCTGACAACGTCATTACCCAGGGTTTGCAGTCTGACGGCATCAAGGTCTACCAGGCACATGATGCCGCCAATGTGCAGAATGTGGATGTGGTAGTGATTTCCAGTGCGATCAATGCAGAAAATCCTGAAGTAAAAGCGGCACGTGATTTGCTGATTCCCGTGGTCCCCCGGGCAGAGATGCTGGCGGAGCTGATGCGCTTCAGTCATGGCATTGCGGTGGCGGGAACGCACGGAAAAACCACCACAACTTCACTGGTCACCAGTTTGCTGGATGCAGGCGGTCTGGATCCCACTTATGTCATCGGCGGTAAGCTAAACAGCTCTTCGGCGCATGCGAATCTGGGCAGCGGAAAATATCTGGTGGCCGAAGCCGATGAAAGTGATGCCTCGTTTTTATATTTGCAGCCCATGATTGCGGTGGTCACCAATATCGATGCCGATCATTTGCCGACTTACCACAATGACTTTGAGCGTCTGCGCGAAGCCTTCGTCGAATTCTTGCATCACCTGCCATTTTATGGACTGGCGGTGGTCTGTGTTGAGGATGACGAAGTAAGAAGTCTGCTGCCAAAAATTACCCGGCCTCTGTTGCGCTACGGTATTGAGCAGGAGGCTGATGTCAGAGCCTCCAATATTCGACCTTCGGGCATGCAGACCTTTTTTGATGTCAGTCTGCCGGGGCGCACTGAAACGCTGGCGGTCACCCTGAACATGCCGGGCAAGCACAACGTGCTGAATGCACTGGCGGCGATTGCCATAGCGCATGAGCTGGGCGTGAAGGATGAGGCGGTACAGTCGGCGCTGGCGCGTTTTGAAGGCGTGGGTCGTCGCATGCATCTGTACGGCGAAATAAAAACGCCTGCGGGTACGGTGACGCTGGTCGATGACTATGGCCATCACCCCACCGAAGTGGCGGCGACCTTGCAGGCGGTGCAAACAGGCTGGCCGGACAAACGTCTGGTGCTGGTCTTTCAGCCGCATCGTTATACCCGTACTCGGGATCTGTTTGAAGACTTTAGTGAGATTCTGGCCGGTGTCGACGTGCTGCTGCTGACCGAAGTATATGCCGCCGGTGAGGACGTGATCACCGGTGCAGATGGACGCTCGCTGTGTGCCGCCATTCGCGCACGCGGCAAGGTCAATCCGATATTTGTAAAAGATGTAGAGGAGGTGGCCGAGTCGCTGCGTGCAGTGATTCAGGATGGCGACATTATTCTTACCCTGGGTGCGGGTTCGATTGGCCGGGTGGCGGAAAGTTTAACTGAGCAGTTGCAGAAGAAGGCATGAGATGGAGGCGATGCAATTGACCACAACAGCAATATCAATAAGGGGCGAGCTTCGTTATAACGAGCCGATGTCCAGCCATACCAGCTGGCGCGCCGGTGGTATGGCTGATCGTTACTGCATACCTGCGGATATTGAGGATCTGGCGATGCTGCTGAAATCGTTGCCCGAAAATGAAAATTTATTATGGCTGGGGCTGGGCAGCAACACGCTGGTGCGCGACGGCGGTTTTAACGGTACGGTGATTGCAACTCAGGGCGTGATGTCACAGCTGGAACGAAAAGAAAATAACTGTGTGTACGTGGGCGCCGGTGTGGCCGGGGCGAAACTGGCCCGCTTCTGTGAGCGCGCGCATCTGGCCGGGGCGGAATTTTTCGCCGGCATTCCCGGACTCATCGGCGGAGCACTGGCAATGAACGCCGGCGCCTTTGGTGGCGAGACCTGGCGGCATGTGGTGCAGGTGGAAACCATTAATCGTCAGGGAGAAATTAAACAACGGTCGCCGGATGAATACAAAATCGAATATCGGAGTGTGCAAGGGCCGGAAGATGAATGGTTTATTTCAGCATTGTTAAAGTTTGAGAAAGACATGAGTGGTGCAAAAAATGTAAAGCCGTTACTGGCGAAACGTGCAGAAACGCAACCCATGGGCACGGCTAACTGTGGTTCGGTGTTTCGCAACCCGGATAACGATTATGCGGCGCGCCTCATTGAACAATGCGGCTTGAAGGGAAAGCGAATAGGTGGTGCCGTAGTGTCAGAAAAACACGCTAATTTTATTATTAATGATCAGCAGGCGACGGCTGAGGATATCGAGTCGCTGATTGAGTTCGTGCAAAAAAGTGTAATGGAGCAGACCGGTGTGAATCTGCAAACTGAAGTACATATTGTCGGGGAGAGGTTGTCATGAGTTCATTGGCCGGCGAGTTTGGAAAAGTGGCCGTGCTCATGGGCGGCTGGTCTGCCGAGCGTGAGATTTCATTGCTGAGTGGCAAGGCTGTGTTGCAGGCATTGCAGGCACAGGGTATTGATGCGCATGGCATTGATGTCGATCATCATATTGCCACCGTGCTCGATCAGGGTCGATTTGACCGTGCCTTCATAGCCCTGCATGGACGCGGTGGCGAAGACGGCACCATGCAGGGCTTGCTGAGTGCGATGGCGATTCCATTCACCGGCTCGAAAGTTCTGGGTTCAGCACTGTCGATGGACAAGCTGCGGACAAAACAGATCTGGCATGGCGCAGGCCTGCCCACCCCTGATTACCGTCTGCTGGAAAACGAGCTGGATTGTACTCAGGCGGTGCAGGAAATTGGTTTGCCGCTGATCATAAAACCGGTGCTGGAAGGTTCGAGTATAGGGATGAGCAAGGTGAGCGATGCGAGTGAAATGGTGCCAGCCTGGCAGAAGGCGAAAGCCTGCGGCGGTGCCGTGATCGCCGAACGCTGGATAACCGGTGTGGAATACACCGCCGCTATTTTGAACTCGCGTGTACTGCCCATGATCCGTCTGGAAACATCGCATTCGTTTTATGATTTTGATGCGAAATATCAGGCGGTCGATACCAAATATATTTGTCCCTGTGGTTTGAGTAAGGATGATGAAGAGCAACTGGCAGAGATGATCATAAAATCATTCAGCGCAGTAGATGCCTGCGGCTGGGGTCGGGTTGATTTTATGATTGACCGAAAAAATCAGCCCTGGCTCATTGAAGTAAATACGGTGCCGGGTATGACCGATCACAGTCTCGTGCCGATGGCAGCCAAACAGGCAGGCATTAGTTTTGAACAGCTGGTTGTTGAGATACTATGGAGCGCGTCGTGAGCATTAAGCGCCGACTGATTTTTGTGCCGGTTATGGCGGCTCTACTGTTGAGCGGCTGGTGGCTGAGTGAGTTCAATTTCAATGATATTGCACCCATCGAAAACGTTGAGATTGAAGGTGAATTTGAAAAAATCGCCCACGATGATTTCAGGGACGAGGTGGTTGCAGTGATTGATGGCGGTTACTTTGCGCTTGATCTCGGTGCAATAAAAACTACGTTGATGGCGCTACCCTGGGTTGATGATGTTTCGGTGCGTCGGCAATGGCCATCCAGTCTTCATATCAAGGTGACTGAGAAGCGCGCTGTCGCCTACTGGAATGACGACGCTATGATCAGTGATCGCGGTGAAGTGTTTAAACCCGCGGTTATTAGTGATAACCGGGCACTGCCGAGATTGAAAGGACCAAAGGGTTTGCATAATAAAATGTGGCAGTTCCTGCTGGCTGCTAACAAAGATTTTTCAGCAATGGGATTTGAGGTGGTTGAATTGAATCTAAATGATCGTCGTGCCTGGAGCCTCCAGTTTTTAGTGAAAGATGCGGCAGATAACGTTGAGCTCAAGCTGGGGCGTGATCATGCTGAGAACAGACTGGCTAGATTTGTTCGAGTGTTCTCAAATATTGAGGCATTGAATTTGAAAAATATTGAAACAATAGATTTGCGTTACCCCAATGGTTTCGCCATGCGTGAAAAAAATAATAATGCCAGCAAGAATGCACTGGTAGGAGAGGCGTAAAAGATGACCAAGAAGACGGATAAAAATATGATCGTGGGTCTCGATATCGGCACTTCGAAAGTGGTGGCGATTGTGGGTGAGATAACGCCGGAAGGAGGCGTGGAAATTATCGGTTTGGGTTCGCATCCTTCATACGGTCTTAAGAAAGGCGTGGTGGTAAATATTGAGTCGACCGTTCAGTCAATTCAGCGTGCTATCGCAGAGGCAGAGCTGATGGCGGGCTGTCAGATTAATTCGGTTTTTGCCGGTATCGCGGGCAGTCATATCAGAAGCATTAATTCTCACGGTATCGTCGCCATACGCGAGAGGGAAGTGACTAATGGTGATCTTGATCGGGTCATTGATGCCGCGCGCGCGGTGGCTATACCAGCTGATCAGCGCATCCTTCATATCCTGCCGCAGGAATTTATCATTGATCAGCAGGAAGGCATTCGTGAGCCGATAGGCATGTCGGGTGTACGTCTTGAAGCCAAGGTGCATCTGGTGACCGGCGCGGTCGGCGCGGCGCAGAATATCATCAAGTGTGTACGTCGTTGTGGGCTGGAAGTAGACGACATTATTCTCGAACAACTGGCGTCCAGTTATTCGGTGTTGACCGAAGATGAGAAGGAGCTAGGTGTTTGTTTGATTGATATTGGTGGTGGCACCACGGACATTGCAGTGTTCTCAGATGGTGCCATCAGGCACACCGCCGTTATCCCCATTGCGGGTGATCAGGTGACCAATGATATCGCCGTAGCATTACGCACGCCCACGCAATATGCCAACGATATAAAGATCAAGTTTGCCTGCGCATTAAGGCAGTTGGCCAATCCGGAGGAAACCATTGAGGTACCCAGTGTGGGCGATCGTGCTCCCCGTAAACTGTCGCGGCAAACGCTGGCGGAAGTGGTCGAGCCACGTTATGAAGAATTGTTGTCGCTGGTTCAGGCAGAGCTGCGAAAGAGTGGGTTTGAAGAGATTATCGCTGCCGGTATTGTAATGACTGGCGGTAGTTCAAAAATGGAAGGCGTCATCGATCTGGCTGAGGAAATTTTCCATATGCCGGTTCGACTGGGTTTGCCGCAATATGTAACAGGTCTGTCGGATGTGGTCAGTAATCCAATTTACGCCACGGGTGTCGGCCTCTTACTATTTGGTAGCCAGCATCGTGATACGGGCACCAGTCACATAATGATGGATGGTGGAATAAAGAGTGTATTCGGAAGAATGAAAAGTTGGTTTCAGGGGAATTTTTGATGAAAGTATTAATGACAAAGTTAGCGCAGAGAAGGTTGAAAATGGCCCGGTGTTATGCCGGAAAAAATAATAGTAGCAAACAGACAAAGGTGAACGCTTATGTTTGAATTTATGGACTCAGTAGCACAAGACGCCGTCATTAAAGTTATGGGTGTTGGCGGTGGTGGCGGCAACGCCGTTCGACATATGGTATCCAGTGGCATTAGCGGCGTAGATTTTATCTGCGCCAATACCGATGCGCAGGCGTTGAGTAAATTAACGGGCTGCAAGTCATTGCAAATTGGTTGCAATATAACCAAAGGGCTGGGCGCAGGCGCAACGCCGGAAGTCGGGCAGCAGGCGGCACTGGAAGATCGCGAATTAATTCAGGAAGCGATCGGCGATACCGATATGCTGTTCATTACAGCCGGAATGGGCGGCGGCACGGGTACAGGCGCCGCACCGGTGGTAGCACAGTTGGCAAGAGAGATGGGTATTCTTGTGGTCGGTGTCGTTACCAAGCCGTTCAGTTTTGAAGGTGCTTCGCGCATGAAAATTGCCATGAGCGGTATTAATGAATTGACCCGCAATGTCGACTCATTGATCACTATTCCGAATGACAAATTGCTGGATGTCTATGGTCGTGACTTTGATCTGATGCACGCCTTTAATGGCGCCAATGATGTTTTGAGTGGTGCCGTGCAGGGTATTACCGAGCTGATCACCAATCCTGGTGTGATTAACGTCGATTTTGCTGACGTGCGCACAGTGATGTCAAAGATGGGCATGGGCATGATGGGCTCCGGCAAAGCGCTGGGTGAAACCCGGGCTAAGGACGCCGCTCAGGCAGCCATCGCAAGCCCCCTTCTGGAGGATGTGAATTTATCCGGTGCTCGGGGCATTCTGGTCAATGTTACCGGCGCTAATATGACGCTGGGTGAGTTTCAGGATATCGGCGCTGTCATCAGCTCGTTTGCTTCGGATGACGCAACTGTGGTGATGGGTACCGCCATCGACGATACACTGGGCGATGAATTGCGGGTTACTGTGGTGGCGACCGGTCTGGGTGCTCTTCCTTCGGCTAAAAAACCGGAGATCAATGTAGTGCCTCGTAATACCAATGGTGACGTTGATTATGGGCAACTGGAAAAACCGGCCGTGCAGCGAAAGCAGAGTAAAACCACCTCTTCCGGGGAATACGACGAAAGTTTGCTGGATATACCGGCATTTTTGCGTCGTCAGGCTGACTGATACCGGTGAGACAGGCACCGGGATGATAAACGCCTGAGAGCGGATTTGCTCAAAATAAGGTGCGGGGTCAAGAAATGCCTGCTATTATTAGGTTATATGTGTGACAATATAAGGCTGGCTCTGTGCATATCGCAAAGAGTAGTGATATTTAGATATTTCAGGGTATAAAGCATTGATTAAGCAAAGAACACTAAAAAATGTAATTCGTGCGACCGGAGTCGGTTTGCACTCAGGAGAGAAGGTTTATCTGACCTTGCGTCCGGCACAACCGGATACAGGTATCATATTTCGGCGAGTGGATTTGAATGAGCCGGTTGAAATAAAGGCGACTGCTAGTAATGTCGGGCCCACTACCCTGTCTACCACCCTGGAGCAGGACGGAGTCCGTGTTTCTACGGTCGAGCACCTGTTGTCAGCAATGGCTGGTCTGGGTATCGATAATGCCTATGTGGACGTGAGTACCGGTGAAGTTCCGATTATGGACGGTAGCTCAGGTCCTTTTGTATTTTTGATCCAGTCGGCAGGCATCGCCGAACAGGCCGCACCCAAGCGATTTATCCGGATTAAAAAATCGATACTGGTTGAAGAAGACGACAAATGGGCCCGTTTTGATCCTTTTGAAGGCTTTAAAGTGGGTTTCTCCATCAATTTTGACCACCCTGTATTTAAAGGTATGCCCTGCAAGGCGGAGATTGATTTCTCTACCACATCCTTTGTTAAGGAGGTAAGCCGTGCCCGTACCTTTGGTTTTATGAATGATATTGAATATCTGAGATCGCAGAACCTGGTACTGGGCGGCAGTATTGATAATGCGATCGTGGTTGATGAATTCCGCGTCCTGAATGAAGACGGACTGCGTTATGAAGATGAGTTCGTCAAACACAAGATACTGGATGCTATTGGTGATCTATATTTGCTGGGACACAGTCTGATCGGTGCTTTTTCCGGTTATCGTTCTGGCCATGCCCTGAATAATAAATTGCTGAAAGCCCTGATTGCTGATGAATCGGCCTGGGAAGAAGTGACATTTGAAGACGAGGAATCTGCCTCGCCCATCTCATATACACAGCCGCTACAGGCTTTTTAGCTATTTATCGCTACGCCCGGAAAGTTTCAGGAGCGCATTTTTAAGCTCGTTGTCCTGAATGTATTCCGCGGTCTGAGATAACAGCTGTCCCGATTCTTCACTGAGAACACGCTCGACAGTTGGATTAGACTGTTTGGGGTTTTTAATGGCGCCACGTCTGCTTATAATACGGACATGCTGAAGACTTTTTCCGGCTTGTTTAGCCAGAATATTAATTATCCCAGGGCCCAGCTGTCGTAATCGCGTTGTCCATACCGGCGAGTCGGTGATAATGACGAGTGTACTGTCATCGATGCCGGCCACGTGGTAATGGCCACTGGTTTCCCGAGGTAATTCTCCGCTGAGCAGTGAAGTCAGTCGCTCCAGCTCATGTGATTTTGATACCAGTGCGGGATTTAATTGAAGGTCGAAATGTTTCATAATGGTAAATATAGTATCAAATAGGCTATGCTCATACTAACCGTGATTGATAGAATGAAGATATGAATATTATATTAATTGGAAAATATCGAGGAAAACCGGTGCGTTGGCAAATAGGACTGACAGCTTCCGGTATTCTGTTGTCGGTTTTTCTGGGAACAATGACGGTAGCTGGCTACTGGTGGGGTGCCAGCACCGGTCAGCTCAGTCAATTAACCAGTCTGGAAAGTGAACTTGCCCAGCAGAAGAGCCTGATCGCAGATGCCCGCGCTAATGCACAGTCTGAACTGGATGCGCTGGCGGCGCGTTTGGGGCTAATGCAGGCACATGTAACCCGCCTGGATGCGCTGGGTGAGCGCCTGGTTTCATTATCCAAACTCGATTCAGAAGAATTTAATTTCAATTATAAACCCGCATTGGGTGGGCCCCATGAGCCGGAAGAGGCCGTTTCCGCCGAATTTGGCAATATCCTGGTTGATCTCAGCGACCAGCTGGACAGCCGTGATCAGCAGCTCTCAATACTGGAAGATGTATTGATGCGTGAACAGGTAAAAAAGCAATCCCGTCCCTCCGGACGCCCTATTGTTAAAGGCTGGACTTCTTCATATTTCGGCCAGCGCACCGACCCTTTCAGTGGCAAGCTGGCGCAGCATAACGGCATAGATTTCGCCGGCAGAGAAGGCAGTGAAGTTATCGCGACATCCAGCGGAGTGGTGACCTGGGCAAGTTCAAAATATGGTTATGGCAATCTCGTGGAAATTAATCATGGCAATGGTTATACCACCCGTTATGGCCACAATGCAGAGGTTCTCGTGAAAGTGGGTGATATGGTTGAAAAAGGCCAGGCAATATCACTCATGGGGTCGACAGGTCGTTCAACCGGCCCTCATGTGCATTTTGAAGTGTTACTGAATAACAGACAGATCGATCCTATTCGTTTTGTTCAATCCAGTAGCTGAGATAATTATTCATTTAATGTTCATGACCGGAGACAGGCTTTCGGTCATACTGCGTTATTGGTTTTTTTAGATACCGGGCTTTTTAGTCCGGTTTTTTGTCACAGGTTAGTTGTTAAAAATGATAAACAGAGTTTTCCGCAAAGTATTTGGTAGTCGTAACGATCGCATAATCAAACAACACTTCAAAACTGTCGAAAAAATTAACCGGCTTGAAGCTGAGATATCAGCGCTGAGCGATGAGCAGCTGGCGGCGAAAACAATCGAATATCGCGAGCGATACCAGCAGGGTGAGACGCTGGATGATCTGCTGCCCGAAGCATTTGCCACTGCGCGTGAAGCGGGTAAGCGCGTGTTTAACATGCGCCATTTCGATGTACAGTTGATTGGCGGCATGGTTCTGCACGCGGGTAAGATTGCTGAAATGCGCACAGGTGAAGGCAAGACGCTGGTTGCAACCCTGGCAGCCTATCTCAACGCGCTTTCGGGCAAGGGCGTACACGTGGTGACGGTTAATGATTATCTCGCCAGCCGCGATGCTGAATGGATGGGGCAGCTGTACAGCTTTCTCGGTCTGACCACCGGTGTCAGCATCGGTGGTCTGAATGCCGAGGAAAAGAAACAGGCGTATGCAGCAGACATTACCTACGGCACCAACAATGAATTTGGTTTTGATTATCTCAGAGATAACATGGCCTTCACGCTGGAAGAAAAGGTTCAGCGCGAACTGAACTTTGCCATTATCGATGAAGTGGATTCGATTCTTATCGACGAAGCCAGAACCCCGCTGATCATTTCAGGCTCGGTCAGTGACAGCAGTGAGCTACACCTGAAGTTTAAGGAAATCGTCAAGCAGCTGGAACAGGGTGAACACAAAGAAGATAAAGATGCGGTTGAAGAGGGTGATTATTCTGTCGATGAGAAAAATCGTTCTGTCCACATCACTGAGCAGGGTCATCAGAAAGTGGAGCAAATTCTGGTCGATGAAGGCATCCTGCCGGCTGACGAAAGTTTATACAGTGCCAATAATATCAGTCTCATCCATTATCTAAATGCGGCCCTGCGAGCCAGAGCTTTATTCAAGAAAGATGTTCATTATCTGGTGAAAAATGATGAGGTGATTATTGTCGATGAATTTACCGGCAGAACCATGCCGGGTCGGCGTTGGTCCGAAGGCCTGCATCAGGCTGTGGAAGCCAAGGAAGGGGTGAAAATACAGAGTGAGAACCAGACGCTGGCATCGATCACTTTCCAGAACTATTTCCGTCTGTATGAAAAATTGTCGGGCATGACCGGTACGGCTGACACCGAAGCTCCCGAGTTGATGCAGATTTATAATCTTGAAGTCGTACTGATCCCCACTAACAAACCGATGATTCGCAAGGATAACACCGACCTTGTTTATTTAAGTCAGCCGGAAAAATATGAAGCCATTGTTGCAGACGTGCGTGACTGTGTTGAGCGTAAGCAACCGGTGCTGGTGGGTACGGCTTCCATTGAAGTTTCAGAAATAATTTCCGGGCAGTTAAAGCAGCAAAAGATTCCACACAATGTACTGAATGCCAAGCAGCATGAAAATGAAGCCCATATTATCGAACAGGCCGGACAGCCGGGGGCGGTAACTATCGCTACCAACATGGCCGGTCGAGGTACCGATATTGTGCTGGGCGGGAGTCTGGATGCGGATCTGGTTAAAAAACCGGAGGCTGCACCCGCCGAAATTGATGAAATACACAGCAAATGGAAAGAGCGGCATCAGTTGGTGCTGGATGCAGGTGGCCTGCACGTTATAGGCAGTGAACGGCATGAGTCCCGGCGCATCGACAACCAGCTGCGAGGCCGT
Organism: Gammaproteobacteria bacterium; assembly: GCA_024636785.1. GTDB lineage: Bacteria > Pseudomonadota > Gammaproteobacteria > SZUA-229 > SZUA-229 > LH-M37. The sequence goes on from JAGXGK010000015.1 coordinate 57,023, forward strand.
TCGGGCCGTCAGGGTGATCCGGGTTCTACCCGTTTCTATCTGTCGCTGGAAGATGATCTAATGCGAATCTTTGCTTCGGACCGCGTCGGTTCCCTGATGAAAAAACTGGGCATGGAACGCGGTGAAGCAATTGAGCATCCATGGGTGAACCGGGCGATTGAAAATGCCCAGCGCAAGGTTGAAGGACATAACTTCGACATTCGTAAACAGGTTCTGGATTATGACGATGTCGCCAATGACCAGCGTAAGGTCGTTTATGCGCAACGCAATGAAATGATGTCGAAAAATGATCTGTCTGAAGTCGTGAAGGGTATTCGCGAAGACGTAGTAGAGAATGTTATTTCAAGTTACATTATGCCCGGTAGTATGGATGAACAGTGGGATATCGAGGGCCTGGAAAAGGCACTGTATGACGAATTCGGCAGTGATATGCCCATCCAGCAATGGCTGGATAAAGAGGATGATCTGAATGAGGAAGGCCTACGCCGGCGTATTCTTGACGCCCTGGTGACAGATTATCAGGCCAAGGAGCAGATGGCCGGTGAAGAGGGTATGCGCAAGTACGAGAAATATGTACTGTTAACAGTACTCGACAGAATCTGGAAAGAGCATCTGGCGGCGATGGATTATTTGCGCCAGAGTATCGGACTACGGGGCTACGCGCAGAAAAATCCAAAGCAGGAATACAAGCGCGAATCATTTGAGATGTTCTCGGAGATGCTGGAAAAAATCAAGCATGAGGCGATTACCATTCTCTCCAAAGTACAGATTCAGGCCCGTGAAGAAGTTGAGAATATTGAAGAAGCAGGACAGGTTAAGACCGATAACGTTAATTATCAGCATGAGCAGGTTGCTGGCATGCATCAGGATCAAAAGCAGGAAGCAGAGGCAGAAGATAAAGCCACACCGGAGCCTTATGTTCGCGGTGAGAAAAAGCTGGGGCGCAATGATCCCTGCTGGTGTGGTTCGGGCAAGAAATTCAAGCAGTGTCATGGCAAGCTGACCTGATCGTTCATTTCATCCAAACCCACGGTTTCAATAGAAAAAAGTCAGCCCGCGAAAAACGCAAAGGACGCAAAATTTAATTTTTATCCTTACGGATAGAAAAATTTATGTTTGTCCGATTGCTGCGGTTTCTAATATAAAACAGATATAATCCCACCTAATTTATTGCAGTTAATTCTATTTATTGTGTGAAGGTGTGATATGGCAGTAGGTCTCTCAGAACCCGTTAATATTCTACCAGTTGCAGGCATCGAGCTGGCCTCGGTCGCCTGTGGCATCAAATCCAGAGGTCGGGAAGATCTGGTGCTGATCAAGCTCGACTCTGATTCAACCTGCGCCGCTACCTTTACGCAAAATTCCTTTGCGGCGGCTCCGGTGCTGGTGGCCAAAAAGCATCTGGCCCAAACCCATCCCAGAGTGCTGTTGATAAACTCAGGCAATGCCAACGCCGGCACCGGCGAGCAGGGCATACAGAATGCTCTGCAAAGCTGCGAATGGGTGGCTCAGGCGCTGGCCTGTAAGGTTGAGGAGGTTTTGCCTTTTTCAACCGGTGTGATCGGCGAGCCGCTGCCGATGGAGGCTTTGGGTGCGGGCGTGACAGCGGCGAGTCAGCATCTGGCGGTCGACAACTGGATGGCTGCGGTGCGCGGCATTATGACCACCGACACTATCGCCAAGGCCGTCTCCAAACAGATCATGATCAAAGACAGGCCGGTGACAATTACCGGCATCGCCAAGGGCTCGGGCATGATCTGCCCCAACATGGCGACCATGCTGGCCTTTATTGGCACCGATGCCAGAGTCAGTGACGCCTATTTGCAGCACTGCCTTGATGGGGCGGTAGCGAAAAGTTTCAACTCAATCACCGTTGACAGTGACACTTCAACCAATGATGCCTGCCTGTTGATGGCCTCCGGGGCCTCGAACAACGCGCTCATCGATGCGGATAGTGACGACGCTGCCGCTTTTTCGCAGGCGCTGGATGAGGTCTGTCTGTACCTTGCGCACGCCGTCGTGCGCGACGGCGAAGGGGCAACAAAATTTATCAGTGTGAACGTGGTGGCAGCAGCTTCCTTGAAAGAGGCGCGCGATGTCGGCTATCGCATTGCCCATTCGCCGCTGGTGAAAACTGCGCTGTTTGCCAGTGATCCTAACTGGGGAAGAATCCTGGCGGCGGTCGGTAATGCCGGCATTGAAAATCTGGTGGCGGAAAATGTCAGCATTTACCTTGATGATGTCTGCATCGTCAGCGGCGGTTGCAGAGATGCGGGCTATACCGAAGCAGCCGGTCAGCGCGTCATGCATCAATCTGAAATCATCATCAAAGTGGTGCTCGGCCGCGGTGAAGTCGAGACCACCATCTGGACCACCGATCTGTCCCACGATTACGTCACCATCAATTCCGATTATCGCAGCTAACCAGGGTATTTCATCAATTTGCACACTGAATTTATCCACGTTGCACTCGCTGCCATCGTTAACGGCAATAACGAGGTTTTGACCAGCCAGCGCGCGCCTGAAGCGCATCTGGGCGGTTTTCTGGAGTTCCCCGGGGGCAAGCTTGAAAGTGGTGAGTCAGTACAGCATGCACTGTTACGTGAGCTGGACGAAGAGCTGGGTATCTGCGCAACATCATATCGCCCCCTGATAAAAGTGACCCATCGGTATGACGATAAAACCGTTCTGCTGGATGTCTGGAAAGTAGATGCCTACAGCGGTAAGCCCATTGGCAGGGAAGGTCAGGCCATACACTGGCAGAAGGTCGAGCAACTCGATCCTGCCGAATTCCCCGCCGCCAACGCCGCCATTATTAAGGCGCTGAATTTACCCGAACACTACCTGATCTCCGGCAAGTTTGATTCGATTGATGAGTTTGAAGCGCGTCTGGGATCGGCGATTGATCGTGGTATCCGCCTGGCGCAGTTGAGGCTTACCCACGACTGGCTGCAAAGCGTGGATGAAAAATATGCCGTACAGGTCATCAAGCGGGCAACAGCATTATGTGAACACGCCGGCGTCAGGCTGATGTTCAACCTGCCTGATGAGCTGCAACAACTCATCAACCCTTCCTGTCTGCACCTGAACAGCCGGAAATTACAGCAGTACAGGCAAAGGCCGGATTGTGATTATCTTTCAGTCTCCTGCCACACCGTGCAGGAGATGCTAGACGCCGAGGCGCTGGGCGTTGATTTCATGGTGGTTTCGCCGGTGCAGGCTACGGCGACCCATCCCGAGATAAGGCCACTGGGCTGGGAAAAATTTGCCGCCATGACCGCTCAGGTCAGTGTGCCGGTTTATGCGCTGGGCGGTGTATGTCGAGATGATACGGAAAAAGCCTGGTCGGCAGGAGCGCAGGGCATTGCCGCGATAGGCGCTTTGTGGAATCTGGAATAAGACTCCGAATCGCTTTAGAGACCCTGAAAACAAAGCAGTAAGTTTCTAAATGGTACACATATTAAGTTTGAAACTTATATTCTCGCGGCATTGCTCAGGGCGGTTAGCAGGATCTCTGTTACTCATGAAGCGGATGGAAAAACGCTGCTTACCGGCACTGATCTCAGGGTAGCAATCACTGTCGGCGGGAATGCTTATCTGGAGTAGCTGAATAGTCTGATTGCCGGGGATGGATTGCTGAAAAAAACCGTTGATGGCGGTCTCTTCGCTGTCTTCGACACTGTGACGCAATACATCCAGAATCAGATGGATGGACTGGTCAAGCACGTTAAAAGGCTGGAACCATTGCTGAAGATGGCTTTTGCGGATCTGCTCGGGCTGGCTTTGCCAGTGCTGATAGGCCGGCAGGTCAAAATCACAGAGACAGCCCGGGATTGAGCTTTTCTGTCGCATGGTCAACAGCAGCTCAACCGTTTGTGTCTGTTTCCCCAGTTGCCCCTGAATTGCCTGTAGCTCTGTGATTAATTTCTTCTGTTTATTAAGCAATGAGTCAAGCTGATGCTGGTCGATGTGCGAGCGTGACGACAGGCGCTCCAGGCGGGCGTTTTGCCGTTCCAGTTCTTTCAGAGTCTCCAGTTTAATGTCCGAACGGGTGGTGACGGCAATCAGTTCATTGATTGAATTGATGGCAATGGCGTGATTCCAGGTGCTGCCCTGCCTTAAATGAAATTCATACTGCCGGAACAGTTTTTCCAGGCGCAGGAAAGTACGAATGCGTTCGTTGATAGGTTGTTCGTATGTATTTAACTCGGTCACGGTATATGTCTTGTCTCAGAACAGTAGGCGATTCTGGCACATATTCGCGCATACGCAAAATAGTTGGGCAGATTTCAGTCTGCCATGGCTAGGAGTCTGTCGGGTTTAGGGGGGTTGAAGCGAGGGAGTGGGAGAGTGAGCACACTATTCCCGATTTTGAGGCGCATAGTTATTCTACGCAACGAAAAATCGTGGGAATTTGAGCCGCTCTCCCTCTTCCGCAGCCAATTCATCCTAAATCCGACAGGCTCCTAAATATTGCTGATGCAGCCGGTCAACAGCATTCCGCAAGTCCACAAGATTACCGTTGTTATAGATTATGTCATCTGCGCATTGCAGGCGATGGTCGCGGTCGACCTGCTGGCGCATAATCGCTCTGATCTGTTGTTCAGAGCGGTCATCGCGCTGCCGGGTTCGCTGGATTCTTATTTCGTCATCGGCATCAACGATCAGAATCCGGTCAACCAGATCGGTGAAATTGGTTTCCAGCAGCAGGGGTATGCTCAGAATAATGTAAGCAGCGCGTTTAGCCTGCTCAATCTCCTGCAACATGCGCTGTTTGATTTCGGGATGAAGAATGTTTTCCAGGGCGGCTTTTTTCTCCGGGTCGGAAAAAATATGCCGGGCTATCTTTTTCCGCTCGAGTTCGCCTTCGGCATTGATGAACTCATCGCCCAGTAGCTGCCTGATGGCCTTGAAACTGTCACTGCCCGAACGGGTCAACTGGTGTGAAATCTGATCGGCGTCGATGACGCTCACGCCCAGCTCAGAAAAGAGTTCAGCAACGGTTGATTTGCCGCTGCCGATGCCGCCAGTCAGACCGATCTTCAGCATTATTGAAGGGAAGAGAGATAAAGCCGGTTAATGTCATGGCCCCACATCAGCGCAATCCAGCCTGCCACAGCCAGATAGGGGCCGAAGGGAATGGGCTGCTGCCGCTTGGTGGCGCCGGTAATCAGCATGACAATGCCGGTGACGGCACCTACCATTGAAGAGAGCAGAATGATCTGCGGCAGCAGTTCCCAGCCCAGCCAGGCGCCCAGCGCGGCCAGTAGCTTGAAGTCGCCGAAGCCCATGCCTTCCTTGCCGGTGACGATTTTGAACAGCTGGTACACCGTCCAGAGAATCATGTAGCCGAGCATGGCACCGATCAGGCTGGACTGTATATCGGTAAACACGCCGAAAAAGGAGATCAGCAGCCCGAGCCAGAGCAGCGGCAGGGTAAGGTCATCGGGCAGCAACTGCGTGTCGTAATCGATCACGGTCAGCGCAATCAGTGTCCAGGTCAGAATTAAGCCAAACAGCGTTTCCAGACTGACGCCAAACTGTAATGCCACCGCCGCTGATAACAGGCCAGTGATCAGCTCGATAATCGGGTAGCGTGGTGAGATGGCTACGCCGCAGGAGGAACATTTGCCCTTGAGAAAAACATAACTCAGCACCGGAATATTCTCCCAGGCGCGAATTTTGTGGCCACAATGCGGGCAGGCCGAGCCGGGTCTGGCTAAGGAGAGCTGCTGGAGTTTCTCATCAATCCCGGCATCACCCAGTTGCAGATATTCGTGGCATTGCATGCGCCAGTCGCGCTCCATCATGGCGGGCAGCCGATAGATGACCACATTCAGAAAGCTGCCAACACACAGGCCCAATGCAATGACAGCGGTATAAAACAGCCAGGGGGTGGTTTCAAAAACGTTTAGAATTTCCATGTTTGTATGGCCTACTGTGAAACCACTTCGCCCATCTTGAAAATCGGCAGATACATGGCAATAACCAGACCACCAATGACGACCGCCAGGAAGGCCATGATGATCGGCTCCATCAGGGTGGTGAGGTTGTCTACCGAATCATCCACGGCGGATTCAAAATATTCGGCGACCTTGGCGAGCATGGAGTCGAGCGCGCCGGATTCCTCACCGATGCCGACCATCTGGATCAGCATATTAGGGAAAAGGTCGGGTCTTTGCGACAGACTGGATTGCAGCGTTGAACCCTGTGCGATGTCATCACGAATAGCCAGAATGGCTTTTTTATAAACGATATTGCCGGAGGCGCCGGCCACTGAATCCATGGCATCCACCAGCGGCACGCCGGCGGCGAACATGGTCGACAGGGTGCGGGAAAATCGAGCCACCGCCGAGCTGTGGGTCAGGCCTGAAATCAGTGGCATTTTGAGATACAACTTGTCCAGGTTTTCATTGAATTTTCTGGAACGTTTTTTGGTTTCCGAAAAAGCGACAAAGATTACCACCAGTATCACCCCGACGATCCAGCCATCTGAAGTCATAAACTCAGACATTTCAACCACCATCTGGGTAAATGCGGGTAGCTCGGAACCGAAACTGGCAAACATATCCTTAAATGTAGGTACCACGAATACCAGTAGAATGACCGATACAATGGTCGCAACAACAAGCACGGAAATCGGATAGGTCATCGCCTTCTTGATTTTTTTCTTTAAAGCTTCAGTCTTCTCCTTGTAAGTCGCCACTTTCTCCAGCAGTGTCTCCAGGGCACCCGACTGCTCACCGGCATCGACCAGATTGACAAACAGATCATCGAAATAAAGAGGGTGCTCTCCCATGGCAGTAGCCAATGTATTACCGCCTTCGACGCTGGCTTTGATCTGCATGATCAGCTCGGTCATGCTGGGGTTGGAGTGGCCCTGAGCGACAATGTCGAAGGACTGCACCAGCGGCACACCGGCTTTCATCATGGTCGCTAGCTGTCGACTGAATACCGCAATATCAGCAGGCGTGATTTTCTTGCCGCTGGATTTTTTCTTCTGTTTTTTTATCTTGCCAGGTTTGGCGGTAACGCCCTGTTTCTGTAATTCGGCTTTGACCGACTCAATGTTGGCCGCCATTTTCACGCCCTTGAGAACTTTCCCCTGTTTGTTGGTGCCTTCCCAGGAAAAAGAGGTGATGGTTGAAGTCTTAGCTTTTGTTTTAGCTTTTGCTGTAGCCATTGTTGATTACCTTTTGATTAATCCTGGGTGACACGGTTGATTTCTTCAAGGCTGGTCACGCCGGAAACCACTTTAATAATTGCAGACTGGCGTAGATTATTGACCCCGTCTTTCTGCGCCTGATCAGCAACATCCAGGGCGGTACCGTTCTCCATGATGATGCGGCCTATGGCTTCTGATATGGGCATTACCTGGTAAATGCCCACCCGGCCCTTGTAGCCGTTATCGCAGGCATCACAGCCCACCGCCTTGTAAAGGGTGGGTTTGGCACTGATTTGCTCCTCGGTAAAGCCCTCTTCCCGCAGCACAGCTTCCGGAATGTCATGCACCGTCTTGCACTTTTCGCACAGGCGCCGACCCAGACGCTGGGCAATGATCAGGTTAACGGCGGCGGCAATATTAAACGGCGGCACGCCCATATTTACCAGACGCGCCAGAGTCAGCGGTGCATCGTTGGTGTGCAGGGTGGACATCACCATGTGGCCGGTTTGCGCGGCCTTGATGGCAATTTCAGCAGTGGCCAGGTCACGAATCTCACCGACCATGATAATGTCAGGATCCTGACGCAGGAAGGCACGCAGCGCGGCTTCGAAGGTCATGCCGGTTTTTTCGTTAACGTTTACCTGGTTAATGCCTTCCAGGTTGATTTCCACCGGATCCTCGGCGGTGGAGATGTTGGTGTCTTCGGTATTGAGAATATTCAGGCCGGTGTAGAGCGAGACGGTTTTACCACTACCGGTCGGCCCGGTCACCAGAATCATGCCATAGGGATTGGCCAGCGCATTCATGTAATGCTCTTTCTGATCGGGTTCATAGCCCAGCATGTCGATGCCGAGCGAGGCGCTGGACGGGTCGAGAATACGCATCACCACCTTTTCACCGAACAGCGTGGGGCAGGTGTTCACACGAAAATCGATGGCCTTGTTCTTGGAAATTTTCAGTTTGATACGACCATCCTGCGGCACCCGGCGTTCGGCGGTATCCATCTTTGACATCACTTTCAGGCGGGCGGCCATTTTCATGCTCAGACCAATCGGCGGAGAGGCGACTTCGCGCAACACTCCGTCGATGCGGAAACGCACCCGGTATCGCTTTTCATAGGGTTCGAAATGAAGGTCGGAGGCACCTTTTTTGATGGCATCGAGCAGCATCTTGTTGATGAACTTGACCACCGGCGTGTCATCAATGCTGGAGCCGGTATCCTCATCCCTGGGTGCTTCATCGGTATCGGTGAACTCAAGGTCTTCGAGACCGTCGTCCAGCATATCGTCCATGCCGTCGTCTTCATCCAGCAGTTTCTCAATGATGCTGGAAAGCTTGTCGACTTCCACCAGCACCGCTTCGGTATTGGTGCCGGTCTGAAATTTGATGTCATCAATCGCGGCCAGATTGGTGGGGTCGGAAATACCGACATACAGGCGGTTGCCGCGCTTGTATAGCGGCAGGGCATGGTGTTTTTCAATCAGCTTGTCATCGACCAGATCTTTGGGAATGATCTCCATATCCAGTGCATCGAGATCGAATACCGGCAGTCCAAACTCAACAGAGGCCTCCATGGCGATCTTTTTCGCCGACAGTATCTTGTTGTTAACAAGGTACTGAGTAAAGGTTATTTTTTCGCTATGCGCGCCCTTTATGGCCTCGATGGCTTTGGCTTCATCAAGCAGGCCGTCATTGACGAGTTTACGTGAAAGGCCCTGGAGTCGTAGTTCTGCAGACATAAGTGAATGAATTATTCCGTTATTTTATAGGTTTTGGTCGAGTTTCAGTTGAGCGATGGATGCAACTGCATACTCATGAAGCATAGACGAAAACGGATTAAATTGTCATATTCAGAGGGGTATTCGGTAAATTTTACAGGCCATAAAAAACCCGGCAAGCCGGGTTTTTTAGTGCAGTTGGATGATGGCTATCAGGGCCTGGACAATGTCTGGGTAATGCTGGTATCGTTTTTGAGCGTAACGGTGATGGTATAGCATTGGGTAATGGCACAGCCGGTGCCGGCAGCGACCACATATTTGAACTGATCCTGGTCGCCAGAGGGCTTCCACTCGAGTGCAGTGGTCAGCGTATCGGTAACACCCGGATCGTAGGTTCCTGCCAGGTAGGTATCATTTTCGTAAAAATAGGCATCTTCAAAACCGGCCAGAGTCACCGCGTTCTGTTTGGCGACACCATGCTGACTGGTTTCAATGTAATTGGTATATGCCGGAACAGCGATAGAAGCCAATATGCCGACAATGGCCACCGTGATCATCAGTTCCACCAACGTCCAGCCATGAGTGTGGTATTTGTTTTTCATTCTGTACGCTCCTGCTTTTATGCGGTTATAGGATGATTATGCCTCAACTTTTAGTGCATGTAAGTCGATTAGTCATTATTTATGAATGAAAGGCTGTTTTTGAGCGATAGCAAGCTAACTGCATGTGCAATAGTTATCCATTTGTCCAGAAAAAACAGAAGGGGCGCCATTACGGCGCCCCTTTATACTACTTATTTAACGTCATATCCTTACATGCTCAGGATTATTAGTTAATGGTTTTCGTAGAAGCTGTGCCACTATTGGCCAGTGACTTATAGTCCGGTGTAGTAATTGTTATTGCAGTAGTTGAAAGAGGACCACCAGAAATTCCAACGACACCATTAGTAGCAGTACCGGATGCTGCAAATGCATCGGAGCCGTCTGGTGATTTAGAGTTGGTTGTACTGTTCAGGTAAGCAAACCATTCAGCGGCAGTTGCTGTTTCTGCATCATTGGTGGCACCAATGGCAGTTGGCGTAATGCCCAGGGCTTTCTGAGACTTCGCCTTCGATGCTTCATTTTTGATGATGCGGAACGCTTCGTCACCGTTGCTGACTACTTTGGTTGCATTCGATGTATCAATGTAGCTGTTATAAGAAGGGATCGCGATGGATGCCAGAATACCGATAATGGCAACTACGATCATGAGCTCGATCAGGGTAAAACCTTGTTGTACTTGTTTCATGTTAATTCCTCTTTCAAAAAAATTCGGATGGTAATGGGTGGTTATTTTGTTTATTTAAAACCCCATCGTTGGGATTGCTATATACAAAGCAGTTGCTGTGCCAATTATCATAAATAGCATTAAATTACTTATAAAACAAAAAGATAGATGATTCTAAGCAGGCGGGTAAGCCATGATTGAAATGACATCAATGTAAGAAAGTGACATTTTTGTCATACATTTTGTCGGGATGTGCCGTATGGTGATTCCATTCCGTTAAATGCGAAAGATACAGGGTCCACCGATGAACGCAGATGAACACAGATAAAAACAAGTGCTTTAATCCGCGAAGAACGCGAAGAACGCGAAGAACGCAAAAAAACCTTTTTAATTATTTGTTTTTTTTGTGTCCTTCGCATTTTTCGCGGACATAGGTTTTGACCTTATCTGCGTTCATCTGCGTTCATCTGTGGACTAATGTTTTTTCAATGTTTTTTTCAATCAATTTCCAGTTTTTCCAGCCGGTAGCGTAACTGCCTCAGGCTGAGCCCCAGGCGTTTGGCGGCGGCGGTTTTGTTCCAGCGGGTTTCTGTCAGGGCCTGGATGATAGCGATTTTCTCCTGCCCGGCTAAATTCATGCTGCCGGGAATCTCGCTGGTCTCCGTTATCGGCCGGGGTTTCAGGTGCAGGTCGTGAGCGGTGATGACGTTCTTCTCGGCCATGGCCAGGGCGCGTTCCAGAATATTTTCCAGTTCGCGGATGTTGCCGGGAAAGTCGTAGTCGCTGAGCGCCGAGAGCGCGCTGTCATCGAGGCGGGGGGCTGAATTCAGTGCCGATTTCTCCGCCAGTGTTTGCAGTATCTGTTCGGCGAGCGGGGAGATGTCTTCGGCGCGTTCGCGCAGGCTGGGCACGCAGAGGTCTATGACATTGATGCGGTAGTAGAGGTCTTCCCGGAAGCAGCCGTCTTTGACCTGCTCAGCAAGATCCTTGTGGCTGGCGCTGAGGATGCGAACGTCCACCGGGATTTCGTGCGAGGTGCCTAGCGTGCGTATGGCTTTTTCCTGAATGGCGCGCAGCAGTTTCACCTGCATGTGGGTGGGCAGTTCGGCGATTTCATCGAGAAACAGCGTGCCGCCCCCGGCGGCCTGAAACAGGCCCTGTTTGTCGGCAGTGGCGCCGGTAAAGCTGCCCTTGATGTGGCCGAAAAATTCACTTTCCATCAGTTCCGCCGGGATCGCGCCGCAGTTCACCGGCACAAAGGGAGCCTCGGCGCGGCTGCCCTGCTCGTGAATCATTCGGGCCACGCGCTCCTTGCCGGAACCCGATTCACCATGAATAAACACCGGCGCCTGGCTGCGGGCCAGCTTTTCGATCTGCTTGAGCAGCTGCTTAACCTGACTGGAGTGGCCGGTAATGGTGGTCGCGGTTGCCGGGTTCTGCTCAATGGTGCCGGATTTGGTGGCCGCTGAAATCAGGTTGCGCAGAATGTGGATATCGACCGGTTTGGAGACAAAATCAAAAGCCCCGGCTTTTAGCGCTTTTACCGCTGATTCCATATTGCCGTGGGCGGTGATGACGGCGATGGGCAGGTTGGGAAGATTGGCCTGGACATATTCAACCAGCTCGATGCCGTTGCCATCAGGCAGATGCATGTCGGTCAAGCACAGATCAAAGGTTTCTTTTTTCAGCAGCGCATAGGCACTGGCGACGGTATAGGCCGATCGGGTTTGAAAGCCCATGCGCATCAGGGTGATCTCAATCAGCTCACAGATGTCGGGTTCATCGTCGATGATGAGCACATGTTTGCTAGCCATAGTTAGTGTGGGTTTTCCATGATCTGCTGTTTTTGTTCCTGAATAGCCGGGCCCCGGGTCGGTAAAAAATAAATTCTGAAGCAGCTGCCATTATCAGGTCGGGCAATGTGTTTGATTTTAGCACGATTGTTTTCCGCCATTTCTTTGATGATGTACAGCCCGAGGCCGGTGCCTTCGCCGCTGGTGGTGTAAAAAGGCTCGAAAATGTGAGCCTCGATGTCTTCAGCGATACCCTGGCCGTTATCGATAATATCGATCACAGGTTGCTGCGTCTGCTCAGCAATGCTTGCATGCAGTTTGATGCTGAGCTGAGAACTGTCGAGACCGGAGTGGTTGACGGCATTGGCGCATAAGTTCCAGAAAATCTGATAGAGCTGATCGGGATCGAATAATATAGCGATTGATTCCGGCATAACCTTGATTTCTATCTGCTGCGCATTCATGCCATGGGAAGGGCAGAATTCTCGTTTGAATTGATCCAGCCAGCTCTTCAGGTTGATGATTTCAGGTTTGTGCGCGGGTTTTCGCGAGAGCTGCAAGACGTTGTTGACGACGCCATTGAGCCGCTGGGTGTGAGTGATAATAATGCGGGCCAGTTTTAGATTCCCCGGCTCAGCGGTGGACTCTTCCAGTAATTGCGAGGCGTGTTGAATGGCCGCCAGAGGGTTGCGAATTTCGTGGGCAATGCTGGCGGTGAGTCGTCCCAGCGAAGCCAGTTTGACCTGCTGGAAACGCTGATTCAGCTGGCTGGCGTCTTCCAGAAAGACCAGTGTCTGTCCCTGTGTGCCGCGGTCTTTTTCGATGGCACTGAATCCAGGCTGAATGTCGGGCAGGCCATGGCTCTGTTCAATGGGGAGCTGTAAATACTCCTGACTTGTCTGCCAGTCGGTAAAGCGTTCATGCAGGGCAGGCGAGATCGTTTTTAACGGCGTCGCGGGGGATAATTGCGCATGCCCCAGAATGCTATCGGCGGCGTTGTTCGACATCAATATGTTGCCCTCGGGCGAGAGCACAAGAATGCCGGTGCGCATGCTGCGGATAATGTGTTCGTTTAGCTGGGTGGCGGTTTCCAGCTCGCGTCCCTGATTATCGGCCAGTTGCTCGGTATCGCGCAGCCGGCGTGAAAAATTGGAAGTGATAAAAGCAAAGCCGAAGATAACCAGCCCCAGAATACCGGAAGGGACATAGCTGGGCTGGAATTCCGGGATAACCAGTTGTGAATAGATTTGACTGCCCAGAATCGCCAGCGTGGCCACGGCGGCAAAGAGCAGGGTGAGCTGCCGGGGCATGAACAGACTTGTCATGGAAATGTTGATGATCAGTAGCATTCCCAGCCCGGATTTTACGCCACCAAAGGCGTGCATTAAAAGCGTGATGGCCGCAATGTCTATACATGTCAGGACGATGGCCTGCGTTTTCAGGCCGGGTTTCTGCCGATGAATAAAGGCAATGAAAACCACGAACGAGGAGAGATAAAACAGGGCGGCGATAGAAAACAGAAGCGGCTGAAAATCGCTGGCGGGGACGAGCATCTCTACCCAGTCATTCAGATATACCACCAGAAGAAATAGCGCCAGTGTGCCCCGGTAGTAATTAAACTGACGAAGTCGATGCCAGCCCGGATTGGGCGGTGCGGGGATAGCGGTATGCGGGTTGGCTGTAATCATAACTTGATTAGATTCTGGATTTTATTCTGCCAAAAGGAGAGAAGTTTATTCTGCATTTCTTATCAGTCTCTCTGATAAAATCGCGACCTGACTGGAAATCGGTTTAGTCAAAATTGTATTCCATATTGTATAAGTATGATCATAGTTGTTTAGGACGTATTAATGAAAAAAACCATCAAAATCGCCATGGTACAGGATAATTTTCTGGTCGGCGATATCAGGGGCAATGCCGACAAAATCATTGAGCTGTCGCATGTGGCTGGCGTGGCGGGTGCCGATCTGGTCATATTCCCTGAGCTGGCACTGGCAGGCTATCCGCCGGAAGATCTGCTCTATCGCCGCAGTTTTATCGCCCAGGTCGAGCTTGAGCTGGCGCGCATCGAGTTGCAGGTCAACGATATTGATGTGCTGCTGGGGGTGCCTGAATATATTGATCAGAAACGCTATAACGCCGCGGTCTGGCTACGCGACGGCAAGCGTATCGCCAGTTATCACAAACAGACCCTGCCCAACTATTCTGTTTTTGATGAGGCGCGTTATTTTACTGCGGGGTCGCAGAGTGTTGTGGTTGAGTTGCAGGGGGTGCGCTTCGGAGTGGCGATTTGTGAAGATGTCTGGCAGCCGCAGCCGCTGGCCGGGGCGAAGGCCGCCGGGGCCGAGGTGATGCTGGTACTCAACGCCTCGCCGTATCATGTCGGCAAATACGAGGAGCGGGTGCAGGTGCTGGCGCAGCGCTGCCGGGAAAACCGGATGCCGATACTGTATTTGAACATGGTCGGCGGTCAGGATGAGCTGGTGTTTGATGGTGAATCGCTGGTCATGGGTGCGGATGCTGAGCTGGTGGCGCGTTTACCGGCATTCGAGTCTTGTATCGATTATTTCAATGTCACGGCTAATCAGGTTACGGCGGTGCACCAACGCGATCTTGCCGCCCTGCGCGAAGAGGAGGCCATTTATAAGGCGCTGGTGCTGGGGGTGAGGGATTATGTCTACAAAAACGGCTTTGTCGGCGTGATCATCGGTTTGTCCGGCGGCGTTGACTCGGCGTTGACGCTGGCGATTGCCGTGGATGCGCTGGGCGCCGAACACGTGCACACGGTGATGATGCCGACCCGATACACTGCCGATATGAGTCTGGATGATGCCCGGGCCGAGGCCGAGATACTGGGCGTGCAATATGATGTGATTCCTATCGAGTCGGTATTCGAACAATTTCTCGAACTGCTGCAGGACGTTTTTGCGGGCAAGGAGCCGGATGCCACGGAAGAGAATATTCAGGCACGCTGTCGCGGTCTGATTCTGATGGCGATTTCCAACAAGAGCGGGCGCATGCTGCTGAGTACCGGCAACAAAAGCGAAATGTCAGTGGGTTACACTACGCTTTACGGCGACATGTCGGGCGGTTTTGCGCCGCTGAAAGATGTCAGCAAAACCCGTGTCTACCAGCTGTGTCGCTATCGAAACAGCCTGGGCGAGGTGATCCCCGAGCGCGTGATCACCCGACCCCCGTCAGCCGAATTACGCCCGGATCAGTGCGACCAGGATTCCCTGCCTGATTATGAGGTGCTGGATCGTATTCTGGAGATGTCAGTGGAACAGGATATGCCGATCAACGATGTAGTCGCCACCGGTCTGGATCGAGCCGTGGTCGAGCAGATTATCACCATGGTGCAGCGCAATGAATACAAACGCCGCCAGGCCGCACCGGGCGTGCGCATAACACGCCGCGCCTTCGGCCGCGACCGACGTTACCCGATTACCTCGGGATACCGCCAGGATTGAGCGTTGGTGGCAATAAAGGCAATTGGTCCGCAGATAAAAACAAGTGCTTTAATCCGCGAAGAACGCGAAAGACGTGAAAAAACAAATAATTAAGGTTTTTTCGCGTTCTTGGCGTTCTTCGAGGATATAGGTTTTGACTTTATCTGCGTTTATCTGTGTTCATCTGCGGACTGAACATCTTTTTTCACTGAATATCTTTTTAATTCAGGTTGCGGGCCACGGCGGGGGGGGCGCCGAGCTGATCTTCCGGTGAGGCTATTTTCTGTTCAGAGTCGACCTTATTCATGCTGAGTACACGTTCTGCGTCGGTGGCGAGGTCGGGGATGCCGAGGTTTTTGTAACCCTCAACCATGATCTCCAGCGCGCGGTGGCTCCAGATGGAGTCCTGGTACTGTTCGATGACATTTTTTGCGCGATTGATGGCTGATAACCAGGTTTCGCGTTCGATATAAAATTCAGCGATATCAATCTCTTTCTGAGCCAGTTTGTTACGTAAAAAAACCATTCTCTGGTGAGCATCACCCGCATAGTCGCTGTCAGGGTAGAGGCGTACCAGCGTGGAAAAGTCGTTGTAGGCCTGCAATATCACCGAGGCATCGTGGCGGGCATGGTCACGGGGAATCCAGTTATCCATAAAACCGGAGCCGCGATTAAAATTCACCAGCCCCTTCAGGTAATAGGCGTAATCGATGTGGGGATCTCTGGGATGCAGGCGCATGAAACGGTTGGCGGCGCTGATCGCGGATTCGGGTTCATCAAATTTGTAATAGGCGTAAGCCACATCCAGCTGCGCCTGTTTGGCGTAAGGGTCGAAAGGGAACTGTGCTTCCAGGGTTTCGAGGTTGTTGATAGCCGTCTGGAACTCGCCGTTATCCAGTGACGATTTGGCTTCGTCATAATAGTCTTTGGCGGTCCAACCGGCTTTTGGATCCGCGCTCATGGTGCTACAGGCCGAGAGCAATAGTGAACCTGCAATGAAGAGCAGGGGAAGCAGCGGGCGGGTGAAGGTCTCTTTATGCATAATCAGCTCGATCAATAGTGTCAGTTGTTATGGGTTATCCGTTAGAATAGCCCATTATAACTAAGTTCCTTATGATGCTGTTACTTTGTGTTGCTGCGATTTTTTGCCACTTTTATTTCTAATCCATCTTTTGCGCTGTAATTTTTTCCATGCCTGATATTCAGACCACCTTTAGTATTCCCGAAGCGTTATCCGGTCAGCGGCTGGATGTCGTGCTCGCCGAGCTGATGCCCGATTATTCCCGTAGCCGTTTAAAGCAGTGGCTGCTGGAAGGTCAGATTCTGCTCGACGGCCGCTCCGTGCCGCCTAAAACCAAGGTCTACAGTGAGCAGCAGCTGGTGCTGGAGGTGAAAGTGGCCGATGTTGAAGATGAGGACGTGGCCGAAGATATTCCTCTGGATATCGTTTATGAAGATGAGTCGCTGTTGATCATCAACAAACCGGCCGGACTGGTGGTGCATCCTGCCGCCGGTAACCGGAGCGGCACCCTGCAAAATGCCCTGCTTTTTTATGACCGCAATCTGGCCGAGGTGCCACGCGCGGGCATCGTGCATCGTCTGGACAAGGACACCAGCGGTCTGATGGTGGTGGCGCGAACTTTGATCGCGCATAAATACCTGGTCGAACAGATTCAGCAGCGCGAAGTTCACCGCGAATATCAGACCGTGGTGCATGGCGTGATGACCGGTGGCGGCACAGTGGATGAGCCCATTGGCCGTCATGCTCGAGATCGAATTCGCATGACCGTGCGCGAAGATGGCCGGCCATCGGTGACGCATTATCGTGTGCTGGAGCGTTTTCGTCAGCACACCCATCTGTACGTCAAACTGGAGACCGGCCGCACCCATCAGATTCGGGTGCACATGCAGCATTTGCGTCACCCGGTGGTGGGCGACCCGGTGTATGCGGGGCGTTCACGTCTCCCGCCCGGTGCCGCGCCTGATTTCCTTGAGGTGCTGAAAAACTTCAACCGTCAGGCGCTGCATGCCTGGCGACTGGGTCTGCATCATCCCGAAACCGGCGAGCTCATGCAGTGGGAGGCGCCCCTGCCGGAAGATATGCAGCAGCTGATCGAGGCCATGAAGGAAGATCTGGCGCATGGCGGATAAAGTTGTAGATTCCATCCCCGCTGACTGGCCTGCGCCGCAAAACATACGGGCCTTCACCACCACCCGAAAAAACGGCTTTAGTTCAGGTTCGTACGCGAGTCTGAATCTGGCTCAGCATGTTGGCGATGATGCGGTAACCGTGGCGCGCAATCGCGACTGGCTGAGCGAGCATTTCCAGCTGCCGACACCGCCACTCTGGCTGACGCAGACCCACAGCAACAACATCATTACCGCAGATGCTTATCAAAACACCGCGCTACCGCCCGAAGCCGATGCCGCCTGGACGGCGACGCCGGGGCTTGTGTGTGCCGTGCTGACTGCCGATTGTCTGCCGGTATTTTTTGCCGGCAGGCAGGGTGATCGTGTGGCGGTGGCACACGCCGGCTGGCGCGGCGCTTTGAATGGCGTTATCAGCGAGAGCTTTGCCGCTCTGAATATTCCCCCCGAAGAGTGTCTGGTCTGGCTCGGCCCCGCCATCGGTGCCGCCGCCTTTGAAGTCGGGCCGGAGGTGTATCAGGCTTTTACCCGCAAGAGCGCGGACAACTTCAGCGCTTTCACCCGCAAAGATGAGCAGCACTGGCTGTGCGATATTTATCAACTGGCGCGAATCGAATTGCAACAACTGGGCATCGAATCCATTTATGGTGGCGGGCTGTGCACCTGTTCGGATGAAGCGCATTTTTACTCCTTCCGCCGCGACGGTGCCCGAAGCGGACGCATGGCCAGCCTGATCTGGCTTGATGTTTAAAATATAGTTGGCAGTTGGCAGTTGGCAGTTAAAGGCAAAAGCGGATCTGCGAAAACGTTTAAGCAAAAACTACTTGGTCCGCAGATGAACGCAGATAAAGTCAAAACTTATGTCCGCGAAGAACGCGAAAAAACCTTAATTATTTGTTTTTTTCGCGTCTTTCGCGTTCTTCGCGGATTAAAGCCTTTGTTCTTATCTGTGGACTAATGCCTTTTGAACTACCTGTTTGAAATCGCCGGCATAAGGCATTGAAATCTCAGTGTCTGTCCTCATATATAAAGCATATAAAAATTATTGAGGCTTACTTTATGAGAATGGATCGTTTAACCAGTAAATTCCAGGTTGCTCTGGCTGATGCGCAGTCGCTTGCGCTGGGTCGTGACCACGCTTTTATCGAACCGGTACATCTGATGCTGGCGCTGCTTGATCAGAGTGGCAGCACGGTGCGCCATCTGCTCAGTAGCACCGGTGTGAATGTCGATTTGCTGACCAGTAAGTTCAATGAAGAGCTGGATCACATGGCGCAGATTGAGAACCATCAGGGCGAAATACAGATTTCTAACGAGATGAATCGCCTGCTCAATCTCACTGACAAGCTGGCGCAGAAGCGTAAAGATCAATACATCTCCAGCGAATTGTTCATGCTTGCC
The DNA here is from genome assembly GCA_024636785.1 of Gammaproteobacteria bacterium. Taxonomy (GTDB): domain Bacteria; phylum Pseudomonadota; class Gammaproteobacteria; order SZUA-229; family SZUA-229; genus LH-M37. The sequence continues at coordinate 75,963 of JAGXGK010000015.1, forward strand.
GTAGTGGAAGATAAAAGCCGTCTGGGCGATCTGATGCGTAACGCGGGGGCTAATAAGCAGAGTCTTGAAAAAGCGATTGAGGAGATTCGCGGTGGGCAGAAAGTCGATGACCCGAACGCCGAGGAGCAGCGTCAGGCGCTGGAGAAATACACCGTCGATCTCACCGAGCGTGCTCAGCAGGGCAAGCTTGATCCGGTGATTGGTCGTGACGAAGAAATTCGCCGCACCATTCAGGTATTGCAGCGACGCACCAAAAACAACCCCGTGCTCATTGGCGAACCCGGCGTCGGCAAAACCGCCATCGTTGAAGGTCTGGCGCAGCGCATTATTAACGGCGAAGTGCCCGACGGTATAAAAAACAAACGGGTGCTGTCGCTGGATATGGGCGCGCTGATCGCCGGGGCAAAATTCCGTGGTGAGTTTGAAGAGCGTCTGAAAGCCGTGCTGAGCGATCTGTCGAAACAGGAAGGCCAGGTGATTTTATTTATCGACGAATTGCACACCATGGTCGGCGCGGGTAAAGCCGAAGGTTCGATGGATGCCGGTAACATGCTCAAGCCCGCCCTGGCGCGAGGCGAGTTGCATTGTGTCGGCGCGACAACACTGGACGAGTATCGTCAGTACATCGAAAAAGATGCCGCTCTCGAACGGCGTTTCCAGAAAGTGCTGGTGGACGAGCCCAGTGTTGAAGATACCGTGGCCATCCTTCGTGGTTTGAAAGAGCGTTATGAGGTGCATCACGGCGTCGATATTACCGACCCCGCGATTGTCGCCGCAGCCACATTATCGTATCGCTACATCAGTGACCGGCGCTTGCCGGACAAGGCGATTGATCTGATTGATGAAGCGGCCAGTCGTATTCGCATGGAAATCGATTCCAAACCCGAAGTGATGGATCGACTCGATCGCAGAATTATTCAGTTGAAAATTGAACGCGAAGCGCTGAAAAAAGACACCGATAAAGCCACCTTGCAACGCCTGAAAAATCTGGAAGAAGAGCTCGATGAACTGGAAAAAGAGTACAGCGATCTGGAAGAGCAGTGGATGTCCGAAAAACTGGCGGTGCAGGGTTCCACAAACATCAAGGAAGAGCTGGAGCGGGCGCGTCAGGAGCTGGAAACAGCAGGTCGCGCCGGTGATTTGAGTCGTATGTCCGAACTGCAATATGGCCGTATTCCCGAACTGGAAAAACAGCTCACACAGGCCGCACATGCTGAAGAAAAAGAGCCTACCGAAGGCCAGCTATTACGAAACAAGGTCACTGGTGATGAGATCGCAGAAATCGTTGCCCGCTGGACCGGTATACCGGTGAGCAGGATGCTGGAAGGCGAGCAGCAAAAGCTGCTGCAGATGGAAAAGGTGCTGGAAAAACAGGTCGTGGGTCAGGATGAGGCGGTTGTTGCGGTAGCTAATGCCATACGCCGTTCACGCGCCGGGCTGTCTGACCCCGGCAAGCCCAATGGCTCGTTCATGTTTTTCGGCCCCACCGGCGTAGGTAAAACCGAGCTGACCAAGGCGCTGGCTTTGTTCATGTTTGATACTGAAGATGCCATGATCCGTCTGGACATGTCCGAGTATATGGAAAAACATTCGGTCGCCCGTTTGATTGGCGCGCCTCCCGGTTATGTTGGTTATGAGGAGGGCGGTTATTTAACCGAGGCGGTTCGACGCAAACCTTATTCGGTTATCCTGCTGGATGAAATCGAAAAGGCGCATCCCGATGTTTTCAATATCCTGTTGCAGGTGCTCGATGATGGCCGTCTGACCGACAGTCAGGGGCGCACGGTGGATTTTAGAAACACCGTGATTATCATGACCTCGAATCTGGGCTCGCATCAGATTCAGGAGTTATCGGGCAGCGCTAATTATGACGCAATGAAAGCGGCGGTGATGGAAATCGCCGGCCAGCATTTCAGGCCGGAATTCATCAACCGGGTCGATGAGACGGTGGTGTTTCAACCGCTGGGTCGAGAGCAGATCCGCGAGATTGCGAAAATGCAGGTCGGGCATCTACGACAACGTCTTGAGGAACAGGATATCGCCATTGAGCTGTCTGAAGCCGCGCTGGACAAGCTGGGCGAAGCCGGCTTCGATCCGGTCTATGGAGCACGCCCATTGAAGCGAGCCATACAGCAGTACCTCGAAAACCCGCTGGCACAACAGCTGTTACTGGGTGAGTATATGGCCGGTGATGTGATTAAAGTGGACGTTAAGGAAGACCAGCTGGTTTTTAGCAAAGTTAAGCCGGTAAGCGTTGCGGTTTAGAAAGCAGCCACCGCTAAATAAAAAAGCGAACCGGTATACCGGGTTCGCTTTTTTTATGGCCGGGAATATCTGGAATTTTCAGAGGAATCCGGCATCAGCTCATCAATAGAAAAGGGCCTGCCGATATAATAGCCCTGTCCATAGGTGACGCCTATTTCGTTTAGCCCGGCCAGAATGGCGGCGTTTTCAACATGCTCGGCGATGGTTTCGATATTCATGATGCGCCCGATCTGGTTGATCGCCGCCACCATGGCCTGATCAGCTTTGTTTTTATCCATTTTATTGACTATGCTGCCATCTATTTTTAGATAGTCGACCGGCAGATTCTTCAGGTAGGTGAAAGAGGACATGCCGCTGCCAAAATCATCCAGCGCAAACAGGCAGTGTGCCTGTTTGAGCTGGGTGATGAAACTGATTGCCTGCTCCATGTTTTTTATCGCGGCGGTTTCTGTTATCTCGAAACAGATGGAACATTCGGGAATCTTGTGAGTGTTTAACAGATCAAGTACATAATCACAAAATGACTGGTCGGTAATAGAGTTGGCAGACAGATTGACAAAAATTCGCGGTATTTTTGCTTGTCCCGATTGATGCAGGGCTTCAATTTTTTTGATTACCTCGTGCACAACCCAGACATCAACAGCACGCATCAGGTTGAAACGCTCAGCGGCGGGAATGTATTCACCGGGTGAGATAATGTTGCCTTCGTCATCTTTCAGGCGCAGCAAAACTTCAAACATGGTGTCAGTGTTGCGGCTGCTTACAGCGGTAATGGGCTGAACATAAAGCTTGAAACGCTGATCTTTCAGCGAGGTTTCGATGTCGGCTACCCAGCTTAATTCCTGGTGTATTTTTTTAACATGTTCATCATTCAGTTCATGAACATGAACGCGATTTCGTCCCATGTCTTTGGCGGCGTAACAGGCGACGTCAGCCTCGCTCATCAGGCAGGTGACGTTTTTTGTATCTCTGTTGACAGGTACTAGCCCTATGCTGACGCCAATATGAAAGGTTCTGTTTTCCCATTTGAATTTGTAATTCCTGACCAGGTTGACAATACCTTCAGAGATTTCCAGGGCTTTTTCCAAAGAGCATCTTTCCATTAGAATTCCAAACTCATCACCACCCAGGCGCCCCAACGTATCGTGGCGACGAATTTTTTCGTGAATGAGTTCTGATATGCAGATTAGAAGCTGATCGCCTGCGTTATGCCCGCAAGTGTCATTGATAATTTTGAACTGGTCCAGGTCTAGAAAGCAGAGTGCGTGTTCGAGATTTTTTTCTTGAGCAGTTTTAACGGCGAGTTGCAGGCGATACTCAAACTCCTTTCTGTTGGGAAGATGAGTCAGGGCATCGTGGTGGGCCTGAAAATAGATTTCTTTATTTTTTCTAGTAGTTTCACGAATGGCAAATATTGAAATAGTGATACCCAGAAACAGAGCAAGTGTAGATATGGTTATAATCAGGCTGTGGGTTTTTTCGTTGACGCGAATGTGTGTATCCAGGGCATACTGAGCATTACTGTTCTGCATTTCGACCAGTTCATCCAGATGGTTGAGAACTTTCTGGCGGGCAAAATAAGCCTCGCGTTGCGCATGCTTAACCTCGGTATCGGCGGCGTCATGGGTGAGTAATATTTCAGCTGCCAGATTGTTAATACTGTGGCCCTTTATGCTAGCTAGTCTTATTTTTTCAAGTAGATCCTCTTCATCACTGTCCATTTCATAACGAAGTAGAAGGTCGCGGTCAGCTCGAAAATTGGCGGCATGGTGGGCCAGCAAGGGGAATAATTCAAGGCGCTCGAAATGATCATCAGTGAGATACATCTGGTTTAAGGTATTGGCGCGCAGACGAACATGGTCGCGCATGGAATGCGCGGTTGATATTTTGGCGTTAGTGATTTTTACCAGAGCTTCCATCTTGCTGATAGTCGTGTTCATTTCAGAGAGTGAAATATAGATAACAAATACCATCAGGCCCAGCAGGCTACTGAAGCCGAGGAAGATAATCCACGGTGATGAATTTTTATTTATAGGACGGATCATGACGCTCTTGATGATTTATATACATTAATAATAGCATCGCCGCAGGGCAGATGTTAAAAATGGGTAAAAAGGCCTCTATCTATCTTTTAACCTGAATCCGTGGCTTAACCGCGGATTCAGGTTAAAGTTAATGTTTTCCGTCGCCGCTCGCCGCGGCCAGTATTTTATCCAGCCAGCGAGCGGGTAAGAGTCTTTTTAGATAGCCAAACAGGTAGGTGGGAAAGGTGACGTAGTAACGGGGCTTGGGGCGGCGTGCCTCCAGGGCATGGATGATCTTGTTGAGCACCGCTTCAGGTGGCAGTGTGAAGGGGGCAACCGGCCCCGGTTGTTTCAGTCTCTTCAGAACACGCCGGTATTTGTCGTGGTGAATGCTGTTTTCAATATCAATGTGCTTTTCTAGCAGCTTGACGCCGTTGGCGCGAAACTGACTGACGATGGGGCCGGGTTCGATCAGCGAAATATGAATGCCGGTGTCGGCCAGCTCGAGTCTGAGTGTATCGCTCAGGCCTTCAATGGCAAATTTTGAAGCGTTATAGGCGCCGCGAAAGGGCATGGCGACAAAGCCAAGCACCGAGCTGTTCTGGATGATGCGGCCATAACCCTGACGGCGCATCACCGGCAATACAAGGTTGGTCAGCTCCTGCCAGCCGAAGACGTTGGTTTCAAACTGGGTGCGCAAGGTGTCCCTGGAGAGATCTTCAACCGCGCCCGGAATGCCGTAAGCACCGTTATTGAACAGGGCATAGAGTTTACCGCCGGTGCGCTCCAGAATTTCGGCAACGGCGGCGCGAATGGATTCGGAGTCGTCCAGATCGAGCTGCAAACTTTCCAGGCCTTCATTATTCAGCGCGGCTACACTTTCGGCGCGTCGTGCGGTGGCGAAGACGCGATAACCGCGCTGCTGCAAACCTTTGGCTGCACAGTAGCCAATGCCACTCGAGCAGCCGGTAATAAGGATAGTTTTTCTGGATGATGGAGCGGCAGGTGAAGACATAGCGAAAGCTTATCACGTCATTCTGCGCACCGGCCGGTTTCGTCGTTTAGCCTGGCCAGACTTGATTGAAAACCCGTCAGGCCGTAACATTCACCCCCCATTTTCTCACCTTTCAAGCGGACCAGCCATGCGCAGTCAATATTGCGGAAAAATTACCGAAGAGTTTTTAGATCAGGAAGTTACTTTATGTGGCTGGGTTAATCGTCGTCGCGATCATGGTGGGGTGATTTTTATCGATTTACGTGACCGCGAAGGCGTGGTGCAGGTGGTGTTCGACCCCGACCGTGCGGAAATTTTTCAGATGGCCGAACGTGTGCGCAACGAGTACGTGTTGCAGGTGAAAGGCAAGGTGCGCGCGCGTGATGAAAGCGCGGTGAATCCCAATCTGGCCACCGGTGCCATCGAAGTGCTGGCGCTGGAGTTGCAGGTGCTCAACACCTCCGAAACGCCGCCGTTCCAGCTCGACGATAATGACGTGCACGAAGACCTGCGCCTGCGTTATCGCTACATCGACCTGCGCCGCGATGAAATGCAAAAGCGTATCAGGCTGCGCAGTGATGTCACCGCTTATCTACGCTTTTTTCTGGACAAGCGTGGTTTTCTGGATATCGAAACGCCCATGCTGACCAAAGCGACACCGGAAGGTGCGCGTGATTATCTGGTGCCCAGTCGCACCCATCCCGGCAGTTTCTTCGCCCTGCCGCAGTCACCGCAGCTGTTCAAGCAGCTGCTGATGATGTCGGGTCTGGATCGTTATTATCAGATCGTGCGCTGTTTCCGCGATGAAGACCTGCGCGCTGATCGCCAGCCCGAATTCACCCAGGTGGATATCGAGACTTCGTTTATGTATGAAGAAGATGTCATGCAGCTCAACGAAGATATGATGCGCGGCCTGTTCAAAGAGGTGTTGGATGTTGATCTGCCCAATCCATTTCCACGCATGACCCATGAAAACGCCATGCTGCGTTACGGTTCGGATAAACCGGATCTGCGCATTCCCATGGAGCTGGTCGATCTGGCGGATGTGATGAAAGAGGTGGAGTTCAAGGTGTTCTCCGGTCCGGCGAATGATTCACAAGGCCGCATTGTGGTGCTGAAAGTACCCAACGGTGCCTCGCTCTCGCGCAAGGATATTGACGGTTACACCGAATTTGTCGGTCGCTATGGTGCCAAGGGTCTGGCCTGGATCAAGGTCAACGATGTGGCGGCGGGTCGTGAAGGTCTGCAATCGCCGATTGTGAAATTCCTGCCGGATGAAGCCATTAGCGCGATTCTCGAAAAAACCGGCACTCACTCCGGCGATTTGCTGTTTTTTGGTGCCGGTGATACCAACGTGGTGAATGAGTCGATGGGTGCGCTGCGCAACAAAGTCGGCGAAGACACCGGTCTGGTCGAGGATATCTGGGCACCGCTCTGGGTGGTGGATTTCCCGATGTTCGAGCGCAACAAACAGGGTGCCTGGACAGCGCTGCACCATCCATTCACAGCGCCTTCGGTTGAGAAACCGGAAGATCTGGAAAAGGATCCCGGCAGTGTGCTGTCGCGCGCTTATGATATGGTGCTCAATGGTACCGAGCTGGGTGGCGGTTCGGTGCGTATTCACGATGCAGCCATGCAGGCGGCGGTGCTGAAATTGCTGGGCATCTCTGAGCAGGAAGCGGAAGAAAAATTCGGCTTCCTGCTGACCGCGCTGAAATACGGTTGTCCGCCGCATGCGGGTCTGGCTTTCGGTCTGGATCGTCTGGTAATGTTGATGTCGGGCGCACGCTCGATTCGCGATGTCATGGCGTTTCCGAAAACCCAGTCCGCCGCCTGCCCGTTAACCTCGGCACCGGCACCGGTCTCTGCCGAGCAGCTTAAGGAATTGAATCTGCGCTTGCGCAAGGTCGAGAGCAAAGAAGAATAGACCTGTTCCCGGATGACTTTTCCGGCCGATGTTTTGTTGAAAAAGAGGGCGCAATTGATGACCATAGCCATACAGACTTACATGCTGCTCGACGATCAGGAATGCGATGCGCGTATTGCCGCCGCCAGGCAGAAGCTGGGCGATAAACTGGTCATTCTGTGCCATCATTATCAGCGCGATGAGGTGTTCAGACACGCCGATTTTACCGGCGACTCATTAAAGCTTTCACGTGCCGCAGCAGAATCCAAAGCCGAATACATCATTTTTTGCGGCGTGCATTTTATGGCCGAGGTGGCCGATATTCTGTCGCGCCCCGATCAGGTGTCAATACTGCCCGATTTATCGGCAGGCTGTTCGATGGCCGATATGGCCGATCTGCGCAATGTCGAAAAAGCCTGGCGAGAGCTTGCAGAGGTACTCGACCCTGACGAAACTGTTTCACCGGTCACCTACATTAACTCCGCCGCAGATCTGAAAGGTTTCTGTGGTGAACACGGCGGTATTGTCTGCACTTCCACCAATGCGCGTCACGTTCTGGAATGGTGCTACGGGCAGCGCGAAAAAGTGCTGTTCTTCCCCGACCAGCATCTGGGGCGCAATACCGCTTACAGCATGGGCATTCCTCTGGAAGAAATGGTGATCTGGGATTACGATAAACCCATGGGCGGTTTGACGCCGGAGCAAATCCGCAACGCCAAAATCATTCTGTGGAAAGGTTTCTGTTCAGTGCACCAGATGTTCAAGCCCGAACAGATCGATCAGTTCAAGGAAAAATACCCCGAAACCCAGGTCATCTCCCATCCGGAAAGCCCGTTTGAAGTCTGCCAGAAATCGGATTATGTCGGCTCCACGGAATTCATCATCAACACCATCGCCAGCAGCGAGCCGGGCAGTCGCTGGCTGGTGGGCACCGAACTGAATCTGGTCAATCGTCTGCACGAACAGTTCCAGCATGAAGGCAAGAATGTACACTTCATGTCGCCGACCGTGTGCATGTGCTCTACCATGTTCCGCATCGACCCGCAGCACCTGCTGTGGGTGCTGGAAAATCTGCTGGAGGGGAATGTGGTTAATCAGGTCAGCGTGCCTGAAGATGTGGCGCAGCAGGCCAAAATCGCACTGGCGCGCATGCTGGACGTTTCACCATAAAATCCGCTCTCTTCTCATCATCGCTGCGTTGATACTTATGAAAATAAAAACACCGCTAATTTTAAGCTTGATGCTGTTGCTGCCTGCCTGTGGTCAAACCCCGTTGATTCATGCAGGTGCTGATGAAATAACCGTGAGTTCTGAACCCTCAGGCGCTTCGATTTATGTCATGGGTAAGAAGATAACGGAAACACCAGCGGTGATTGATCTGAGTGCGGTGTATCCGGTTATCTATGCGCAGGAATTACAGAGCGACTACGGGCGGATTACGCTGAAACATGAAGCTTGTGAAGATCGTATCATTACGGTCAGTTCCGGCATGATGAGCAACGGCCTGAAAGCAAAGCTGGATTGTGTGACTGCAAAAGAGCCGCAGGTTGCGTTACCCGCGCCAATGGCTAAACCGGTTGCGCAACGTCTGCAAGAGTTGCAGGCATTGAAAGACAAGGGGTTACTCAGTGAAGAGGAATATCAGACGATCCGTAACAGAATTCTGGATTCGCTCTAGGGGAGTGACCGGTAAGGCCGGAATAGAAAAGGGGCACAACACCTGTTTAGATGTTGTGCCTTTTTTCGTAGTATTTCAGCAATTTCTCTGCTTAAATCCATCCGGTTCTATTTTGCTGAAATCAGGCGGATGTAGCTGATAACATCCTTGATCTCATTTTCTGAGAGCACAGCTTTCCAGCCGGGCATCAGCGTCGATCCCGAAGTACCATTAGCAATGATCGAGTGCATTTTTTCATTCGATATTTTATTCATGGCACTGGCATCGGTATGGTCGGCGGGCTCCATATCATAAAGCCTGGTAATAATGCCTTTGCCTCTGCCGTTACCGTGACAAAGGGTGCAGTAAGCATCATAAACTTCTTTGCCTTTTAACGGGTTGCCGGAAACGGGGTATTTGGCACTATGCAGATAGCGCACATAGGAAACCAGAGAATCAATTTGGGTATGCGGTATCGCCAGACCCCATTTGGGCATCGCGCTGGATACTTCGCCATGCGGCGCCGTGCCTTCAATGATCTGGAACAGCTCACGGTCGCTTAATTTTGATAGCTCGGTGTTGTCGGTCAGATCGGCGGGTTTGTCTTCCAGCTTGTCGGCGAGCGGGCCGTTGCCTGTGCCATCAGCACCGTGGCAGACAAAACAGTTAGTGCTGAAAATCCGATAACCCTCCAGGTTTTTTGAAAATTCGGCAAATGCGTTAGATGACAGCAATATTAAAATTGCAAAACATGCAGGTGTTTTCCATACCATAGATTGCTTCATGATTTTATCCTCTTTATAAATTAGGTCAGGTTGTTAACAAACGGCATTAAAAACCGGCAAACAGCATCAGCATTGCATAGTCAGCACCCGCGGCGTCACTGTCGGAGTCGACTGCGTACAGCTCAAATTTTATATTCTGCGCCGCCAGATATTGTGCGCCCAGCGTGGTTTCGGCTGTGGTGTCGGCGAGCTTTTTCGAAGCATGCGCGAGGTATATCGAGGTTCCGGCCATTACTTCCAGCTTGGCCAGCAGACCATAGGCGGTGGCATCATCTACAAGATCACTATTGTAGAAGTTTGTTTCTGCAGCGGTGCTCTTAGGAGCAACGCCGTAACTGGCATAAATGCCCAGCGGCATGCTGCCTGCCATACCCTGCAGCTGTGCATCCAGACCCCAGCTATCGACAAAAGTCTCAGTGGCCGGGTCAGTTTTACCTGTCTCGACACTGCCGGTCATCATCGATACGCCAAACCCTGTATCCCAGCCACCGATGTTCGGGGTATAGCCGGCTCTGACGTAGTGCGCCAGACCGCCCAGTATATCGGCATGAACATTGCCCCAGGTAGGTGTCCAGTGGGAGTAATTAACAAACCATTCGGGTGATTTATAAACAAAGGCGATACCGGTGGCTTCACCTGAAGCGGTGCCCAGCGCCTGAGCAGCGCTGAAGCCCTTGCGATTTTCTATCGGACGCTGCGAGCGCTGTATGCCGGTGTTGAGCATTTCAAAACCATAACCTACACCCAGTCCATCGGTTGAAAAGGGAATAATGGCGAAGCTGTCACCCACGGCGAAATGGAACTTGGTAGAGAGGAAGTTGCCGGTGGCTTCACCTGAGCCAGTATCTGCGGTACAGGTTGTCGCATCAGCCGGGTTAGTACAGGTCAACGAACCATCACCGGTATCAGCTTCCTGCGGCCCCATGCCCAGTTCCATCAGGAAACCGATATTTTCCGAGGCGCGGCCACCGACCAGCAGTGCCGCTTCATCCGGCCACTGGATCTCACCGCGGTTACGGTCATCGTTATCTTTTAACTGGTAACGGAGTTTGGTGATAACTGAAACATTCAGTGTTGAAGGTAAGGAGAGATTCTCGCCTTCGATCATTGGCTGTGCGCCCTGCATGGTGTAACCATCGGCGCGAAAACTACGGCCAAAAGAGTTAAGTGCGGGAAAACTTTGATAATGACAGCCCATGCAAGGCATGCTTGTCTGTCGTGAAAATGCCGGCACGGCATCGGCGGTTTTCGAAATTAGAAAAGTGGAAAATATAATGCTCAGGCTGGCGAGATAAAAACTCGCTGTTTTCATGTGTCGCATGATTATGTTTCCTCATTTTTGAGTGGTTTATTATTTTTATTAATTTCTGAAATTATTGTTTTTATTAATCCTCTTGCATATTTACACATTAAATAGAAAGTAAAATCAAGTTATTGTTTTTTATCGAGAATAAATCTCAATAACAATAAGATTGAGAATCTTAATTATAACTGCATAATGAGCCTTTATTAATGGAAGAATTTGAGGGTGTTCGGGCTTCTAAATAACAGGACTTTTCCAGTGTCACGGTGAAAAATAGACGTTTAAATCACTGTGATAATTCAAAAGCGCAATGGATGTATCAAGTGTTCAGCATAGGGTAGGTAGACAGGCTCGGCTTTGCCTTTGCCTTTGACATTATGGTGCAGAATATTTTTTCCAGTTATCTATGATGACCGCAGGCAGAACTTTACGATGCGCAAAATAGATTAATGAGGTCTAATATCCATCCTCGAAACCTCCCTTTAAGGTCCGCTCTCAGCTAAACTGCCTGCATGCGAGAAGCGGTCGTTTTAGTACATGGTATCTGGATGAATGGTCTGGAGTTCTGGCGCTTGCGCCGGAAGCTGGAGCGCGCCGGTTATGAGTGTCATGTTTTCAAATATCATGAACGCAGGCGGTCTCTGGCGGAAACCGCCACCCGTCTGCATGACTTCCTCGCCACAATTGATGCGCCAGTGGTGCATTTTGTCGGTCACAGCCTGGGTGGCCTCGTGTTGCTGCATCTGTTCAGCCAATATCCCTTTACGACTAAAGGTCGCATCGTCCTGCTGGCGAGTCCGGTCAATGGCAGTGTGGTGGCGAAGCGTCTGGCCCGCCCGCGATTGACCCATTGGCTGCTGGGGCAGAGCATGGAGCAGGGGCTGGATGGTAATGCGCCGCCGTGGAAGAGCTGGCAGGATATCGGCATTATTTCAGGCACCTTCCCGATGGGGCTCGGGCTGATTGTCGGCGGACCGGATTTGCCGCACGACGGCACGGTGTCGGTGGAGGAGACCATGCTCCGGGGCGCCACCGATGCGCTGCTGCTGCCGGTGAGCCATTTCGGCATATTATTCTCTTCAGAGGTGGCTGAGCAGGTCATTATCTTTTTGCGCGCCGGCAAGTTCGATGAGGAGATGGTGATGCCGCTGCCCGATTCCAGTTTTGTATAAATCGTAGCCGGCGATTCGGGGTGGATGTTAGCCACCGTTCTTTATCAGTTCATCAATGCTGTACTCAATGTTAGACTGCCTGCCAGATAGAATTCGCCTGGGGTGATAAGAGGCTTTTATGGCAGGGCACAGTAAATTTGCGAACATCAAGCACCGCAAAGCGGCGCAGGATAAGAAGCGCGGCAAGATTTTTACCAAGTTGATACGGGAGATTACCGTCGCCGCCAAAATCAGTGGTGATATCGCCGCCAACCCTCGATTACGGCTGGCGGTGGACAAGGCGCTGGCGGCGAACATGACCCGCGACACCATCGAGCGTGCCATCAAACGCGGTGCCGGCGGCGATGAGGATGTGGTTTATGAGGAGATCCGCTACGAGGGCTACGGCCCGGCGGGCGTGGCGGTGATGGTGGATTGCATGACCGATAACCGTAACCGCACCGTCTCCGAGGTGCGCCATGCCTTCACCCGGGCGGGGGGCAATCTGGGCACCGATGGCTCGGTCGCCTTTATGTTTACCCGTATGGGCCTGCTCAGCTACCCGCCGGGTAGCGACGAGGACGCGATTATGGAAGCGGCGCTGGAAGCGGGCGCTGAAGATGTGGCCGGCGCGGATGACGGTGGTATCGAAGTGGCGACGGCATTTGAAGATTTTCTCGCGGTGAAGGAGGCGATGATCGCGGCCGGGTTTGTGCCGGAGCAGGCGCAGATCATTGAAAAACCGGCGACCATGACCGATGTCGCATTTGAGGATGCCGAGAAAATCATGCATCTGATCGATGCCCTGGAAGATCTGGATGATGTGCAGGAGGTCTATACCAATGCCGATTTTTCCGATGAAGTCATGGCGCAGCTCTCACAGTGACGCTTCGCTCCGTGTCTACGTTGAATCTCCCGGCCATAAAACTGCATTGCGAAGTATGGATTAAACCTTGAAAACAAAAATACGTATCATCGGCATCGACCCCGGTTCCCGCATTACCGGTTACGGCGTTCTCGACACCGATGGTTTCCGTCACAGTTATGTGGCCAGTGGTCACATAACGATCAAGGGCGATGCGCTACCGCAACGATTGGGCATCATTTTTGATGAGGTGGCCGCGGTGATTGCAGAGTGGCAGCCGGAGTCGATGGCGATTGAGCAGGTATTTATGAGCCGCAATGCCGATTCGGCGCTCAAGCTGGGGCAGGCCAGAGGTGCGGCCATCTGCGCCGGGGTACAGGCCAAACTCAGCGTGGACGAATACGCCGCGCGGGTCATAAAGCAATCGGTGGTCGGTACCGGCGCCGCGGATAAACAGCAGATACAGATGATGATGCAGAAACTATTAGGTCTGGAACAAAAATTACAGAGCGATGAGGCCGATGCGCTGGCGATAGCCATGTGCCATGCTAACCATGCGCACGTCAGATCAGCTGGCATTGTGCGCGGTTCGCGCCGGGGGCGCTGGGTATGATCGGTCGCCTGAGCGGTATTTTACTGGAGAAAAAACCGCCGCAGCTGCTGGTGGATGTGCGGGGCGTGGGTTACGAGCTGGAAGCGCCGATGTCGACCTTTTATCAGCTGCCCGCCAGCGGTGAGGCGGTGACTCTGCATACCCATATGGTGGTGCGTGAAGATGCCCAGCTGCTGTATGGCTTTTACAGCCAGTCGGAGCGGCAGCTATTCAGGGACCTGATCAAAACCAGCGGCGTCGGCCCCAAACTGGCGCTGACCATTCTCTCCGGGGTGACGGCGGAAGAGTTCACCCGCTGCGTCATGGAAAATGATGCCAAGGCCCTGACCGCGCTGCCGGGCGTGGGCAAGAAGACCGCGGAGCGTCTGATTGTGGAATTGCGCGACCGATTGGCGAAGAACGCGACTGCCGTCTTGCCGGGCAGCGGCAGTATTGTCGGGCTGAGAGTCGAAGCCAGCCCGATCAGCGATGCGGTGAGCGCACTGATGTCGCTGGGTTATAAGGCGCAGGAGGCCGGTCAGATGGTTCGCGCCGTCGAGGCCGAGGGGTTGAGTACCGAGAAGATTATTAAAATAGCGCTGCAAAGCACGGTGAGAACTTAATATGGCAGAGGAACGCATTATCGATGCCGAACAAGCGGATGAGGAGGTCGCGATTGATCGTGCGATTCGCCCCCAGTTGCTCAAGGATTATCGCGGCCAGCCCGGCGTCACCGAGCAACTGGAGATTTTCATTCCGGCCGCGCGCGGTCGCGGCGAAGCGCTGGATCATCTGCTGTTTTTCGGCCCGCCGGGTCTGGGCAAGACCACGCTGGCGCACATTGTTGCCAACGAAATGAAGGCGAACCTGCACTCCACCTCCGGCCCGGTGCTGGAGCGCCCCGGCGATCTGGCGGCGCTGCTTACCAATCTGGAGCCGCACGATGTTCTGTTCATCGATGAAATTCATCGCCTCAGTCCGGTGGTGGAGGAAATTCTGTACCCGGCGATGGAAGACCATCAGCTCGATATCATGATTGGTGAAGGCCCCGGTGCGCGTTCCATCAAACTCGATTTACCGCCCTTCACTCTGGTGGGCGCGACTACCCGCGCCGGTTCACTGACTTCGCCGTTGCGCGACCGTTTCGGTATCGTGCTGCGTCTGGATTTCTATTCGGTGCCGGATCTGACCCACATCGTGCAGCGCACCGCCAGTATTCTGAATGTGGCAATGGATGAGGAGGGTGCCGCCGAAATTGCGCGCCGTGCCCGCGGCACACCGCGTATCGCCAACCGCCTGCTGCGGCGGGTGCGCGACTATGCCCAGGTCAAGGCCGATGGTGCAGTCAACGTCGACGTCGCCTGCAAGGCACTGAAGCTGCTCAACGTCGACCCGCTGGGTTTTGATGTCATGGACAATCGCCTGCTGCTGGCTATTATCGAAAAATTCAATGGCGGCCCGGTGGGCGTGGAAAATCTGGCAGCAGCCATTGGTGAGGAGCGCGACACCATCGAAGATGTGATCGAGCCCTATTTGATTCAGCAGGGTTATCTGATGCGCACACCGCGCGGACGGGTGGCGACGCCGAATGTGTACCGCCATTTCGGACTCAAGCAGCCGGCGAACGAGCAGCTGATTCAGGCGGCGCTGGAACTGCCGGAGAGTGAATGACTCAGCAAATTGGCAACAAATCTAAAGTAACTGGTTTTAAAGTAATTGGTTTTAAGGGATGGCACGCGTGACGAGTTTAAATAATGAATTTTTATGGCCGGTGCGTGTCTACTACGAGGATACCGATGCGGGCGGTGTGGTCTATTACGCTAATTATCTGAAATTTATGGAGCGCGCCCGTACCGAGTTTTTACGCAGCCTGGATTTCGAGCAGGATCGGCTCAAAGAAGTGCAGGGAATTATTTTCGCGGTGCACAGTTTATCGGTGAAATATAAAAAACCGGCGGTCTTTAATGATGCGCTGCTGGTGAAAACCAAAATCAGTCATTGCGGCAGGGCCAGTCTGGATTTTTCACATTCAATTATTCGCGCTGCGGATGAAACCGAACTCTGCCTCGCTGAGGTAAAAGTGGCCTGTATCAACGCAGAAAAATTTACCCCCATGGTGATACCGGAGGTAATATTGTCAAAAATTAAACGGGAGGTTATCAGTGGAAGCTGATATGTCATTGTGGAATATGGTTGCGCAGGCGAGTATTACCGTGCAGCTGGTGATGTTTATTTTGTTGTTGGCTTCGGTAATGTCCTGGGTCATCATTTACCTTAAATATGATGTACTGCGCAAAGCGCGAGCCGATGCGTTGCGTTTTGAAGATCAGTTCTGGTCGGGTATTAATCTGGCCGACTTATATGCGCGGGTGAAGAAAAACGCTGTTGAAGAGAGCGGCCTGGCGCGAATCTTTGTCGCGGGATTTTCCGAGTTCGTCCGCATGCGCAAGCACACCCCGGGCAATACGGCCACCATGCTAGCCGGTGTGCAACGCGGCATGAAAGTGGCGCAGGCGCGGGAAGAGGAGCGACTGGATGCGCATCTGTCGATCCTGGCCACCGTGGGTTCGATCAGCCCTTACATCGGTTTGTTCGGTACGGTGTGGGGCATTATGCGCTCTTTCACCGCGCTGGGTTCGGTGCAGCAAGCCAGTTTGGCGATGGTTGCGCCGGGTATTGCCGAAGCCCTGATCGCGACAGCGATGGGGTTGTTCGCGGCGATACCGGCCGTGATTGCCTATAACCGTTATGTGGAGCGCGTCGATCAACTGGCAAATTCCTACGAAAACTTTGCGGAAGAATTTGTCGGTATTCTGCAACGTCAGAGCCAGAGCTTGCAGCACGAAGAAGACGATCAGCGTGCTGAACGCCCCTTGACTACCGAGTAAAAGATAAAAGTTATGCCCCGTCATCGCAAACGCAGAGCAGTTGCAGAAATCAACGTTGTACCCTACATTGACGTGATGCTGGTGCTGCTGATCATCTTCATGATTACCGCGCCGCTGTTGCAGCAGGGGGTGGAAATTGAACTGCCTCAGGCCAGCGCCAATCCCCTGTCATCGGAGCAAAAAGAGCCGGTCATTCTCACCGTAAGCAAGACCGGTGAGTATTATCTGAATGTGGGTGAGCACGTGAAAGAGCCCATAAGTGAAGAGGTGCTGGTGCATCGGGTCGCGGCAGTGGTTAAATATCAGCCGGAGACACCGGTGCTGGTTCGCGGTGACAGGAATGTGGATTACGGCAGTGTCACACATGCTATGGTATTACTGCAATCGGCCGGCGTGGAAAAGGTTGGTTTAATGACCGATCAGATCGATGAACAGGGCACGGCAGAGAAATAATGAGTTCACCCGGATTGCTGCACGAAATTAAAACCCGGCCGCTGGTTCTGCTGGCGGTGATCGCTGGTCATTTTGCTCTGATGGTGATGCTGGGTCTTAATTTAAGCAACACTATGGTACACAAGCCGGCCGGTGCAGAGAAAAAAATAGTGCAGGCAGTGGCGGTTGATGCGACACAAATTGAAGCGGAAGCCAGAAAACTCAAACAGGTGGAAGAGAAGAAGAGACAGCAGGCGCTGGCGCAAGAACGAAAAATAAAACAGCAGCAGGAAAAAGCCAAACAGCAGCTAGCGGATGAGCAGAGACGCCTGGCAGAGCTAAAGAAAAAAAAGGCCGATGAGCAAAAAAATCTGGATGCTTTAAAGCAAAAGAATCTGGCTGAGAAAAAACGCCTGGAAGCGGAAAAGAAAAAAATGGCCGCAGAAAAAAAAGAGCAGGAACGAAAGCAGGCTGAAGCTGAAAAGAAAAAACAGCAGGAGCTGTTAGCTCAGCGTGAAGCTGAGGCAGAAAAGAAGAGACAGCAAGAGCTGGAGGAGCAACGCCAGGCCGAAGCTGAAAAGAAAAAACAGCAGGAACTGGCGGCGCAACGCAAGGCTGAAGAAGAGAGCAGAAGAAAAGAAGAGGCGGCTGAATTGCAGCGTAAACTGGCCGAAGAAGAGCGTATGGAAGAAGCGGCGCGACAGGCCGCAGAGAAAGCTGCGCGTTTGCAAACATTGCGCTCGCAGTACGTTCGGCTTATCGAACAGAAAGTTGAGCGTAACTGGCTGCGGCCGGTGACTGCGACTTCAGACATGTTCTGCGAAATTATTGTGACCCAGACTTCGTTGGGCGATGTAATTGATGTCATATTGAAAAAATGTGTTAATGACCTGGCTTTTCAGCGCTCAATTGAGCGTGCGGTGAGGAAAGCATCACCTTTGCCGCCGCCGCCAAGCCCCGAGGTTTTTGATCGGGAGATTCACTTTACTTTCAGGCCGAATATTTAATATTCGTTCATTTAACGTTTTGCCAGAGACAAACTTTTAGGTTGTAAATTTATGAAACGTCTTTTATCAGGTTTAATATTATTCTGTTTTTATTCGCTGGCGCAGGCCGTGCTCAATATCGAAATTACAGAAGGTGTTGAAGGCTCCCTGCCCATTGCAGTGGTGCCATTTCAGTGGCATGGAGGTACGAAGTTGGCTGATGCGGATGTGTCGGCGATCATCGCTTCCGATCTGGCGCGCAGTGGCAAGTTTGCGCCGCTAGCCGATAAAGACTTGATCGCTTATCCTAAACAGCCCGAAGACGTGCATTTCCAGTCGTGGCGGATGACCGGGGTGGACCATTTGATTATTGGCGGCGTGAAGCAGGAAGCTGAAAACCAGTATCAGGTCTACTTCCGGATGTTTGACGTGCTCAAGGGTGAGCAGGTGCTGGGTTATAATTTTTCGGCGACACGAGCTTCTTTAAGGTCGGTGGCGCATCGTATCAGCGATCACATTATTAAGGCCCTGACCGGTTTGCCCGGTGCCTTTGATGCCCGCATTGCTTATATTACGGCGGCGCAAAATCCGGGTAAGGCGGTGAAATATCTGTTGCAGTCTGCGGACACCGATGGTTTCAATTCTCAGAATTTATTACTCTCCGACGAGCCCATTATGTCGCCAGCGTGGTCGCCGGCGGGTGATCGACTGGCCTATGTTTCGTTTGAAAATGGCGTGGCGGAAATTTTTGTTCACAATATTCACACTGCAAAACGTGAACAGATATCCAAATTTGCCGGCATCAATGGTGCGCCGGCCTGGTCGCCCGACGGCAGGAAAATGGCCATTACCCTGTCGAAAGACGGTAATCCGGATATTTATGTTCTGAATCTCGACAGCAAGGAGCTGACGCGCATCACCAGTCACTGGTCGATTGACACCGAGGCGGTGTGGATGCCGGATGGTAGATCACTGGTCTTTACCTCAAATCGCAGTGGCAAGCCGCAGTTGTACCAGGTGGCATTTAAAGCCGGTGCCAGGCCGCAACGTCTGACCTTCGAAGGCAGCTATAATGCCAATGCCAGTGTCTCGGCGGACGGCAAAACGATCAGTTTTGTCAATGGTGACAGTAATGTTTTCAGAATAGCGGTGCTGTATCTGGATACGGGTCTGGTGCAAATTGTGACCGATGGCCCGCTGGATGAATCGCCCGAGTTTTCGCCGAATGGCAGTATGATTATCTATGCCTCACAGCATAAAGGGCAGCCGGTACTGGCTGCGGTCTCCACTGATGGGCGTCACAAGCAGCGTTTGGGTTTATCCGATGGCGATGTCAGAGAACCGGCATGGTCTTCGGTGAGAAAGTAGTTGGGGTTAAACCTGAAACCGCGGTTAAGCCACGGATTCAGGTTAAACATTGAAATTTTATGAGACGATATTAGAGGTGTATGAGATGAAAAATTATTTATTGATTTTGTTGATGGCTGCGGCTTTAGCGGCTTGTGATGCGAATGTAAAACCCGGGGCTGACGAAGACGCTTCAGCTATGGGCGGTGATCGTGGTGGCGCACAGGCCGGAGCGATAGGTACGGAAGGTTACGGTGAAGGGCAGTCGTTACCGGTTTCATACGAGGCCGGCGCAATTAATGATGCTAACAGCGTGCTGGCTGAACGCGTGATCTATTTTGACTTTGACAGCAGCACTGTCAGCGATGAATCTGTTGAGCTGATCAAGCATCATGGCAACTACTTATCAGCTAATCCCGGTGCATCGATCAGAGTTGAAGGCCACACTGATGAAAGAGGTACGCGCGAGTACAACGTGGCTTTGGCCGACCGTCGTGCACAGTCGGTGGAACGCTTGTTAATGTTCCAGGGTGCTGGAAATGATCAAATTACGATTATTAGTTACGGTGAGGAGAAGCCTGCGCGTCTGGGTCATGATGAGACTGCGTGGAGCATGAATCGTCGGGTCGAGCTGGTTTATTAAGCCGGTTTATTCACAGGCGACTCCATTAATTGAAATTTTTCAGGGTGATCTATGTTTAAGCGTTTTTATGTTTTGTCGGTGTTGTTGATTGCGGCTTCGTTCACACTCCCGACGATTGCTGCGGAAAGTGATGTGATATCCATGATGAGCGTAAAGCAGCGGCTTGAGCGTATGGAGCGGCTGGTCGATTCTGATATTTTTAGAACGCAGGCGCGACGTATTGATGCCTTGCAGCAAGAGATCGCGCAGCTTCGCGATCAGCTCGATCAGCAGGGCTATGAGCTGAACAGCATCAAACAGCGTCAACGAAGTCTGTATGTGGATATAGATCGCCGTATTAATGCGATGGAAACGGCGGCGCCGGCTTCGGGACTGGCAGTGCCGGCGCCTTCATCGGGCAGCCAGGTAGTAGTGCCGAAAAGCGCTCCTGCTAATCGTACTACGGCGGCGCCCGCTTCGGCTGCCACCAGCGACAAAGCCAAAGCCGAGTATGACACGGCGTTTGCTCTGCTAAAAGAGGGGCGTTATAAACCGGCGATTACCGCGTTTGAGGGTTTTCTTAAAAACAATCCCGATAGTCAGTATGCGGATAATGCCCAGTACTGGTTGGCTGAGGCGAGTTATGCCAACCGTCAATATCAACAGGCCTTGAGCGAGTTTCAGCGTTTAATTACAGATTATCCGGACAGCACCAAAGCGCAGGGCGCACGATTGAAAATCGCCTACGTCTATTATGAGCTGAAAAACTGGCCTGCCGCGCGCGAAACTTTGCAGCAGATTATTTCATTGTATCCTGATACTAATTTAGCCAAGAAGGCGAACGAGCGACTGGAGAGAATTCAGCGCGAAGGCCATTGATTGCAGTGGCCGGTCACCCGGATCAACTGCGAATATTCGAGATATTCTATTCCCTGCAGGGTGAAACGCGCAGCGTCGGTTTGCCAACGGTATTTGTGCGCCTGAGCGGTTGCCCATTGCGCTGTCACTACTGTGATACTGCCTATGCCTTTACCGGCGGCAACTGGATGGGGCTGGATGAAATTGTCGAAACGGTAGCGGCTTATAAGCCTAAATATGTCACCGTGACCGGCGGCGAGCCACTGGCACAAAAACAGTGCCATGAGCTGCTGAGCAAACTGTGTGATGCAGGTTATGAGGTTTCACTGGAAACCAGCGGCGCCATTAGCATAGCCGAAGTGGATTCAAGAGTTGTGACAGTGATGGATCTGAAAACACCCGCCTCGGGCGAGGTGGAAAAAAACCGTTACGAGAACATCGAATATCTTAAGGCCACCGATCAGGTGAAATTTGTCATCTGTGATCAGCATGATTATGACTGGTCACGTGCCATGATGCAGGAACACGGTCTGGCAGAGCGCTGCGAAGTTTTATTCTCAGCCAGTTTTCAGGCGCTGGAAACCGGCCTGCTGGCTGACTGGATTCTACGCGATAAGCTGCCGGTAAGAATGCAGATTCAGCTGCACAAATACCTCTGGGGTGATGTCCCGGGACGATGAAACAGATTATGTATAAAAGGTGCAGCAGTGATCGATAAACCCAAAGCCATTATTCTACTGTCAGGCGGGCTGGATTCGGTCACAGTGCTGGCCATCGCTAACAAGCACTATGAGTGTATAGCTATCAGCTTTGATTATCGCCAGAGACATGTTTCTGAACTGAACGCCGCTAAAGCCATTGCCCTTGAATATGAGGTTCGTCATCAGGTCATCAGGCTGGACGATGCCGTGCTGGGTGGCTCAGCGCTCACTGATGCGACGATTGATGTGCCGCATCAACTCGAGACCGGGATCCCGGTTACCTACGTGCCGGCGCGAAATACAGTGTTTCTTGCGCATGCACTGGCTATCGCCGAGGTTAATCAATCATCGGATATATTCATTGGCGTAAATGCAGTGGATTACTCCGGCTATCCCGACTGCCGGCCTGCGTATATCGAGGCCTTTGAGAAGATGGCTAACCTGGCCACCAGAGCCGGGATTGAAGGGCATAAATTGCACATTCATACCCCATTAATGGAAATGAGCAAAGCGGAAATTATCCGCACCGGTATTGAGTATGGTGTGGATTACAGTCGCACGGTTTCCTGCTACCAGGCAGACCCGGAGGGCAGAGCCTGTGGTGTTTGTGACTCCTGTCGTTATCGGAAGAAAGGCTTTGAAGAGGCGGGCCTTGAAGACGTTACCCGCTATCAGTAGTTATTTTTAAGCTTTTCTGTTTAAGAGTTTGTTTTTCTTGCGTAGTCCATGTAATATGCGCGCCTCGGGCCGTTAGCTCAGCTGGTAGAGCACCGGACTTTTAATCCGATGGTCCCGCGTTCGAATCGCGGACGGCCCACCATCTTTATCTTTATTCTCTCTGGAATAAAAAACCAAAAAAAAGCCCGGTTTTCAAACCGGGCTTTTTTGCGTCTATGGATTGTGGCTTATTTGCGTAAGCTGGGTCCATTGACTTCAAGACCATTACTCATATAAGTATGGAAATATTCCAGAGCCTTGTATTCATCACTTTGTGCCGCGAATGGCTTGGCGCGTACCTGTTTGTTACAGCCACCATAACGACGGTGCAGGGTGCCCATACCATCGCCACCAACAGCGGCCCATTTGTTACGATAAACAGGGAAGCCGGTTGGTTGCCCCAGTGCAGGGCTGAGAATGTCCGCACGGATTTTTTTGCCCGGGTTGTAGTAATGGCAGTCTGCGCATGACATGTTTAGCTGACCACGTTTAGCATAGAAATGTTTTTTACCACGGTTGTAAGCGTCCATTGCGGCTGCGTCATTGGGAATTTTCACGTCCAGCTTATTACCTCTGGACATGTACGCAAGGTAAGCGCCAACATAAGCAATTTTACCTTTTTTCCAGCCGAATGGTTTTTCGCCATTGTCAGTCAGACACTTGTTAATGTCGCCCTCAAGGGTAACAACTTCACCGGAGGCAGTGTCGAATTTAGGGTAGTTCTGACGAACGCCCTTTCTATAGTCAGGAAAGCAGGTAGCAAAGCTTTTGCCATTCGCAAATTTCTTGTTGAATAAATCTTCACCTTTGGAGATGTAAATCTCATAAGGGGGAAATTCTTCGAACTGTTCCCATTGTGCGCGAGAAGCTTCATCGACGGAATAAACCCCGTTAATGAAGTCATCTACAGGTACTTCGGGAAACATATTGGTAAAATGCGAGCGGAATTCTTTCAGGTCGCTTTCTGGTGATGCTTGCGCCACCATGGGGGTGGCGATCATCAGCAAGACAGTCAATGCTGCTAAGTTTTTTTTCATGGTTCACCTTCTTGTGTGGTTGTGCCGGTTATTATTATCTGCGTCTAGTAGGTATTTCAAACTCACCGGAGTCTTTTTCACCTGTATTATCCACCCAGCTTATTTTGATAGTGTCACCGTCATTGGCGCCACTAAATGCAAACTTCAGGTATGGGTTGGTGGAAATAGAGCCGTTGAGCTCGGCGTCCAGCACAGTATCTCCACTATGCTCACAAGTAAGATTTTGAATGAACTTGGCGGGAATAAGGTTGCCCTTTTTGTCTTTGCGCAGGCCAGTTTCCATAGGGTGACTGACCAGGCACTTGATAGTGGCAACGCCTTTTTTAACGCTGGAACGTACTTGAATTGTTGAACTTTTAGCCATTGTTTTATATCCTCGAATCTTTGATTAACCGCCGCAGCCGCCGATGGTGACTTTGACTTGTTGTTTGGTGGTATACAGTTTGCCATCAGCTTTAACGACAGCGATGACATCAGAAGATTTACCCATTTTTATATTGGTAGTAATAGCGCCTTCTGTTCTGGGGTTAAGGTTGAATGAGGCCGTTAGAGGCTGTGCATTCTCTTTTACCAGAATGCTGATCGCTTCTGTCTTGGGCAGGCTGCTCTTAACAGTCACAGTCACAGAGGCACCATTTTCAGCAACATCGGGAGCTGACAATTTTATTTTGTCACTGTCTGCTGTGCTGGCGCTGCCGAAAGCACCGGTTAAAGCGGCATCGACAGTTTTGGATTCAAATGCGGAAGTATTCCAGGCGGCCAAAACGGCTTTGGGCGTGAGCAGGCCTGCGCTGATGGCCATGCCTGTTGCACTGGCGGCCAGCGTACTTTTAAGGAGTATTCTACGGTGATGATTCATTATTTTACCTCAAGCTCTTTATAGTGTGTAGATGAATTTAGTGACCAGTTCCAGTTCTTTGGCGGAAAGTACTTCATGGGGGCCAAAGGGAATCATAATCGTATTCGGATTATTTATGCGAGCATCATAAATCTGAGCTCTCAGTTTTTCGTAATCCGGAAATCTTGCTTTCATTGCAATCAGGGGTGGCCCAATATTACCGGGGAGATCACCGCCTTCTATAGCGTGGCAAGCTAGGCAATTACCTTTTTTTCTGTCGAATGACAGTTTCTTTCCTTCGGCAATATCTGCATCATCTGCAGCATTAACAGAAAGCGGCATTGCCATACCAAGGCAGGCGACTAACGTGGCTACCGAAACGGTAGTTGATATTTTATGCATATAACCTTGCATTTTCGATTCCTCTTTAAGGTTAGTTAGGAGATCCCTGTCCATCAAAATAGTTCAATCCAGTTCTGGTTATCGAAACTAGATATGTTGGAATGATTGTCCTTGTTTAAAAAACATTTATAGCATACTACGTGAAATGCATATAGCAATAGCTTGCTGCTGTTAAATAACTTTTTTATGCACGGAATAATCTTAGAGGAGATTAGTCGTTGAAGCTGATAAATTAGTACGTTCTAATAAAGTAAATAAGCGTTCTCTTATAAAGTTATTGCTTTTGATTAACCATTTTCTTCACCGCCTCTTTTCTGCTTTGCAGTCTTTGCTGTGCGGAAATGCTCAGGGACGG
This sequence comes from Gammaproteobacteria bacterium, assembly GCA_024636785.1. Lineage (GTDB taxonomy): Bacteria > Pseudomonadota > Gammaproteobacteria > SZUA-229 > SZUA-229 > LH-M37. Next base: position 100,688 of record JAGXGK010000015.1, read on the forward strand.
TTGCTGTAAAGCCATATCATATTGCTGCAGTGCCAGTTCATAGTAGCCCTCTTTTTCATACTGATTGCCGGTTGATTCGAGCGCGGCACTTATTTGTCCGTTCTTGAAATAGGCCCGGGCCAGTTCTTTATAGAGGAGCGTCTCATTGTTAGTCTGTAACTGGTGCTTTAAAAGTGAAATGCTTTTTTGTGGTTGATCAGTTGTTGTTAATGTTCGGGCGTATATTAGAGTCACCGGCAGATAGCCGGGAAATAATTCTGCAAGCTCAGCGAGTAAAGAGAGGGATTTTTTGCTCTGTCCGTCCGCTTGATAGGTCTCAGCCAGTGCAAGTTTTATCCAGGGGTGGTTATTTTTGGTCGCTAATGCCTCCAGTTTTTTTATCGCCGCCTCAAATTCATTCGCCTGAACCAGTTCCAGAGAATGCAGATAGACGCTGATATCATCGTCGTACGCATCGAGGTTAACGTCGTTAGCTAGTGAATGGCTCTTGCTAAGCGCTATAAGTCGAGCCCGGGCAAACTGGAAATCCTGACTGTCTTCAGGAAGATCGGCCTGAGTCGCTTTTAATCGATCTTTGGCTTCGCTCACCCGGTTAGTGTTGAGAGGATGTGTTCTGAGATATTCAATGCCGCCGGCACCACCTTTGGAGAGCAGGGTGGAAAAGAAGTCCACCATGCCCTGAGGGTTGATACCGGTATCGGCAAGAATGCCGATACCAATTCGATCGGCTTCGTATTCATTGCTGCGGGTAAAGTTGATGGATTTCTGCTGCGCACCGGCAAGCCCGGAATACAGAATCGCCTGGCTTACATCCGAGCCCTGTGAGCCAAGAAGAATGGCGGCGAGCACAGTAGCAAAAGTGGCAATCGAAGTATTTCCGGATTCATCAATAGCCCGCGCCAGGTGCCGCTGTGATATATGCGCGATTTCGTGAGCCATCACGCTGGCCAGCTGACTCTCATTTTGAGACGCCAGAAACAGGCCGCTGTTAATGCCGATATATGCATCAGGGCCGGCAAAGGCGTTGATAGCCGGCGAATCAATAAGAAAAAACTTGAAGTCCTTGCCGGCTGCATCGGAGTGGCTGGAAAGCTTTTGCCCCAGATTTTTAAGATAGTAGTTAAGTTGTGGGTCGCTGACGAATTTCAGGTTGTTTTTTATAGCCCGATAGAATGCCAGACCCAGCTTTTTTTCCTCTGCGCTGCTGAACGCCTTTAAGGAAGGATCGCCCAGTTCGGGGAGTTCGGCGCGAGCAATACCGCTTGCCATTACCAGTGTAATGCACAGTAGTAGCTTAGAGGCGATTTTGGAATAACTTGATGACAATAAAAAACTCATAACTGTATGTGATATCATAAATCTGAAAATAGTTCCCAAATGTCATAAAAATACCGATCAATACCTGAAAATTTCATATATCTATTCTATATTTAGAATCAGATAAGACAGGTATTGGATTATTTATAGTGTTTTTATTATGCGTCAAATAAAGTGACGGAAATTTGTTCAAGTAATTACAATAATTTTTTCCCAGAAGAGGTAGTTTAGATGAGTGTTCCAAATAGAATTAAGCTGATATCAGCAGTAGCGGTATCCAGTTTATTTACTGTATCCGTCGCGCAGGCAACAAACGGTTATTTTTCACACGGTTACAGCACCAAAGAGAAGGGTCTGGCCGGTGCGGGTACTGCCTATTCACAGGATGCGATGGCAGCGGCCACCAATCCAGCCGGTATGGCTTTTGTCGGTGAACGCATGGATATCGGTTTGGCAATTTTTAGTCCGGTACCTCGTAATTATACTTTAACGGGGACACCACATGCGCCAGAGGGTGAGGGTGGAACGTATCCGTTCGGAAGTATGATTAATGCTGCCCCTGGCGTTGCAGTAGAGAGTGATAATGATTTCTTTTTGATACCACATTTTGCCTATAACTGGCAGCTGGACAATGACAGCACTGCAGGTGTTTCCGTTTACGGCAACGGCGGCATGAACACCGAATATCCCGCCTCAGCAACGCCGTTTGGTGCGGGTACTTTCGGTTCTGGAACCGCGGGTATTAATCTGGAGCAGCTATTCGTCAATGTCAGCCTCGCCAAAAAGAACAGCGCCGGTCATGCTGTCGGTGCCAGTCTTATTCTTGCAGGGCAGCGTTTTGCGGCGCAGGGTCTGGAGGCTTTTGGCACTGTTTCTGCTGACCCAGACAATTTATCAGGCAATAGGCACTCCTATTCTTATGGTGCCGGTTTCAAGCTGGGTTATCAGGGCGAGATTGCTGATGGTATTCGTGTTGGTGCCAGTTACCAGTCAGAAATTGCAATGGGTGAGTTTGACGAGTATAAGGGCCTGTTCGCAGAAGGTGGCGGTTTTGATATCCCGTCGACCTACAATATAGGTGCTTCATTTGATGTCGGGCCCTCAGGCATGATTGTGGCTGATGTTCAGCGTATTAATTATACTGACGTGGCAGCGGTGTCGAATCCTATATCTAATTTATTCTCCGGCTGTTTGCCGGCAGGCTTCACGGGTAATGCAGGTCCAGGTGGTATGGGTGCTGGCTGTTTGGGTGGTTCGAACGGTGGCGGTTTTGGCTGGGAAGACATAACTGTTTTTAAATTAGGTTATCAGTTTGAATCGGGAGACAATATTTATCGCGTGGGCTATAGTTTTACTGACCAGCCAATACCCGAATCAGAAACACTTTTCAATACGCTGGCTCCGGCTGTTATGGAGCAGCATTTTACTGCGGGTATGACCATGAAAATGGCGAATAATCAGGAATTTAATATCGCTGGTATGTATGCGCCAAGTAATTCTGTCAAAGGCCCAAATCCGGCTGATGGCGGCGAGGCTATGGGTGGGACTGATATAGAAATCGAGATGACACAGTGGGAGCTTCAGATGGGCTGGGCCTGGAAGTATTAATGTTCAAAAGAGTTGTGTTTTAAGTAATTAGAATATAATTACTTAGTTATAAAAGGCCTCCTATTGGAGGCCTTTTATTTTTTGAATGGTTATGATTGAGCCTTGCATTATGTGGCGCAATTGAATTACATTACTAGACCTACACGCATGAAGCGGCGGTCGGGTTCTTTTGAGGACTGATATTGTAGAGCCGAAGTAAAATAAAAAAACTAAACTGGAGAGGAAAATAATATGAAATTAGTTCAATCGAAATGGTCAGTAGGCATTATTGCCGCTGTTTTGAGTGTGGCGTCAATTGCAGCTCAGGCCGCAGATGAGATGCTACCCTTTGTTTTAGGTTCAAGCAGTGGTGGTGAAGTGGCCGACAAAATCGGTGACGTGAAGAAAGCGCTACAGGATAATGGTTTTGAAGTTGCCGGCGAATATTCACCTTATAATAGTGCACACATTATTGGGGTCACCAATGCGACCTTGAAAAAAGCGGCAGCGAGTCATGATCGTGCGGGTTATGTAGCTGCGCAACGTGTCTCTATTACTAAAGTCGGTGATGAAGTGCAGGTTGCTTACACTAATCCTGAATATATGGCAGCTGCTTATCACGTTGATGTTGATGTCTCCAGTGTAAGCGCCGCTTTAAAAGCAGCTTTGGGTTCGGTGAAAGCATACGGTCCTAAAGAAGGCATGAGTGCGAAAGAGCTGAAGAAGTATCACTATACTTTCGGAATGGAATATTTCGATGAGCCTTATGAGCTAGCTTCTTACGGCAGTCATGATGAAGCTGTATCCGCAGTTGAGAAAAGTCTCGCTGCTCATGCAGGTGGTGCCACTAAGGTTTATCGTATAGATATCCCGGGTACCAAGCAGACACTATTTGGTGTTGGCATGAGTGCAGGTGAAGAGGGTAATAAATATATGGACGATAAATTTATTATGAATGAGATAGATTTTAAGGAAGCTCGTTCAACTGCCCATTTGCCTTATGAAATGCTGATTACAAACGGTGATGTTGAAGCTCTGCATGCGCGTTTCCGTATTGCGATGAATTTCCCTGACCTGAGCATGATGGGCTCTAACAGCTTTATGAATATCATGCCTTCACCAAATGCCATCAGAGATGCTCTAACCAGAGCTGCGGGTGAAGTAGTGTCACATGATTTCTAAATTTTAGATATCCAGGCATAATCAAGGAGCCCCGGTAATGCCGGGGCTTTTTTTCAGGTGGGATTTAAAAGCTAACCGCGATATTTCAAAATTAGCGGAAGTCGGAGCCATGGATTCGACTTCACAGGGATTTTTGTGAAATCAAAGTTAAAGCGATAGCAGACTTAAATTATTGAAACATTCGGGTAAATAAGCAACAGGTAATAAAGTGCGTGAAATTTATTGCGTAACAGTTTAGAATCGGTAATTCGCGCCCTCAGAAGTAGGGTTTAAAAGTATATGATTTAAAAAGGTTTTTAGGGGTTTATTGTGGAACTAACTGGCGCAGAAATGATTGTTGAGTGCCTCAAGGCCGAAGATGTTGAATATGTCTTCGGGTATCCTGGTGGCGCAGTACTGCATATTTATGATGCTTTTTACAAGCAGAATGATGTGAAGCATATTCTTGTCCGCCATGAACAGGGCGCAACACATGCGGCCGATGGCTATGCTCGCTCTACCGGCAGGCCTGGCGTCGTTCTGGTGACTTCCGGTCCCGGTGCCACTAATGCGGTAACCGGTATCGCCACCGCCTATATGGATTCCATTCCCATGATTGTGATTACTGGGCAGGTGCCTAAGGCGTTGATTGGTAATGATGCTTTTCAGGAAGTGGATTCTGTAGGCATTACCCGTCCCGTGGTCAAACACAATTTTCTGATTGAAGACGTAAAAGATGTTGCCCGAATCTTTAAGCAGGCTTTTTATGTGGCGACTACAGGCCGGCCCGGTCCCGTGGTCATCGATATTCCCAAAGATGTGACCGTAGCAAAGGCCGAGTTCAGCTATCCGAGCGAAATCAGCATGCGTTCATACAACCCGACAGTTAAAGGTCATCCAGGACAGGTTAGACGTGCAGTGGATATCATGCTTTCCGCCGAGCGTCCCATGATCTACACCGGCGGCGGTGTGGTGCTGGGCAATGGTTCTGAACAATTGCGTCAGTTCACCCGAAAACTGGGGTATCCGATCACTCAGACCCTGATGGGGCTGGGCGCCTATCCGGCCACTGACAAGCAATCGCTGGGTATGCTGGGAATGCATGGCACCTACGAAGCGAATATGGGTATGCATCATTGTGATGTGCTGATCGCCATCGGCGCGCGCTTTGATGACCGCGTCACCGGCAATCTGGAGAAATTCTGCCCCTATGCCACTATTATTCACGTCGATGTTGATCCCGCCTCCATTTCAAAAAATGTGAAAGTGGATGTGCCGATTGTGGGCGAGGTGGTTCAGGTACTGAATGAATTCAATCAGGCTCTCGAACAGACGGAGCGTACGCCTAATGCCTCTGCGCTCGAGAAGTGGTGGCACCAAATTAACGAATGGCGCTCGCAGGATTGCCTGAAGTATGACCGCGAGAGTGAAATCATCAAGCCGCAGTTCGTGCTCGAGAAGCTGTATGAAATCACCAAAGGTAAGGCCATCGTGACCTCGGATGTGGGGCAGCACCAGATGTTCGCCGCGCAGTATTATGGGTTTGACGAACCGCGCCGCTGGATTAATTCCGGTGGTCTGGGCACGATGGGCTTCGGCCTGCCTGCGGCTATCGGTGCACAGCTGGCGCATCCCGATGATCTGGTGGCCTGTGTCACCGGCGAGGCCAGTATCCAGATGTGTATTCAGGAGCTGGCCACCTGTCGTCAGTATGGCTTGCCCCTGAAAATCATCAATCTTAATAATGGTTGTATGGGCATGGTGCGCCAGTGGCAGGAGTTCTTTTACGAGAAGCGCTATGCCATGTCATATTTTGAATCTCTGCCGGATTTCAAGAAGGTGGCCGAAAGTTATGGTCATATTGGCATCAAGGTTGAGAAACCTGCCGATGTGGTACCTGCGCTTGAGGAAGCTATCGCCCAGAAAGATCGTCTGGTCTTTCTGGATTTCATTACCGATCAGGAAGAGAATGTCTACCCGATGATTCCTTCCGGTGCCGGGCTGAACGAAATGATACTGGTGTAAAACATGCGACATATTATCTCAATACTACTGGAAAATGAGTCCGGCGCTTTGTCGAGAGTGGCAGGGCTGTTTTCGGCACGCGCCTACAACATTGAATCGTTGTCTGTGGCCCCGACCCACGATCCGACCCTGTCCCGGATGACACTGGTCACCTCGGGCACGGAAGAGGTGATCGAGCAGATCAGCAAGCAGCTTAATAAGCTGATTGATGTGGTGAAGCTGCAAGATCTCACCGAAGACGCGCATATCGAACGTGAACTGATGCTGATTAAGGTTGAGGCTGTTCGCGAAGCGCGTGATGAAGTGAAACGACTGGTGGAAATATTCCGGGGCCGAATCATCGATGTCACCGAAACCACCTATACCATCGAGATAACCGGCAATGGTGAGAAGCTGGATGCCTTCATGGACGCTTTATCGAGCATTACCATCCACGAAGTGGTGCGCTCGGGCTTGCTGGGTATCAGCCGGGGCACTCGGGTGCTGAGTTAAAACAGGCGATTAAATTTCAACTATCAAATAATTTTTAAGAAAATAAACTGGACTACATTACATGAATATTTATTACGACAAAGACTGTGACCTTTCTATCATCCAAGGCAAAAAAGTAAGCATTATTGGTTATGGTTCACAGGGCCACGCTCACGCCAATAATCTCAAGGACTCCGGTGTGGATGTTACCGTCGGCTTGCGTGAAGGTTCCACATCGGCAGCCAAAGCTGAACAGGCCGGCCTTACTGTTAAATCCATAGAAGAGGCGGTCGCTTCAGCGGATGTAGTAATGGTGCTGGCTCCTGACGAGCATCAGGCTGCACTTTATACTGAACAGATCGAGCCCAATATCAAGCAGGGTGCCGCACTGGCTTTTGCCCACGGCTTCAATATTCATTTTAAAGCGATTGAGCCACGCGCCGATCTTGATGTCATTATGATTGCCCCCAAGGCACCGGGTCACACTGTGCGTACTGAATTTGTTAACGGCGGTGGTATTCCTGATCTGATCGCAATATCACAGGATTCAACCGGTGACGCCAAAGGTATCGCTCTGTCCTACGCTTCGGGTATTGGCGGCGGTCGTACCGCGATTATTGAAACCACTTTCCGCGAAGAGACCGAGACCGATCTGTTCGGTGAGCAGGCTGTTTTATGTGGCGGCACCACTGCACTGGTTCAGGCCGGTTTTGAAACTCTGGTGGAAGCCGGTTATGCGCCGGAAATGGCTTACTTCGAATGTCTGCATGAGCTGAAGCTGATCGTTGACCTGATGTATCAGGGCGGTATCGCCGATATGCGTTATTCGATTTCCAACACCGCAGAGTATGGTGATGTTACCCGAGGTCCGCGGGTGGTTAATGACAACACCAAGGCTGAAATGAAGAAAATTCTGGAAGAAATTCAAAGCGGTAAATTTGCCGAAGAGTTTCTTGCTGAAATGCATGCCGGCGGTAAAAATCTCGAAGCTCTGCGTGAAAAAACCCGGCAGCATCCGATCGAAGTTACCGGCGCTAAATTACGCAGCATGATGCCGTGGATCAAGGCAAATAAGATCGTCGATAAATCAAAGAACTAAGACAGGTTTGAAAAGGGCTGCGTTGCAGCCCTTTTTTGTTTGTGACAAAGATTTTTTGTATAGGCTAATCTTAAACTATGAATGATCAAACAGAGCAATCATCAGAAGAGACACAGGAAGTAAGCAGGCGACGGGGCATTTACCTGCTGCCGAACCTGTTGACAACCGCCGCCTTATTTGCCGGTTTTTATGCCATTGTATCGGCGATGAATGGCAAGTTTGAACATGCCTGTGTAGCGATTTTCATCGCCATGATTCTGGATGGCCTGGACGGGCGCGTGGCGCGCATGACTAATACCCAAAGCGATTTTGGTGCCGAGTATGACAGTCTTTCCGATATGGTTTCTTTTGGGGTCGCACCTGCTCTGGTGATGTATATATGGTCTTTGTCGTCGTTGGTCGATTATAGCTGGCAATGGGGCAAGCTCGGCTGGTTAGCCGCTTTCATTTATGTGGCGGCGGCCGCACTCAGGCTGGCCCGGTTCAATACCAAAATCAGCGGTGCCGATAAACGTTATTTTCAGGGGCTGCCCAGTCCGGCTGCGGCGGGCGTCATCGTCGGCATGGTCTGGGCTTTTTTTGCTCAGGATGTCAGAGGTCAGGATGTGGCTGAAGCAGCATTGGTGTTGACTATAGCCGCCGGTTTGCTGATGGTGAGCAATATCTCCTATTACAGTTTCAAGGACATCGACTTCAAAAACAGGGTGCCTTTTATCGCTATTTTCGTGGTTGTGCTGGTGTTTGTGCTGACCTCCATCGATCCGCCAAAAATTCTTTTCGGCGGTTTTATGATTTATCTGCTCTCCGGCCCGGTGATCAGCGTGTTGCGCCGAATTCGAAAACGCTCACAGCGTCAGACTTAATTATTCGCCAGAAATACTTGTGCAATATTAAATCAATCGTTATAGTTAAGCCCATATGAAGACTTCAAAACAACAGATAACTTTTTCTGCCAACAGCGAGCTTGCCGCAAGTTCGTTGTGTTTTGTTGTGCATGACCTGCCATTAGCACTACTCCTACTGCCGTAAGGCAGATCAAGAAAGTCTGGCGAGACGAAACGTGCATCAATTATTTCTTCTATCTTTTAGATAAAACCTTTCAAGGTGTTTTTTGCCGGAGTAGACCATGAGCAAAAATAGTCAGAACAAATTAATTATTTTCGACACCACATTGCGTGATGGTGAACAGAGTCCCGGTGCTTCCATGACTCGCGACGAAAAAGTGCGTATCGCCAGAGCACTGGAAAAAATGCGCGTGGATGTCATCGAAGCCGGATTTCCGATTGCCAGTCAGGGCGATTTTGAATCGGTGCAGGCCGTCGCCCGTGTCATTAAAAACAGCACAGTTTGCGGTCTGGCGCGTGCGCTGGAAAAAGACATTGCCCGTGCCGGAGAAGCCCTCAAGCCCGCCGAGTCATCGCGCATCCATACCTTTATCGCGACCTCGCCGATTCACATGGAAATGAAACTGCGCATGCAGCCGGACGAGGTGCTGAAGCAGGCAGTGCGAGCTGTTAAGCAGGCGCGAGGTTTGACCGATAATGTCGAGTTCTCACCTGAAGATGCCGGTCGTTCTGAGCTGGATTTTCTCTGCCGTATCATTGAGGCGGTGATCGACGCGGGCGCAACCACCATTAATATTCCCGATACGGTGGGTTACAACGTTCCCGAGCAGTTTGGTGAGTTAATGAAAAATTTGCTGGAGCGCATTCCCAATTCAGATAAAGCCGTGTTTTCGGTGCATTGCCATAATGACCTGGGACTGGCAGTGGGCAATTCCCTGGCCGCTGTGCTCAATGGCGCGCGTCAGGTTGAATGTACCATCAATGGTCTGGGCGAACGTGCCGGTAATGCCGCGCTGGAAGAGGTGGTGATGGCAGTGCGCACCCGGCAGGATATTTTTACCTGCGATACCACACTGGACACCACACAGATCATGCCCTGTTCCCGCCTGGTCTCGAGCATCACCGGTTTTTCAGTACAGCCGAACAAGGCCATTGTTGGCGCCAATGCCTTCGCGCATGAATCAGGTATCCATCAGGATGGCATTTTGAAGAGTCGGGAAACTTACGAAATCATGCGTGCTCAGGATGTGGGCTGGGCCGCTAACCGCATGGTTCTGGGCAAGCATTCTGGGCGTAATGCGTTCAAAAGCCGCATGAAAGAATTGAATATCGAGTTTTCCTCCGAGCAGGAATTGAATGAGACCTTCTCCCGCTTCAAGGATCTCGCCGATAAAAAACACGATATCTTCGATGAGGACTTGCAGGCGCTGGTGGCCGAGACGACCTGGTCAGCCGAGAACGAACGCTTCAAGTTAGTCAGTTTCAAAGTGTGTTCAGAAACCGGTGAAACCCCCTATGCCTCATTGATATTGAATGTGGGCGACAAAGAGGTGGCGGCTAACTCTGATGGTAGTGGTCCGGTGGATGCGGTTTTCCGTGCTATCGAGTCGGTTATTAACAGCGAGTCTGAATTGCAGCTATATTCAGTCAATGCCATTACCAGCGGCACAGATGCCCAGGGTGAAGTTACCGTCAGACTGGAAAAGGCCGGACGCATCGTCAGCGGCCAGGGTGCGGATACCGATATCGTTATCGCCTCGGCCAAGGCGTATATCAATGCGCTGAATAAGCTGGCGCGCTCCGACGAAAGGGAGCATCCCCAGCTGGGAGATGTATAAATTTGACCGCACCTGAGCAACAAGCCGACGGATGTATACTGCCTGAAGAGCTCAGGCGCTATTATCTGGATACCATGGGCATACAGGTCTGGGAAGCGTTGCAACCCGAAGCTGTGCCGGTGGCAGTCGCTCGGGAAGTTGTTGAGCCGGTGGTGGCTGAAAAAGCGGTTGATGTCGTGCCAATGATCGAGTCGGGCGCAGTCGAATCAACAGCGGCCGATAAACCAACGCCGGCAATACAGCCGCCCGATCTCTCGAGCTGCAACTGGCCCGAGCTGGAAGCGCTGGTCCAGCATTGCGACCAGTGTGGCTTGCAGGCAACACGCAGCCAGGCTGTATTCGGTGCCGGTAAGCAGACGGCCAGCCTGCTGGTGATCGGCGAAGCACCGACTCTGGAAGAGGATGCTCAGGGCGAGCCTTTTGTCGGTGCCGCCGGGCAGCTGCTCACGGCGATGTTACAGGCGATCGGCTTGCAGAGAGAGGATGTCTATATCACCAACATTATCAAATGCTGCACGCCGGACGAGCGTGATCCCTTACCGGCTGAGCTGGCGCATTGCCAGCATTACCTGAGTCGGCAAATCGAACTGTTGCAACCCAAAGTCATATTTTCAATGGGGCATGTGGCGGCACAGGCCTTGCTCGATTCAAAAGAAAAAATCAGTGTACTGCGCGGCATCCAATACAGCTATTCAGGTCGGCCGCTTATCGCCAGTTATCACCCTGTCTATCTGTTGTACAAGCCCAGCGAGAAACGAAAAGCCTGGCAGGATTTGTTGCAGGTGAAGAGGTTGTTAGCCGGATGACAGCAGACTCACAAAAGACAGCGGTCGCTACAGACAAGACTATTCATTCAGGCAATAAGCTCAGATTCAGAACCATGATCAAAGCCGATCTCGATCAGGTCATGGTCATTGAAGCGCAGGCGCATTCTCATCCCTGGAGCCGGGGAATATTTCAGGACTGTCTGCGGCTGAATCGCTGCTGGCTTGCCCTGCACGAAGAGACCGTTGCCGGTTACGGTATTCTCATGATGGCGCCGGGTGAGTCGCACGTGCTCAACCTTTGCGTCAAACCCGCGATGCAACGTCAGGGAGTAGGGCGAGGGCTGCTGCGCCTGATGATGAAGAAGTCGGAACAGTCCGGCGTGGATATGATTCTTCTGGAAGTGCGCTGCTCCAACCAGTCAGCTATTGAGCTCTACCAGTCTGAAGGTTTTCACGAACTGGGCGTGAGAAAAGCCTATTACCCGGCTCACTCCGGGCGCGAAGACGCCCTCATTTTTGCCAAATATCTAGGAGGCTGTCGGGTTTAGGATAACTTTTTCGCGATGAAGTGCTGCCAGTGCACAATGCCCCTTAGGCGAAATGAATCCTGTAGTTAAAATTAGTCGACTCCGTTAGCAACGGGCATAGTGAAAAGTATTTTACCGCGTGTTGGCTGCTGTATAATCTGCGCCCATGACATATCTGGAAGAAATAAAACGCCGGCGAACCTTCGCCATTATCTCGCACCCCGATGCGGGTAAAACCACGCTCACAGAAAAGCTGCTGCTGTTCGGTGGCGCCATCCAGCTGGCGGGCACTGTCAAGGGTCGCAAAGCCGCCACTCATGCCACCTCCGACTGGATGGCGCTGGAAAAACAGCGCGGCATTTCGGTCTCCTCGTCGGTGATGCAGTTCCCTTATGAAAAATGCATTATCAACTTACTGGACACCCCCGGCCATGCCGATTTCTCGGAAGATACCTATCGCACGCTGACCGCTGTCGACTCTGCGCTGATGGTGATCGATGCCGCCAAGGGCGTGGAAGAGCGCACCATCAAACTCATGGAAGTCTGTCGTCTGCGCACTACGCCGATTATCACCTTCGTCAATAAAATGGATCGCGAAGCACGTGACCCGATTGATATTCTGGATGAGATTGAAGATATTCTGAATATTCAATGTGCCCCAATTACCTGGCCCATTGGCATGGGCAAGCAGTTCAAAGGCGTATTCAACCTCATCGAAAACCGGGTGCACCTGTACAGTGCCACCCACGGAGGCAAAATTCAGCACGGCGATATCATTGAATGCCTTGATAATCCCCAGCTCGACGAGATCCTGGGCCGTTCGGCGGAAGAGCTACGTGAAGAGATCGAACTGGTTAAAGGCGCAAGTCACGAATTTGATATTGATGCCTATAAACGCGGTGAAATGACGCCGGTATTTTTTGGCTCGGGTATTAATAATTTTGGCGTCAAAGAATTGCTCGATGCGCTGGAAACCTATGCTCCCCCCCCTAAATCGCGCATGACACAAGGTCGTGAAGTTAAACCCGAAGAAGAGAAATTCACCGGTTTTGTTTTTAAAATTCAGGCAAACATGGATCCCGGTCATCGTGATCGCATCGCTTTTGTTCGTATCTGTTCCGGCACCTATACCAGAGGCATGAAGGTCAGGCATGTGCGCATCGGTAAAGATATCAGACTGAACGACGCGCTGACATTCATGGCTTCAGACCGTGAGCATGTAGAAGAGGCCTTCACTGGTGATATTATCGGCCTGCATAATCACGGCACCATGCGCATCGGTGATACCTTCACCCAGGGCGAAGAACTAGCCTTCACCGGCATCCCGAACTTCGCCCCGGAACTGTTCCGTCGCGCACAACTGCGCGACCCGCTGAAAATGAAAGCCCTGCAAAAAGGTCTGATTCAGTTATGTGAAGAAGGTGCTACTCAGTTATACCGACCCATCACCAACAATGACCTTATTCTCGGTGCCGTCGGTGCCCTGCAGTTCGAAGTCGTCCAGCATCGTCTGTTACACGAGTACGGTGTCGACTGTAATTTCGAGCATGTGAATGTCACCACCGCCCGCTGGATTGAATGTGATGATGAGAAAGAACTTAATAAATTCAAAGATCGCCACAGCAACAATCTGGCGCTCGACCATGCCGGTGATCTGGCCTATATCGCACCTTCACGCGTTAATCTGAGCATGACCATGGAAAAATGGCCGAAGATCAAGTTTCTGGCGACACGGGAACACGGGATATTCAGTTAGTTTTTTTGCTTCCATAATTCAGGGAGCCACTGATTTATCTGTGATTTCGACCGTAGGGATAAATCTGGCACTTGAGTTGTGCTCGTCCCATGTTCCTGCGTGGAAATACGTACGGGGTATACGTTCGAAAGATTATTAACCTGCTTGATAACTTACATCATCGCGGGTAGTGGGCCGGTTGTAATGGGACTTTCGAAACACTTTAATAATTCCTGCTGGCACGGAAAAAAACCACAGTGCGATACTCTCCGAGTATTGCATTCCAAACATGCTTCCCTGAAAAAACATAAGTGGATCGAGTCTAACCCGCTTACGCAAAAAATAACATCTGTGCTATAAATCCGCATGATATTTTTAAATAAAAACTGGCTTGCTAAGAAGCTGATCTGTGCTATAAATCCCGCATGATATTTTTAAATAAAAACTGGCTTGCTAAGAAGCTGATAGGAAGACATTTTAGTCTTACAAACAAATCCATTGGAGTAAGGCTAGGGTTGCTCGTGGGGTTTCTGGCGAGTCTACTGATTGTTGTTGGATTGCTGGGTCTTTATGCATTAACTGAGGCGGAGTCAGAGTTAGAGTCTCTGTATGCTAAACGCATGCTTCCACTTGAACTTGCAACAGCACTTCAAAAAAATACGCTCGATCATCGCATTTTAATATTGGAAGCATTAATGGAGCAGGATAGATCAAAGGAGTATATAGAGAAGATAGAAGCTGGCATGAGCGCGACGCTGGAAAATATTGAGAAGATGTCCGGGGCGGTGAGTAGCGACAAAGAGATCGAGCTGTTTGCGGCATACGAGGCTGCACGTGCTATCAATGGCCAGAAAGCGGTTCTACCAATTCTGAGTGCAATACGATCAGAAGACTGGGAATTGGGGCGCATGATTGAAGAGGTCTCGGGAAAGGAATACTTGCCGGTTATAGCGACTATTGGCAATATTGTAGATTTTTATATGGTGCAGGCTCAGAAAGATATTAATGCCACTATCGATCGCAATCAGCTCTATCGCTATATGGTCATAGGCAGTATTTTCGGTGGATTGTTATTAGGTGTTTTTAGTTCGTTTTTAATTATTCTCGGTATTATCCGCCCATTAAAAACCGCGGTGTCGTTGGCAGAAAGCGTATCAACTGGTGACTTAACTCATAACATTGAAGTTACTTCAAACGATGAGGTCGGCAAGTTCATGAATGCTACTTCCGAAATGAATGCCAAACTGCGTGAAATTGTATTTGATGTAGTCGAGAGCGTCGTTAGCATCGAAAGCAATTCCAAACACCTCACTGAGGGCAATATTAATCTGTCAGCGCGCACAGAAGAACAGGCTTCATCCCTTGAAGAATCGTCTTCTGCTATGGAAGAGATGACCAGTACCGTAAATCAAAATGCGATGCTGACAAAACAAGCAAATGAACTTGCCGGCATCGTGCGTGACAATGCTAGCAACGGTGGCCAGGTGGTGGATCGTGCAGCTTCCGCTATGAGTGAAATTAATGACTCGAGCCATAAAATTGCTGATATTATTTCTACTATTAACTCCATCTCCTTCCAGACCAATTTACTGGCACTAAATGCCGCAGTTGAAGCGGCTCGCGCGGGTGAAGAAGGTCGAGGTTTTGCGGTAGTTGCAAATGAAGTAAGAAGTCTGGCACAACGAAGTGCTGATGCCGCAAAAGAGATAAAAAACCTGATTGAAGACAGTGCTGAGAAAGTGAAGGCGGGCACTGCTCTGGTAAATGAATCGGGCAAGACCCTGTTGGAAATAATTGAAGGCATTAATAAAGTGGCTACCATTATGAGTGAAATCAACTCAGCCAGTCAGGAGCAATCATCCGGCATTAGCCAGGTCAACATAGCCATTGCCAGAATGGGTGATATGACCCAGCAAAATGCAGCCATGTTAGAAGAGTCTGTAGCAGTTACTCGCTTATTGCATGAAGAAACTGAAGGGCTGACACGGCTGATGAGTTTCTTTAAGCTTAAATGAACTACCAGCGCTGCACACGAAGTGACGAAGCAATAGACAGGCTAAAGGGTGCAATACCCTTTGTAGTAATAAATTGAGCCATTAAAAATATCGGTCGCTTCCTCAGAATACCCCCCCTTTAATTTTATAATTTTTGTTGTAACACTAAGCTGTTATTCCTGCCGCATGGCATGTTTGTACGTCTGGGTTTTGAGGCTGATTATTTTCCGGGTATCCTTTTAGCACTGGTGATTTTGCCAATTAGTGGACAGTCATCGGTGAGGCATTAGCACCCTGTTTTTTTGTATGATGTTGTCTGTGGGCTTCCTCCCCATATTTCGTTGGCAGCCGCTGTCCGAATCAGTTAAGAGTTATTCATCGGAATACGCGGGGAACGGTTACAATAGCCTCTACTGAAGGCTCGTCACAGTATTATCCCATTGCCGGATACTTTTCTCTGTTCCTTGTCAGCCTGTACGCGCAGGCTCTCCAGCACCTGTTCCAGCACGATGGAATCGCTGTTTCTCGGATAGACCATGTAGGTCGGCAGTTTAAACTGCGGGCTGTCGGGCATGTAAAACAGCTGCCCCGCACGGATCAATGGCTCGGCCATGCGCACCGGCACAAAACAGGAGCCGCCGTTGCTGATGATGAGCTGTACGCCTAACCAGCCGATGTTCACTACCTGGGCGGGGCGCTCCAGATCAGGATAATTGCTGCTGTGCTGGGCATAGAAGGCCGGACCCCAATCCACATAGATGTAATCTTCATCGGGCCAGGGTTTTTCCGGATCGGTGGTGAGTAGCACCAGAGTTTCATCAAACAGGTGCTGCACATGGATGCCCGGACTGTGCTGGGGTGTGTACATTAGCGCCACGTCCATAGTGCCTTCGATGACGCGGCGCATCAGATCTTCTTCAAAACCAATTTCACTGCGAATCGAAATATCCGGTGAGCTACGGCGTAGTTCGCCGACCCAGCGCGGCAGAAATTCCTCCCATAAAGCTATCCGGGCGCCAATGGTAATACTGGCGCGATAACGGCTGGGCAGGCCGACATCATGGCGGGCCTGATCCAGCGTCAGGATAAATGCCTTGGCGTGATGCACAAAGCGTTTGCCGGCAGGGGTCAGGGTCGCGCCGGAGCGGTTGCGCACAAAAAGGCTGGCACCCAGATAGGCCTCCAGCAACTGAATGCGGTTGCTGACGGTGGACTGGGTGACGTGCAGCCGCGTCGCGGCCTCAAGAAAACTGCCGTTGGCGGCGACCGCGAGAAATGTTCTGACCTGATTCATGTCCATGGCGTTAATATCGGATATTTCGATACTAATGTCCAGTATAAATCGTTTGCCTGATATTAATTAAAACTAATATACTGCAGCCATAAAATCATCTGGCACCGCATTTATGAATTTCAAACACTTTATTGGCCTGGAAAGCAATAAGACTGGCCATCTTGAAAAATGGGTCTCCGCGATCGGCGGTCTGTTCGGTATTCTGGGTATTACACTGGTCAGCAGACAGTTTCTGGGTGAGCAGGAGGCGGCCTGGGTGGTGGCTTCAATGGGCGCTACGGCGGTGCTGGTGTTCGCGGTCCCTCACGGACCACTATCGCAGCCCTGGGCCGTTGTGGGCGGGCATCTGATCTCTGCCGTTATCGGCGTGGCCTGCGCGCGCTGGATTCCGATGCCGGTGGTGGCAGCGGCTGTTGCCGTGGCGGCGGCTATCGGTGCCATGTATTATCTGCGTTGTATCCACCCGCCGGGGGGGGCGACGGCGCTGACCGCTGTCATAGGTGGCGCGAATTTACAGGCGCTGGGCTTTCAGTACGTGCTCACCCCGGTGTTATTGAATGCCCTGGTCATTGTGCTGATTGCGATGGCATTTAACTACGCCTTTCACTGGCGTCGTTACCCCGCAGTGCTGGCGGTTCACCCTGCCGGTGAACCAAAAGCACCCGAAGCCAAACCTGATGATCTGAACGAGGACAATCTGGAAACAGCATTAGAGGCGATGGGCAGCACGGTCGATATCAGTAGTCAGGATCTGGAAGAGATTTATCGTTTGGCCAGAGAAAACAGGCTGACCGAACTGCTTAAGGCTTCCCGAAGTTAGCCGGGTGAAGCCGGCAGCAACTGCACTTTGCAGCAACCAACAGCAGGAGTAGGGCATGAGTGATCTAGACGTACAAAAACTACAGCTACAGCCGGATGATTTCGCCATGGCTATGCAGGAGCTGGGCACCTATATCGATGTCTCGGTGGATGACCTTATGCAGCTTTACCATGCGGCGGAAAGGTATGCCCACATACGTAACTCGGAGAGCGTGCCGGTAGAGAAAATAATGACGCAACCGGTAACAACTGTGCAGGCCGATTGCTCACTCTCGGAAGCGGCTCATCTTCTGGTGACGCTGAAAATCAGCGGTCTGCCGGTAGTCGATAAAGACAATCGACTGGTGGGCATTATTACTGAAGCTGATTTCTTGCATGAACTGGGTATGCCCTCGCGGCATCCCGACCATAATGTTTGGAAAGCGCTGGAAAATATGTTCAGCCATCATGTAGAAGTACGTGAGCTGGAGGGGGAGGTCGCTGATCTTATGGTGAGCAAGGTGATCACCGTCTCGCCACAGCAAACGCTGCATCAGGCACTGGAAGTAATGAAGCGGCATACTATTAGGCGTCTTGTGGTCTGTGATGAAGCGCGTCACGTCGTCGGCCTGATCACCCGATCTGATCTGGTTCGGGTATTTTTCGATCATTTTAAATCAGGTAGCGAGGAGTAAGTATTATGGTCTGTGTAAACGTGGTAATGAAATTCAGTCACCAGCCATTAAAGCGTACGCCAGTGGAATTAATACTGGATGAAGACAACAGGCGTATCGGGCCGGTGCCGACCGATCGCTCCGGCAAGGTCTGCTTCGATATTCCCCCGTGCAGCGGCAAGATTATGGTCTCCGGCATGGAGCGCTATCAGGGGCGACTGGACGGTGAAATCGAGATTGATCTGTGGAGTCTCACCGAAACCGGCCACAGTTCAGAAGGTGCTGCTGACAATCAAACCAGCGGCAGTAACGCCTACCCCAACATGACTACGCACCGAATTGTAGTTGATGGTCGCGAAGTATTAACCGACAGCGAAGGCTATCTGGTTGACCCGAGTGACTGGAGCGAAGAGTTTGTACGCCGGCAGGCCGAGGAGGAAGGCCTGCAACTCAATAGCGAGCACTGGGAAATCATTCGTTTCCAGCGTCACTGGTATGCAACGCACGGGGTCCAGGCCAGCGTGCGCGACATGATCAAACATTTTCGTCAACAGTGGGATAAAGACAGGGGCAGTAGCAAATATCTGCACCAAATATTCCCGCGTGGCGGGCCGCAGAAACAGGGCAACCGGCTGGCCGGATTAATGCGAACTAAAGGCGAACATTGAGTTGAATCTGTGATTTTGCAGGAGGATAAAATAAAAAATACTGTCCGCAAAGAACGCATAATCACTTCACAAACAACAACGAACACACAGTACAGGTCTGATTAGCGCAGCGTAATTGGATGTATGTTTGTTAGATCAAAAGCCCCCTCACCCCGGCCCTCTCCCGGCGGGAGAGGGGGTCAATCTGAAAACCTGCAAATTCTGCCAGAAAGCCTATGCTTTTACTGCCAACTGCCAACTGCCAACTATGTTCAAAAACTAATGAGTATCAAGGTGGTTGAGTTCGGTAATAATCGCGGTAATCAGTGATTCCCCCTGTGGCCCCATGCGGCTGCATAATTTGTCGATGCTGCGTTCTCCGTCGATCATAGCCTTGATGGTGGCACTGAGGTTGGCAAGGTCACCTCCGGCGGCTGACATCTGTTCGGCGAGCCCACCCAGCATGATGACAGCATCGTGATCGCCACGTCTGGCGTCATTGATGAGCTGTGCCAGCATGGGTGCGGCCATGGCGGCATCAGCCTTCTGTTCCGGGTTGGGTAGCGTGCTGGGATCTTGCAGGCCTTGCAGGATGCCATCGGCAATAATTTGATCCTCATCGTCCAGCCCTTCCAGCAGTCTGGAGTCACGGTTGCCGTCGATGATTTTACGAATCACTGCTACCAGAGAGCCCCAGCCATTCTGTTCAGACTGTTTCAGTACCTGCTCCAGTTGGGGGCGCAAAGTATGATTGTGGATGCTCTGTATGACGGCGAGGATGAGTCCGGCATGAGTTTGTAAGATCTGTTCTTTTTTGTCGGGCGTAGTCATGATGTTCTCGTTGTGATGCTGGTGTGCGGAGATTAACGCTGTCGTTATATACGATCAACCTCTGATACGCCGGTGGCATGAAAAACGGCGGGTCTTAGAACCGGGATAACCGTGGGAGCTGGCGGCATTTTGAGAGGATCTAAATGCCATGATAAAAAAATGTTAATAGGCCGAAATCACCGAAATCGGCCCTGAAAACGGCCTGAAAAACACTTTTTGGGCTGGTTTTTAACTTTATCGATACCTGAAGTCGGACATAAAAAATCCCGCCGGTTTTATATCCGGCGGGGTTTTCGCTCTGTCAGTTAAAACGCATAATGCTAAAGTTCGCGGCTAAAGCGCGCGGATTTTTTCAGCCTGCTGCTCCAGCTGCTGCAATGATCGGGACAGTTCCGCCAGACGCTGACGCTCCTTATCGACCACCGCCGGTGGTGCCTTGTCGACAAAACCGGGGTTCTGTAACTTGGCTTCGCCTTTCTTGATATTGTCGTGCAGTTTGCCGATCTCTTTTTCCAGACGGGCCAGTTCGGCTTGCTTGTCGATCAGGCCGGCGAGCGGGATTAGAATCTGCATCTCACCCACCAGTGCCGTGGCCGATTCAGGTGCGTTATCGGCAGCGTCCAGCCAGGTCACTGATTCCAGCTTGCCCAGCGTTTTGATGAAACTCTGATTGCTCTCGAAACAGGTTTTGTCATTATCACTGGCATTTTGCAGTAACACCGGCAGGGGCTTGCCCGGTGCAATGTCCATTTCGGAGCGAATTTTGCGCACTCCGGTAATGAAGTTTTTCACCCACTCCAGCTCCTGCTCACTGGTGACATCGATCTTGTCAGGATCAGCAACAGGGAAGGGCTGAATCATAATGGTGTCACCCGACTTGCCGGCTAACGGTGCCACCATCTGCCAGAGCTCTTCGGTAATGAACGGCATAATGGGATGGTTGAGACGCAAAATGGTCTCCAGCACCCGCACCAGAGTTCGGCGCGTCCCGCGTTGAGCGGCTTCTGAGGTCTGCTCATTGAACAGAATGGGTTTGGATAGCTCCAGATACCAGTCGCAGTAATCGTCCCAGACAAAGGTGTAAAGGTCGCTGGCGGCGAGATCGAAGCGGTATTTTTCGATGTGCGCGCCGACGTTCTCTTCCACGTGTTGCAGGCGGGAGATAATCCAGCGGTCGGGGAGTGATAATTCAACATCGTTGTTGTCGATGCCGGTATCCTTATCCTCGGTCTGCATCAGCACATAACGGGTGGCGTTCCATAATTTGTTGCAGAAGTTGCGATAGCCTTCGACGCGGTGCAAGTCGAAACGTACGTCGCGACCGGTGGAAGCGAGCGCGGCAAAGGTAAAGCGCAAAGCATCGGTGCCGAAGGCGGGAATGCCGTCGGGGAACTCCTTGCGCGTCTGTTTTTCGATCTTCTCCGCCAGTTCGGGCTGCATCATATTGGCGGTGCGCTTGGTCACCAGTGCTTCCAGACCGATACCGTCAATCAGGTCAATGGGATCGAGCACATTGCCTTTCGATTTGGACATTTTCTGGCCAAAAGAGTCACGTACCAGACCGTGCACATAGACTTCGTGAAAGGGCACATCGTCCATGAATTTCAGCCCCATCATGATCATACGCGCGACCCAGAAGAAGATAATATCGAAGCCGGTAACCAGTACGCTGGTGGGATAAAACATTTCCAGTCGCGGCGTCTCTTGCGGCCAGCCGAGGGTTGAAAACGGCCACAGTGCTGACGAAAACCAGGTGTCGAGCACGTCCTCGTCCTGACGCAGTGGGTAGTCGTCACCGAGATTGTGTTTGGTCCGCACTTCCGCTTCATCGCGACCTACATAGATATTGCCTTCCTTATCGTACCAGGCGGGAATTCGATGTCCCCACCAGATCTGGCGGCTGATGCACCAGTCCTGAATATTGTTCATCCAGTCGTAATAGGTGTTTTTCCAGTTGTCGGGGACAAAGCGAATCTTTCCACTTTCCACCGCCTCTATCGCCGGTTTGGCCAGGGGCGCCGCTTTCACGTACCACTGATCGGTGAGGAAAGGTTCGATCACCGTGCCTGAACGATCGCCGCGCGGCACTACCAGTTTGTGGTCAGCCACTTTCTCCAGCAGGCCTGCTTCATTCAGATCAGCGACGATCTGTTTGCGCGCCGCGTAACGATCCATGCCGATATATTGGGCGGGGATGAGGCCATTCTCGTCTTCATCGTTTTCGCGAATCGCGGCGTTGCTGGTGAAAATATTAATCAGGCCGCCGTGCAGCTGGTTGCTGATGGCGACCTCATCGCGGTGACGTTGCCAGACGGCATAGTCATTGAAATCGTGCGCCGGGGTAATTTTTACGCAGCCGGTGCCAAACTCAGGGTCGACATGTTCCTCATCGGCAATGATCGGAATTTTACGGCCGGTGAGCGGAAGTTCCAGCAGCTCGCCGATCATATGTTTGTAACGCTCATCTTCAGGATTAACCGCCACTGCGCAATCACCCAGCAGGGTTTCCGGGCGGGTGGTGGCGACAATCAAATGCCCCTGACCATTGCTGAGCGGGTAACGCATGTACCACATGTGGCCGTTTTCTTCTTCGTTGAGCACTTCCAGATCAGACACCGCAGTGTGCAGCTTGGTGTCCCAGTTAACCAGACGCTTGCCGCGATAAATCAGCCCTTCTTCGTACAGCCGCACAAAAACTTCCTTCACCGATTCAGACAGGCCATCATCCATGGTGAAACGTTCGTGCTGCCAGTCCAGTGAGGAACCCAGACGGCGCAGTTGGCGGGTAATGTTGCCGCCGGACTCTTTTTTCCATTCCCAGATTCGTTCGATAAAGGTTTCACGGCCCAGATCGTGACGGGATTTTCCTTCCGCTTCCAGCTGGCGCTCAACCACCATCTGCGTGGCGATGCCGGCGTGATCGGTGCCCGGCTGCCAGAGCGTATTGTCACCTTTCATACGGTGATAACGAATCAGGGTGTCCATCACGGTATTGTTAAAACCGTGGCCCATATGCAGGTTGCCGGTGACATTGGGCGGCGGAATCATAATGCTGTAGGCGTTGGCGTCGGCATTATCTTGAGGCGCGAAATAGCCGTTGTCTTCCCAGCTCTGGTACCAGCTCTGTTCGATGGCTTTCGGGTTGTAGGTTTTTTCCATGGGCGAATATGCTTCGTTGAAGAAGGCCTGTGCGGCGTGATGGCTTAAAAGGCAGAGATTATACCGTATGCACCGCTCCGATGGCATGTGTCACGGCTATGAATGTGAGGCAGGTGTGTCAATGGCAGCTGATATATGAGCGGAAATCTTTTTTTACCGCAGAGGTCGCAGAGAACGCTGAGGAAGGCGGAGAAAAGCTTATTTTGTATAAATCGAATTAGTATCTAAGCGCACACCAAGACTAATCATAAATATCTTCAAACCAACTAACGAGATTTTCTCTGCGTTCTCTGCGACCTCTGCGGTGAACGCACTTGACTTAGCCTTTCCACGATCGATGCGGTTCGTGCCTCACCAGCATCCTACATAACCCGATTTTATCTTTTCTCCGCATTTCTCTGCGACCTCTGCGGTGAACGTATTTGACTTAAGCCTTTCCACAATCGATGCGGTTCGTGCCTTACTAGCATCTTACATAACTCGAATTTATCTTTTCTCTGCGGTAAAGGCTTTTTTTAAATATTCAAATACGGCAGCGCAGTTGTAGCAGTCATGAATTGAGAGCCTATTCTTCGTTCTCGCCCTTGTCTTTGAACTCGCTGAGTATCTTCGGGATGTATTTTTGCAACTCGAAACGCAGTTGCAGAAACAGGTGCTGTTCCAGATCGGGCATCATGTCCTGCATGATTTTTTCCACCAGCTCATTCATCTCTTCGCTGCGGCGCTGGTCGATGCTACGGCGAGTTGTACTGCGACGTTCGCTGACGCGACGCTCGCCCTGCGCCTCGGGTAGGGGAATCTGCTTCTGGCGACGATCTTCGCCTCGACGGTCATTGACCTCGCGTTTGGTTTTGGCCGGCGCCTCCTCTTTTTCCTTGCCCGGCTGAACGACATCTTCCAGTGTCGGGATGTTTTTGTGCTTATCGTCTGACATGGCTTATCCGTGGATGGGGTGAGACATTATGCGTTGCTGATATTATAGTGTTTTAGAGAATAATTGTTTTTCTCATACTGCGCATAACGCAGGCGGCCCTGCTGCTTGCGTTTGGCATCGGCGCTGATGATTTCTGCAATGCGCGGACAGCACTCCTTGCGCAGGGGAATGTCGTCGGCCAGATTGATTAATAAATCGTAGCCGTGGGTGGGTTCGATTTTGCTGGCGATGATAATCGGGGTTTCAGTTTCATCTTCATCGCCCCAGCACACATGCGGCAGAAAACCGTGCTCACTGTAATGCCACATCAATGCATCGAGCGCTTCCGTTTCCGCCTCGTTTTCGGTGCGAATAAATACAGTGTGCCCCAGACGCCACGCCTTCTCGGCCAACCGGCAACAGAAAAAATGCATGCTTTCATCAGCCAGCAGATAGAAGTCAACGCGCGGGTTGGCTGTATCGTTCACCATATCGTTACGAGGGCTGGTTAGCGGCTTTGAAGCGATCGAGAATGTATTGCATCAGCAGGCTGACCGGTCGACCGGTAGCGCCTTTCTGTTTGCCGCTTTTCCAGGCGACGCCGGCGATATCGAGATGCGCCCAGTGATATTTTTTGGTGAAGCGCGAGAGGAAGCAGGCGGCGGTAATGGTACCCGCGCCCTTGCCGCCGATGTTGGCCATGTCAGCAAAGTTGCTATCCAGCTCTTCCTGATAGTCGTCCCACAGCGGCAGTTCCCAGCACCGGTCACCGCTCTTCTCACCGGCGTTGAGCAGGTCGTGAATTAACGGATTATGATTGCCCAGCAGACCCGCAGGATGCGCGCCCAGGGCGACGATGCAGGCACCGGTGAGCGTGGCGACATCGATGACTACAGCAGGATTATATTTTTCCGCGTAAGTCAGCGCGTCGCATAAAATCAGACGACCTTCGGCATCGGTGTTGAGAATTTCGATGCTCTTGCCGGACATGCTGGTGACGATATCACCGGGCTTGATGGCGCTGCTGCCGGGCATGTTTTCCACCGTGGGAACGAGACAGACAATGTTCATCGGCAGCTGTAATTCTGCACAGGCACTGAGGGTGCCTAGCACACTGGCTGCGCCGCACATGTCATATTTCATTTCATCCATGCCCACGCCGGGTTTAAGGCTGATGCCGCCCGAATCGAAGGTGACGCCTTTGCCGACCAGCACGACCGGCTCCTGGTCTTTGTCACCGGCCATGTATTCGATAACAATTAATTTTGCCGGCTCGCTGCTGCCGCGAGATACCGCCAGCAGCGCGCCCATGCCCTGTTTTTCCATCTCATCTTCATCGATAATGGTGGTTTTTATCTTGGGATATTGTTGTTGCAGAGTAGTGGCCTGTTTGGCCAGATAAGCAGGCGTGCAGATGTTGCCGGGCAGGTTGGAGAGGTCTTTGCTTAGCTTGATGCCGGTCGAAATCGCCATGCTATTTCTGACGGCGATTTCACCGTCAGCGAGCTGACCGCGGCCGGAAACGCTGAAGATGAATTTTCTTAGCGGACGACGCGGTGAGGACTTGTCGGTTTTTAGCTGCTTGAACTCGTACAGGCATTCATCGATAGCTTCGATGGATTGTCCGATTTTCCAGGTGATGTCGCGGCGTCTAACCGGTGCTTCAGTCAGGTAGGAGGCGATTTCGGTTGCGCCACTGGCTTGCAGGCGCTTCACCATGGTCTGGTTAATGTTGCGGAAATTGCGGGTGGTTATATCTTTTTCCTTGCCGCAGCCCACCAGCAGTACCCTGTCGCAAAGCGTGTTCTCAAGATTATGCAATAATAAGGTCTGTCCCAGGTCGCCTTCGATTTCACCTCGGCGAACCAGATTAGAGATTACACCGCCGCTTACTTCGTCTAGAATTTTGGCTGAGGGTGAAAGTTTACGTGAGGCGTAAACAGCTGCAACAACACATCCAATACGTTGTTTTTCTGGGCTGCCGCTTTTTACGGTGTATTCCATGAATTTCTCCGGAGTCTTGATTTAATAGAGGTAGATTGTATGCAATTAATGCATTGTCGTGTAGTCAATGTGATAATGCCAGCTTAAAGAGAGAGCGCGTGAAAAAACATTTATCCATTATAGATCGCTATATCGGCCGGGAGATTCTAGTTTCCTGGCTCTCCGTGCTGTTCGTGCTGGCGATTGTGGTCGTGAGCGCCGATGCCACACGGTTGCTGGCCTGGCTGGTCGATGGGCGCATTCCGGTGGACATGTTTTTCTGGTTGCTGCTGAACAACACCTATGAGTTCGCCGTCATGCTGGTCCCGTTGAGCTTACTGCTGGGCATTCTGCTGGCTTTCGGGCGTTTATATAACGATAGCGAGATGACTGCTGTCATGTCTGCCGGGCTGGGACCGGCACAGTGGTATCGCCCACTGTTGCTGGTGGCGCTGCCGACGACCTTGCTGATGTTTTTTTTCACGCTGTTTTTCATCCCCTCGGTGGTCGAACAGCGCGACGAAATGATGACCGAAGTGAAAAACCGTACTGAGCTCAGCGTTCTGTTTGCCGGGCGCTTTAATCAATCGCGTGAAGGTAATGCCATTTTTTTTCTGGAATCGCAGCGCGATAGCGGTCAGATTATGGATCATGTGTTTTATCAGCAGGTCAAAGACGATGTTGCACACGTCGATATCGCGACACGTGCGCGCTATCAGCATGACGAAAGCGGCCGTGACTATCTGGTGATGGAATCAGGCACGCATTATGAAGGGCAGCCGGGCAGGCGTAATTACAAAATTACCGAATATCAGGAGTATGGTGTTTATGTGCCGGGTTCCAAAGACATTGATACCACACTGTCGGTGAAAGCACTGCCCAGTGAACAGCTGTGGCGCTCAGATGTACTTCGACACCAGGCCGAATTGCAATGGCGGCTGACCGTGCCGGTGGCCACGCTGATTATCGCCCTGCTGGCATTGCCGCTCAGCCAGACTACCCCGCGCAGTGGACGTTTCGCCAACATGGCGTGGGCAGTATTGCTGTATCTGGTTTACTCAAATCTACTAAGTATGGCCTCCAACTGGGTGATCAGGGAGCGCGTACCGATCTGGTTTGGCACCTGGTGGGTGCATATTGTCGCTCTGTTTCTGTTAGCACTTTTGCTAAAGCGTAGCGGTTACGCCTTTCGCCGTCGAAAATCATCAACCGAACCGCTGAATAAGGTGAACGCACAGTGATTATTGATCGTTATATTGCCCGATCCATTCTAAGCGGCTCAGCCATCGCACTGTTTGTGTTTGCAGCACTTTTTACTTTCATTAATTTTATCCGGCAGCTGGACCACATTGGCACCAAGGATTTTGGTCTCGTAGAAGCAATCGCCTTTGTCCTGCTGAGCTTGCCCGATAATCTATACCTGCTGGCGCCTTCCATTATTTTGCTGGGCGGGCTGATCGCCATGGGAGCGATGGCCAGCAATTCCGAACTGATTGTGATGCGTGCATCGGGCATCAGCGTCGGCAGAATTGTGGGTTCGGTGTTGCAGACGGGTCTCGTGCTGGCAGTGCTGGTTGGGTTGGCAGGCGAATTTATTGTGCCCCAGGCAACCAGTAACGCCAAAGCTCTGCGCGCCGCCGCCATGGATGATCAGGTGCTGGTGGGCGGCGAGCACGGTTTATGGGCGCGAGACGGGAATCGCTATTTTAATATACAGACCGTGATGCCCGATATGCAGCTGCACAATATCAAGGTTTACGAGCTGGATGAGGACAGAAAACTTAAACACACAGTCAGCGCCGAACACGCATTCTTCAAAGACGGGCGTTGGCAGCTGAAAGAGGTCAGGCATAGTGATATTTCTGAAGCAGGTGTAGATAGCTACCAAAATGCCAGTGAAGAATGGCCAAGTTTGATTAAAAAGGATCTGTTCGAGGTGCTCAGACTGGAGCCGGAGGATATGTCCATGGCATCGCTGGTACGTTACAGCAGTTATCTGGAGGCGAATAATCTGGACGCCACCGCCTACCGGCTTGCCTTCTGGGTTAAGTTATTCACTCCGTTAACCTGCCTGGTGATGTTATTGATTGCAGTGCCGCTGGTATTCTCCACCACAGCGAGATCCGGCGGAACCGGGCAGCAGGTTATTCTAGGTCTACTACTGGGCATTCTGTTCTTTGTCTTCAATCAGGCGATCAATCATCTGGGTGTGGTGTACGGCTTGATGCCCGTACTCAGTGCATCAATTCCATTGCTGGTAGTGACGGCGATCAATCTCTTTTTGATACGGCGTATCCGTTAAGCGGTTCCGGCTTAGCTGTCAGATGTTCTCAAATCAACCAGCGTGGTGTGTGAAGCCATATCATGCCAGCAGCGCTTCTTCTTATCGAACACCGACCAGAAAAAACCCAGGCCAAGACAGAACCAGGATATAACCGCTGTGGTTTCTCTAATCAGCACCTGTTTCCAGTTAATGTTTTGCGAATCGTTGCTGATTAATTTTATTTTCCAGGTTTTCATTCCCAGTGTCTGGCCGCCATGCGTCCAGAACCAGCCGAAATAGAAAAAAATAATACTCACCAGATATAAATCAAAAAGCAGGATGTAAGGACTGTCCTGATCGATAGCCTTACCCTGATTTATGGCATTAACCAGTGCCGTGGCCAGAAAAAGAATGGCGGTGAGCAGAAAAAGATCATAAAAAATCGCCATTAATCTGCGTAATAAAGTCACCGGAGTAGCGGAAGAGACAGGTATATTCATCTTGCTCATTGTGGTTATTTATAGGTAAAGTACAGCCTGCGTGAAGTCGCATATTGTAATTTAAATCCGCCTGTTATTGTTATTCAATATGACAGGCAACGAAGACATTAAAAATTAATAGAACAAAGGTGATTTATGAAGATAGTTAAGATTGGATTTTGTGCAGTGGCACTGGCAGCCGCCTCACGTTCGGCGATAGCCGCGCCTTTTGCGCACGAAGCACGCTCACTGGGTATGGGTAATGTCGGTGTGGCAACTGCTGATATTGCCGCTGCACCTTTTGCAAACCCGGCGATGCTGTCTTTTCAGAAGTCGGACGATGATTTTTCATTACTACTCACTGCCGGGGCTTTTTTCAGCGATAATGACGGCGTTATTGATGACATTGATGCGTTTCAGGACAGCACTAATGACTCTGAAAAATTGGCCATTGCAAAAGGGCTAGACGGCAAGGTGATCGCGCCCGAACTGTCCGGGGCATTGGCGGTCGGCTTTACCACCGAAAAATATTCCATGGCCGTTAGCGCCCGTGTGGATGTGGTTGTGGCAGGCGGGCTGAGCAATGTTTCACAGAATGTTTCAACCATTAATGACCCAACTTACAATCTGCTCAACATTGTCGGTGCGCAAACCACTGAAGTCGGTTTTTCCATTGCGCGCAGTTTTGAGCTGATGGAGAAGAAAGTATCGATAGGTTTAACGCCGAAAATCGTGAATGTTGAAGCGGTGAAATACTCCGAGTCCATTTCATTAGATGATACAGGGCTGGATAATCTGACCGATGATATACAGGATCTGGGCGACTTCACCACGCTTGATCTTGGCATGGTGATGGCTGTGACCGACAATGTTCGCGTCGGTGTTACCGTCAAAAACCTGCTGACAGAAGAAATGTCCTTTCAAACCACCGATGCAAACAATGATACAACCACAACCACGCTGTCGTTTGATACGCAGTTGAAAGTTGGTGCAGCTTACAGTAACGATTTCCTTACTCTGGGAGCCGATCTTGATTTGACAGAGAATGATTCGATTGTGTCATCAGGTGCAGTGACCGGGCTGAAAAGACAGAACCTGTCACTGGGGGTTGAATTCAATGCTTTTGATTATGCACAATTACGTTTGGGTATGATTAAAAACATAGCTGATGGTATATCCAGCGCCGATAAAGAAGCGATTTACACCGCTGGCGTCGGTCTCTGGTTAGGCTTTAATCTAGATCTTGCGGTGATGTCGGGTGCAGGTGAATCATTGGGCGCAGTTGTGCAAACAGGTTTCAAATTTTGATTCTTGAGAGCATTTTTCACAGAAAATATTTTGTAATTTTTGATTTTAAAGATAAAAAATTTGTTACAAATTAAAAAAAACATTTGCTATATTAAATTATCCTTTTATACTCCGGATGGTAACTCACAAAAGAGGACGCAAAAAATGGCACAAGCTAAAACAAAAACCAAGAAAAAAACTACTGCGAAAACAGCGCTGAAAAAGAAAGCAGCGGCTGCTAAACGCAAAGTAGCTAAGAAGACCCTTCCTAAAAAGAAGGCTGTAAAGAAAAAAGCAGTTAAGAAAAAAGCGGTAAAGAAAAAATCAGCTTCTAATGTAGCCGCTAAGAGAAAGGCTGCCGCTGCTAAAAAGAAAGCGGCTGCAACTAAGAAAAAAGAAGCCGCTGCACGCAAAAAACAGGCTCGTATAGCTGCCGCTGAAGCTAAGCGGAAGACGCGTGAGCGCATTGCTGCTGTCGCTGCCGCTTTGAAAGAAGCTAAAGCAGAAGTTGCTGCCGCCAATAAGCGCCAGGCAATGATGCTGAAGATGGCCCAGAAGAAAGAGGCCGCTGTGGCTTCATTTGTAGATAAGTGGAGCAGGAAAGAGATGGCTAAGATCGACAAAGCCATGAAACCAGCAAAACGTAAAAAACGTCGTACGACCAAAAAATAAGACGTAAGCGTTAAAGCTGAAAGTTGGTGGAAGGGGCATGTGTCATTGACAGATGCCCCTTTTTTTATGGCTATAAATATTATGAATTTGATTAAAGATTATGGCTAAAGCCGATTGCATCCCTGCCGATGAGCGGAGGGTACTGGAATATTTTATCGATCATTTGTGGATGGAGAATGCGCTCAGTGAAAACACACTGTCGGCGTATCGCAGTGATCTGGCCGGTTTTGCATTGTGGCTGAGCCGGCAGGAGCGCACATTTTTTACCGCCGATACCGCTTTTATTCAGGATTATTTGAATCAGCAGCATCAAACCGGCCGGAAAACCCGTTCTGCCGCCCGCCTGTTATCGTCTTTGCGGCGTTTTTATGGATTTTTATTGCGCGAGAAAAAAATCCAGGAAAATCCGACTCAGTTACTGGAATCACCCAAAGCCGAACGTTACCTGCCGGCAACGCTTAACGAAACGCAGGTTGAAGCGTTGCTTAATGCGCCGGATGTTTCCGATGATCTCGGTTTGCGTGATCGCGCCATGCTGGAATTACTTTACGCAACCGGTTTGCGCGTCACCGAGCTGGTGAGTTTGCAGTTGTCACAGGTGTCGCTAGAACCCGGCGTTGTCCGGGTGATGGGCAAGGGTGATAAAGAACGACTGGTGCCGGTGGGGGAGATTGCGCTGGAATGGATTGAACGCTATCTAAAACAGGCCCGCCCCGTGCTCCTGCCAGTGCATGCCAAAGCGACTAATGCGGTATTCGTGACCCGGCGCGGGCAGGCTATGAGTCGTCAGGCCTTCTGGTACATGATCAAACGCAATGGCCTGAAAGCGGGTATTGAGGCAAATAGTTTATCACCCCATACTTTACGCCACGCCTTTGCCACGCATTTACTGAATCATGGCGCGGATTTACGCGTGGTACAAATGCTTCTGGGCCACAGTGATATTTCAACCACGCAAATTTATACCCATGTTGCCGATCAGCGGTTGCAGGATCTTTATCACCAGCATCATCCGCGTGGTTAACTGACTCGCATTACATTGATTGAATTACTCAGAAGTGATGGAATTATCTATAATACGGCTTGTCTGTAATGATTCAAATTAACAAGAGCGTGCACATTATGAGTTTATCTAAAGCAGTATTCAGACCGGCATTTGGTCTTTTCCTTCTTCCTATCTCTCTGCTGTTAGCCGCCACTCCGGCGCTTTCAGCGGATAGCGCTATCGAAACGCTGAAAAAGGCGCTGTCCAAACATCTGCCCGGCACCGAGATCAGCCAGGTTAGTGAATCTCCCATACCCGGTTTATACGAGGTGATTGTGGGCGCTCAGGTGGTCTATATGGACCAGAACGCGCGTTATATGCTGGATGGAAATCTGATTGATTTATCCAGTCGCGTCAATTATACCGAGCAGGCTAAGTCCAAAATACGTTTGACCGCGATCAATGCTCTGGGCGAAGAGAATATGCTGATTTATACCCCTAAAAAGGTGGACCATACTATTACCGTGGTGACTGATATCGACTGCCCCTATTGCCGACGTTTACATAATGAAATGGATCAGTATATGGCCAGCAATGTCCAGGTTCGCTACATCTTCATGCCGCTGAAAGGCAAGAGTGATTATGATACAACGGTGAGTGTCTGGTGTGCCAAAGATAGAAACAAAGCACTCGATCTTGCTAAAGGCGGCGATAAAATCAAAGCGCAGACGTGTGACAACCCCATTCAGCGTCACCTCGAGCTGGCCCGGGAAATCGGTGTTGCAGGTACGCCCGCCATCATCCTGGAATCCGGTGAGATGCTGCCCGGTTATGTGCCTGCCGCCAAACTGGTGCAGGAGATAACAAATACACAGGCCAAGGCTGCTGTTAATTGATCCGGATTAAATTTTAAGGCGTAGCGGCAGTCTCGATAACCATCTGCGCCGGCCCTCCCGTCCAGCCGGCCAGAGCCGTTTCCGGCTGGCGGTGAATAAACCCCTTTTCATGTTTTGTCATCGACCGGATTTTTCGAAGTTCTGACCCTGAAGCTGAGACCGTCCGTAAAACTCAAAAACTTTCACCGCAGAGGCGCTGAGTTTTTATTGATGCTGCGCACAAATAACGATTAACAGGATTTTCTCTGCGTCTCCGCGCCTCTGCGGTAAATGTCTCTAAATTTTTAACTATTTAATACTGGAGGATTTAGCCTCCGGCCTGTACTATTAGCCGCCAAAGCAGCAATCCGATATAACGATGATTCATCAAGAGTTCTATTCATGAGTAAATACGATGCCTCCGCGATTGAGGTATTAACAGGCCTCGAACCGGTGCAGAAACGCCCGGGAATGTACACCGATACCACTCGTCCCAACCATCTGGCGCAGGAAGTCATTGATAATAGCGTCGATGAGGCGGTTGCCGGGCATGCCAGCCATATCGAAGTAACTTTATACAAGGATGGCTCGCTTTCGGTGCGTGACGATGGCCGTGGTATGCCCGTGGATATCCACCCCGAAGAGGGCGTCTCCGGTATCGAAGTTATTCTCACCCGCCTGCACGCGGGCGGTAAATTCTCCAACGATAATTATCAGTTCTCCGGCGGGCTGCACGGTGTTGGCGTGTCGGTGGTCAATGCGCTGTCGGCGACACTGGAGGTTGAAGTACGGCGTGACGGTGATGTCTACTGCATGAGTTTCGCGCACGGTGCAAAAACCTCGGAACTGGAAAAAATCGGTACTGTAGGCAAGCGCAATAGCGGCACCAGCATTCGCTTCTGGCCGGAGAAAAAATATTTCGATTCAGCTAATTTTTCGGTATCGCGACTCAAGCATGTGTTGCGCGCCAAAGCGGTGTTATGCCCCGGCCTTAAAGTTGATTTCTTCGATGAGAAGAGCAGCGAGCAGGAGTCGTGGCTGTATCAGGGTGGTCTGGAAGATTATCTGAGTGAGTATCTGTCGGGACGGGAAATGCTGCCGCAGGAACTCTTCTCCGGCAGTATGCAGGGCACCCATGAACAGGTCGACTGGTCGCTGAGCTGGCTGGTGGAAGGCGGTGAGCTGGTGGGCGAGTCCTACGTTAATCTGATCCCCACGGCGCAGGGCGGCACTCATGTCAACGGCCTGCGCACCGGTTTGACCGAGGCTTTGCGCGAGTTCTGCGAGTTTCGCAACCTGCTGCCGCGTGGTGTCAAACTCAGTCCCGAAGATGTCTGGGACCGCGTCTGTTACGTGCTCTCGGTGAAGCTGAGTGATCCGCAATTTTCCGGTCAGACCAAAGAGCGGTTGTCTTCACGTGAATGTGCCGCGTTTGTTTCCGGTGTGGTCAAGGATGCATTCAGTCTGTGGCTGAACCAGCACACCGAGGCCGGTGAAGCCATTGCCACACTGGCCATTGATAATGCTCAGAAACGGCTGCGCGCAGGCCGTAAGGTGGTGCGCAAAAAAGTCACCACCGGCCCGGCGCTGCCCGGCAAACTGGCCGACTGCTCTTCGCAGGATCTGGAGCGCACCGAACTGTTTCTGGTGGAAGGTGACTCGGCGGGCGGCTCGGCCAAGCAGGCACGTGATCGGGTGTTTCAGGCGATTATGCCGCTGCGCGGAAAAATTCTGAATACCTGGGAAGTCGAGTCCGATCAGGTGCTGGCTTCGCAGGAGGTGCATGACATCTCGGTGGCGCTGGGCATCGAACCGGGCAGTGACCAGCTGAAAGATTTGCGTTACGGAAAAATCTGCATTCTCGCCGACGCCGATTCCGATGGTTATCACATCGCGACCCTGCTCTGCGCGCTGTTTCTCAAACATTTCCGCGCCCTGGTTAAAGCCGGGCATGTCTATGTGGCATTGCCGCCGCTGTTTCGCATCGATGTGGGCAAGCAGGTTTTTTATGCGCTGGATGAATCCGAAAAGCAGGGTGTACTCGACCGTATTGAAGCCGAAAAAATTCGCGGCAAAGTGTCGGTATCGCGCTTCAAGGGGCTGGGTGAGATGAATCCCATGCAGCTGCGCGTGACCACGCTGGCACCCGATACCCGGCGTCTGATCCGTCTGGTTGTTACCGACGGCGATCAGAGTGACCAGATGATGGATATGCTGCTGGCGCGCAAACGCGCGGCTGACAGGAAAACCTGGCTGGAGTCGAAAGGCGATCTGGCCGCAATCTAGCTGCGATCTAGAATTACAGATAAAAAATAGTTCGTCCGCAAATAAAACTTTTCCAGTTTAAATTTTAGCGTTTTTTACGGATCGTTAATCATTTTAAAAATCTCTTCTCGCTCAGGCAGAAGAAGCTAACAGAAAACAGTTAAATAAATTATGAGTGAACAGTCGAAAATCGATTTTGAAGGCGTAGAGCAGGAACCCATGTCGGTGTTTACCGAGCGGGCGTATCTGGACTATTCCATGTACGTCATCCTTGATCGCGCCCTGCCGTTCATTGGCGACGGCCTGAAACCGGTGCAGCGGCGCATTGTTTTTGCCATGTCCGAGCTGGGTCTGAATGCCACTGCCAAGCACAAAAAATCGGCACGGACCGTCGGTGATGTGCTGGGTAAATACCACCCTCATGGCGACAGCGCCTGTTACGAAGCCATGGTGCTGATGGCGCAGCCTTTCTCCTACCGTTACCCGCTGGTGGACGGGCAGGGCAACTGGGGCTCCTCGGATGATCCGAAATCATTCGCCGCGATGCGTTACACCGAATCCAAACTGGCTGCCTATGCCGAAGTGCTGCTCTCCGAACTGGGGCAGGGCACAGTGACCTGGCAGCCGAATTTTGACGGCTCTCTTGATGAGCCGGAAACCCTGCCCGCGCGTCTGCCGAATGTATTGCTCAACGGCGGCACCGGTATCGCGGTGGGTATGGCTACCGATTTGCTGCCGCACAATATTCGTGAAGTGGCCAGCGCCTGCATTCGTTTGCTGGAAGAGCCGAAGAGCACGCTGGAAGATCTATGCGAGCATATTCAGGGGCCGGATTTTCCCACCGAAGCTGAAATTATTACCTCGCGCGCTGACATTATTGAAACCTATCGCACCGGCCACGGCAGCGTTCGCCAGCGCGCGCGTTACGAAAAAGAAGATGGCGCCATCATCGTCACCGCGTTGCCCTACCGGGTTTCCGGCAACAAGGTGCTGGAGCAGATTGCGCAGCAGATGATCGCGAAGAAACTGCCGATGGTGGAAGATCTGCGTGACGAATCCGACCATGAAAATCCCACCCGTCTGGTGATTGTTCCACGTTCCAATCGCGTCAATGTCGACGAATTAATGGGACATCTATTCGCCACCACCGATCTGGAATCGAGTTACCGGGTCAACATGAACATGATCGGCATCAATGGCCGGCCTCAGGTCAAAGACCTGAGAATGATCCTGGAGGAGTGGCTCAAGTTCCGTACAGTGACCGTGCGTCGTCGCCTGCAATGGCGTCTGGATAAGGTCAACAGCCGCCTGCATATTCTTGATGGTTTGCTGATTGCCTTTCTGAATATCGACGAAGTCATCGCGATCATTCGTGAACACGATAAACCCAAACCAGTGTTGATGACACGTTTTGGAATCTCGGATATTCAGGCTGAAGCTATCCTCGAACTGAAACTGCGCCATCTGGCCAAGCTCGAAGAAATGAAGATACGCGGTGAGCAGGATGCGCTGGCGGAAGAGCGCGACTATCTGGAAAAAATTCTGGCTTCGGCCACGAGGCTGAAAACCCTGATTCGCAAAGAAATCGAGGAAGACGCCAAAAAATATGGCGACGATCGACGCTCCCCCATCGTTGCGCGCTGTGCCGCGCAGGCGATGGATGAGAGTACGCTGATTGCCAGCGATCCGGTCACCGTGGTGCTCTCATCCATGGGCTGGGCGCGAGCCGCCAAGGGCCATGATATCGATCCCGCAAAGCTCAATTATAAATCCGGCGATCACTATCTGGCAGCGGCTTCGGGACGGAGTAATCAGATGGCGGTGTTCCTTGACTCCACTGGACGCGCCTACACCTTGCCGGCTCACAAACTGCCCTCAGCGCGCGGTCAGGGTGATCCCCTCAGCAGCTATTTCACGCCGCCGGCCGGTGCCAATTTTGTTTCTGTAATCATGGGGCACGCCGATGATCTTTATCTGCTGTGTAGTTCCTTCGGTTATGGTTTTGTCACCAAAATGGCGGATTTACAATCGCGGACAAAATCGGGCAAGGCCGTGCTTAATGTCGCCAAAGGCGCGAAAGTGTTGCCACCGGTTAAAGTGCGAAATCTCGAAAACGAGCAGATTGTAGTGGTGAGTTCGGAAGGTCACCTGCTGGTCACGCCGCTGGCACAGCTGCCGCAAATGGCACGTGGTAAGGGCAATAAGATCATCAATATTCCGAGCAAGAAACTCAGTGCTGGTGAAGAGGCGGTGGTTGCCGCCACCCTGCTGCGCCCCGATGAAAAGCTGGTGGTGCACTCGGGCAAAAAATATAAAACCATGAAACCCTCGGAGATTGAGATTTATTCAGGTGAACGCGGGCGACGCGGACTTAAGTTACCTCAGGGCTACAGGAATGTGGAGTCGTTGGTGGTTGAATATAAAGTAGTGAAAGAAGAGGACTGAGCTTCATCCCCCCATATCGGTAAAGTCATAATTCATGACAGGTGAGGGTTCCTGCAAAAAGTACCCCTGAATAAAATTGACGTTCATGCCCCATAGTATCGACAGGCTGCCTGCATCAGGTACGAACTGGGTGATGGTTAATTTGCCGCGTTCAGTGGCCTGGGCCGTGATGCGCTGTATAGCCTTCTGGTTCTGTTCGCTTTCAGTCAGGTTGTCCATAAAACTTCTATCAAGACGAATATAATCAACATCTATATGGTCGAGCAGCTGAAATGGGTTCGCACCGGTACCAAAGTCGTCCAGCACGAAACCACAGTTGATTTTCCGGAGATTTTCAGACATGGCTTTGGTGTATTTTAGGTTGGTCACGGCGGCGGCTTCCTTTACTTCGAAAACAAGACAGTCAGCGGGTAATTTTTTCTCCTTGATCTGGTAGTCCAGCCAGGCGATGAGAGTGTCATCTTTCAGTGAAGGGGCTGAAAGCTTGATGAAAAAACGGGTGCGGCTGCCTTTTTTCCAGCGCTCAGACAATACCTGGATAGTGCGTGTCAGTACCCAGCGATCAATGGCGATGGCCATGCCGATGCGTTCTGCAGCAGGAAAAAAGTCCTGAGGCATAATTAGAGTGCCGTCCTCACCTTTCAGGCGTACGAAAACTTCATAGCGCTCGTCAGTATCACCATGAAGGCTGACTATGGGCTGGTAGTAGAGAACGAACCTGTTATGCATTATCGCATTAGTTAGTTGTCCCTTGAATTTCGAATCGGCCTCGTGCCGGGTTAACTCACCCTCTTTCGGAACGTAAAGACTGATCTGATTCGTGCCGTTGGCAGCGGCTTCATTAGAAGCTTTTTCTACGCGCGCTAAAACTTCATTGCAATCCGGAGAATTTCTGTTGATAAGAACAATGCCGGCACTGCAGGTAGTATTGACAGTTGCATCTTTAATCTGAACTTCGTATTCACTGAGCTTTGCCAGAATTTCTTTTGCATACTTCTCGATGAATTCCTTGTCGCTTCCACGCCTGAGGATAGTGAAGCTGGCATGAGTGTAACGCGATAAAATATCATTTTCATGTGTGCATTCGGCAAGGGCTTTGGCGATGCCAACGATGTAATGGTCTACCCCGACAACGCCGACTTCATTTTTAATACTGTCAAAGTTATCGAGGTGTATCTCCATAATGGCAGCGATATTGTCATTGCCCTCGCATTCACTAATGATAGTTTCTACTTCCTCCAGACAATGCTGGCGATTGTATAATCCGGTCAGCTGATCCTTCTGGCTGAGGAGTTTTAACTGGCGCTCAAGCTCTTCAGTATTGACATCTTCTTTGCGAATAACGATTTGTATGCAGGGCTCGCCATCAATGCGTGCTGCCGAGAATTCCATTTCACCATCAAATTCCTTGCCATCGGGTTTGTGCAGGCGGGTAACCAGTTTTTTGAGGCCGCTATTTGTTTTCATATATTCGCGCAAAAAGGCCTTAAAATCATCGCGACTGCTAGTTGCCACCATATCAAGTATAGGGATACCTTCGAGATCGTCAGACTGACCAATGTCGAACAATTCCAGATAGGAGGCATTTGAATAGACATGCATGCCTTCATGGATATAGGCAATGGCGTCTCGCGAGCTGTCGAGTAGTGAGTTACAACGCAGTTCAGACTCGTCCAGAACTTTTTGCAGTTCCAGATTTTTCTTCCAGTTACGATAGGCACGCACTTCGCGATGTATAACCTGAGCAAGATGTTTCATGTTCTGGTAGGAAGAGAGGTCCATGGCGCCGGCACTGATGACATCCGTTATAGCAGTAGTTGCTTCGTTTTTATCCACCGCAATAACTGGAATAAGTGCATTGTCGGTATTTTCCTGTATTATTTTGCAGGTCTGCTCCAGACTGATTAACTCCATGCCCTGTGAATACAGCACCAGATCAGGATGACGTGATTTAATGGCGTCTATCAGGTCTTCATCATCTTCCACCCGCGATGAACGTGTGGCGTAACCCAGTGCTCTGAGTGTGCTGATAACTTTTTCTTCGGTGTCGAAGGAGTCATCGACAATAATCAGATTAATGGTTTTTTCAGCCATTGTTTATTATGATCCAATAAATGCCCGCGCATTAAATAACCCGGGTGAGTTGCAGTTTAGTTATTACAGCGAAGACCAGATTTCGTCGAAGTCGTCCCTTTTTTTGGAGGTTTCTTCCTGTTTTTCGACCTTTTTCTGTTGAACGTGCTGATCCAGATGTGTGAACAGAAATTGTGTGAATAAGCCGGTATGTTCTTTCCGCTCATTTAGCCTTATTCTTATACTTTGGTCGAAAACCTCTACTTTTATTGTATCACCTGTTTTGAAGGTATGTGCGGGCAATATGATTGTCGCAGGTTGATTGAGGGGCTTGATTCCCGGCACCATGAGTGCATCAAAGGGCGGGTCCTGAGGTCGATTGATGCGTTGCACTACCGTGGCAACGACCTTGGGTGACAGTATCTGTACGCCTATTTCCAGGCCGTTGGTCACACTGAACTGCATCCAGCGTATGCTGCCTATGCGCCATTCGTTATTCCCACGGGCATCCTGTTCGTGGATGGCGATGAGCTCTCCAATCTGGGCTTTGGAGGTGGTTTCCGAATTCCAGCGCAGGCAGTAACCGCCGGCGCTGACATTGGCCACCTGCCAGTGTAGATCTTCATCTTCCTTGTTCAGTTTGAGCTCTTCGGCAGCCTGCAGGGCTCGTTGGTTATGAAAGGTGTTGGTCATTGCCGTACCCTTGGCGACCATATCCCAGGCGTCACCGGATGCGTCGTTGGTGGCGGTATGAGTCATATAGGGCGATGAATTGTCATACATGGATTTTGCTTCATCAGGAATATGTTCCAGAGTAAAGCCGTCGCCTCTATCGAAGGCGTTATGCACCGATTCGACTGACTCCGGTAAATTTCTTTCCCGAATCATTTCTGTTGCATGTTTTAGTCCGATAGCAGCAGCGATACCGCCCTGTTTCCCGGTTCTGGAGAATCGGCGTTTAGGCATTACTCCCCATGACAGGGACAGAGCTTTAAGTGTCTCTATCGAAAGCTCCTCGCCGATGGTAATGGCATCGTGGTTATCTGAACTGTTGATCTGTTTGCGAATGTTGTCAACAAGCTCGGTGGTCTCCAGGGTAAAAAGCCGGCTGTCGTTCGCGCAGTCCTGTGGGTTCAGGTAGGACGGGGGCCGGTCTTCTTCAACGCGCGCACAAAAAAAACGGTCAATCTGGTTCTCCTGGGGATGTATATCCAGTCTGGTTTGTGCAGCCCACTGATACAGCTTGTTGTAAACGCGTTGACTGTCGCTTTGACGCAGAGCAGTGGGTCGGGAGAGTGAAAACAGCAACATTTGTTTATACAGGTCTTCGATGGTGGTTTTTTCACCGGGATGCTCATTGTCCCTGACCATGATTTTATATATTTCCAAATCAACCGCATAAGCGAACATCTGATGCGCGTCCCGCCAGACATTGGCGGGCACGGAGGCGTATATTTCGCTGGCGCGGAGGAAAAGCTCTGACTGATATTTGATGGCCCGGCTGATGGCGATGGCCTGAGTTTTGTTATCAATCTTTTCGATTTTATCGGCGGCCTGCTGGATGATGATCTTATAACCCAGTGCCATTTCCTGGAGCATGGCCTGATTGAGA
The DNA here is from genome assembly GCA_024636785.1 of Gammaproteobacteria bacterium. GTDB lineage: Bacteria > Pseudomonadota > Gammaproteobacteria > SZUA-229 > SZUA-229 > LH-M37. The sequence goes on from JAGXGK010000015.1 coordinate 141,309, forward strand.
TTGACGATTTTTTTGCTTTTTTCGGGCAACGGAAAGGTGCGATTGACGAAATATTTTTTCAGATTATCAAAGATACCGCGGCAGGGCAGGCGCAGCATTTCCATAATCTCCAGACGGTGTTTGGCGGGTATTTTTTTACGGTTGAGCTCGCGAATCAGGCCGAAAATCTGTTTGGTCATTTCGCCCATATTGGCTTGGGGTAAATCGGACAGCCATTTCTTGAGCTTGCGCGGATGAATCGGAAAAGTGCTGTTGCCGATCTCAGTTTGTTCTGGTATGAGTAATTTCATGATTTTCTTGTCATTTATTTTTAGTGCATATTATATCGATAGTTACTAGAAGGTATAAGTACGGGTCTGTAAACATACACGGTATTCATCCCTGTTTTCAGCAAGTCTAGCTCAGATCTAAGAAATTACTGATTTTGAGCAGGTGCCTTTTTCCTCGGCGACCAGCCGGGGAACCAGGTAGCCGGGTAATTTTGAGCGCATATTATCAATGATTCGGCAGGCTTTTTTACGGTTCACATCAAAGTGCATGCCTCCCTGAACCGGATCCAGCAAATGCAGATAGTAGGGCATGACGCCGCAATCGTAGAGCCGGTGGCTCAGGGCGATCAGCGTGGCGGCGTCATCATTGATCGCTTTTAGTAAAACGCTCTGGTTTAACAGGGTGATGTTGGCGTTTTGCAGCGCCTGCAAAGCACGCATTTCATCCGCCGCTAATTCATTGGCGTGGTTAGCATGAATCACCATTGTGATTCGGAAACGCGACGCCTGCATCCAGCCGAGCAGGGCGGGGGTAATACGCGCAGGCAATACCACAGGTAAACGCGTGTGGATGCGCAGCCATTTAATATGCGCGATGCTTTCCAGATCGCGGCACAGCGAAGCCAGTTTGTCGTCATCCAGCACCAGCGGGTCGCCACCGCTCAGAATCACTTCATGAATATCAGTCTGCGCTTGCAAATAGGCCAACGTGGCCGGCCATTGCGATGATAACGCCTGAGCTTCGCTATAGGGAAAGTGGCGGCGGAAACAGTAACGGCAGTGGATGGCACAGGCGGCAGTGCTGATAATCAGGGCGCGACCGTGATATTTATGCAGCAGCCCGGGCGAGGGCATGGCGTTCAGGTCGCCGACCGGGTCGGCCTCGCCGCTCAGCGCATGTTCGGCCAGAGTTGGCAGAATCTGTAGCAGCAGCGGGTCGCGGGCATCCCCTTTATTCATCTTGTTGACATAGGCCTGCGGTACGCGCAGTCGAAATTCGGGGTTCAACTCAGTGTGTTCAAGCAGTAAATGTTCGAGTCCCAGCTGTTGCAGTAGCTCTGCCGGTGACGAAATGGCTTCTGCCAGCTGTCTTTTCCAGTCGCTTTTCAGGGTGGGCGGCAAAATAGTGTAGAGAGGTTGTGATTGCATATGTGAAAACTGTGCCTATTCAGGGTATTATTGCGCCAACTTAAAACATCCAGCGGCAGCTTAACAACATGGCTACATATAGTACAAATCAATTCAAAAACGGGTTAAAGGTGATGGTCGATGGCGATCCGTATACGATTACAGAAAATATTCTGGTGAAGCCGGGTAAGGGGCAGGCGTTCAACCGCGTCAAATTGAAGAACCTGAAAAGCGGGCGTACGTTAGAGCGCACTTTGAAGGCTACCGAGTCGCTGGAAGGCGCAGATGTGGAAGAGCGCGATGTTGATTTTTTGTATAGCGACGGTGAAAACTGGCACTTCATGGAACCCGAAACTTTTGAGCAGCATGCCGCTGACAGTGTCGCCGTGGGTGATGCGGCCAAATGGCTCAAGGGTCAGGAGCGATGTGTCATGACCTTATGGAATAATGCGCCGCTGACCATTGCTGTGCCAAATTTCGTTGAACTGGCCGTGGTGCAGACCGATCCTGGCCTGAAGGGTGACACCGCGCAGGGTGGCACCAAACCGTCGACACTGGAAACCGGCACAGAAGTGAAGGTTCCGCTGTTTATCGAAATCGGCGACATCCTTAAAATCGACACCCGTACCGGTGAGTATGTCTCTCGGGCCTGAGCATTGATCCCTGATCAATCGTCATCTGATTTTTATTGATTGATATGATGATAGAGAAAGAGAACTGGCCTCCGCTGGCCAGTCTGGAGTTGATAAAAACAAGGGCTCGCATGTTGAGAGACATACGGGCCTTTTTTGATGCCCGTGATGTTCTCGAGGTGGAGACGCCGCTGCTGGCCTCCGCCGGCACCACCGACCCGCACATAGAAAGCCTGCAAACGGTTTTTGCTGAGCAGCGCTATTGTCTACAGACCTCGCCCGAGCACGCTATGAAACGGCTGCTGGCCGAACACGGCGCAGCCATATTCCAGATTTGCAAAGTCTTTCGCGATGAGGAGCTGGGGCCGATGCACAACCCCGAATTTTCCATGCTCGAGTGGTATCGCCCTGGTTTTGATATGCACCCGCTGATGACGGAAGTGGAAGCGCTGGTTACGGCGCTGGCGGGTGGTCATTTACAGTCGTTTATTCGCCTCAGCTACAGGCAGGCTTTTGAGCAGTACGCCGGGTTGAATCCGCATCAGGCCAGTGCTGGGGATTGCCGGGAGTGCGCGTTGCAGCGCGGCATCGAGCAGCCGGCAGGGCTGTATGAGCAGAAGGATGAGTGGCTGGACTGGCTGCTGACGCAGCTGATATTTCCCGCCCTGCCGACCGGCCAGTTCACCTTTATTTACGACTACCCGGCCTCGCAGTGTGCGCTGGCTCGCCTGAAAGAGAATGAGCAGGGCGAGCTTGTGGCCAGCCGTTTTGAGCTTTTCTACGGTGACACCGAACTGGCCAACGGCTTCCACGAGCTGACACAGGCCGGAGAGCAGCGGCGGCGCTTTGAAGCTGATAACGCAGCCAGAGCGGCGGATAATAAACCGCAGGTGAAAATCGATGAGTATCTGCTGGCTGCAATGGCGAGTGGCCTGCCGGACTGTTCAGGTGTCGCTCTGGGGCTGGATCGCCTGCTGATGGCGCTGAACGGAGAGGCTTCAATTGACCGGGTACTGGCGTTTCCCTGGGCACGTATATAGGACTTCGGTCGATGGCATGCATAATGTAAGGAATCGGGTCAGCCGCTTTAAGCTAATGTATAACGCGACGCCACCGAACGTGGAAGTGCTGGCGACGGCGGCGAAAACAAAACCCTGATCACCGGCACGGTGACCGGCAAAACAGTTCAGGAGAACAGATATGGGCATGCTGATTAACGGCGAGCTGGCTGACAGCTGGCTGGATAAAGAGATTGAAGCCGGTGAATTTAAACGCATGGAATCCTCCTTTCGCCACTGGGTGACTGCGGATGGCAGTGCCGGATCCAGTGGTGAAGCCGGCTTTAAAGCCGAAGCCGGACGTTATCATCTGTATGTTTCGGAGGCCTGTCCGTGGGCGCACCGCACCGTGATAATGCGCCGCCTGAAAAAACTGGAATCGGTACTCGGCATCTCCTATGTCGAAGCCGAGATGCTCGACCACGGCTGGACATTTTCCAGCGAAGGAAAATACCGCGATGTGTTGTTTGGTTATCGCTATGTCTACCAGCTTTATCAGCAGGCGGATGCCCATTTTACCGGCCAGATTACGGTGCCGATTTTGTGGGACAAAAAACACAACACCATAGTGAATAACGAATCCCCGGAAATCATGCGCATGCTCAATTCCGCGTTTGCTGCTCTGACGGATGTCGACACCGACTATTATCCCGAAACCCTGCGCACGCAGATCGAGCGCATCAATCAGCCGATTTACGAGCACATTAATAACGGCGTCTATCGCTGTGGTTTTGCCACCAGTCAGGGCGCGTATGAAAAAGCCTTTGACCATCTGTTTGGCGAGCTGGATCGCGTGGAAGCGATATTATCCACCCAGCGCTATCTGGTGGGTGATCAGCTCACCGAAGCCGACTGGCGCCTGTTTACCACGCTAGTGCGTTTTGATGCGGTCTATGTCGGCCATTTCAAATGCAACTTAAAACGCATCGCGGATTATCCTAACCTGTCGAATTTCCTGAGAGAGCTTTATCAGCTTCCCGGCATCGCCGGGACGGTCGACATCGATTATATCAAGCGTCACTATTATTTTAGTCACACCAGCGTCAACCCCAGCCAGATTATCCCCAAAGGACCGGCGCTGAATTTTTCAGCCCCGCACGATCGAGCCATAAAATTTGCAGGTGCAGCATGAGCCTGGAATTACACGAAGTCACCACCGTGCCGGAAGGTGACGGCGTAGATGTGAAGCGACTGTTCCCGTTGCCCGGCTTTATGAATTTTGACCCGTTTGTATTGTGGGATCATTTCAACATCGGGCCGGGACGCGGTTTTCCCGAGCATCCGCACCGTGGTTTTGAAGCCATCACCTACATGTTCGATGGTGGCATGAAGCATAAGGATAATCTGGGCAATGAATCCTATGTCAGCACCGGCGGCGCGCAGCGTTTTACCGCAGGCCGGGGTCTGGTGCATTCTGAAATGCCCGCCGAGACAGGTGAAAGCAACGGCATTCAGCTGTGGATAAATTTGCCGCAGAGGCTGAAAAAAATCGAACCGGATTATCAGCAGGTCAACGCGGAAGAGTTTCCGGTGATTGCACTGGCCGGCGGTCAGGCCAAAATATTAGTCGGCGAAGACTCCCCGCTGCTGTTAAACACTAAAGTCATTTATCAGCACCTAACACTAAAAAAAGAGGCGGACTATTCACTGAGACCGGCCCATGGAATGCGCGGCATTATTTATCTCATGCAGGGCGAAATTGAGGTGAATGGGAATTTGATAAAAGCCGACCAGGCCCTGCTTGTGGAGCACGAAACGATACTCAAATTTAAAGCAACGCAGGACAGCCGGTTTATGATCTGCATGGGCGTGCCGCACGGTGAACCTATACGGCAATACGGGCCTTATGTTGATTAAAAGATAGTTGGCAGTTAAAAGCTTTCACCGCAGAGGCGCAGAGAACGCAGAGGAAGTACGGAGAAAAGATAAAACGGGTTGCGTAGGATGCTGGTGAGGCACGAACCGCATCGATTGTGGTAGGCAAGGTCAAGTGCTTTTACCGCAGAGGCGCAGAGAAAATCTTTTTTTGTTTGTGCCTATTTATAACATCCGTGTAATGCATTTAGATTATTAGCCCAACCTCAATGTTTTTCTCTGCGCCCTCTGCGCCTCTGCAGTGAAAAAGATTTTCAATTCAACATGTCTAAAAAGTTTAATAACCACGGTAGAATCACCGCTGTGGCGAAGGCTGATAGTGCCATGGCCAGTGCCGAGAAGGCACCCATTTCCGGGCTTACCTGAAAGGCGCGGGCGGTGCCGATGCCGTGTGCGGATATGCCCATGGCGATGCCTTTCACGCTGTCGTCCTTGATGCGCATCAGTTCAAAAAGTTTGCTGCCGATGACGGCGCCAATGATGCCGGTGAGCACCACCAGCACGGCGGTGAGTGAGGGCAGACCGCCGATCTGTTCGGAGATGCCCATGGCTACCGGCGCGGTTACCGATTTGGGCGCGAGCGATAGCTGGGTCTGTAAACTCGCACCCAGAAACCAGGCGATTCCAATCGAGCTGAAAGCGCCGATGAGCGCCCCCGAGATAACGGTAATGGCGACGGGTAAAAACAGTTTTCTTAATTTTGAGCACTGCTGGTAGAGCGGAACGGCCAGGGCAACGGTGGCGGGGCCGAGCAGGAAATGTACAAACTGGCCGCCCTCGAAATAGGTTTCATACGAGGTGCCGGTGAGTACAAGCAAGATGATTAGCGCGATCACCGAAGTCAGTACCGGGTTCAACAGCGGATTGGAATGGGCATAAATATAAAGCTGATGGGCCAGGCTGTAGGTCACCAGTGTAATGGTGAGCCCCAGTAACGGGGTGGTGGATAGATAGACCCAGATTGCGGCCAGGTCCCGTTCAATCATCTTTTTCAACCTTCTTCGCGAGCAGTCGTCGGCTTGCCAGCATGATCGCTGCCGTCGCCGCCATGGTGATCACCGTGCTCAGTATCAGCGCAATGCTGATGGGCAGCCATTCATTAATAATGCGGTCGAAGTGCACCATCATGCCGACACCGGCCGGTACAAAAAGCAGGGAGAGATGACTCAATAACGCAGTGGATGCTGAGTCCAGTGAGGTGCTGGAGCGTCCTCGCCATACCAGCGTGATAAAAAGCATGATCATGCCCAGTACCGGGCCGGGCACAGGAATGCGCAGCAAAAGCACGCTGATTTCGCCCGCTAACTGGTAAATTAAAAGTAGGGTTATGCCATTAAGAAAATTCATCCCTGAAAAATTATTCCCATTTAAACTCGGCCAGCATTTTAACATTGTCGTGATATTTAAGCTGCACGCCGGTGAGGAACTTGCGCAAAATCTGATCCTTGCAGGCGCGGTAATGTTTGTGACCGGCCTTGCGGAACAGCGCACTTAATTCAGGCTTGCTTAAGGGGAATTCAGCCAGATCCATAATATCCAGAATGTCTTCGTCTTTAAGGTCTAAAGCGATTTTTAATTTCCTCATAATGATGTTGTTGGTCAGGCGTTTTTCAGGTTCAGGTTGAGGGCCGTCTTTTTTGCCGCGCTTCTCGTTAATGAAGCCATTGAGAAAAATGGCCAGATGAAGATCATTGCATTTCTGAAAGGCAGGGTCGTCTTCCTTCTTCAGCCAGTCGCTAATCTGAGCACGGGTCACTTCATGCCCGGCTTGCTTGAATATGTCTATCATTTTCGAATCACTGAGCTCGAAGCTGTAGCGAAGACGACGCAAAATATCGTTGTTGGTCATGGTTGGCCTTTAGTTAAATTCTAATTGAGGTGTGAGTGTTGCAGTAAGTCATTAGCGCATGTAGGCATAGCCTTCTTCGTTATGAAGTTTAATGATTTCAGCATCGGCCATGGGAACCATGTTTACAAAGCCGTGTATGTCTGCCGGACTAAACCCCTGCATTTTTGCAGAAGCCTGACACATTCTGTATTCGATTCGGGTGGCAAGTTTCAGGTCTTGTGCGCGTTGCATCAAAGCTTTGTGTTTTTCGAACTGGGTTTTAGCGAAAAACGGGATTGCTGAGCCATGTATTATAATGACAATAGATGCGTCAAACGGGTCGTTGTTATAAAGTTTATTTAGAAGGCTGGCTCGGTCTAAAATACTGTTTATCTTTTTCTCATTCCCCGCAGTCAAGTTATACAAAACTTTTTGCGGTGCATAGTTCATCGTCGAGGCCTCGGCACTTCCCCAGGGAGAGTTCTCTTGAGCGATGGCTAATGAGCAGACGTTTATAATAATCAGCAGGCTAACAAAAAATTTCATAAGTTATAATTCCGCTGGATCTGGTATAAGTAATCGCACAGTATACCGATCGGGATGTTGAAGGGGGTTATTTTGGGGATTCGGGTTATTGCCGAAATATTAACAGATTTTTTGCGTTTTTTCTGAGCGGCCTTCAACTGGATTAAAAAAACCGGCATCGGCCGCTTCTTTTTAAGGCATTAGCCGGGCGATTGGGCAAAAGTAGATGCAATGCATTAGAATGTATTGCATTCACCGGCTGATCACACTGAAAAATCAGCCGGTACAAATTGAATATCAATAATCGCGTATTTGGAGCAGGGCTATGAGAATGATTCGTCGTTTTTTTGTATATGTGGCGTCAATTTTGGCCATTCTAATCATCACTTATGGCTATGTTTACTGGGGTAATCTGCTGGGTGAGAACACCCCCGCAGGTCAGGTGATTGCCTGGCTGTCGGGCGAAGAGACGAAATCACTGGAGTTTCTCACCGAACCGAAAGACTCCAGACCCAGGCAAGATGCAGAAACGATGCCCGAAAGTGTGCTCAACGGCGATCAGGTTGAAGCTCAAATCGAAGCCGAGTCTGTTATCGATGTGCAAGATAGCGCCGAGCCTGCCGTGGATGATGCCGGCGTTGCCACGCAGGCCGATACCGGTCGTGTAGTGATACCGGCTGAAACCCGTCCCGAGAAAGAAACTGAAAGCACAGAAAGTTCGATTTCTGAAATCGTGCCGACTGAGGAAGCGCCGTTTGAAACAGCACCGATTAAGGCAGCATCACCTGACACAACAGTCACCGAATTGCCCGCCGCCGATGATGGGGATCTGACAGAGGCAAAAATCGATACCACCGAAGCCCGCGGACAGCCATTAAACGGCATGGCCATACACGATTTAATGCTGCGCGCCCGCAACGCTTTTCACTACCGCGACTACGATGCGGCCATCGCCAGTTATCAGCAGTTGATCGAGCGAGCACCCGATCACTTTGACGCCTACATTGAGCTGGGTGATGTCTATTCTTATCAAGGTAAGGAGAAGCAGGCCGCGGCAGCCTATTTCGAGGCCGCTGCAATTCTGGTGCGACTGGGTCAGGTTAATCGCGCCACCGCGTTAATGGATCCGATAAGCCGGATGGATACCGACCGTGCCAGAACGCTGCTTGATCTGATTGACGCAGCCCGTGGCAAATAGCCCGGCGCAAAGCCGGTCAGGGCTGGTAGACGCCGAGGCGCTGCCCCAGTTTTACTTCATTGCCGGCGCTCATGGCTTCGTCCAGTTTGAATTTTTCTGTTGCCAGCACGATCACCGTTGAACCCAGATTGAAGCGCCCCATCTCCTGGCCGCGTTCCAGACAAACTTCGCCTTTTTTGTAATCAAAGTGACGGATCTTTTTGGCGATGCTGGTGACCAGTCCGTGCCAAACGGTTTCGGTGGCAGAGACATTAATCGCCCCCACCAGAATCATCGCCATCGGGCCGTGTTCGGTCTCGAAAAAACAGGCGACGCGTTCATTGCGGGCGAATAATCGGGGCACTGTGGTCACGGTGTGGTCAGCCACGCTGAACAGTCGCCCCGGAATGTAGGTCATGTGGGTGAGTTCGCCACCGATCGGCATGTGAATGCGGTGATAATCCCGGGGCGAAAGATAGATGGTGGCGAAGTTGCCGTTGACAAAAGGCGCGGCTAGCTCTTCATTGCCACCGACCAGTTCTAGCAGGCTGTAGTCGTGGCCCTTGGCCTGAAACAGACGGCCGTTTTCTATTTTGGTCGCCTGGCTCACCGCGCCATCCACTGGACATAACCAGGAGTTTTCAGTGTCGTCGAAAGGCCGGCATTCAGGTTTCAGGGCGCGGGTGAAAAAAGCGTTGAGACTTTCATAAGCGTGCCTGTCTTCAATTACCGCTTCGTGCATTTTGACCTCGTGCAGTGACGAGTAGGCGCTGATAATAAAGTTTTTTACCGGCGTGTACTTGATGCGCGCCAGCTTGAACATCAGCCATGAAATGGCGTGATGCGGTAAAATATAAAAAGGCGTGGATAGCAGGTAGTCCCGCAAAGAAGCTTTCATCTTAATGGTGCATGTGTTTGCTATGATCGGTGTTCTGTGAGTCCTGTGTGCCCTGTTTTTTCACCGGCACAGTAAGTTTAATAGTCTCACCATTTTCCAGGGTGAAATCAAAATTAACCTGATCACCGCCTGTTAATTTTTTCACCGGTTCGAATAACATGATGTGATGGCTGCCCGCTTCCAGCACCAGCTTGCCGTTAGCCGGTATGATTAATGCGTCACTGTGCTGCATGGTCGCCATCTCGCCTTTCTGTTGAGTCTGATGAAAGGTAATGCGTTTGAAGCTCCCGGAGCTGGCGGAGACGATTTTTGCTACTTCATCCCCGCTGTTTTTGATTTCCATGTAGGCAACCAGAACCTTGCTTCTAGGCGGTGCTTCAGCGATCCACGCGCCCTCAAATTCAAGGTTTGAAGCAGCGCCGGCACTCTGGCTGAAAAAGAATAGTGAAAATAGCAGCGATAAAAATGGAAATGTTTTCATTGATTGAGCCCTCATTATAAAGTAGCGGATTATAGGCGTTGCCCCACTAACAAGGAAGTACTGCGTATCCTGATCCATGCAGCGGGTTTTGTGCAGACGGATTCGGCAACGGCTAAAATGCCGTGAAGTTATATCCGGTGCTGAATGGCCCGTGCACATCAGGATGATTTTAAGGCGCATAGAGTGGTAACATCCGGTGTAACTTGAGCGCCAGCTCACACTAATAATCGCAGAGATCTAGTCAACATGTCTGGCAATACTATCGGAAAACTGTTCACCGTCACCACCAGTGGCGAATCTCATGGTCCGGCTCTGCTGGGTATTGTCGACGGCTGTCCGCCGGGGCTGGAAATTTCTGAGGCCGATCTACAGCTGGAGCTGGATCGCCGCAAACCCGGTACCTCACGCCACACCACGCAGCGCCGTGAGCCGGATGCGGTGAAAATCCTCTCCGGCGTGTTCGAAGGCAAAACCACCGGTTGCAGCATCGGCCTGATGATCGAAAACGTCGACCAGCGCTCCAAAGATTACGGCAATATCATGAACACCTTTCGACCCGGTCACGCCGATTACACCTATCAGCAGAAATACGGTTTCCGCGATTATCGCGGCGGTGGCCGTTCCTCGGCGCGCGAAACCGCGATGCGCGTAGCCGCCGGTGCCATCGCCAAAAAATACCTGAAAGACCGCTTCGGCATCAATATTTACGGCTATCTCTCCCAGCTGGGGCCAATTGAAATCGAGCATATTGATCTTACCGAGGTGCGCAACAACCCCTTCTTCTGCCCCGATGCCGGCAAGGTCGAAGCCATGGAAGCCTATATGGATGCCCTGCGCAAAGAGGGCAACTCGGTCGGTGCCAAAATCACCACTATTGCCGAAGGCGTGCCGCCGGGCCTGGGCGAGCCGGTATTCGATCGCCTCGACGCTGACATCGCCCAATCGATGATGGGCATCAACGCTGCCAAAGGCGTGGAGATCGGCGACGGTTTCGCCTGTGTTGCCGCCAAGGGCACCGACTTCCGCGATGAGATCACTCCCGAAGGTTTTCTCAGCAATCACATGGGCGGCGTGCTGGGCGGTATTTCATCGGGTCAGGATATTGTCGTGCACACCGCCTTCAAGCCGACTTCGAGCATGCGCCTGCCGGGGCGCTCAGTGGATATCCACGGTGAGCCTGCTGAAGTGGTCACCAAGGGTCGGCACGATCCCTGCGTCGGCATCCGCGCCACTCCCATCTGTGAAGCCATGCTGGCAATCACGCTGCTCGATCACATGCTGCGCTTCAGGGCGCAGTGCGCTGATGTGCAGTCGCCGACACCGGTGATTCCCGCCAGCGCCGAACAGGGGTGAGGGCTGTTTCGGTGACAGCGACGGTCCGCAAAAATAGCGTATCCTGCCGATGCGTTTCACGGCATCCGTTTTATTCACCCGGGCTGTTTTCTCACCCCGTTTTTTAAACGCTGTACCCACAATGAATGATCAACGCGCCAGCCTGAGCCTTGTTCCTTATTGGCGGCTCAGCAGCTTCTATTTTTTCTATTTCGCCTCGCTCGGCGCAATAGTGCCTTACTGGAGCCTGTACCTGAAAGCGCAGGGTTTTGGTGCCCAGGAAATCGGCACACTCATCGCTTTCATTCCCGCCACGAAAATTTTCGCGCCCTACATCTGGGGCTGGGTGGCCGACCATACTCAGCGTCCTATCACTATCATTCGCATAGCCAACCTGCTCGCCGTACTGGCGTTTATCGGCGTGTTTTTTGGCAACAGCTACTGGTGGCTGGCGCTGGTCATGTTCATGTTCAGTTTCTTCTGGAACTCCTCACTGCCGCAATTCGAAGCCACTACCCTGAATCACCTCAATAAAGAGATACACCGTTATAGCAACATCCGGCTCTGGGGTTCACTGGGTTTTATTTTTATAGTGGTCGGGCTCGGCGAGTTTTTTCAAAGTCAGAGCATCGGCGGCTTACCGTTTTTTATTCTAGCCTTGCTGGTGGCCATATTTCTGGTCAGCCTGACAGTGCCCGATTGCTTGCAGGTAGAACACGAAGAGCAGGGCCACATCATGAACGTGGTACGTCGACCTGTGGTGCTGGCGTTTCTGGCGATATGTTTTTTAATGGTGCTTAGCCACGGCCCCTATTACACCTTCTACAGTATCTACCTCGAAGACCACGGCTACAGCCGCCGATTCATCGGCCTCTTCTGGGCCGTCGGTGTCATCGCCGAAGTGGGCATCTTTCTGCTCATGCATCGTATCATTCCTCTGCTGGGCGTACGTTTGTTATTGCTCATCACCTTCGCACTCACCGCCCTACGCTGGCTGCTCATCGGCTACTTTCCGGACAACAGCACCATCCTGTTCATCGCGCAGTTATTCCACGCCTTTAGTTTTGGAATGTTTCATGCAGTGGGAATTTTACTGGTGCATCAATTTTTTAAAGGCAAACATCAGGGCAGGGGACAGGCGTTATACGCCAGCCTGAGTTTTGGCGTCGGCGGCGCAGCAGGCAGTTTGCTTAGCGGTTTATTGTGGGATCGAATGGATCATTCGAGTTTGTTTGCGCTGGCGGCACTGGCGGCATTGTTAGCGTGGGGGATAGTCTGGAAGTTTATGCGAATAAGTCTCAAATAGATTAAAAACGCGGTGCATCTCTGTCATAATCGCGCAGGTCGCTCACCAGTAATCAAACTGTTCTAATAAAAATGGCAATGGCGGTTAAAGCTTTTTAATTTATTTCCGCAGGAATCTATTTCATGAAAACACTGACCGCACCCGATCATCCTAGCCTCTGGCAGGCTATGCAATACTGGTTCAAACTGGGCTTCATTAGTTTCGGCGGACCCGCCGGACAAATTTCAATCATGCATCAGGAACTGGTGGAAAAACGCCGCTGGATTTCCGAACGCCGCTTTCTGCATGCGCTGAATTACTGTATGTTATTGCCCGGCCCCGAGGCCATCCAGCTGGCTATCTATATCAGCTGGCTCATGCACGGCGTCATCGGCGCCATCATCGCCGGCGTATTATTTTTTCTACCCGCATTTATTCTGTTATCACTGCTGGCTGTCATTTATCTCACCTGGGGCGACGTCACTTTAGTGCAGGGCATTTTTTACGGCATTAAACCGGCCGTGGTGGCAGTGGTGTTATTTGCCGCCTGGCGCATTGGCTCACGTGCACTCAAAAATAAAATTCTGTGGACTATGGCGGCGCTCGCCTTTGTTGGTATTTTTGTTTTTGATATCAGCTTCCCCTGGATTGTGCTGGCCGCAGCCATACTGGGTGCAGCGGGCGGCAAGTGGCTGCCGGAAAAATTCAAAACCGGTGGCGGTCACGGCAGCAGCGACAAAGACTACGGCCCGGCAATCATCGACGATGATTCACCCGTGCCGGCACATGCGCGTTTTTCCCTTAAAAAACTGGCGGCAAAGATAATTTTGTTCAGCCTGATCTGGCTTGTCGCCATGTACGTTGTTAGCGCTGAACCTACGCTGTTGAAGATGGGCGAATTTTTCACCAAAGCCGCCTTCCTGACCATCGGCGGTGCCTACGCCGTTCTGCCCTACGTATATCAGGGTGCCGTCGAAAATTACCAATGGCTGACCGGCCCGCAAATGATCGACGGCCTCGCCTTAGGTGAAACCACGCCCGGTCCACTCATCATGATCGTGACCTGGGTCGGTTATCTCGGTGCGGTTTCAAAAGAAATATTCGCTAACACGTTTGTCGCCGGACTGGCCGGTGCAGCTGTCGCCACTTTCTTTACTTTTCTGCCTTCATTTTTATTTATCCTCACCGGCGGCCCCATGGTCGAAGCCACTCGCAACGAACTGAAATTCACCGCTCCCCTAACGGGTATCACCGCCGCCGTAGTTGGCGTTATTGTCAACCTGGCCGTATTTTTTGCATGGCACACCTTCTGGCCCAGCGCTACCATCAGTAAACCTTTTTCAGGCTCATTTGAATGGTTGCCAGTAATAGTTGCCATCGCCAGTTTCATTGCTCTATGGAAATACAAAATCGATATCATGAAAGTGATAGGTGTATGTGCTTTGATTGGTCTGGTTTATGCGTATCAGTAGAAATTAAGTTGGGCGGTTTTTTTATCGGCCAGGCGCGACAAATTCGACAGGCACGGTGGTGCACGGAAGTACTGATGATAAACCTAAGGATGGAATGAATTTGAATAGCCGATTTTAGGCTAGCCCCATCGGGGCAAATACCATGGAAGGTATTTGTAATATTAAACAGCCGTTTTATGGCTGGCCTGCAGGGCAAAACACAGGGAAGTATTTTGTAATCCCGCTCGCTGATCTTAATTCGCCGTCATTAGTTAAGTCTCCAGCCAATAATCAGGCCTGCTCACCTGATATTTATTTACTCGGATAGGCTCAGTGGCCGCACACGCTTCGTTGATTTTCGTTGAAAGTGGGTTTTCATTTACTATAACTAACTGAAATATCAGTGGATTATTTTTATCCTGAAAGCGTACGAATTTTGACGAACAAATTACTGGCAATCACTGGTCATCCTTATTAACTTGGTCTCTGCTACAGAAACGAACATTTAGCTGGTTATTAAATAAAAAAATATGGAGTAAATGAGATGAACAAAAATGATACAAAATGTGCCACCGGTTCCTGTCTTGGGCGTTGGGTAAAGAAAACGCTTTATGGCAGTGCCCTGGTGGGTCTGGCCATGACCATGGCTTCACCTGTCGCAATGGCGGATGACAAGAAAGGTTTCCAGACTTTTACCCCCTATAATCGTGTGGCCAAGTTGCCGGTAGTGTTGAACGCCGACCGTAAAACTGACTACGTTGCCACCTATAACAAGGCAAAAGCGGCATCACTGGCGCTGGCCAATTACGTGGCGCGTTACCATGATGAAGAAGTGCTCGGTGCAGATGTTATCAAGGGCGATGACTGGGTACTCGGCGGCACCTCGCTGGCCTGCCGTAAGGCCCGCACCTGTACTGATGAAGAAATTTCCGGTGCCATTCTGGGTATTCCGGCACCGGAGCCGATCGACCCGGCGCTGCCATTGTCGAAAGCCAACACCAAAAAAGCCAACGTAATGGATTTCTGCAACGAGCATTACGCCAAGCAGGCTTTGGGCGTGTCACCGATTGTGGGCGACAAGAAAGTTGTGAACGGTTATTCACACACTTCGGCGCTGCCCTGTGAAGTCTCCATCTGGAATGATGGCGACTATATCTATGTGGATATGCTCGATCCCAATGCGATTTTCAGTCTGTTCTTCACCGACGTGCTGTTCAGTGATGACATGAATGACCCGGCTTTCGCCGAAGCCATTTCTGCGCTGCCGCCACAGGTAAAATCTGAAATCCGCGCCATCGTCCAGCACGCCATGGTCGAGTTCGATCCCAAGGCCGAGCCCATGAACAAGCCCCTGGGGCCCAAGTACAAGAAAATGGACGAGGTGGTCAGCGTGGTGGCTATGTCACCGGAACAATCCCCCTACAAGCACGTGAGCTACACCCGTGTTGATGGTGGTGTGTTTACCGCTGCCGATTCCTCAGGCGTCACCCAGGCTATCATCAACACGATGAGTATCCATGGTACGGCTGATGAAGGTGTTCACTCAACGGTGATCGAAGACGACGGGTCCACTCTGGACAGCATTCTCAGCCCCAAATCGAGCTGGCGTTCGGCGCGTGCCACACCGCTGACGCTGCCAGGCAAAAACCATATCGTCGAGGCCTGCTCACCGAAGTACGCCAAGATGGCGATGAGCACCGGCCTGCACCACGTCACCGCACTGCCCTGTGAAATCACGGTGCAGATTCTCGACAGAGACGGTGATGGCAGCAAGGAAACTCTGGTAGTCAGCTACCTGGATCCACACTTTATGCTGGGTGCTCTGTTCGCGGATATTTCCGCGGAAGACCAGGTTGCTTTCGCAGACATTCCAGGCAACATCTTGGATGATCTGCAGAAGATTGTAGCTGCGGCATTGGAGTTCAATTCAGGTATTGCTCTGAACGAAGGTGTGCAGATTAGTTACAACATGCTGCCCTGATAAGCGTGATGAGTGAGTAAAACGCCTCCTGGTGAGTCCGTGGTGAGTTCGGTATGTAGTAAGTATTGCCGACCTCCATGCCACGGATTTACCCAGGAGGTTTTTTTGGATGAACAGGCTGGATCAACAATGAAAATAATGATTGCTTTAACCATTGCCCTGCTGGGCATGAGCCTGCAGGCGAGGGCGGTCGATTATGAATTACCGGATCTCGACGGCAAACCACAGGCGCTCGACCAGTACCTCGGTAAGTGGGTGGTGGTGAATTACTGGGCCACCTGGTGCAACACATGCATCAAGGAACTGCCGGACCTTATCGCCTTGCATGAAGGTAATAAAGATGGCGAAATAGTCGTCGTCGTCGGCATAAATTACGAGATGATAAATTTAGATAGACTGAAAAACTTTGTGGCACAGTATTCCATTCCCTATTTGGTTCTACGCAGCGAACCGGTGTCGACGACACCGCTGGGCCCAGTGCCGGCCCTGCCTACCACCTATATCATTAACCCCGAGGGGATAACCGTAGCCGGCGAGATCGGTATAGTCACCCGGCAAAATCTTGAAGATTATATAAATGAGAGAAAAGCCGCCTATGAACGCACTAAAATCACACGGCAGCCCGAAGCTGAAATTCAGGGTTGAATTTTAACTGGATTGAGACCGATTCTCTGAGCAAAGCAGTTCAGATAAAGGCTTAGGCTCCTAACTTTTATCATCTATAACGCCTGCGAGAAATCTCTGAAATAGTGGTTGAAGTGTCAGCTCTTTATGCAGGCATTGACGTGCTAAATGGATTGCTCCAGGAAGGATCACCCTTTGCTTTAATCGCCATAAACCCGACAGTCTACTGGAACCATAAACAGCACATCCTTTCACCATGGCCCTGATCTGTGCCGCCTGTGAACCCAGCACAGATTTGCGCGGCAGAGTCTATTCTTCCTGCTGATAGTATGGCGTCACCATAGTCAGCTATACTTTTATGGATGGTTATTAAGAGTATGGTTATTTCCTATGTTGTTTAATATTCAAAAGCCGGGCATGGTTATATTACTGCTGCTGGCTTCACCATTGTGGGCGAATTCCAGGTCGGTCGCGCCGGAGAGTATTCCCGGTGCGGTGATGGTGAGTGCGGAGGAGGTGATCGAGCTGATTCTGACCAGTCCTGAGCTGGTGGTGATTGATTCGCGCAAGAAAAACGAGTACAGCAAAGGGCATATCGAGAGCGCGGTGAATCTGCTGAATGCCGATATGCAGCCGGAGATGCTGGCCGAACTGGTGCCGGACAAGTCGGGCGCGATTCTATTTTACTGTAATGGGATTCACTGTCTGCGCAGTGCTGATGCGGTGAGCAAAGCGTTGAGCTGGGGATATGAAAATATTTTCTGGTTCAGAGGCGGTTGGCAGGAATGGACAGAAAAACGGCTTCCGATGATATCCGATTAATCGCTGAGTTTGATTATATATTTCGGTTATAAACTAATGCGCGTAGAAAATATTTCTATCAGGGCGGCAACGATATTCATTTTTACAATGATTGCAGTGGTAGCGATTATTCTGTCGTTGTTTGCCGGTAATTATTTCAGGCAGTCGGCGCTGGATGCGCAGGTGAGTAATCTATCGCGTGTAATTGAAGTGGCTGCACAGGAAATGTTCAAGCATGTAAGAGATCATACTTTTGATCTGGGGATGAAGCTGGGTAACAATGCCGAGCTGATTAAGGCGGTTGATGAAATTGAGTCACCAGGAGGTGAGTCGAAGCTGGAGGCGTTACTGGATGATCCGTTTATTAATGGCTTTGTTGGTATTGCCGAAATCGATATGGTCAAGCTCAGGGTTTATGATCTGAATTTGCGCCTACTGGCCGAGAGCAGTCAGGGGGTGACCGATCTGGTGCGTGCGCCGTCTGTTTATCTGCAAAATATACTTCAACAGCGCCGGGGGGTTGAACGCCTGAAAGCCGTTGATGGACTGTGGAACTCGCCGCACGGGCCATTATATTCTACGGTGGTGCCGGTGGGCGGATTACGACTGATGGCTTATCTGGAAGTGGTCGTTAACCCGGCGTTTAATGTTCCGGAAATCGGCAAAATCACTAAAACACCGGTCAATGTGTTTTCCGCCACCGGCAAGCCGTTGAGCAATGCTGCAAACGAAGACCGTGCTCATTTTCTGCCTGTGGAATTTAATCTTTTGGCCTCAGACGGCGAACTCGCCTTTCGTATTGTTGGCTACGAAAATGTCGAAAAACTCAATGAGGAAATGGAAAACACGCGCACGGTCACTATCAGTGGTTTTTTGCTGCTCTCAATGCTGTCACTGGCTTTCGCGCTCTGGCTGTTTAACCGTTTTCTATTTATACCGGTGAGCCGGATGATCACTGATATGGATAAGATCGCCGGTGGCAATATGAAAATAGAAGTAAACAGAACGGGTCTGCGGGAATTTTATCTGCTTGCCAAAAGCTTTAATGCCATGGCTGACAAGGTAAAACTCAGAACAGATGAACTCAGAGATTCGCAAAACCGTCTGCGCCATCTGCTCGATCTGGATGAATACGCCATTTTGTATTTTGCTCTTGATCATGGCGTGCTTTATTTTAATAAAAGCACTTCGGATCTTTTTGGTTATGACAATGGCGAAATCAATGATCTGGAATTCACTGATCTGTTTACCGATGATGTTACAAAATTAATATCCAGTCTGAATAAGGACGCGGGGCAAAACAGATTACAGATGAAAATGCAGTGTCGGACTAAAGCCGGCGCAGTTTTTCAGTGTCATGCGATGGTCAGGCAATTAGAAATTATGGGGGAGCCGGGCTATGCCGTGGTCATCCGCCCTGCAGCCAGCCTGCCGGCTGATCTGAACCAGCAGTTCACTACGAATAGTGGCGAGCTTGATGAAGTCGGCGCTAGACAGGTTGAACAGTCGCTGAAACGGATCATAGAAATCGCCAGTGATAACCCGGCACTGTTACTGGGGCTGGATGTGTCAGGGTTGTCCGAGTCGCAACTGAATACAGCAGCAGACAAGAAAACCTTGCTGCGTGAACGTGCTGTTGCGGTAATGTCGGCGGTACTGGCTTGCTGGGAATATGATCTGGGCAAGAGCAAGGTTGATCTGGCAGATGCGAGCGGCATCTGGCCGGTATACATGGACAAGTCGACACCGACCACGCGCACCCTTGACCGATACCTGCATATCGACACCTGTCCCAAAAATCCGCGCTGTCAGCGGGTAGTAGATACCGCTGAATTTGTACTCAGGCAAATCGGTGGTCGGCAGACCTCATACCGGCAAAAACTGGCCGAGACGCTCGACGCGTTACGTCAGACGATAACAGGCGTGTAGCCTGATCAGTCAAAAGTTTAGGTAATGAATTTAGTCGCCATTCATGGCGAATGGCCGCTACCAATGCCGGAAGCTGAGGCAGTTTGTAAAGGGAGGGTTAAAAGCGCCTTTCTATTTCATGCTGGCGCATAAAAAAATGTAGAATCTGCAACGAATTGTGCAGTAGTAGTCGATTCTCAGGGCCAGGTATTACTTATCAAATGTTATAATATGGGATCCAAATCTGTATTTGTTAAGTGATGGTGAACGATTTTTAACCAATTCCAGTACTTTTAGACTCATTTATATTGGACAAGGTGCGGGGTGGTTTTCAGCGAAATGGAGGAGTTTATACCTTACTATACTCAAATTCCTGGCGAGCATACCGGTGAGGGAATGCATCTGGTTGCGGCTGGTGAACAGAGTGAATTTCCCGGGGCCGGTCTCGCGCAGGCGGTCTTCCATGATCTGGAAGGCCTCATCCCGGGAGATCACTACAAAATCCGGGCTGTCCCGGTCGGTTGACGCCTTTGCGGTATCGAAGCAGCCTGGTCAGTCGCGCCAGCGAATACCGCTTCATATCGCCCCAGCTGGCTTTGGCGTAGATTACCCCCCCTTACTGAGAGGGTGGTTCGGGTTGTTCTGGATGTGGCGCACCTCAACGTCGCGTAGGCTGAATCATATGCTACAACGACAGATGCACACGTAAAAAGGGGGTATAACTTTTTTGTATAGGGGGCTTAGTATTACTATGCTCGACATTTGCTCATTTTAAAGATAACCTATCGCCCAATAATTCAATAACGATAATTTTTTAGAGGATAATCCCAATGTTCACGAACAATCCTTTTGCCGAGCTTTCGGCATCTATACCACCCAATATAATGCAGGGGTATCTCATTTTGATGGTGCTGCTGGTTATAGGTGGCACAATACTTGACATGATTCACAAAAAAAGCGCGCGGTACTTTTTCGAAAATGCGGAAAAGGCGAAGGCGAATGCGAAACGGGCAGTGGGTACTGGAGAAAAAGCAAGTATTGCTATTTCAACGGTAGCAAGCGAAGTATTAACTTCTTCTGAATTCTGTAACGTAAGACGTAGATTTTCACATCTTTTGACCATGTACGGTTTCATTATATTTGTTGTTACTACCGTCATTATGATTTTTGGCTATTCAGCTCCTGGATCATCCATGCCGGGCATCCTGCCACTACTCTGGCATATAGGTGCGCTCATGCTGGCTGTTGGTGGTTACTGGTTCTGGTTTTTTATCCGGGTTGATGTCTCTGCGGAGGGCCTGCCATGGAATCGTCTGGAACGTGCAGATTTGTTTATTCTCTCACTGCTCGCAACCTCAACTTTCGGATTGATCTGGTCCTTTCTACAGTCACAAGGTGTTTCTATGGCATCAACCATAGCCTTCGCTTTGTTTATCGTGTCAAGTACGGTGCTTTTTGGCGGCGTACTGTGGTCCAAGTTTGCGCATATGTTCTTCAAGCCAGCGGCAGCTTTTCAGAAAAAAGTTACCAGAGCGGATGGCTCCAGAGAGAATTTACCTGAAGAGTATGATTTGACCGATCCTGCTGTACAGAAAAGATTTCCCGATATCCCTGAGTATATGGGCAAGACTCCACCCTATATGGGGCTTGGTATTAAGCGTGAGAAACCAAACCACTACTAATACTCACATAACTAAATTAACTTTAAAATAAAGAGAAATATTATGCCAACTTTTGTATATATGACTCGTTGTGATGGTTGTGGGCAATGCGTAGATATTTGTCCATCCGACATCATGCACATCGATAAAACACTGAGACGTGCTTATAACATTGAACCTAACATGTGCTGGGAATGTTATTCCTGTGTAAAGGCCTGCCCTCACCAGGCAATTGATGTACGTGGCTACGCCGATTTTGCGCCACTGGGTCATTCGGTACGTGTACTTCGTGATGAAGAAAAAGGCACCATTGCCTGGCGCATCAAGTTCCGCAACGGTAAAAAAGACATGGAGCTGCTGGCGCCTATCACAACCAAGCCATGGGGCGAATTTATTCCTCAGCTTGCTGATGAGCCTGTTCCTAGCAAGGAGATGCGCGATAGCCATCTGCTGTACAACGAACCTAAATACATTCGTCTCGATGAAGGTGGTCTCCACACGCTCGAGTCCAATGGGCTGACACTGAAAGCGGGAGTATATTACTGATGGGATACAAAACAATTATTGAAGACGATATTGACGTTCTGGTCGTTGGCGCTGGTTTAGGCGGTACTGGTGCGGCTTTCGAAGCAAGATATTGGGGCAAGGATAAGAAAATTGTCATTGCAGAAAAAGCAAATATCGATCGTTCCGGTGCGGTAGCTCAGGGTCTTTATGCTATCAACTGTTACATGGGTACACGCTGGGGTGAGAACAATCCAGAAGATCACGTCCGTTATGCTCGTATGGATCTGATGGGTATGGTTCGTGAAGATCTCGCCTTCGATATGGCGCGTCACGTTGACTCCGCTGTACATCAGTTTGAAGACTGGGGTCTGCCACTGATGAAAAACCCTGAGACAGGTGCATACCTGCGTGAAGGGCGTTGGCAGATCATGATTCACGGTGAATCATATAAGCCGATTGTTGCAGAAGCAGCGAAAAAATCAGCAGACAAAGTGTTTAACCGTATCTGCGTAACCCATCTGCTGATGGATGACGCCAAAGAGAACCGTGTCGCGGGTGCTGTAGGCTTCAATGTACGTACTGGTAACTACCATGTATTCAAGTCCAAAACCGTAATCTGTGGCGCCGGTGGTGCATCCAATATCTTCAAGCCGCGTTCAGTTGGTGAAGGTGCGGGTCGTGTCTGGTACGCACCATGGTCATCCGGGTCTGCGTATGGTCTTATGATCGATGCAGGCGCGAAGATGACTCAAATGGAAAACCGTATCGTACTGGCCCGATTCAAGGATGGTTACGGTCCTGTAGGCGCATACTTCCTGCACCTCAAGACTTATACGCAAAACTGTCTGGGTGAAGAGTATGAATCCAAGTGGTTCCCGGCTCTAACTGAAATGGTAGGTAAAGAGTATCTGGATACGGAAGGTCAGCATTTATCCCACAAACCAATACCGACCTGTTTGCGTAACCATGCATTTATTTCAGAAGTAAATGCCGGTCGTGGTCCGATCCACATGGTCACTATGGAAGCCTTCCAGGACCCTCATCTTGAAGAGATTGGCTGGCACAACTTCCTGGGTATGACTGTTGGTCAGGCAGTACTTTGGGCTGCAACTGACGTTGATCCTAAATACGAAAACCCTGAATTAACAACTTCTGAGCCGTATGTAATGGGTTCGCATGCAACAGGTTGTGGTGCATGGTGCTCAGGTCCGGAAGATGTGTCTCCAGATGAATATTTTTGGGGCTACAACCGTATGACCTCAGTCGAAGGCCTGTTTGGCGCAGGTGATGCGGTAGGTGGTACACCTCATGCGTTCTCATCGGGCTCTTTCACGGAAGGTCGTCTGGCTGCTAAAGCTGCCTGTCAATATATTGATGATGGCAAAGCGAAGGGCATTCGTGTTTCCGAGCAACAGATTGAAAACCGTAAAAAAGAAATCTACAAACCAATGGAAACATATACTGTAGGTCGTAACGAAATTGTTGGGGGTAGTGTTAACCCTAATTACATCAACCCACGTCAGGGGCTTGATCGTCTGCAGAAGATGATGGACGAGTACTGTGGTGGTTTTGGTGTGAACTACATGACCAACGAAAAGCTACTCCAGATCGGTCTTAAGAAAATGAAGATTTTTGAGGAAGATCTGGAAAAAGTCGCTGCTGAAGATATCCATGAACTACTGCGTGCATGGGAACTGAAGCACCGTTTCCGTACTTCTGAGAGCGTGTTCCAGCATACGTTGTTCCGTAAGGAGACACGTTGGCCTGGTTACTACTACCGTGGTGATGCGATGAAGCTGGATGATGAAAACTGGCATGTATTGACAGTTTCTCATCGTGATCGTAAAACTGGTGAGTACACAATGGAAAAAGCGCCTTGTTACCATCTGGTAGGTGAGAACGAGGAATAAGCAAATAAAGGCTTTATTTTGCTACAAACAGGCTAACAATATTTACGTTAACCTGGTTGTGTAAAAAAAGGGACCGGCATGTTTAGTGTTGGTCCTTTTTTTATTATTATATAAGAGTGGAATAATCACCGCTGTGAACAATATTGAAAAACATTGTGTTTTTTGATGGGGCTTGTTTAATGAATATTATTGAAAAAACAGATGAAGAGATTTTAGCGCTGGCAAACCCGATGTGGGCAGACCTTGTCAAATACTCGAATGAAAAAAACTACGGTGCTTTCACCCGTAATTTTTCAACTGCTCTGCAAATGGGTGCTAATGAAATAGAAATGGGTAAGCAGTTTGCAAGAAGCGACCTGGCGAAAAACCTGTCTGAAGATTATGAATATCTTGGTATCATTCGTCGTGGTGAATATGTGACTGTTCTGTATAAACAGAGAAATAGCAAGGATGGAAGTGAATGGCTGGGCAGATTGGTGCTGGGTTATGAAAATGACAAGATAAGAATCTTTGGTGCTACATTGTTCTAAGATAGATTTATATAAAGCAGGCTATTCTAGTTATGTCAGATATAATACAAAACGAAAAATTCGTTGAACTAAGTTATAAGGTCATCGATAAAAAAACCGGCGACGTACTTGTTACCATTGATTATTCTCTGGGTTATGTTCATGGTGTGAACGATGTTCTGTCAGAACAGGTGACTAAGGAGCTGGATGGTAAAAAGGTGGGTGATGTCATCGAAGTGCCGGTTGACACCAGACTATTATATGGTGAGAGAGATGAATCGCTGGTGTTTACCGATAATATCGAAAATGTCCCGGAGGAATATCGGGAAATCGGTATGACCATTACCATGGAAAGTGAGAAAGGTGAGCCCAGAAATTTTATCGTCACTCGCTTTGATGACAAAACATTAACCGTCGATGGCAATAATCCGCTGTGTGGTAGAGATGTTATTTTCACGTTGGAGGTACTGAACATACGTGAAGCAACTGATGAAGAAATCGACCTTGGTGGTGCAGTAGGCGCGGATCCGGATATCAATGAAATTCTCAAATAATTATATTTTTTATCCAGACAATAAAGCGCTGGAAAAAGCAGTTGAACACTATAAGTCTCTGGTTTCTGATGATGAAGCCACGAGCGCTAATGCTGATAACAGGGTGACCGTGCCGGATAATTTTATTTATACGCGCGGTAATTTTGAGCAACATCGTTACAGTGCCAATGTGTTCACAAATGCGTGCAATGTGCTTGAAGCTACATTGACTGAGGAAATTCGTCAGCAATCACCTTTAGATTGGGCTGCAACACAGAATAGCCTTGGTAATATATTATCGGCACTTGGTCAGCAACAAAGGAATGCCGATTTGTTTAACAAGGCAATCGCATGCTTTAACCATGCACTGGAAGTGTTTGGCCAGGAAGATTCACCGCTAGACTGGGCTGCTACGCAATCTAATCTGGGTTCTGCCCTGCAGGCGCTGGGCAGGCAGGAGTCTGACTCAAAAGCATTGAAAAATTCCATTGATGCTTATTCTGCTGCGTTATTGGAATATTCCCGAAAAGAGACGCCGCAACAATGGGCTTCGGTAATGTTTCAACTGGGCGTGACTTTTCATACATATGGACGTCTTCTCAAAGGTAACCGCACTTTCCAAAAGTCGGTTGTAGCTTATAAGAATGCACTTGCAGAGTTCGATGCAGATGATTACGCTCTCGAATTAACCACCACTCATAATAACCGTGGCGCAGTACTGCATCATTTGGGCGAGTCCGAAGAAAACCCAGAACGTCTGGAAGAAGCAATTAGAGCCTATGAGACGGCATTAACGGTATGCATGGAACAACAACTTCCTTTTCACCTGGCAGTATTATGCCGGGTCAATAAAGCAACGGCACAAGGTGTGCTCGCTGAATTAACAAATAATTCAGTGCTTGCTGACGAAGTCGCAGATGAATTTGAATTGATTATCGAATGTTTTCCGCACGTCCTTCAACCATTGTGCCTAAAACACTGCGAAGAGCAGTTGAGTAAGGTGCAATCCTTGTCGCTCAACTGACTGCCATGAGTAATGAATGCATTTTTTGCAAGTTCAGGGATGAGAGAGTTCTAGGAGAATGTGAATATACAATAACTTTTCTGGATACTTACCCCGCGACTCCTGGACACACATTGATAGTTCCGAAGCGGCATTTTGCCTCTTTTTTTGAAGCTACAGAAGACGAGATGCTCGCTATTGGCAAGGCTATTCAGAAGGCTAAAGTTATTTTAGATAAAGAGTTCGCACCAGATGGTTACAATATCGGGATTAATGTTGGTGAGACTGCTGGGCAGAGTGTTCACCATTTGCACGTGCATGTTATGCCAAGATATAAAGGTGATGTTGAGGATCCGCGAGGTGGCGTGCGATGGATTTTATGGAACAAGGCTAACTACTGGAAAGACAAAAAAATAGTTAATACAATATCAAATTCGTTCTGAAAGCTGATAATCTATATTAATAAACGCCCCGATCTCTGCCAGAAATTTAACCATTCTGGCACCGAAGCCTACATCCGGACAGGTTTCATCCTTATCAACCGATAAGGTTAGTACCACGCCAATTCTGGGCGACAGGTTGTGGCTTTTACACACTTGCAGAATTCCTTCCTTGACTGGTTCAAGTTGCTTAAGAATGATTTCAGTCAACTTATAAACATCGACCTCATCAGTGCCATTTTCCGTCGTGACAGTATCTGTCGATAATTCCCATGAGCTAATCGCGGGTTTATCCAGTCCGCTTCTGGTACCGGCACTATCGACTGAGGTGGGCTCTATGCCAAGCAAGCGAGTGATGTCATCGGGGTTAAAATGATAACCAGCAAGTGTGAAGTGGACTCGTGCTTTATTAGATGCCAAAACTTTTTCCTCCAGGAATTTGTTTACATTAATGAACTGTAAATATAGTCTGTGATTATAACGTATAGACTGAATAGACGCGGCTTTCTAATTGAAAATCACGTAAAACGCAGGACGAAGCCAAAGATGTCGATTCTCTTGTGATAATTATCGTTATTAGAAATATGAATGCCAGGTTAAAAAAATTATAGAAGTCTTCTATTGCGATTCTGCTCCAAAAAGATGTAAAATTACGTAATATATCGTGATAGTTTTAAAGTGCAATTTCTTGTAGTGGCCATCACGATTTTTAGCAAGAGGTTACTCATGAGCGGACACGCACCTGCAACCAGACCAAAAGTTCCTGAAGGTAAATCACGCTTTTTGACAACACGTCAGAAAGAGGCAAATGAAAAGGGTTACGTAGGGTACGATACTATCTGGGAATCGTTCCAGAAAGAAGTCCCTTATACGACTCCAAAAAAGCCATAAAATCCCAGTCGCACGCCCAAAAGCTTGTATGACCCATTAATCTGAACATTGGGCTACCGTACTAGCCTTTGGGCGTTCTTTATCGCCCTCTGTAAGTGCTTGTGCTTTTACCCATAAGGCAGAATACAGACGTTCTGAATCAAACTTTTCTGTGGCAGTTAAATAATGCTGCGAGTCATCCATGGCGTTCCCTTTCGCAGAATGTTGATACAGATAAGTTCGTTGGCATTGGAGGAATGTACACAGCTAAACGACGCCAAACAAAACTCTAAGATATTTTTTTGACTTTTTCGCGTCCTTGGCGTTCTTCGCGGACTATCGTTAAGTTATTATTTTTATTCAAACTGCGTGGCTGCATAACGCCTTGCACCTATCACCAGACTATTGCGTACGCCTTAATCAACCATGCCTTAACTCTGCGGTGAATGCCTTAATCGCTATTGTGATTCCAGACTAAACAGCGCTTCATTTTCATTGAACACGGTCGAGCCCTGCGTCACGGATAATGATTTGATCACCCCGTTAACCGGTGCTTTTACATAAAAATAATCCAGCCAGGCCTGGTGCATTTCAAGCTCGCCCTGGGCTTTTATTAAGGCCTGCTCAGCCAGTTCCAGATCACGTTTGGCACGTTCCAGGGGTCGGCGGGCGATGACGGTGCGGTCGTACATGTCCAGTGTCTGTTCGTATTCAATTTTAGTGTCTTCCAGTGCAGCTTTGCGATAATTAACTTCTGCTGCCAGGGCTTTCAGTTCTGCCTGATAACGACGATCGTCAATTTTTAATACCAACTCGCCAGCTTTCACCTGCTGGCCGGTTTTTACCTTTAGCTGAGTGACCTGGCCTGTTACCAGCGCACCTACTTTTACTTCATCGGCGTGGAGATTAAATGCGAGCAGTGATGCCGCCATTAACAATGTGATTTTTTTCATAATGTGTTACTCCGATGCCTGTTTTTGTTGTTCGGCCAGGTTTTGTATTCCGGTTAGCGCCTGCATTTTTGCCCATAGCAGGGCACGTTTTAAATTGAACTCGAGGACATCGTAATCCGTTTGGGTAATGCGCACCATGGCATTGCCCAGGTCGGTCTGTTGTTCATTTTCATAGATGGCGCGTTTGTAATCCAGGTTGTAATCCGCTGCGGTCTGGCTCGCTTCCACGGCCCGCTTCTCGACCGCCAGCAACTCTAGCTGAAAGTACAGGTTCATTATTTTTTCACGAATCTGCTGTTCGATTTCGAAAACCCCGGCACGGGTTTCGAGGCGTTGTGCGCGTTCACGATCCACTCGGGACTTGCTCAGGCCGCCATCGTATAAAGGAAAGTCGATCGAAACCTGAGCCTGCCAGTGGCCTTCACGTTCCTCCGGATAACTCGATAACTGACCCACCCAGGCATCGGCACGGATTACCGGACGGGCACCGGCCTGGGCACTTTCTACGCGATACTGGCTGGCATCGTACGCCTGTTTTGCGGCCAGTATGTCCGGGTTATTATCGAGCGCTAGACGCAGATAATCTTCCAGCTCTAATAAAGCTTCAGGCGGACCGGTTAATTCCGGCAGTGTCAGGTCGGGAAGAATAGCATCGGTGCGTCCCATCGCGTTTACCAGCAGCATCGGCAGTCGGCGTAAATCGGTGAGTGCCCGCTGGCGTTTTAGCAGCACTTTCTGATAGTTTTCTTCATTCTCGTAGAGCTCGGTATCTGATGCCAGGCCGAGTTCATGGGCTTCACGAATTTTATCCAGAGTGACGTAAGCGATGGCCATGGCTTCGTTTTCAACGCGGTAACGCATTTCGGTGAGTAGAACATTAAAGTAGGCGCGCATCAGATCCAGGCGAAACTGTTGTTCAATCGATTCCAGTCGATACTCATTGGCTTTGGCATCCAGCGTCCAGGCCTGTTCGCTGGCAGCCGTGCGCCCGAAGTCATACAGCGGCAGGCCCATGTGTAAAGCGGCGAGATTGTAATCCTGATCCTCGTTTCGAAACTCCCGTTTGCCCAGTCGTCCCTGCAAATCAAAATTCAGGCTGTCCTGCGCGGTGACTTCCATCTGTTGTGCCTGCGCCTGTAATATGCTCGCCTGCTGGCGTAAAAAAGATGGACTCATGTGAGCGGGCTGCTCAAGCACATACTCCAGGGTCAATGGTGTCGGCAAAGGTTCGGTTTCCTCTGCCTGAACGCTGAATACGCTCATCAGGCAGGTCAGGCTAACCAGAGTAAATCGTTTCATAGCGGAGGGTTCACTGTTCGGTTATTTGGACTGAGCGCGTTTGTAGCGGGTAAACGGCATCTCTTTGTAACTGCCGCTGACGGCATATTCACCGAACATTATCAGCTCTTCCTTGCTTCTGGTCGGACCGGTAAAGCGCGCTACCGGCTTGCCTTCCAGGTCAAAGATGATCATTACCGGCGTGGCTCTGACCCGATATTTTTTTTCAGCCATCTCTTTGCCGGTGTCGTATTCGGTGCCGTCAAAATCAACCACCGGGCTGCCACCTAGAATATCGAAAGTGTAATTATTGAAATGCTCACGAAAATAGGCGATGACTTCGGGTTCAAGCAGGATGGTTTCCTGCATACGCTGACAAAACGGGCAGTCATCCATTTCAAAGAATACAAATACCCCTTGCTTGTCGTCGTCACGCGCTAACACCAGCTCTTCTTCAAAGTTGCCAAAGCCAAGATCAAACAATTCGGCCGACCAGGCCTGGCTCGATATGGCCGGCAGTAGCGTCATCAATAATAGTCTTATAAATTTCATCTAACACTCCCAAAATCAGGTCAGGTATTATTTTGAACTTCCAGAGTATGGCAACATCCAATCGTTCTTGTTCAAACTTTTAACGGTTTTCAATGGATTGAGGTTTTTATGATCAATTATTTATGATCAATTATTTATGATCAATTAAAGGGGCATTTTAGTTTAAAGCGGATGACAGCTGTAGGGTGTGGAGTGTGATTTGGCGGAAATTAAATCGATTCTTCTATCAGAATGAGCGCAGACTGCCTTTTATCTTTTACCTGAAGCAGTAGGCAGCGTAAAATCTGCGCCTCTTTTTCACATACTGTCCGTATCGCGAGTCCACATTGCAAATCGATTTTAAATTAATGACTGCCCAGCTGCTGATAAAAAAATGTGGCTACGGGGCTTATGAACGCGGCCGTGATTATTTCATTCAGGGGCGCGCCGACATTGTCGAAACCCGTGATGACGGATTCGGTCGCCTCACGCTGATAAGCACCGCCCGCGGCAGCAGTCTCTATGGACAGGAAATCATCCTCAAACAGAGCCGTCAGAGTCTGGAGATCAGCGGATTTTGCGACTGCCCGATGGACTACAACTGCAAGCATGTCGTAGCCGCCTGCCTTGCCTGGAAAGCGGAAATGGAGTCGACCGGGAAAGTCTCCTCCGGCGATTTCGAGCAGTGGCTCGGCCATTTTACCGGTCAGGGTGAGAAGGTAGAGCTAATAGCAGAGGAGAAACTGCTCTATCACCTCTCGCCTGCGCGGCGTCAGGGAAACGGTATAAGAGTGGCTTTCAGCATCGCCAAACGCAAGCGCAATGGTGAGTGGGGCAAAGGCCGTCAGGTTACCCTCTCGACGCTCACCAACCACTACAGCACACCACGCTATATGCAGCCGCTGGACGAGGATATTGTAGCGCTACTCAAGGTCACCAGACTCAATCTCTGGAGTGGCGACACCATCTTGAGCGGTGTCACCGGCCATACCGCGTTGATGCTGATGGTGGAGAGCGGCCGGGCTTTCTGGGGCGAGGAGCGCGCCACACCTTTGCAGCTCTCCGGCGAGCGCGAGGCGATACTGGTCTGGACGAAAAAGGGTGATCAGTATCAGTTGGGGCTTGAGCTGGCGGAAGACGGACAGATGTTGCCGGTCAATCCGCCCTGTTATATCGACCCTGAACATTCTGCCGTGGGTGAACTGCAACTGCTGCCTGGCATCACTGCGGACAAAATCGCCCTGCTGGCGAAGGCGCCACCGGTCAGCGCGAGCGAGGCCCGGCGGATCAGCCATCAGCTGGCATTGCACCATCCCGAACTGCCGACACCGGAACCGGTGCAGGTGGATGAGCTGCATGAGCCGCCAGTTGCGCATCTGTCCCTGCATTTCAATCCCGAGCGGCCATTCGAAGCGGCCATGAGCCTGGCTTTTCGCTATGGTAAGAAGCAGATCAACCCGACCAACCCGGCGCCGGTGATCACCTGCGAGAAGGAAGATCGGCTGCTGCACATCCATCGCGACTTTGAAGCTGAAGCCGCTGCCCGCGCCACACTGCTCAATGAAACGGCGGTAATCGCGATGGAGCAGCCGGGGCAATTTATCCTGCACAGCAGCGCTACGCCCGGACGCCAGACGGCCCTGAATGACTGGTTCGATTTTCTCGATACCGCCGTGCCGCGCCTTGAGGCGCGGGGCTGGGTGGTCGAACCGGCGCCAGAAAGCCCGTTCATTCTGAGCCATGCCGAAGCGGTGGACGCCGAGGTGGATGCCTCGGAGAACGACTGGTTCGGCCTGCGTTTTGATCTGGAAGTGGAGGGCAAGAAGCTGCCGCTACTGCCGCTGGTGAGTGAGCTGCTGGCCGATTACCAAACCGGCGAGCTGCCTGAAATTCTCTATCTCGATGCCGGTGACGGTCGCTATATAACTGTGGCGGCAAGCCAGATCGAACCGGTGTTGCAGACCATTGTTGATCTCTATGATCGCGGCGGGCAGGGCGGCGAGAGCCTGCGCCTGTCACGCCTCGACGCGCCGCGCCTGCTGGAGCTGGGCGAGACCCGTGTGCGCGGCGGCGCGACTCTGCAAGCACTGGCGCGGCGGCTGCGTAATTTCGAAGGCATCAAGCCAGCCAAGGTACCCACCACCTTCAAGGGCACACTGCGCGGTTACCAGCAGCAGGGCCTCGACTGGTTACAGTTTCTACGCAAGTACCAGCTGGCGGGCATTCTCGCCGATGATATGGGGCTGGGCAAAACCGTGCAGGCGCTGGCGCATCTGGCCATCGAAAAGCGTGCAGGGCGGATGAAACACCCCAGCCTGATCGTTGCCCCCACAAGCCTGATGGGCAACTGGCGGCGCGAGGCGGCGCAGTTTACGCCGGGACTGAAGGTGCTGGTGCTGCACGGCCCCGAGCGCAGCGAACACTTCGCCACGCTGGACAACTACGACATTATTCTCACCACCTATCCGCTACTGCCGCGTGACCACGAGGTGCTGCTGGCGAAGTCGTGGCACTATTTGATTCTCGACGAGGCGCAGCAGATCAAAAATCCCCGCTCCCAGGCCGCGCAACTGGTGCGTGAGTTGCAGGCCAAACACCGTCTCTGCCTCACTGGCACGCCCATGGAAAACCATCTGGGCGAGCTGTGGGCGCAGTTCGATTTTCTGCTGCCCGGTTTTCTCGGTGACCAGAAGAGCTTCGTTCGCCACTACCGCACCCCCATCGAAAAACAGGGCGACAACGACAAGCTCAAACGCCTTACCCAGCGCACCGCCCCCTTCATGCTGCGTCGTACCAAGGAGGTTGTCGCCAGCGAACTGCCGCCGAAGAGTGAGCTGCTGCGCACCGTCCCTATCGAGGGCAGGCAGGCCGCGTTATATGAAAGCATCCGCCTGAGCATGGAGAAAAAGGTGCGCGACGCCATCGCCCGGAAGGGGCTGGCGCGTAGCCACATCACCATCCTCGACGCCCTGCTGAAACTGCGTCAGGTCTGCTGTGATCCGCGCCTGCTGCCCGCGGGAACCGGCGGCGTAAAAACCGGCAAGCCCATTGCTTCGGCCAAGCTGGCGATGCTGATGGAGCTGCTGCCGGAGATGCTCGACGAGGGCCGACGCATCTTGTTGTTTTCCCAGTTCACCTCCATGCTGAGCCTGATCGAAGAGGCGCTGCAGGGCGAGAATATCGCCTACACCAAACTCACCGGCCAGACCCGCAAACGCGACGAAGCAATCGAAACCTTCCGTAGCGGCGAGGTGAACCTTTTTCTCATCAGCCTCAAGGCGGGCGGTGTCGGCCTCAACCTCACCGAAGCCGACACCGTCATCCACTACGACCCGTGGTGGAACCCGGCAGTGGAAATGCAGGCCACCGACCGCGCCCACCGCATCGGCCAGCAGAAACCGGTGTTCGTCTACAAACTGATCACCGAAGGCACGGTGGAAGAGAAAATCCTCGCCATGCAGGCGAAAAAACAGCAACTGGCCAACAACGTCTACGGCAAAGGCAAAAAAGAGGGCGAGCTGCTAATCGACGCCAGCACCCTTAGTGACCTGCTGGCGGCTGATTAAGTGTGAATGATTTAAAGCTTTTACCGCAGAGGCCGCAGAGAAAAACAAATGCTTTAATCCGCAAAAAACGCCAAGGACGCCAAAAAATCTTTTTCAATTATTATTTTTTCTTTTGCCTTTTTCGCGGATATAGCTTTCGCTTTTATCTGTGTGCATCTGCGGATACAGGTTTTCGTCTTTATCAACATCCACCCACGTTCAGCTAATCTTTTTTAGGTCCCACCCAAACCTGCTGCACATTCACAAATTCGAGAATGCCGTGTGGTCCCAGCTCGCGTCCGTAACCGGAGCGTTTAATGCCGCCACTGGGCAGGCGTGGATCTGTTTTTACCAGGCCGTTAATGGTCACCTGTCCCGCTTCGATATCGCGCGCCATCTTTTCGGCTTTCGCGACATCCGCGCTCCAGATGGATGAGGCCAGACCATAAGGTGTGTCATTGGCAATGGCCAGAGCGTGTTCGGCGGAATCCGCTTTTATCACCACGGCGATGGGGCCAAAGGTCTCTTCGCAGGAGACCTGCATTTCCGGGGTGACGTCTACCAGCAGGGTTACCGGATAAAAGTAACCGGGGCCTTCGGGCATCTCTCCGCCCAGCAGGCAGCGTGCGCCCTGTTCGATGGTGGTGCTGACCTGACGGTGCAATGCATCGCGCAGGTCAGCGCGCGCAATGGGGCCAACCTGGGTTGTTTCTTCGGCGGGATCACCCATTTTCAGGCCGGCCAGATGCTTGTGAAAACGCTCGATAAAGGCGTCATAAACCGGCGCTTCTACGATGATGCGTTTGGCGGCGATGCAGGACTGACCGGCATTGATGATGCGCGATAGAGCCAGTGTTTGTGCCGCGCTGTCGAGATCGGCATCGGCCAGAACCAGGCTGGGGTCTGAGCCGCCCAGTTCCAGTACCGCAGGTTTAATCTGTCGCGCGGCCAGCGAAGCCACCTGACTTCCGGCGGCGCTGGAACCGGTTAAGGAAACGCCCTGTACGGCATCATGTTCCAGCACCAGTTTAGTCTGTTCATTTTCGATGCGAATATTCTGCATCAGCCCTGCCGGAGCACCGGCTTTTACAAACAGCTCCGCAATGGCTTCACCGCAGGCGGGTACATGTGAATCGTGTTTCATCAGGCAGGTATTGCCCGCCATTATCGCCGGGGCGCAAAATCGGAACGCCAGCCAGAAAGGGGCGTTCCAGGGCAGAATGCCCAGCACCGGTCCCAGCGGCAGATGCTGGACGTAGCTGTGGGTGGCATCGGAAGGCAGGGTTCTGGAGGCCAGATATTCCGCGCCGTGTTCGGCATAGTGCTCGGCGCAGCTGGCGGATTTTTCGACTTCCCCGCGAGCCTCATTAATGGGCTTGCCCATCTCCTGCGTCATCAGTTGGGCAAGATGCTCTTTATCGCTGCGCATTAATTCTGCAACCTTTCTTAACAGCTCGGCGCGCTCGGAAAAATCGGTTTTTCGCCAGTGTGCATAGGCCTGTGCAGAAGTTTCGATGCACTGTTTAAGGCTATTATCGTCAAGTGTTTCGAAACGGTGTAACTCGCTACCCGTGGTGGGATTCGTTGCTATATACATGGGGCCTCTTTATTCGTTAGCGCTTTTTTTGGATAGGTCGGGTTTGTTTTTGGAGCTTTTTTTATCGCTGGTGGCGATCAGACTGGTATTGATTGCCGCGCCCTGATCGGCTTTAACGGTAAAGTTCTGTTCTACATCGTGAAAGAATGAGCCGCAGCCGTGGTCGGTGATGTAGAAGGTATCGGAGATGCCGCATGACTTGTCGCCATCAATGCCCCACATCCAGGGGATGACGTGAAAGGTCATGCCCGGCTCCAGGACGTGCGATGAGCCCTGATACAGGCTCATGATGTAACCTTCATCCCAGCTGGGGGGAAAGGCGATGCCAATGGAGTAACCCGAACGGGTAATCAGTCTGGCGCCGACATCGTTGTCGCTGATGATGTTGCGCAGCATTTTGTCGACGTCGGAAACCGTCAGGCCGGGGCGCAGTTCTTCGCGAACATGCCTGAGTGCCGTCTTCATCAACTCCTGTGATTTGTGCATGCTGTCACTGAGTTCTCCGCAGACTACGGTGCGCATCATGGCGGTGTGGTAGCGGCGATAACAGCCGGCGATTTCCAGAAACACATGCTCGCCGGGCTGAACTACCCGTCCTTCCCAGGAGGCGTGACCGATCATACTGCGCGGACCGGAGGTGACATAGGGCATGACCGCCGGAATTTCACCGCCGGCGGAGAACATGGCCTGACAGATGGCCGCGCCGATTTCATTTTCAGTCACCCCTGCCTGTGCGGCATCGATGCCGGCCTGCATGCCGGCTTTGGTGGCGATGGCGGCTTTCTGCATGACCTCCATTTCCACCGCTGATTTGTGCACCCGACTCTGTTCGACAATGCCGAAGCAGTCCATCAGACGGTTGTTGGTAAAAGAGGTATGAAAATAGTCCTGATGATAGGCGGTAAAATAATAGGAGTTGCGTTCATAGCCGATGGTTTTGGTAGCCAGGCCAAATTCGATCAGGGAGGTGACCAGCATCTGGATGGCATCGCCGGTATCGGGATAGGGCCGGGATATTTCGACCCAGGTACGGGCGAACACGTTCGACTCTTCCAGCTTACGTGTGACCATAAACGGCTCACTTTCGAGCGGCACCACCAGCGCCTGAAAAAAGGAGTAGCCGGTGGTCTGGTAGTCGGTCAGGTACATGATGTTTTCAGCATCCGAAATAATCACCGCATCCAGCAGGCGCTGTGACATGCGTTCGCGCAGCTCGCTGATACGGCGCTGATATTCCGAAAATGGAAAGGTCATGTCGTCTCTTTCAAGCATGGCTTAGGCCTCCATCTGGCGGTCGACGGCGGCGCTGAGAATCGCCAGACCTTCATTCAGATCATTGTCGGGAATGGTTAAGGGCGGGATCAGTTTGATGACCGAGCCGCCGACGCCGCAGGGGCCGAACAACATGCCATGATCAAAACAGTCGCGGGCAATGGCTTTGGCCAGCGTGCCGTCACCGGTATCCAGTGCCTGCATCATGCCTACGCCGCGGGCAGTGAATCCCCGACTACTGAATTTTTCGGCGATGCCAGCCAGATGCTCAGCCATTATTTCGCCTTTGCGGCGGGTGTCCGCGAGCAGAGTGTCGTCTTCAAAAAAGCGCAAAGCTTCTCGACCGGCAACGAAGGAGATGCTCTGTCCCCGGAAGGTGCCGGTGTGTTCGCCCGGCTGCCAGTGTTTGTCGTGTTCCGGTTTGACCAGGTTCATAGCCAGCGGGGTGCCCAGCCCGCCGATGCCTTTGGCCAGAGTGACGATGTCAGGGTCGATGCCGCTTTCTTCAAAACTGAAATAGCGACCGGTACGGCCACAGCCCGACTGGATATCGTCGACTATGAGCAATGCGCCCAGATCGCGGGCGAGCTGCTGGAGTTCCTGCAACCATTCGGTGCTGGCGGCATTGACGCCACCTTCGGCCTGTAGTGATTCCACGATAAACGCGGCCGGTTTCTCGGCACCCCCCGAAGAGTTTTCATATAAGGCTCTGAGGGTTTTCAGGCTTTGCACGCCGCCGCCCTCATTGGTATCGAAAGGCCAGTGAGAAACTTTGCACAACGGCGCGCCGGCGGCATTACGAAAATATTCATTGGCGGTGCAGGCGAGGGCACCCAGCGTCATGCCATGAAAACCCTGACTGAAGGCCACCACATCGCTGCGCCCGGTCACGCGGCGGGCCAGCTTCAGTGCCGCTTCCACGGCGTTGGTGCCGGTGGGGCCCATGAACTGTAATTTGTAGTCCATGTTGCGTGGCTTGAGAATGGTTTCGACAAAGCCCTTGATGAACTCGCGTTTGACGGAGGTCATCATATCCAGAGTATGCAGCACACCATCGGCCTGCATATATTCGATCACGGCCTGTTTTAATTTCGGATGGTTATGACCAAAATTGAGGACCCCGGCACCGGCGAAAAAGTCGATGTACTCCTTGCCGTTTTCATCGGTCTGGCGCGCATTGCGGGCGCTCACAAAAACTGCGGGATAAGCCCGGCAGTAAGCGCGGATGTCGGATTCATAGGTTTCAAACCAGTCCATAAAATACTCCTCTTGATTAATGGTCGTTACAGTCGTGTCGTTACTAAGGGACCCGGAAAATACTAATATACCATCACGCATCCCGTCTTCAGGCCATCTTTGGCCGCTCCTCAATCGCAAAATCCTCGCCGTAGCCCTGCTACGCCTGCGGTTTTGCTCAATCAGCGCAACCAAATATGACCCAAATCCGGGCGCGATCCAAGTACATTAGTATGTTCCGGATCCCTAAGCAGCTATTACAGTAACATTAGTTATTTGGTGGCAGGTGTCGAAACACCGGCTAATCGACAGAAAACCCGCATGACCGATTCAATAATCCGGTCATTGAAGTGATACTCGGGGCTGTGGCAGGGGGCCTGATAGGCCGTGCCCGCCGCTGCCTCCTCGGCCATGCCGATGAGGGCGAAAGCGCCCGGTATCTCATTCAGATAGTAGCTGAAATCTTCCGATGCCATGATCGGCAGCAGCAGATCGGAGTCCAGATAATGCTCGCCCAGCTCCTGTTGCAGTGCCTGACGGTAGCGGTGTGCCTCCTCGGGGTGATTGACGGTGGCTTCATAACGCGAGCGAATTTCGACCTCGGCGGTAACGCCATAGGTGTGCGCGGTGTTGTGGGCGATCTCTACAATCAGTTCGTTCATCAGCGTGCGCCAGCGCGGATCGGAGATACGAATGCTGCCTTCCAGGCGAACGTTGTCGGGAATAACCGTTACATTGCTGTCGGCGAGAATTGAGGTGACGCTGACCACCGCCGCTGCTTGCGGTGGCAGTCGCCGGCTGACGATCTGCTGTAAGTTAAGTGTAATGGCGGCGGCGGCGAGTACCGGATCGCGCGCGGCTTCGGGTTGTGAAGCATGCCCGCCGCGGCCCTGGATAGTCATGTGGAAAGTGCCGTTGCCGGACATCACCGCGCCATCGGGGCAGACAGCCTGACCGGCCCTAAGCGCCGGCCAGTTATGCCAGCCGAAGATGCTGTCGACACCGTCCAGCGCACCCTCTGCAATCATTTTTTTTGCGCCGTGGCCGCCTTCTTCGGCGGGCTGAAACAGCAGTGTGATCGGCCCTTGCAGTTGCGCCTCCTGTTGCTTGAACCAGACGGCAGCACCCAGCAGCGCGGCCATGTGCCCGTCATGGCCACAGGCGTGCATTTTGCCGGGTTCGTCCGAGCAGTAATCGAGGGTCAGTTTTTCGGTGATGGGCAAGGCATCCATGTCAGCACGAAAGGCGATATGCTCACCGGCCGCCTGAGGTGCCAGCATCGCAACGGTGCCGTGTTCAGCACAGGCACGCCAGGGGATTTGCCATGCACTGAGTTGCTCACGGATACGCGCTGCCGTGTGTTGTTCTTCCCAGGTGAGTTCGGGATGACGGTGAAACCAGTGACGCAGTTCCACCGATTGTTCTACAGCATTGTTCCAGTTCATTTACTAAGTGACTCCGTCAATCCGAGTGAGTTCGTCTAGCTATTTAAAAGTATAGAAAACAGTTATTCAAAATGTGAAATTAAAATGATCGTAGCATTAATGTCATACAACACAAAGCACGGTATCGGATGTGTGTGAGCGAGGTAAATAGTTTTGTTTCTGCATTGCACTATAAAAGGGCAGCGCTTTCGAATTGTGCGTTGATGTAATTGATCCTTCCGGGTTCAGGTATGGTTGCCGTTGAGTATCTCCAATAAAGCATTCGCCGGGCTGGAACGGGTTCTGGCTTTGTGGAATACCACGCCCAGCTCGCGCTGCATTTTGCCGGTTTTGACCGCTACAATTTTCAGTGACGCATCGAGCA
This sequence comes from Gammaproteobacteria bacterium, assembly GCA_024636785.1. GTDB lineage: Bacteria > Pseudomonadota > Gammaproteobacteria > SZUA-229 > SZUA-229 > LH-M37. Next base: position 180,216 of record JAGXGK010000015.1, read on the forward strand.
TGGAGTCGGGAATCACGCCCCAGCCCAGTCCGGTTTCGACCATGGCCTTGATGGTTTCCAGATAATTGGTCTCCATCAAGATATTGCTGTGCTCATCGAGTTGCAGGGCGCGGTTGATCAGAGCGCGGGTATAGGTGTCGCTCGAGGGCAGAATCGAAGGCTGTTGCAGCAGCTGTTTGCGACTAACTTTTTCTTTTGACGCCAGCGGATGATCAGCGGCCACCACGCAGTGCATGGGGTCGTGCCAGATCGTTTGCAGCGTCAGCCGGGCATCGGGCTGGCTGGGCAGGGTGACGATGCCGAGTTCGATCTCGCCGTGCAATACCTGCTGGCAGGCCTGTTCGGAATCCATGAATTGCAGCTCCAGATCGACCTCGGGATATTGCCGGGAAAACTGCCGCAGCACCGCAGGCAGGCGATGCAGGCCGATGTGATGGCTGGTGGCGAAGCGCAGGTGGCCACGGGTGGTCTGGCGCAGGTTGCTGATGATGCGCTCGCTCTCTTCGAGCTCGTCGAGAATGCGTCGATAGCCAGGGATGAGTGCCTGCCCGGCTTCGGTGAGCTGCACGCTCTTGCCGATGCGGTCGAACAGCTTGATGTCGAGAAACAGTTCCATGGCCTGGATGCGTTTACTGATGGCGGGCTGGGTCAGGTGCAGGCGTTCGCCAGCGCGCGAGAAGGAGGCGGTTTCACTGACGGCAAGAAAAGCGCGAATGTTCTGGATGTCCATGCGCATTATCATATAACAATATGGAATGAATATTATAAAAATAATGAATTTGTGTTATTGATGATTTGGGGCTAATCTCATCCTCAAGATATTTCACGTGTGTGAAAAACGAACGCCGACAGCTAAGAGTGAATCCGATGAGCGCTAAAACTTTATACGACAAATTGTGGGATGCACACGTGGTGCGCAGTGAAGACGATGGTACCGCCCTGCTGTACATCGACCGACATCTGGTGCACGAGGTGACTTCGCCGCAGGCCTTTGAAGGGTTGCGCATCGCCGGGCGTAAACCCTGGCGCGCGGATTCGGTGATGGCAGTGCCTGATCACAACGTACCGACCACCGACCGCAGCGCCGGTATCGAAGATCCGGTGGCGCGTTTGCAGGTGCAGACGCTGGACAGTAACTGTCAGGAATTTGGCCTCAATGAATTTGTCATGTCCGACATCCGCCAGGGCATTGTCCATGTCATCGGTCCGGAGCAGGGCGCGACCCTGCCGGGCATGACCGTGGTCTGCGGTGATTCGCACACCTCCACCCACGGCGCCTTCGGTGCGCTGGCTTTCGGCATCGGCACCTCCGAAGTCGAGCACGTACTGGCGACCCAGTGCCTGTTGCAGAATAAAAGTAAAAACATGCTGGTCAGTGTTGATGGCAAGGCCGCTGATGGTGTCACCGCAAAAGACATCGTGCTGGCGATTATCGGCGAGCTCGGCACCGCCGGTGGCACCGGTTATGCTATCGAATTCGGTGGCGAGGCGATCCACGCGCTCAGCATGGAAGGGCGCATGACGGTGTGCAACATGGCCATCGAAGCCGGTGCCCGCGCCGGTATGGTGGCCGTCGATGCCACTACCATTGACTATGTGAAAGGCCGACCCTACGCGCCGAAGGCGAAGCTCTGGGATCAGGCGGTAGCCGAATGGCAGGATCTGCATTCCGATGCCGGTGCGAAATTCGACAAGACAATTCATCTTGATGCTGCCGCCATCAGGCCGCAGGTCACCTGGGGCACCTCACCGGAAATGGTGGTGGCAATTGATGATGTCGTGCCCGATCCTGATCAGGAAAGCGACAGCGTCAAGGCCGAGGGCATGCGCAAGGCGCTGACCTATATGGATCTGAAAGCGGGTACGCCGATTAAAGACATTGCTGTTGATAAAGTCTTCATCGGCTCCTGTACCAATTCGCGCATCGAAGATCTGCGCGCCGCGGCCAAAGTCGCGGCAGGCAAGCAGGTGGCGGCGAATGTGAAGCTGGCGATGGTGGTGCCGGGTTCGGGGTTGGTGAAACAGCAGGCGGAAAAAGAGGGGCTGGATAAGATTTTCCTCGCTGCCGGTTTTGAATGGCGCGAGCCGGGCTGCTCTATGTGTCTGGCTATGAATGCTGACCGGCTGGAGCCGGGTGAGCGTTGTGCCTCCACTTCAAACCGCAACTTTGAAGGCCGTCAGGGTGCCGGCGGGCGCACCCATCTGGTAAGTCCGGCGATGGCGGCAGCGGCGGCCATCGCGGGGCATTTTGCCGATATAGATTAGTAGTTATAAATTAAATTGAGTTTTTAGCGCAGAGACGCATCGTTTTCGCGCTGAGCCATAACAGGTAAAGAATTATGCAGGCATTTACACAGCACACCGGTATCGTTGCACCCATGGATCGAGCCAATGTCGATACCGATGCGATTATTCCGAAACAGTTTTTGAAATCGATCAAGCGGACCGGTTTCGGCCCCAATGCATTTGACGACTGGCGTTATCTGGATAAGGGCGGCCCGGATATTGATAATGCCACGCGCCGAGCCAATCCGGATTTTGTGCTGAATCAGCCGCCGTTTGATAAGGCGACCATTCTGGTCGCCAGAGAAAACTTCGGCTGCGGTTCCTCGCGCGAACATGCGGTCTGGGCGCTGGAGGATTTTGGTTTTCGCGCGGTGCTGGCTCCCAGCTTTGCCGACATCTTTTTCAATAATAGTTTCAAGAACGGCCTGTTGCCGATGGTGCTCGACGCCGAAACGATCGATTTCATTTTTAAGGCCATCGCGCAAAAGCCGGGTTTTGAAATCACCATCGATCTGGAAACGCAGACCCTCACTATGGAAGGCTATGCGCTGGTTAAATTTGAAGTGGATGCGTTTCGCAAACACTGTTTGCTGCACGGTCTGGATGACATCGCCCTGACGTTGCAGCATGCGGATGAGATCAAAGCCTATGAGAAAAAGAGAAGCCAGGAGACGCCGTGGTTGTTTTAGTAGCGCGGTCCAATGAAGCATCCGCTTAACTGGCTCGGTGTTTTTGTCGGGGCGCTGCTGGTCGGCTGCGCGGCTGGCCCGTCGGTATTTGTTCCAGTCGCGCCTTCGGCAGAAAACGCTTCGGTAGTCTATATATATCGACCGTCCAAAACCGCGAATATGATGCTCTCGCCGGCGGTGAGCGTTGCTGGCAGCAAAAGCTTCGAGATAAAAAATGGCCAGTATAAGCGGCTGACGCTGTCGCCGGGAAAATACACCGTAAGGCTGGCGGCGACCGAGGGCAACACCCCTGCGGTCGAGCACGATTTAGAGGTTGCCGAAGCGCAGATTTATTACCTGCGGGTGGAAGCTTCGCTCAAGCTGGGGCCAGGCGAAGGCTACCAGCCTTACCGGCGTAAGTTTGAGTTGCTGACGGTGCCGGCTGAAAAGGCGCACCTTGAGATCGCGGCCTGTACCGATATGGATGGCCGGGATAAACAGAAGAGCGCGGCAACAGAGGTTGACGACAAAGCGCGCGGAGCAGGCGATGAGGCGGTATTCTCGGTGGAGAAAACCACCAATCCATTCTCCCGCTGACAGACAGTAGATTGTTATTAACGTATAATTGATTGATTTTATTGGGCGCCTTAATGTGCGCAGTATAGACAAACCAACAGGAAAACCGGGTTAGATATGAATAAAAAAATTGCAGTTCTGCCGGGTGACGGCATTGGCGTAGAGATTATCGCTGAAGCGGTTAAGGTGCTGGAGCATCTAAAGAGCGAAGGCCTCGATGTGGAATTGAGCGAAGCGCCCGTGGGCGGTGCCGGTTACGATGCCGCGGGCAAGCCGTTGCCTGATGAAACCCTGGCGCTGGTGAAACAGGCCGATGCCATTTTGCTGGGCGCGGTTGGCGGCCCACAGTACGAAAATCTGCCCAGAGAGCTGCGCCCCGAACGGGGTCTGCTGGGTTTGCGCTCCGAGCTGGGTCTGTTCGCCAATTTGCGCCCCGCGATTTTATATCCCCAGCTGGCCGAGGCCTCCTCATTAAAAGCCGACGTGGTTTCCGGCCTGGATATCATGATTGTGCGCGAGCTGACCGGCGGCATCTATTTCGGTGAGCCGCGCGGCATCCGCACTAATGCCGACGGCGAGCGCGAAGGATTTAATACGCTGGTTTATAGCGAACCGGAAATAGATCGCATTGCTCGTGTTGCCTTTGATATCGCCATGAAGCGTGGCAAGCAACTGTGTTCAGTGGATAAGGCTAATGTGCTGGAAGTCTCCGAACTGTGGCGCGAAGTGGTGAAGAATGTCGGCGCGGAATACGACGAAGTCGAGCTCAGCCACATGTATGTCGATAACGCCGCCATGCAGCTGGTGAAATGGCCGAAACAGTTTGATGTCATGGTTACCAAAAACATGTTTGGTGATATTCTTTCCGATGCCGCAGCCATGCTCACCGGTTCAATCGGCATGCTGCCCTCGGCCTCACTGGATGCTAACAGCAAGGGCATGTACGAGCCGATTCACGGCTCGGCGCCGGATATCGCCGGCAAGGGCGTGGCCAATCCGTTGGCCACCATTTTATCGGTGGCGATGATGTTGCGTTACAGTCTGGATGAGCCAGTGCTGGCCGACAGGATTGACGCCGCCGTCGGGCGCGTGCTCGACAAGGGCCTGCGCACACCGGATATTATGACGGCCGGTGGCAGACAGATTGGCACCGTGGAAATGGGTGAGGCTGTTCTGGCGGAGCTTTGATTATCTATCTATACTGCACGCATTTTTTAAACCATTTGCGTGCATCGGGGAGCAGGGGTTTTGGTTCCCATCCCTCAGTAGCATGGTTTAACAACAAATTTAAGATTGGGGAAAATTATGAGTAAAACATTTGATGTTGCAATAGTGGGCGCCACCGGCGCTGTAGGCGAAACCATGCTATCCATTCTGGCTGAGCGTAATTTCCCGGTGGGCAAGGTGTATGCACTGGCCAGCAGTCGCTCGGCGGGCAAGCGCGTCGAATTCGGCGACAAAATGCTGGTGGTGAGCGATCTGGCGGAGTTTGATTTTTCCAAAGTACAAATCGGCCTGTTTTCCGCGGGTGCCTCCCTTTCTGAAAAGTATGCACCGATCGCTGCTGCCGCCGGTTGCGTCGTCATTGATAACACCTCGCAGTTTCGTTATGACGAAGAGATTCCGCTGGTGGTGCCGGAAGTCAATCCGCACGCCATCGCGGGCTACAAAAAACACGGCATCATCGCCAATCCTAACTGCTCTACCATTCAGATGCTGGTGGCTCTGAAGCCAATTTATGATGCAGTGGGTATCACCCGCATCAACGTTGCCACCTATCAGGCGGTTTCCGGTACCGGCAAGGAGGCGATCTCTGAGCTGGCCAATCAGACGGCGGCGCTGCTGAACGGGCAACCGGCTAAATGCGAGGTCTATCCCAAACAGATCGCTTTTAATGCGTTACCGCAGATTGATGTATTCATGGATAACGGCTACACCAAGGAAGAGATGAAAATGGTCTGGGAAACACGCAAGATTTTTGAAGATGAGGCCATTATGGTCAACCCCACCGCAGTGCGTGTGCCGGTTTTCTACGGCCATTCCGAAGCGATACACATTGAAACGCGCGACAAGGTCAGTGTGGAAAGAGTGTTCGAACTGCTGACAGCGGCTGATGGCGTGACTGTTCTGGATGAGCATAAGGATGGCGGTTATCCCACAGCAGTGACTGAAGGCGTTAACAGCGACCCGGTTTATGTAGGGCGTATTCGTGAGGATATTTCTCATGAAAAGGGCGTCGATATGTGGGTAGTTTCGGACAATGTCAGGAAGGGCGCTGCATTAAATAGCGTACAAATTGCTGAAATTTTGATAAAAGAATATTTATAACCTATAGTTAGGCCAGTAAAGTTAATGTGTCTTCTTAAGGTGCATGATTAGAATAACAACAATAAAAGCTGTTGACCAGGAACGAAATGCGGTGAGTTCCTGTGAGAAAAGAGCAAATAAAGGGGAAATGCAGTGCGTAAATTGATCTTTACCTTAGCGTTCGGGACGATATTACTTCCCAGTCATGGATTTGCTCTGGGGCTGGGCGAAATTGAAGTCAATTCGGCGTTAAATCAAAAGCTTGCTGCTCGTATAGATCTGCTTTCAGCAGCGCCCGAAGAAGCTGAATCGTTGCTAATCAGTCTGGGTTCGCGGGAAGAATTTTTGCGCGCGGGACTGGATCGCCCCATGGTATTGAACACGCTGAAATTCGATACTCGAGTTGAAAATGGTGATGTCTTTGTTGATGTCACTTCGCCTAAACCTATTCGTGAGCCCTTCCTGAATTTTCTCCTAGAAGTCGATTGGCCTCAGGGCCATTTGATTCGTGAATACACCATTCTGCTCGATCCGCCTGTATTTATGGGTCGCCGGGACAGCCAGGCGGCACCTGCTTCAGGCCGCCCTGCCATGCAGGCTGCGGACAGCCGGGCTCCATCGACCGGTGCTTCCGTCCCTGCCGCATCGGCTCCGGCGCCAATAGCTGCTGAAGCCTATGCGCCGAAATCCACACCGTCGAGCAGTTATGCCGCACCGGCGGAACGGCGTGTGCAGGAGGGAGATACCGCCTGGAGTCTGGCTAACAGCATGAGGCCCGATGCCTCCGTTTCCACCCAGCAAATGCTGCTGGCGCTGTTACGGGCTAATCCGGGCGCGTTCATTAATGACAACATCAACGGTCTTAAACGGGGTTATATTCTGCGCACGCCCGATGCCGGCGACATTAAGGTGGTCAGCAGCGAGGAAGCCCGGGCGATAGTGCGCCAGCAGAATGCCATGTGGCGTGAATATCAGCAGTCCTCGGTCAGCGACGAACCGGCTTCCGCTCTTAATGATGATCGCAGCAAGCCGGATTCCGGCTCTACCGTCGCTACCAGTAATAATTCACGTCTCGCTATCGTCAGTGCCGGCACCGGTTCTTCCGCGGAGAACGAAAGCAAAAACCCATCCGAGCTGAGTGCCAGTGAGTTGCGTGAGCAACTGGCACTAGCGCGTGAACGTATTGAGACCGAACGGGTAGAAAAAGAGAACCTGCAGAAGCAGGTAAGCTCCTTAGGCCGGCAGGTGGATAAGATGAAGAGCTTGCTGTCCATCGAAGATGACGCTCTGGCGGAAATTCAGTCTGTTGGTATGTCATCCGAAGAGATGAACGCTGTCGATCAAGCCGCGGAAGTCGCTGATGAAAAAGCGGTAACGGAAATCGATGCGGAGATCAAAGCACAGGATACATTGAAGACTGAGACGGAAGATGAAGCCGCCGAGATTGTTGCTGACGGCGAAGCAGTATTTACAGACGAAGCGTCGGAGCCGGTTGCGGTGGTCGCTCCGGATACTGAGCTCATGATGGACGAAGCGACATCGGCTGAGTCTGACTATGTCCAGAAAAAAGACACAAGCCTGATTGGTACCCTGCTCGACAACAGAATGCTGCTTGCTGGCCTGTTGCTGCTGCTGCTGATTATTGGCGCTCTCGCCTATCTGGTTAAGCGTCGCCGCAATAACGCCTCTGATGAAGCTGAAGAATCCGGCAATAGCAGGGCTTTCGCAGTCAGCGAGGAAAATGCGCTGGAAGATGTTGCTGACACTATTGACGCTGAATCGATTGATGAGGTAGTGAGCGATGAAGAAGTCAAAGCCTCCATGGCCGAAGCGGAGTCTAAAGAAGAAGAGTTTGATGCTGAAACGACCATGATTCTGTCTTCCGATACCGATTCCGACGTGACCAGCGAGAATGAGTTTCAGGCCGAGGAGCCGGATGATGTGCTGGCAGAGGCCGATGTCTACCTGGCTTATGGGATTTATCAGCAGGCTGAAGAGCTGCTGGAAGCGGCGATTGCAGAGTATCCGGACAAGGACTCATACCGGGTCAAGCTGGCAGAGACCTTTTTTGCGAGCAAGAATGCCAAAGCCTTAGAGAAACTGGGCGTAGAGATGAAGCAGCGCCTGGGTGATGAAGAGAGCCCTGCCTGGATCAAAGTGGCGGCAATGGGCAAGGAGCTATGTCCTGATGCCGAGGTATTCCAGCAGGCCGATCTGGATATCGATCTGGACATTAATGACCTGATGCCCAAATCACCTGAACCCATGGATTTTGATCTGGGCGATATTGATGACAGCGGCGCGGATGAAAGTGTACCTGAGCTGGATATGGACTTTGATGCACCACTGGATGATTCGAGCGAAGAGAATAACTTCGATTTGCCCTCTCTGGAAGAGACCCCCGACGAACTCGAATTTGATCTAAGTGAAACCGATGCTATAGAAGAAGCTCCGGCAGAAACATCTGCTCTGGAAGATTTGGAAGAGCCTGAAGCGCTGGATGAGCTTGAGTTCGATATGAGTGAAGCAGCCACTGAGGAAACTGAGACAGAGGACGTGGCCACGGAACTCTCCTTTGATGATGACGAAGAAGAGGAATTTTCACTCGATATTGAAGCTTCAGAGCTTGATCTGGAAGATTCAGCTGAAACTGATGAAGCGGATCTGAATTTTGATATGCCCATGGATGCCGCAACTGAAACTGAAGAAGCCGTAGCGGTCAACGAGACGGAAGAAAAAGATGATGGGCTGGACATGGATTTAAGTACGGACATGTCGGACGAAGTCACACCGGTCAATAAGACGGAAGAAAAAGATGACGCGCTGGACATGGACTTCAGTCTGGATATGTCGGAAGAAGGTGACGTGGAAACCGAAGAGGGCGAGTTTGACCTTTCCGCCGAAGCCGCTGACTATGATCTTTCGGATGACGATGATCAGGGAGGCATGGATCTGACAGAGCCATTGGATGCAGATGAAATCAATACCAAGCTGGATCTGGCCAGGGCCTATCTGGATATGGGCGACCATGAAGGCGCGCGCGATATCCTCGAAGAAGTAGTGGAAGGCGGCAATGCCGAGCAGAAGAAGGAGGCAGAAGATTTAATGGCGCAGGCAGGTTAGTCTTAAACCTAAAGCTTCGAAAATACGGGCTTATCGTTTAAAATAAAAACGGCATCTTAAATAGGTGCCGTTTTTATTGGTATTTTAGAAAAAAATATTCACCGCAGAGGGCGCAGATTTAAACAAAAGCATTCACCGCAGAGGCGCAGAGACGCGGAGAAACCTTTGTTTTTTATTTATCATTTAACATCAATCTTGTGCATGGTAAACGTTAAGGTAAGCAATCGGTTTTTGAATAAATCTACTACGGCTTTTCTCTGCGCCTCCGCGCCTCTGCGGTGAAAAAAGGTTTTAGTCACCATATACAAATTCAAGTCAGAACAATTCAAAATGACAACATCACGCATCGCTATCGGCATTGAATATAATGGCAGCCATTTTAATGGCTGGCAGATTCAGGCGCGCGATGCCCGCACCGTTCAGCATGAAGTGCAGCAGGCGCTGAGCAGGATTGCGGTGCATCCGGTGAGTCTGATCTGTGCCGGGCGCACCGATACCGGGGTGCATGCCACGGCGCAGGTGGCGCATTTTGATACCAGCGTCGAGCGTGAGCTCAAGGCCTGGGTGATGGGCGGGAACAATCATCTGCCTGAAGATGTCAGCATTATATGGGCGAAAAAAGTCGACGAAAATTTCAGCGCACGCTTCAGCGCGACCCGGCGCAGCTATCGCTATGTGATTTTGAATCGCCTCGCCAGAACCGCGATACACAGCAAACAGGTGACCTGGATTTACGATACTCTGGATGTCGCGCTCATGCACGAAGCGGCGCAGGCGCTGCTGGGCGAACAGGATTTTTCCGCCTTTCGATCATCCAAATGTCAGGCCAGCCATGCGCACCGGATCATGAATTCGGTTCACGTATTCCGCGAAGGTGAGTATATTTATCTGGACATCTGCGCCAATGCTTTTCTGCACCACATGGTGCGTAATCTAGTCGGTTCATTGCTGATGATCGGCAGGGGTGAACGGCCGGTAAGCTGGATGGGGGAGCTGCTGAAACTGAAAGACCGGACTCAGGCCGGACCCACTGCGGCGGCGGCGGGGCTGTATCTGGTTGCGGTACAATACCCGCAGGAATATGACCTGCCATCCACTGGCTTTTTGCCGCGATTTGCTTAACTGCAGGATAACTTTGCTTAACTACAGGATAACTATGTCTTATACGCGTGTTAAAGTATGCGGAATTACCCGAACAGAAGATGCGCTGCACGCGGCAGCCGAAGGCGTGGATGCCATCGGTCTGGTTTTTTACCCGAAAAGTCCGCGTTTTATTAGCGCCAGTCAGGCCGCCGATATCTGTCGCAGTCTGCCGGCATTTGTCACCAGTGTGGCGCTGTTCAAAGATGCTGATGCCGAAACGGTGCAGCAGGTGCTGGCGCAGGTGCCGGTCGATCTGTTGCAATTTCACGGCAGTGAGAGCGCCGAATACTGCCGTCAATTTGGCCGACCCTATATCAAGGCATTGGGGATGGCGGGTGAATCGGTAGTGCCGAAACGGGTCGAGGCCTATCACGATGCCCGCGGCCTGTTGCTGGACGGCCATGCGCCGGGGGCAGCCGGGGGTGGCGGTGAGAGTTTTGAATGGAGCCTGATTCCCGCTGATGTGGGCTATCCACTGATACTGGCGGGCGGGCTTGATGCCACCAACGTGGCCGAGGCGATCAGGATCGTGCGCCCCTATGCCATTGATGTCAGCAGTGGCGTGGAGAGCGACAAGGGCATCAAGGATGCCGCGCTGGTGACGGCATTTATGAACAGGGTGAGACAGGCGAATCGTGAAATCAATGAAACCAACTGAGAAACCAACAGGCACAGGCGAGAATGAGCGACAAAAAAGACAGTATTGATTATTCCAGCATGCCCGATGAGCGCGGGCACTTCGGCGTGTATGGCGGCTGCTTTGCCTCGGAAACGCTGATGCAGGCACTCGATGAGCTTAAAGAGGCTTATCACAGTTCGATGAGCGACGCCGATTTTCAGGCGCAGTTTGATGCCGATCTGGCGCACTATGTTGGTCGCCCCAGCCCGCTGTATCACGCCGAACGCCTGTCCAGAGAGACCGGCGGTGCGCAAATTTATCTCAAGCGCGAAGACCTCAATCACACCGGCGCGCACAAAATCAATAACACCATCGGCCAGGCCCTGCTGGCCAAGGCCATGGGCAAAAAGCGCGTCATTGCTGAAACCGGTGCCGGTCAGCATGGCGTGGCCACCGCGACGGTCGCGGCCCGCTTTGGCATGGAGTGCGTGGTTTACATGGGCGCCGAAGACATCGTGCGTCAGGCACCCAATGTCTATCGCATGAAGTTGCTGGGTGCCACGGTTGTGCCGGTGACCTCGGGTTCAAAAACGCTGAAAGATGCGCTCAACGAAGCCATGCGCGACTGGGTCACCAATGTTGACGACACTTTTTATATTATCGGCACGGTGGCCGGGCCGCATCCTTATCCGGCCATGGTGCGCGATTTTCAGGCCATCATCGGTCGCGAAGCCCGCGAGCAGATACAGCAACAAACCGGGCGACTACCCGATGCGCTGGTGGCCTGTATCGGTGGCGGCTCAAACGCCATCGGCCTGTTCCACCCCTTTCTGGCGGATGAGTCGGTGCAAATGTACGGCGTCGAAGCGGCGGGTGAGGGCATCGAAACCGGCCATCATGCCGCACCTTTATGTGCCGGCAAACCGGGCGTGCTGCACGGCAACCGCACCTATCTGATGGAAGACGCCGACGGCCAGATCATCGAAACCCATTCGGTCTCCGCCGGTCTGGATTACCCCGGCGTCGGCCCCGAGCACGCCTGGCTGAAAGACATCGGCCGCGTCAATTACGATTCGGTGACCGACGAAGAGGCGCTGAAAGCCTTTCATCAGCTAACCCGTATCGAAGGTATCATTCCGGCGCTGGAATCCAGTCACGCCGTGGCCTATGGCATCAAGCTGGCGGCGCGGATGTCGCCGCAACAAACCATCATCGTTAATTTATCGGGACGCGGCGACAAGGACATCAATACCGTCGCTGGGCTGGAAGGTATTGAACTATGAGTCGTCTGCAAGCCTGTTTTGAACGTCTGAGTGCAGACTCCAGAAAAGCCCTGATTCCCTATGTGATGACCGCCGATCCGGCCCCTGAAGTGACTCTGCCGCTGATGCATGCGATGGTGGCAGCGGGCGCTGATATCATCGAACTGGGCGCGCCGTTCTCCGATCCCATGGCCGACGGCCCGGTGATACAGGCGGCCGCCGAGCGTTCGCTGGCATTTCATACCAGCCTGCACAGTGTCTTTGAAACGGCCCGGCAGTTTCGCCAAACCGATACGCAGACACCCATCGTCTTAATGGGCTACCTCAATCCTGTCGAAGTGATGGGCTACGAAGCCTTTGCCCGACAGGCCGCTGAAAACGGCATCGATGGTGTCATCACCGTCGATATGCCGCCGGAAGAGGCTGATGAATATGTCGCTGCCCTGCGCGCCCATCAGCTCGATCCGATTTTCCTGATCGCCCCGACCACCACCGAAGCGCGCATGGAAAAAATCGCCGCCGTGGCCAGCGGCTTTGTCTACTATGTGTCATTGAAAGGCGTCACCGGTGCCGCCACCCTGGATGTGGCGGGCGTAACTGAGCGGCTGGCGCTGATTCGCAAGCACATTGATCTGCCCATCGGCGTCGGTTTCGGCATCAGCAATGCCGAAACCGCCGCCAGCGTTTCGCACTGTGCCGATGCAGTGATTGTCGGCAGCGCCATTGTCAATAAAATGGCCGCACAAAAAGACAATAAGTCTGAACAAACGGCTACAATTGCGAGAAATGTAACAGCTTTGTTACAATCCATGCGTGTAGCGATGGACAGCAACCGAACAAAAGTATAATTTGCCTGCAAGGGCCGCAATCGGGTGACCATGAGAGGACCCAACACATGAGCTGGTTTGAAAAATTAATGCCGTCACGAATTCGTACCGAAGTGACGAATAAAGGCACCGTGCCCGAAGGGCTGTGGACCAAATGTACCTCATGCAGCGCCGTGCTATACCGTGCCGAGTTAGAGCGTAATCAGGATGTCTGTCCCAAGTGTAATCAGCACATGCGCATTTTCGGACGTCGTCGGCTGGATCTGTTTCTGGATGAATCGCCGCGCGAAGAGATCGCCAATAATCTCATGCCCATTGATAAGTACAAGTTCAAGGATTCTAAAAAATATAAAGACCGCCTTCTGATCGCGCAGAAAAACACCGGTGAAAAAGATGCGCTGATTACCATGAAAGGCAAGGTGAAAGGTGTCGAGGTGGTTGCGGCGGCTTTCGATTTCCGTTTTATGGGCGGCTCCATGGGCTCGGTCGTCGGTGAGAAATTTGTCCGCGCCGTGAATGTGTCGCTGGCGGAAAACATCCCCTTCATCTGCTTTTCCGCTTCGGGCGGTGCACGTATGCAGGAAGCGTTGCATTCGCTGATGCAGATGGCGAAAACCAGCGCGGTACTGGCCAAACTGGCGAAGCAGAGAGTGCCCTATATTTCCGTACTCACCGACCCGACTATGGGCGGTGTCTCGGCGAGCTTCGCCATGCTGGGCGATGTCAATATTGCTGAACCCAAGGCCCTGATCGGTTTTGCCGGTCCGCGCGTAATCGAGCAGACCGTGCGTGAACAGTTGCCGGAAGGCTTCCAGCGCAGCGAGTTTCTGCTGGATCATGGCGCGATTGATATGATCGTCGATCGCCGCGACCTGCGTGATCGCATCGCCAGTCTGTGTCTTATGCTATCAAACCGCCCCGCCACTCAGTCTATTAGCTAGGAGCCTGACAGAGGATAGACAGTCTTACTGCGGAACTGCGATTTTGGTCATATTTCCCGATCATTATATTCCGGGCTTCCTGCCCTCCACCCTGCGGGCCGGTCTGACGACCGTTCCCCTGAACTCCCGGCTCAGTGGTCGTTAAATAGCGCAACTATTCGCCTCAAATGATCGAAAAATCTGACTCAAAATCACCGCTCCTCGCTACAGACGCTATTCTCGGTCAGGCTCCTATGCCCGGTTCACTTTCGCATCGTCGCTACGATGTGAAAGTGAGTCAAAAACCGCTGATTTCGTCTCCTTCTATTATCGATCTTCCACCCTTTTATGATTTCCTCTGCGACCTCTGCGCTAAAACGCCGTTATGAGATTTAACAGCCTCAACGCCTGGCTGGAATGGCAGGCAACGCTTAATCCGGTCGAAATCGATCTGGGTCTGGAGCGTGTGGTCGAGGTTATGCAGCGCATGGGACTGGCGCGCGAATTTACCTGCCCACTGATTATGGTCGCGGGCACCAATGGCAAAGGTTCGGTGGTGAGCCTGCTGGCAGCGATGGCCCGCACTGCGGGTCTAAAGGTGGGCTGTTATACCTCGCCGCACATTATCAGTTATAACGAACGCATCACGCTCGACGGTGAAAATATCAATGATGACCGTTTATGTCAGGCGTTCGAGCGCATCGATCAGGCTCGGGGTGAAGTCACGCTGACCTATTTTGAATTCGGTACCCTGGCGGCGATTGATATTTTCATGCACGCCGACATTGATCTGGTGATTATGGAGGTCGGTCTGGGCGGCAGGCTGGATGCGGTGAATGTCATGGAGCCGGATGTTTCGGTAATCACCTCGATTGCGCTGGATCACACCGACTGGCTGGGCGATAACCGCGAAGCCATTGCCCTGGAAAAGGCCGGTATCATGCGCGCGCAGAAACCGGTGATCTGCGGCGAGAGCGACGCCCCGGCAACACTGCTGGAGGCGGCAGCGCAAAAATCAGCACAGCTATTTCAGCTGGGAGAACATTACCGGATCGAAGCTTCATCGCCCGATAGCTGGAACCTGATCAGCCCGCTGGGTGATATTCACGATCTACCCGCACCCGCGCTGCACGGTGAATTTCAGCTCGGCAATGCCGCCACCGCGATTCTGGCGCTACAGGCGATGGCATCAAGAGTGGCATCAAAGCTGACCATCACCCCGGCAGACATGCGCCGGGGTTTGCAGCAAGCGCGCCTGCGCGGCCGCTTTGAAACCCTGCACCGGCAGCCGCAGGTGATTGTCGATGTTGCGCACAATCCGCACGCCGTGGCCTCGCTGGTCGCGCAGTTGCAGACGCAGCGCATCGAAGGCTCGACTCGTATCGTGCTGGCCATGCTGGCGGACAAACCTGTCAATGAGGTGATTGAATTGCTACTGCCGATTGCCGACGACTGGTATTGTGCGGGTCTGGAAGAAAATCCCAGGGGCTTACCGGCTGCAACCATGGCCGGAAAGATCAGGCAAAAATTAAACAGCTCTGCGCGGCTTACTCAGCCGCCCGCTGATGTTAAACTTTGCGCTGAGTTAACGGTGCAAGCCGCCATTGAAGCGGCTCTACGCGATGCAAAACCTGAGGATAGAATTATTATCCTGGGCTCTTTTTACACAGTCGCTGCAGCGATAGATTATTTCTCCCGAATGGCAATGCTAAATCATCAAGCTGAATCATAATTAGGAATATGGATAAAATACTTCAACAACGTCTGGTAGGTGCCGTGGTGCTGGTGGCACTGGGCGTCATTCTGCTTCCGGCGTTACTGGACGGCAATGGTTATAGTTCACGCCATGACCGTAACATACAGATTCCCGCCAAACCTCAGTTCACCATCGTCGAAGAGGAGAAGCTCGAGCCTGCGGTGATACCAACCCCGATGGATGCGAGACGGGAAACGCTGGATCTGGCCAGTGAGGGTCCGCCCGAGCCGATCCAGTCCTGGACATTACAGGTTGGCACCTTCAGTCAGGAAGACAATGCTCTGGCCTTCCGTACCACTCTGCGCAAACAGGGCTATACCGCTTATCTCGAAAGTAGCCGCAGCAACGGAGAGAAAAGTTACCGGGTCTTTATCGGCCCCGAGCTGGAAATAGCTCAGCTGGAAAAAATCAAGGCGAAGCTTAAGGCTGAAAAAAACATTGATGCCTTCATGCTCCGCCATCCCTGAAAAATCATCGCTGACAATCACACCTATGCAAGCTAAGGCAGAGCGTTTTTTGAGTATATTCAGCTTATTCATATGCGTATAATGAGCCTCTTTCCAGGAGACACCAGAGCACCATGACCGTTGTTGATGTGATCATCCTTTTCGTGATCTTTCTGTCGGCGCTATTCAGTTTGATGCGCGGCTTTGTCAAAGAGGCCATATCGCTCACCACCTGGCTGATGGCGATCTGGATATCCGCCACTTTTGCGCCCCGTCTGGCCGCGCTTCTGCCCGTGGACATCGAATCCGAAGCGGTGCGTCTGGCGCTGGGTTTTGGTCTGTTATTTATACTTACGCTGATGTTCGGTGCGCTGGTGAATTTCATCGTCGCCCAATTTGTAAAAAAGACAGGGCTGTCGGGCGCTGATCGTATCTTCGGCGTGCTCTTTGGTTTTCTGCGCGGTATATTAATTATCCTGGTCTTTGTAGTGGTCGGCAGCATGACGCCACTGCCCGAACAGGACTGGTGGCAGTCATCGGATTTGCTGGGACGCTTTGAAAAACTCACCCTTATGTTAAAACCCTATTTTCCGGAAAATATATTATCTTCCGGAGGGACGATAAAATAATTATGTGTGGTATCGCTGGTATCGTTAGTCATTCACCGGTCAATATTGATCTGTACGAATCCCTGTCTGTTTTGCAGCATCGAGGTCAGGATGCCGCCGGCATCGTCACCTGTGATCAGGGCCGCTTTTACATGCGCAAAGCAAACGGTCTGGTGCGTGATGTTTTCTACAGTCAGCACATCAAAAAGCTGATCGGTAACATGGGTATCGCGCATGTGCGTTATCCCACCGCCGGCTGTTCATCCTCGCTGGAGGCGCAGCCCTTTTACGTTAACTCCCCGTACGGCATTGCCCTGGCGCACAACGGTAATCTCACCAATACCGAAGCGCTAAAAGAAGAGCTGTTCATGGAAGATCTGCGCCACCTCAATACTGAATCTGACACCGAAGCGCTGCTCAATGTGTTCGCACATGAACTGGCCACTCTGGCCAGACCGGCTTTTGATCGCGATGCAATTTTCAAGGCCGTCTCCGCCGTGCACCGTCGTTGCCGGGGCGGCTACGCCGTCATCGCCATGATCGTAGGCAAGGGCATACTGGCCTTTCGTGATCCTAACGGCATTCGCCCGGTCGTATACGGCAAGCGTGAAACTAAAGCCGGTGTGGAATATATGGTGGCCTCCGAAAGCGTGGCCTTGCAGGCACAGGGTTTTGAGCTGGTACGCGATCTGGCACCGGGTGAAGCCGTCTTCATTGACCAGGACTGCCAGTTATACAGCCAGCAATGCGCCGAAAATCCCAAGCTGGTGCCGTGCATTTTTGAGTATGTCTATTTCGCCCGGCCCGATTCCATTATTGATAACGTCTCGGTCTACAAGGCGCGTTTGCGCATGGGTAAAACGCTGGTGCAAAAAATCCTGCGTGAGCGCCCCGATCACGACATCGATGTGGTCATTCCTATTCCCGATACCAGTCGCAGCACCGCGCTGGAAGTGGCCTATCACCTTAATGTGAAATACCGCGAAGGCTTCATTAAAAATCGCTACATTGGCCGTACCTTCATCATGCCGGGCCAGCAGGAGCGCAAGAAATCCGTGCGCCAGAAACTCAACCCCATCGGTCTGGAATTCTCGGGCAAAAACGTATTGCTGGTCGATGATTCAATTGTGCGTGGCACCACCTCCAAACAGATTATTCAGATGGCACGCGAAGCGGGCGCGAAAAAAGTTTATATGGCCTCAGCAGCGCCACCGGTGCGTTACCCCAATGTCTATGGCATCGACATGCCGGCACCGGAAGAGTTTGTCGCCCATAACCGCACCGTGGAAGAAATCGGCGAACTGATCGGTGCCGACTGGCTGATTTATCAGGATCTGGAAGACCTGGTGGCAGCGGTCAACAAAGGCAATAAAACGCTTAGTGAATTTGACTGCTCCTGCTTTGATGGCAAGTACATCACCAATGATATTGACAGTAAATATTTCCGCCGACTACAGGACAAACGCAACGACGCCGCAAAACAGGATGTGGAAGACAGAAGTGCGTCTGAAACTGTCGAGCTGTGAGATTCTCGAATGAGCGCAGATGAAATGAAAAATCTTTAAAAATGTCCGCGAAGGACGCGAAAAAAACAAAAGCATATATGGTTTATGCGCCGCAGGCGCACAGGTCGGCATTGCTTTTATCCGCGTTCATCTGCGTTCATCTGTGGACTAATTAATTTTTTGACCTTTTCGCGTTTTTCGCGGACAATGTGTTTTCTATCCGTAGTGTTCCAATAATCAAAACTCATTCCTGCACAATTCTAATTTCTGTTTCAGCCGTTAACTTGTCGATTAAAAACAGCATTTCACCATAAGCGTTGACCAGCATGGGGTCATCACCGCAGCCGCAACAGATCACAATCTCGGTAAAGAAAATACCCGCCAGCACCTGAATGTGCCCGTCCTGATCAGTCACCCGTAATATGGTGGCTGTTATTGCTTCATCGCTGACGTAGCCGCCCTGGTTAGTGGCGCTCTCCAACGGCAACAATTTCCGCTCGCACTGTTCAATCGCCGCTTTTACCCGGCGCGAGAATTCTTTTGAAGGGTAATGGCTGAGGCATTGTGAAAAATCAATCATAATAATGTGGACAGTGTTATAGCTTTTATGGAGTGACCAGGAGGCTGTCGGGCTTAGGGGGGATTGAAGCGAGGGAGTGGGAGAGTGAGCACACTATTCCCGATTTTGAGGCGCATAGTTATTCTACGCAACGAAAAATCAGGGAGATTTGGGTCGCTCTCCCGCTTCCGCAGCCAATTCATCCTAAATCCGACGGCCTCCTGGCATTGATTAACGGGCTGACTATGTAATACTAATCGCCCGCAGGATTTTTAACTTACAGGCAGAACCATGAACTCCATACATATTAGCATCAAAGACCAGTTATTAACCCTGCGAGATGAAGCCGGGCAGGAGCTGCACCGCTATCCGGTCTCAACCTCAAAGTATGGCACCGGTGCACGCAATGACAGTAATCAGACGCCATTAGGGCTGCATCGCATCAAGGATAAAATTGGCGGTGCCATGCCGGTCAACGAAGTCTTCATCGGCCGCATGCCGCACGGCAATCTGGAAGAGTGTATCGAGGCCGGGGTCGAGCTGCCCGAGGACGTTATCACCAGCCGCATCATGTGGCTGGAGGGCATGGAGCCGGGCAGAAATCAGGGCGGATATGTAGACAGTTATCAGCGATACATATACATTCACGGTACCAGCGACGAAGACAGCATCGGCACACCGGCATCGATAGGCTGCATCCGCATGCTGAATAAAGATGTGGTGGAACTGTTCAGGCTGGTTGAGCCGGGTACTGAAGTGATGATTGAGGAATAAAAAAATGAGCGATTATGTAGACGACGGCAATGACGGCTTTGCCACACGCGCGGTGCGTGCCGGGCAGGTGCGCACGCATGAAGGCGAACACGGCGAACCCATCTTCCCGACTTCGAGTTTTGTTTTCGCCTCCGCCGCCGAAGCCGCCGCCCGTTTCTCCGGTGAACAGCCGGGCAACATCTATTCGCGCTTCACCAATCCCACCGTGCGCACGTTTGAAGAGCGCCTGGCCTCGCTGGAAGGTGCTGAACGCTGCGTCGCCACCGCCTCGGGCATGTCGGCGATCACCAGCACCTTTCTCGGCCTGTTGAGCGCGGGCGATCACATCGTCTCTTCGCGCAGCATCTTTGGCACCACCACGGTTCTGTTCACCAGCTTCATGGCCAAACTCGGCATCGCCACCACCTTTGTCGATCTGCCCGACCTCAATGCCTGGGAAACAGCGATCACGCCCAAAACCAGATTGCTGTTTCTGGAAACCCCCTCCAACCCGTTACTCGATCTGGTGGATATCAAAGCGCTCGCTGAAATCGCGCACCGCAAAGACTGTCTGCTGGTGGTCGATAACTGCCTGTGCACCCCCGCGCTGCAACAACCGCTGGCACTGGGTGCCGACATCATTATTCACTCCGCCACCAAATACATCGACGGCCAGGGTCGCTGCATGGGTGGCGCAGTCTGCGGCACGCATGAAATAGTCGGCGGCGGCGTCTACGGATTTTTGCGCTCCGCCGGTCCCACCATGAGCGCGTTCAACGCCTGGGTGTTTTTAAAAGGGCTGGAAACACTGCAACTGCGCATGAAAGCCCATTGCGAAAATGCACAGGCACTGGCCGAATGGCTGGAACAGCAGCCCAACGTGAAACGAGTCTATTATCCCGGTCTGCCCAGCCATTCTCAGCACATGCTGGCCAAACGCCAGCAGAGCGGTTTCGGTGGTCTGGTCTCCTTTGAATTAAACGGTGGCAAGGAAGAGGGCTGGAAGTTGATCGATGCCACGAAGATGGTTTCCATCACCGCTAATCTGGGCGACACCAAAACCACGATCACGCATCCGGCCACGACCACGCATGGGCGGTTAACACCCGAACAAAAACAGGAAGCGGGGATTTCAGATGCTTTGATTCGAGTCGCTGTGGGGCTGGAGGATATTGAGGATATTAAGGCGGATTTAGCGAGAGGCATGTAATTTTATTCGTCATGCCGGCGGCATGCTTTTGGCCGGAGTAGTGGTGCATGGATGCACCGTTATCGAATCTAAGGATGAAATCTACATTTGGGCTTTTGTAAAATACCAAGCCTTCTTCATAACTCATAACTTTGTGGGTAGTGGGTATTCGCACCCACGGGCGAGGTACTTTCTTTGTCAACAGCGACAAAGAAAGTACCCAAAGAAAACGCCGCCAAACACCTTGCCCCCAGAAAAGCGCTGGGGGTTCCCGAGCACTTCAACGTTGCCAACGGGTCGGCCTGACTCGCATCCATGCTCGACAGGCCTCACTTTGCCATCCATGGCAAAGTGACCCTACCAACGTTGAAGTGCTCGGCAAGGTGAATGGGGATTTTAAAAACGCTTTTCTATTTCATGCTAGCGCATGAAGAGAAACACGGTGTAATGCTCTGCGTTTATTGTGCTCTACGTGCTATTATATTTAACAATTGACTATATTAGCAGTAAAAGTTAGTTTACATTTTCTTATAGGGTAAAAATACTGAAATGTTAGTTTCAAGAATAACGTTAAAAAACTGGAGAAATTTTCGAAAGCTTGATTTGGCTTTACGCGACAGGGTGTTTATTGTTGGGCCAAATGCTGCTGGTAAATCTAACTTATTAGATGTGTTTCGATTTTTACGAGATATAGCTAAGTCTGATGGTGGGGGGCTACAAAAGGCTGTCAAGGAAAGAGGTGGTGTTTCTAAAATTAGGAGCTTAGCTGCCCGTAGAGATCCCTTAATTGAAATTGAAATAGTATTATCAGAAGCAGTTGATGATGTGCCATTGTGGAAATACTCAATAGGTATTCGGCAGGAAACAAGAGGATATAGGCAAGCTACGTTAGATTATGAGCGTGTATGGAAAAATGGAAATCAGATACTAAATCGACCTGATAGTAATGATAGAAGCGATCCGGAAAGATTAAAACAAACATTTCTAGAGCAGGTAAACACGAATTCTGAATTCCGTGAAATACCAAAATATTTACAGTCAGTTACGTATCTCCATCTTGTGCCACAATTATTAAGATATGCGAGTTCTTTTAAAGGCTACACTTTAGAAGATGATCCATTTGGCCAGGGCTTTTTAGAAAGAGTAGCTAAGTGTCCATCAAGAACACAAAAATCAAGACTTTCTAAAATTGAAAATGCACTTAAGGTTGCCGTGCCTCAGTTACAACAACTTAAATTTGAGCGAGATGCTGAAACTGGTAGACCCCATCTCGCTGCCTTACATTCACATTGGAGACCAAATGCAGGATGGCAGAGGGAGGATCAATTTTCTGACGGAACACTTAGATTAATTGGATTACTTTGGTCTTTGCTTGAAAGTGATTCATTATTGCTACTAGAAGAGCCGGAGCTATCTTTAAATTCAGGGATAGTTTCAAAGTTAGCACCCTTAATATATAGGATGCAGAGACAAAGAAAAAGACAAGTTATTGTGAGTACTCATAGTGAAGCGTTACTCAGTGACGCAGGTATTGATGGTAGAGAAGTTTGTTTGCTAACTCCTAGTACTGAAGGTACAAGCGCAGAAGTAGCGGCCCAAGTTGATGATATTTTGGCGTTGCTTGATGCAGGTCTATCTGTAGGAGAAGTTGTTCTTCCGAGAACTATTCCTGAAGGAATAGAGCAGCTAGATATTTTTGATGAATAGTATTTATATTACACTTGCTGTTGAAGACCTGTTAAGTGAAGTGGTTTTAAGGAAAATCATAGAGCAGGTTGATACGAATTTTTGTGTTAACGTGTGTTTAGGTAGAAAAGGGAATGGATATCTGAAGAAGAATATTAATGCATTTAATTATGCAGCCCAAAAGATCCCTTATTTGGTATTAACTGATCAAGACTCGGTATGTAATTGTCCACCTAGAATTATTGATAGTTGGTTTAAGACAAAAGTCAGCCCAAATATGATATTTCGAGTAGCAGTAATGGAAGTAGAGGCTTGGGTACTTGCACATAGAGAAGAGTTTTCTAACTTTTTGGGTATACCAACTATTCGCATACCTAATGATGTTGATACAATTGAAAACCCAAAAGAATTTTTAGTTAATCTTGCTAGGAAAAGTAGAATTAGAAGATTGAGGGATGATTTGGTACCAAGAGATGGATCGACTGCTTCTATAGGGCCTGATTATAATAATAGGCTTTCTGGATTTATTAATGATATCTGGGATGTGAAAGTAGCAATCAACCATTCTGATAGTTTAAATAGGGTTTTTCTAAAGCTACAAAATTTTGAGCCTGTAAACCAGATTGTATAAATCCCAATTACCAATTACATTTTTACAACAGATTGCAAATAAGTGGGTCAGATCAAACTTCATCCGGCAGCTTGGCGCATCAACAATAATGTTTCATCTGACCTCACATATTCATAACGGCATAAACTGCTAAGAATGGTGGCCTTCCTACAGAGGTCTTTCACCTCATTAGTTATGCCCATGCTGGGCGTACACAATCAGCTCTAGCGGACGCGCCAAAGGCGCGCGCCGCTGAGCTAGGCGGTAGGCACTTATAAGAATGATCTTAGGGATCGCACGAGATGGAAAAGTAGAATGATTGAAAAAGTTCGAGAGGAATGGAAGGTGAGAATTTCTTTAGCTCACCAGCGCTCACAAAAATCTTCACGTCTCAGTGTTTTTAAAGGTTTTCAATATTTGGAGTCAGAGTAAAAACTATTTAGATCGTGGTTCAATAAACTGGGGTCAGATCACAATACTTGCTAATATTAGCAAATACTGTGTTCCGACCCCAGTTTTTCCATCAAGTTAGCTCAAACTTTAGGTGTTCGCATGATTATAGACCTGAGTAACTTTACACCTAGTGATTATGCAGCTTGGTGGGGTGCAGCTGTAGCATCTCTAGCTCTTCTGTGGAACGTGGTAGCCGCAGTTAGGTCTGGCCCGCGAGTAAAGGTCACTGTGACCCCTGAGATGCAGATATTTCCGAATCAGGCGCCAACCTACGATAAAATATATGTGGCTGTTCGAGCTGTCAATGTTGGCACTGGAAAAACTACGATTACACATTGCGCAGGTTATTACACCACCAATATTCTAGGCGTACTTCTAAAAAAATATCGACAGCCTTTTATGATAAACATCAATAACCAAACTGGTCATCCTGTTCCCTTTATCCTCGATCCTGGCACAGAGTGGGCAAATCTCGCTGATCAGGAGTTTTTGATGGAACGAACTGAGAACGGCCGTGTTTACTTGGGCATTATTCACAATCAAAGAAAGCGACCAATTTACAAGAGGGTTAAGCTCAAGGGTGGTACCAGTGAAAACACCTAACAAGGCCGGTCAACTCGGACATACCTTCGCGGTGTTTCTTTTGTGCTTAAATATCACAAAAGAAACACCGCTACGGCATGCCGGTTACCGGCGACGTTGAAGCTGTAGAAAAACCCAAAATATGATAAAATCTTTCCATCGTAGTTGTTATATAAGGAAGGTAGTGATGCCACGATTCAAAGATTATGACTATAACCAGATGAAAATGATTCCGCTTTCATTTGATCGTCAAAT